>JACPTK010000021.1 GCA_016192825.1 Betaproteobacteria bacterium | reverse complement strand
TGAGCGCGCGCACTGCGGCGGCGATTGCTTGCATGAGAGCCGGATGCGGGAAACCTGCACGTCCGGTTCGACGAGGGGGGAGGGGTAGTGTTACTTTGTGACACTACTTCCTCCTCTACTCTACCGTCTTGGCGGCTAATGTCCGGTTCTAGCCCATCACCCATCACCCATCACCCGAACGTCAGTGGTCACGGAGTTCGCGATAAAGCATTCTTTGTGCGCCTTGTCGTGCAGCCACTCCATGTCCGCCGCTATCGGCTGCTTCGCTCCGCCGAACGCGATTTTCGGGCGCAGCTCGACGCGCGTGACCGCCAGCTTGCCGGCGGCATTCTTCTCGACATGTCCGACGGCGTCGTCCTCGTAGCTCTCCACGACGAAACCCTTGTTCGCCGCGAGCGCGAGGAAGGTGAGCATGTGGCAGCTCGACAGCGCCGCGACCAGCGCGCCCTCCGGATCCACGCGATTCGGATTGCCCAGGTACGCCGCCGTGGCGGAAGCGGGGATCTCGTTGCCGTTCACGCGCCAGGCGTGGTCGCGGCTGTAAGTCTTGTAGGTGAAATCTTTCCCGTCGCGGGTCCAGCGGATGGTGGCTTTGTGTTCAGACATGGCGATTGAAAAGGCGTGACGTGATGATGCGTGACATGGTACGGCGTGACGTGGTACTGCGTGACATGGTAAATCGTGACAACGGAGAGTGGCGGTTGGCGTTAAACACGCCTTATCACGTCACGCTCCATCACGTCACGAATCGTCATGTCACGCCCCACCATGTCACGCTTGTTCAGAAACCAACAGCCTGTCCATCCGTACGCCGCTCCGAAGCCGCCAGGTATCCATCCTCCATGCGGTAGATGAGCTGCGCGCGGCCGAAGTCGGTGCTCCAGCGGTCGGCCTGGGTGAGGCTGTGGCCGCGGGATCGCAGGTCCGCGATCACGTCGGGGGTGACGCCGTGCTCGACGTTGACGTCGAGGCCCTGGTCGACCCGCCAGCGCGGCGCATCAGCCGCCGCCTGCGGGTTCTGCCGGTGGTCGGCGAAACGGATCATCACCTGGGCGTGTCCCTGCGCCTGCATCGAGCCGCCCATCACGCCGTAGCTCATCACGGGCTCGCCGTTCCGCGTGACAAACGCGGGGATGATGGTGTGGAACGGCCGCTTGCGGGGCGCGACGACGTTGGGGTGGTCCGGCCGCAGCACGAAGCCGTAGCCGCGGTTCTGCAGGGCGATGCCGGTGCCGCCGACGACCACGCCCGAGCCGAAACCCGAGTAATTCGACTGGATGTAGGACACCATCATTCCGGAGGCATCGGCGGCGGCGAGGTAGACCGTGCCGCCCCGGCCGGGAACGCCGTGCCGCGGCGTTTTCGCCTTTTTCATGTCGATCAGGCGCGACCGGCTCCTCAGGTATTCCTTGTCCAGCAGATCCGCGCTCTTGACGCGCATCGTGCCGGGGTCCGAAACGTATTCGTAGACGTCGGCGAAAGCGAGCTTCATCGCCTCGATCTGCAGGTGCAGACTGTCGGCGGAGTCCACCGGGATCCTGCCCAGATCGAAGCCCTCGAGGATGCCGAGTGCGATCTGCGCGGCGATGCCCTGGCCGTTGGGCGGGATCTCGTGCAGCGTGTAGCCGCGGTAGTCGTGGGCCAGCGGCTCGACCCAGTCCGCGGCGTGCTCGGCGAGATCGTCGACCGTGAGCGCACCACCGTGCTGACTTGCCCAGGTGGCGATCTTCGCGGCGAGCTCGCCCCGGTAGAACGCCTCGCCCTTCGTCTCCGCGATGTGCTTGAGCGTCTTCGCATGACCGGGCGCGACGAACGTTTCGCCCGCCTCGGGCGCCCGCCCGCGCGGCATGAAGGCTTCGGCAAAACCCGGCTGGGATTGAAGCTCCGGCACCTGGGCCGCCCACAGCCGCGAAATGGTCGGCGTCACCATGAAGCCATCGGACGCGTAGCGGATCGCGGGCTCGAACAGGTCGGCAAAGGGCAGCTTGCCGAATTTGCGCGACAGTTCCACCCAGGCGGAAACCGCGCCCGGCACGGTGACGGAGTCCCAGCCGCGGTTCGGCATGGACGCACGGCCCTTGAAGCGGTCGAGATTCCAGGCGGCGGGCGAGCGGCCGGAGGCGTTCAGGCCGTGCAGCTTCCGTCCGTCCCACAGGACGCAGAAGGCGTCGCTGCCGATGCCGTTGCTGGTGGGCTCCACCACGGTGAGCGTGATCGCGGCGGCGAGCGCCGCGTCCACCGCGTTGCCGCCCTTCAACAGCATGCGCAGCCCGGCCTGCGCGGCGAGCGGCTGCGAGGTCGCGACGACGTTCCTCGCCAGCACCGGCATGCGCTGGGAAGGGTAGGGGAATTGCCAGTCGAACGATTTCATCGTTAGCTCCGAGCTGTCAGCCGCGAGCTGTCAGCCTGAAACGGAACACGGTATTGGAGAAGCGCTCGTGGCTCGTAGCTGATAGCTTATAGCTTATAGCTGATAGCTGATAGCTGGTAGCTGGTAGCTGGTAGCTAATCATTGGGGCTGGATGCCCGCCGCCTTCGCCACCTTGCGCCACAAGGCGACCTGGGACTTGATGGAGGCGGCGTGCTCGTCGATCGAGCTGCCGATCGGCTCCGCGCCGCGATCGACCAGGGACTTGCTGTTCTTCGGATCCTTGATTGCGGCGACCAGGGCGCCGTTCAGCTTCCCGGCGATCGCGCGCGGGATGCCGGCCGGCCCGACGAACCCGAAGAGGCTCTGCACGACGAAGCCCGGGAGTCCGGACTCGATCATGGTGGGCACGTCCTTCGCTCCTGTGGCGCGCGTTTCACCGGTCTGCGCGATGAGGCGCAGCTTCCCGGCTTTCACGTGGCCGACCAGCAGCGGCATGCTCGCGAACTGAAGCTGCACTTGCCCCGCGATGAGGTCGATGACGGCCGGGCCCGCGCCCTTGTAGGGTACGTGCACGAGCTTGATGTTGCCCGCGGAATTCAGCATTTCCCCCGCGAGGTGGCCGATGGTGCCGGGGCCGGAGGTCGAGTAGAAAATATCGCCTGGGCGCCTACGCGAGAGCGCAATCAGATCCTTCACGCTCCGGACCGGCAGCGACGGGTGCACGACGAGTCCCGACGGCACGTCCATGACGATGCCGAGCGGGGTGAAGTCGCGGATCGTGTCGTACGGCAGCTTCTTGAAGGTGGACGGGTTGATGACGAAGCTCGCGGCAACCCACCCGGTGGTGTAGCCGTCCGGCGCGCTGCGCGCGATGATCTCGCCGCCGATGGTCGCGCCCGCGCCCGGCCGGTAATCCATGACGAACTGCTGTCCGATCGTCTCGTTCATTTTCGGCTGCAGCAGGCGGAACGAGATGTCGCTGTTGCCACCCGGCGAGGCCGGGTTGATGACGCGGATCGGCTTGGTGGGGAAGGCCTGGCCGTACGCGGCACCGGCGTGCCACAAGGCGGCGCAAGCTGCCAGCACGACGTGAATCAGGCGGATCGACTGTTTCATCGGGTCTCCTCGGCGTCTGACAATTAGAGCGGCTGTTTTCTGTCGCCCATCACCCATGCGCGGATGCAGCGCGGCCGTGTCGCAGGCATGACGGTCCGGGGAATTATAGCAGCGGCCGCGCGGCCCCTAACCGATTTGTCGCGCCGAGACCGCTCCGACGACGGCGGCGCCGATTGCGGATAGAATGGACGGCGCGCGCGAGCGTCCGCAGCGCATCGTTCCAGGAGATCCGCATGGCAGCCAGTCGCATGAGCATCATGGGCACCCGGCACGTGATATCGGCCGGGCACTACCTTGCCGCGCACGCCGGTTTCGAGATTCTCGAGGCGGGGGGCAACGCGATCGACGCCGGGGTCGCGGCGGGCATCGCGATCGGCGTGCTGCAGACCGACAAGGTGAACTTCGGAGGCGTGGCGCCGCAGATCATCTACACGGCGAAAAACCGCAAGGTCAGCTGCATCGACGGCCTCGGCGTGTGGCCGAGGGCGATCACGCCCGACTATTTCATGAAGAAGCACGGCGGGAAGATACCGCTGGGCGTCGAGCGCTGCGTCGTGCCGGCTGCGCCCGACGCCTGGATCACCGCGCTCGAGCATTTCGGCACGATGAGCTTCGGCGACGTCGCCTCCTACGCCATCCGCTTCGCGCGCGAGGGCTTCCCGATGTATCCGATCATGTCGGAGTACATCAAGGAGCACCAGAAGGACTACGCGCGCTGGCCGTCGCGGCGCAAGGTGTTCCTGCCGAACGGGCGGGCGCCGGCAGTGGGGGAGGTCTTCGTGCAGGCCGACCTCGGGCGCACCCTGCAGCACCTCGTGGACGAGGAAAAGAAGGCGGCGCGGCGCAAGGGCCGCAAGGCGGGCCTCAAGGCCGCGCGCGACACCTTCTACAAGGGTGACATCGCGCGCACGATCGCGAAGTTCATCGAGCAGGAAGGCGGCCTGGTGCGCTACGAGGACCTGGCGGGGTTCCGGGTCAAGTTCGAGCCCACCGTGCGCTCGCGTTTCAACGACATCGAGCTGCACGCCTGCGGGCCGTGGTCGCAGGGGCCGGTGCTGCCGATGGCGCTCAACATCCTCAAGGGCTACGACCTGAAGGCGATGGGCCACAACTCGCCGGACTACATCCACGTCGTCACCGAGGCGCTCAAGCTTGCCTACGCCGACCGTCACCATCATTTCGGCGACCCGGATTTCGTGAAGGTGCCGATCAAGGGGCTGATGTCGGACGGCTATTCCGATTACCGCCGCTCGCTGGTAAGCCTGGAGAAGGCCTGGCCGGAGATGCCGCCCGCGGGCGACCCGGCCGCGCTGGCGCAGATCCGGCAGAGCTGCGTGCCGCCGCCCGAGCCCGAGGAAGGGCCGGGGCCGGGCGACACTTCGTACGTATGCGTGATCGACCGGCACGGTAACGCGTTCTCGTCCACGCCGAGCGACGGCTCGCCCACCGCGCCGCTCGTTCCCGGCCTGGGCATCCTGTGCTCGACCCGGGGCACGCAGTCGTGGGCCGATCCCGCGCACGCGAGCTCGGTCGCGCCGGGCAAGCGGCCGCGGCTGACGCCCAATCCGGCGCTCGCGTTCAGGAACGGCAAGGTCCACATGCCGTTCGGCACGCCCGGCGGCGACGTGCAGTGCCAGGCGATGCTGCAGGTGTTCCTCAACATCAACGTGTTCGGCATGCAGCCGCAGGAAGCGGTCGAGGCGCCGCGCTTCGCCGGCTACAGCTTCCCCGGCTCGTTCGAGCCGCACCCGTACTACCCGGGGCGGCTCCAGCTGGAGGCAAGGATCGACCGCGGGACGGGCGACGCGCTGGCGGGCCGCGGCCACAAGGTCCACTGGTGGGGCGACATGACCTGGCTCGCCGGCGCGGTATGCACCATCGTCGCCGACCATAAGAACGGCGTGCTGCACGGCGGGGCGGACCCGCGCCGGCCGGCGTACGTCCTCGGCTGGTAGGAAGAAAGCAGCCAGGGCGGGAAACAACGAGGCCGGACGCCGAGAGAAGGCGGATATCGGCCAGCTGGAAAACGATCCCTTTCCCTTCAATCCATGAACCCCGGACTATTCCTTGCGGCGTGCGTCCCGTTGTGGCTCGGCGTCTCCAATTGCTGGTCTCAGGCGCCCCCCGTGCTCGTGACCGACCATGACACGCCGCTCCAATTCAACGGGTTTCACGTAAAGCCGCCGGGAGGCGAAAACTGGTATCGCTTCATTCGTAACGACGGGAACGTGCTTTTCGGAAAGCGCATCGATTCAAAAGTCCACACTTTTGCGGCGCTGGTCCATTCCGGGATGCTGCCGGCCGGCATCGCGGTCGGCTCCATCGAGGATTACTTCGCGCTTGTCAAGAAAATCAAACGGGCAATGATCAGTCCGAAATACCTCCGCTTCCTCGAGGAGGAATACGTTACCGAGAACACGCCCGGCCGGACCTGCATACGGTACCGGCTGAAGGCCGAGGCCATCCTCGCCCCCCAGGCGCGAGGCGTGCCGCTGACCCTGGAAATAAACGGATTCAGCTGCACCCACCCGGAGTCCCTGCGAACTTCGATCGATATCCATTATTCGGAGCGCGGCGGACCGGGGCCCGATTCCGAAGGAATGAGGCGGGAAGGCGAGGAATTCATTCGCGGCATTGTCTTCACGCCACTCAAGTGATGCGGACGTTTCCCGGCGCTGTATTCCTGGCTTTGCATCTTATCGGCTCGATCGAGGCCCGCGGAGCCGGCATCGCGGTCGATGTGGGCCACTATCTCGGGGAACCGGGCGTGATCAGCGCGCGCGGCGCGACCGAATTCGAGTACAACCTGCAGCTCACCCGCGAAATCGAAGTTGCGCTAAAGCACGCGGGCCACAGGACTCTCCTCATCGGTGACGATGGGCTCGGCGAAGACCTGTCCAGACGCGCGCCGCGTGCTTCCGGCATGGATTTGTTCATCTCCATCCACCACGATTCCGTGCAGCCTCGGTTCTTCTCCACGTGGACGCACGAGGGTGTCGAGCGCCAGTACAGCGACCGGTTTTCCGGCTTCTCGCTGTTCGTCTCCCGTGTCAATTCGCATACCGATGCGAGCCTCAAGTGCGCGTCCGCGATCGGGCGGGCGATGCGGCAGGCGGGCTTCGTGCCTTCCCGCTACCACGCCGACCCGATCCTCGGGGAAAACCGCCCGTTTGCGGACGAGGAAAACGGGGTGCATTATTTCGACAACCTGGCGGTGCTCCGGACCGCGGGCATCCCGGCGTTGCTGTTCGAAGCGGGCGTGATCGTCAACCGCGACGAGGAACTGCGCCTGCGCGATCCCGCCGTCCGCAAGAGGATGGCAGAGGGCATCGCTGCCGCGGTCGGAATCTGCCTTGGATGGCCGGCATAGGACGGCGGGATCAACGTTTGGCGTGGAGGTCACTGAAATGAGGTTGCGCATGAAAAACCTGCCGTTGCTGATCTTGGTAATTGTCCCATTCATGCCGATTCGCGAAAGCGAAGCGGCATATCCGGAGCGGCCGATCCGGATGATCGTGGGGTTCCCGCCGGGCGGCGCGGCCGACATTCTCGGGCGCATCGCGGCCCAGCGGCTCACCGAGGGGCTCCGCCAGCAGGTGGTGGTGGACAACCGCGGCGGCGCGGGCGGGCTGCTCGCCACCGAGATCGCCGTCAGGACCAACCCCGACGGCTACACGCTGCTCTTCACCTCGATTCCGCACGTCATCAACCCGCACCTCTACCGCAAGGTCGCCTACGACGCGATCAGGGACTTCGTGCCGGTGGTGCAGTTCGTGGCGGTGCCGTTGATGCTGGCATCGCACCCCTCGTTCGCGGCGAAGTCCGTTCAGGAACTGATCGCGCAGGCGAAGGCGCGCCCCGGCCAGATCAATTACGGCTCGGGCGGCAGCGGCTCCTCCGGCCACCTTGCCATGGAGCTGTTCAAGAGCATGGCCGCGGTCGATTTCGCGCACATCCCGTACAAGGGCGTGGGCCCGATGATCACGGACATGCTGGGCGGGCGGGTCACCCTGACCATTTCCAGCGCGGTGCCGCTCTCGCCGCAGGTCAAGGCCGGCAGGCTGCGCGGCCTGGCGGTGACGAGCCCGAAGCGCTCGCCGTCGTTTCCCGAACTGCCCGCGATCGCGGAGACCGTGCCGGGGTACGAGGTGATCAACTGGTTCGGCATCCTCGCGCCTGCCGGCACGCCGCGCGCGATCGTGGCGCGGCTGAACAAGGAGTTCAACGCCGGGCTCGCCTCGCCCGAGCTCAGGAAGCAGCTCAGCGCCCGGGGCGCGGACGTCGCCGGCGGCACGCCCGAGGACTTCGCCAGGGTCATCCGCGCCGATTTCGCCAAGTGGGCGAGGGTCGTGAAAGCGTCAGGCGCCAGGGTCGATTGAGTGAGGAGGGACGAGTCGTGGGGCGTGAATCTGATCCGGTCGATGTCCGGGAATGCTAAATGCCGCGCATGCTGTGGAACATCCTGATTCCGGTGGCGATGGCCTACGCGGCGGTGCTGGTGCTGGTATTCCTGTTCCAGTCCCGGCTCGTCTACTATCCGGAAATCGGGCGCGAGGTCCGGCTCTCGCCGCAGTCCTACGGGCTCAAGTTCGAGCCGGTGGAGATCCGGACGGCCGACGACGAGATCCTGCAGGGGTGGTGGGTCCCGGCGGAAAACGCGCGCGGCGCCGTCCTGTTCTTCCACGGCAACGCCGGCAATATTTCCCACCGCCTCGACTATCTGCTGATGTTCCACCGGCTGCGCTACACCACGCTCATCGTGGATTACCGCGGCTACGGCCTGAGTACCGGCACGCCCTCGGAAGAGGGAACGTACCGCGATGCCGAGGCGGCGTGGGACTACTTGCGCCACGCGCGTCTCGCGCGCGCGCAGGACGTGGTGATCGCGGGAGAGTCGCTGGGCGCCGCGGTGGCCACCTGGCTCGCGGCCAAAGTGTCCCTCAAGAGGGCAACAGCGGAATCGGGACCCCGCGCCGTGCTGCTGTTCTCGACCTTCACTTCGGCCACCGACCTGGGCGCGCAGGTCTACTGGTTCCTTCCCGTACGCCTGATCAGCCGCTTCGGCTACGACAACCTGGCCAACCTGAAGCGGATCCGCGCGCCGGTGTTCATCGCGCACAGCCGGGACGACGACATCGTGCCCTACGTCCATGGGAAACGGCTGTTCGAGGCGGCGAACGAGCCCAAGGCGTTCCTGGAGATGCGCGGCGGGCACAACGACGGCTTCGTCTTCGCGCGTCCCGAGTGGGTGGCCCGGCTGGCGGAGTTCCTCGACCGGCACAATGGACAGGACTTCCAGTCCCCGCAAGAAACCAAATAGACAGGATTAACAGGATTAACAAGATTCGGACTTCAAACAGGTTAGTTTTTTTGTTTGGTTTAATCCTGTTAATCTTGTAAATCCTGTCTATTCGTTCTTGCTTCTCGAGTGCGAGGTTCCATGGCGCGGCGTAAACCCCGGATCGGCGTGGCGCTCGGCGCGGGCTCCGCGCGCGGCTGGGCGCACATCGGCGTGCTGCGCAGGCTGGTCGAGGCCGGCATCGCGCCCGAGGTCGTGTGCGGGACATCGATCGGCGCGCTGGTGGGCGCGGTCTACGCCGACGACGATCTGGCGCAGTTCGAGCAGTGGGTGAAGGACCTGACCTGGCGCAAGGTGGTGGGCTATTTCGACCTGTCGTTCGGCAGCGGCTTATTGAAGGGCGGCAAGCTGTTCGAATACCTGCGCGGGGACTTCCTGGATAAGCGCATCGAGGATCTGCCGCGGCCGTTCGGCGCGGTCGCGACCGACTTCGCGAGCGGCCGCGAAGTGTGGCTGAGAGCCGGGCCGGTTGCGGACGCGGTGCGGGCCTCGATCGCCCTGCCCGGGCTGTTCACGCCGTCGCAGGACGGGGACCGGCTGCTGGTGGACGGGGCGCTGGTCAATCCGGTGCCGGTATCGCTTGCGCGGGCGATGGATGCCGACGTGGTGATCGCGGTGGATCTGAGTTCCGACATCGTCGGGCAGAACTCGCGCAAGGCCCGGAAGGCCGGGCCGCCCGGCATGCTCGAGGTCGTCACGGGCAGCCTCAACATCGTGAGCGTGCGCATCACGCGCAGCCGCCTCGCCGGCGAGCCGGCGGACATCGTGATCCGGCCGCGGCTGGGCACGCTCGGGCTGCTCGAATATCACCGCGGCTCCGAGGCGATCGCCGAAGGCCGCGCTGCCGCCGAGCTGATGATTCCGCAGATCCAGGGCCTGCTGCAGGACTGGGCGTAAACCCGCGTCACTGGCAGCCTGTCGGACTTTGATGGTCCGACAGGTTCCCAGGTCCGACAAACTCCTAGGAGGAGCACCATGGCAGAAAAGCGTTTCATCAATCCGCAAGGACTGCTGCGCCCCGGCGCCTACACACCCGCCGTCGTCGCGAGCGGGGGGCGGACGGTCTACATCGCCGGCCAGGTTTCCCAGAACGAGAAGGGCGAAGTCGTCGGCGAGGGCGATTTGCCGGCTCAGGCCGAGCAGGTCTATCGCAACCTGGGACTCGCGCTCAAGGGGGCGGGCGCGACGTTCAACGACCTGGTGAAGATCAACGTCTACGTGGTCAGCTTCAGGCCCGAGCATCGCGACCTGATGTCGCAGGCGCGCGCGCGCCACGTCTCGAAGGACAACCCGCCCGCCAGCACACTGGTCGGCGTGCAGTCACTGGCGAAGCCCGAGTACCTGGTGGAAATCGAGGCGATAGCCGTTATCGACTGAATCGTGAACCGTGATCGGTGATCCGTGATCCGAGAACGCCCGCTTCACAATTCCGATGCTGTCGGTTCACGGCTCACGGTTCACGGATCACTGGCTTAGAGGCCGAGAACGGCCCTGACGCTTTCGAGCAGCGCCTCGGGCCTGATCGGCTTGGTCAGGAAGCCGTTCGCCCCGAAAGCGAGCGCCGCCACCACGTCGTCGTGCTCGACCTTGGCGGTCATGATGACGACCGGGATCGTCTTGTAGATCGGGTGCTCGCGCAACCGGCCGAGCAGTTCCAGCCCCCCTACGTCGGGCAGGTCGATATCCATGGCCACCGCGTCGGGCGGCGGCTGCCGGTTCAGTTGCCCGACGATCTCCTCGCGCTTCGAGGCGGCGCGGGTGTCGAACTTGGCGAGCAGCAGCGCGCGGGCCATGAGCAGCGCGTTGGCTTCGTCCGCGTCGATGATGAGGACCGTGTATTTGTCGCCCCCGGCGCGCGGCTCGATGCGCTTGGCGGGCCGGTTCAGGATGTTGACCTGATAGCCCGCCTTCCTGGAGGTGCGGATGCTTGCGATGGTCGCCTCGGCTTGCTGCTTCTGATGCAGCGTCGGCTCCTTGACCGGGCGGCTGATGAAGCGCGTGAAGTCGAGGCTGGCGTCCGAGTGCATGGGCCCCGGCGGCGGGGCGACGCGCTGGAGATAGCCGTCGGCGACCAGCCTGTCGAGCGCCGCGGTCAGCTTGTCCTCGGGCACCTGCGGCAGCTTGACCTTGAGGTCGGCAATCGTTGCCTTGTCGCCTACCATGCCGAGCAGGGTCTTCAGGCCGGGTGTGAGCTTGCCGGGCTTGGCCGCGATTTCGGCCTTGCCTTTGGCGGTCTGGCTGAAGCTGTCGGTCATTGTCTCCGGGCTCCGTTGGCGCGGCGCGAAATGAGCGGCGAACGGTCGTCCGCTCGATTTCGCGCAGTTATTCCGGCGCCATGCGTCCGGAATAACGGAAAATTATGCCATGCGCCTACCCCCTCCGTTTGTCCGCTACCGTGCGAGCAGCGTCTCGACGTAATCCGCGATGGCGAGCGAGGCCGTTAGGCCCGGCGATTCGATGCCGTACAGATTGACGAGGCCAGGCACGCCGTGCTCGCGCGAGCCCTGGATCAGGAAATCGGGCGCCGGCTCCCCGGGGCCGTGGATCTTGGGCCGGATGCCGGTATAGCCGGGACGTAGCGCGCCGTCCCGAAGCCCCGGATAGTAGCGCCGGATCGCCTCGTAAAACGCCGCTTCCCGGCTCTCGTCGAAGCGGTAGTCCACGCGGTCGATCCACCCGATATCCGGGCCGAACTTCACCTGCCCGCCGAGATCGACGGTGACGTGCACGCCAAGCCAGTCCGGGCGCGCGACCGGGTAGATCAGGCGCTTGAAAGGCGCGGCGCCGGCAAGCGTGTAATAGTGTCCGATGGCGTAGTGGGTCGGGGGGATCGATTGCCGCGGAATACCCGCGATCGTGCGCGCGACGGCCTGTGCGTTGAAGCCCGCGCTGTTCACGACGACATCGCACCGGATTTCCGCGGACTCCGCGCCGCCGGTCGCGAGCACGATGCCGGCGGCCTCCACTCGACCCGAGACGACCGGGCTGCCGAGCGCAAGCGCGGCGCCGCGGCTTTCGGCGTCGCCGAGGTAAGCGAGCATCAGGCCATGGCTGTCCACGATGCCCGTGGAGGGAGACAGAACACCCGCCACGCCGCGCACTTCGGGCTCCAGACCGGCCAGCGCGCCGGCCGTCAGCACCTGCAGGTCGTCCACGCCGTTGATCGCGGCCTGGTCCTTGTATTTGCCAAGCCCGGCCAGCTCCGACTCGTCGCAGGCGACGATGATCTTTCCGATGCGGCGGTGGCCGACATCGTGCCCGGCGCAATAGCGGTACAACGCTTGCCGGCCCGCGACGCAAAGCCGGGCCTTGAGCGATCCGGTGGGATAATAGATGCCGGCGTGGATCACCTCCGAGTTGCGGGAACTCGTGTGCGTGCCGAACGCGCTCTCGGCTTCGAGTAACACGACCTCGCGGCCGCTCATGGCGAGGCGGCGGGCGACGGCGAGGCCCACGACGCCGGCGCCGATCACGGCGCATTCGATCCGTTCTGCCATATTCCCAGCGTATGACGAAAGCGCGTAAGTTTACAATGGGGAACGGCGTGATCCGGGATGCGCGATGCGGGATCCGTGATACGGGAAGCGGGATACGAGATACGCGACGAGCTGTTATCTCGCATCTCGTGACTCGCATCTCGCATCAAATGAAACTCGGCACTCAGCACTCAGCACTCCGCCCTTATGGAATGGGACCCCCATTTCCTCGCGCGCTCGCCGATGTTCGAGACGCTCCGCGCGCACGCGACGGCGTTTGGCGCCGGATGGCCCGAACGCGCCGATCTGCAGCGGCTGTTGGACCGGCACACTCCCCCGGTACGCACGTCGGCAGGAATGTCCTTACGGCTCGCGCCGCAAGGCCGCCGCAGCCGCGTCCTGGAGGACCGGTACGAGGCGCGCATTTATCTCAGGGGCGAGATGGCGTGTCGCGAGCGCAACTGGCACGACTTGCTCAACGTGCTGGTCTGGCTGGCGTTCCCCCGCGCCAAGGCCGCGCTCAACGCCCGCCATTACGCGGCGCTCAGCGCGCAGCATGCCGCCGGCGCGGCGAATCGCGGCCCGACCCAGGACACGCTCACGCTGTTCGACGAAGGCGGCGTGATCGTGGCCTCGAGCGACGGCGAGCTGCTCGCGTGCCTGCGGGAGTGGCGCTGGAAGGACTTGTTCTGGGCCAACCGCGCGCGGCTCGCGGCACAGGTGCGTTTCCGCCTTTTCGGCCACGCGCTCTACGAGAAGGCGCTGCGGCCTTTCATCGGCGTCACGGGGCGCGGTATCCTGCTGAAAACCGAGCCGGAACTGATCGCCGCGCCGCTGGTGGAGCAAATGGCCGCCCTCGACGCGAAAATCGCCGAGCACGTCTCCGACGCCGGGCGCCTGGTCGCGACGAGGGAGCTTGCCGTGGTGCCGATCCTGGGCGTGCCGGGCTGGTGCTCGGACAACGAACGGGAGGCGTATTACGACAACACGGATTATTTCCGGCCGGGAAGGCGTGAGCCGTGATCAGTGATCCGTGATTCGACGGGCTTCATCCGTCAGGCAATTCGTTTCGGTTCACGGCTCACGGTTCACGGATCACCGTTTTTGGCGGTCAGGCCGAAAACAGCGTGGTGCGGTTCTTGCCCCCCGCCTTGCTGGCGTACATCGCCTGGTCGGCCCGCTCCATCACCGACTCGAGGTCGCCGCCGTGGTTGGGATAGCAGGCGATGCCGATGCTGACGGTCGCCATCACGGTCTCGCCGCGCGTCGTGAGCGGCCTCGCTTCCACGCTGTTGCGGATGCGCTCCGCGACGCCGGCCGCGCCGCTGCACGGCGTCTCGGGCAGCAGCACGACGAACTCGTCCCCGCCGTAGCGCGCGACCAGGTCGGTCTGCCGCAGCTGGCCCTGGATGCACTCCACGGTCGCCCTGAGCAGCCGGTTGCCGGTCTCGTGTCCGTGGTTGTCGTTCACTGTCTTCAAGCTGTCGGAATCGATCATGAGTATGCTGAACGGGCGCGCGTAGCGCTCGGCCTGGTGAAACACGCGCGCCGCCACCGCGGTAAACGCCCGCATGTTGAGCACGCCGGTGAGCTCATCGGTTTCTGACAACACCTTCATGTGGCCGTAGGCACGGCGGATGTCGGCCGACAGCATGGTGGTGATGTAGGCGACCAGCAGCATCGGCGCAATCTGGGCGAGCAGCTTGACTCCGAACGGCAGCGACAGCAGTTCCTCGGGCCGATGCGGGTAGCCGAGCCAGACGAAACACGCCGTGATCAGGCCCATTTCTAGCAGCGTGGCAAGCTTGCCCAGGGTCAGCGCGCTGACGACGATGACGAGTATGTACAGGTCGCGCAGCGGGCTGTCGGCTCCGCCGGTGTAAATCAGCACCCAGGTGATGAACACGATCATCACCCAGGTCTCGATCGCGATCTTCCAGTGGGTCTCCGCGCGGTAGAAATTGACGTAGTGGAAGGACAGCACGAAGGCGGCGAAGAAGAACATTGCCATCGAAAGCGCGGCCGACGCATCCGCGTCGGGCGCGAGCACCACCTGGTAGAGCATCACCAGGATCAGCAGCAGCCATTCGATTTCCGCGACGGTACGGGCGAATCCGCGCAGTTCCTCCGACGACAGCGCGGGGTCGAAGATCAGCTGGGTCTGCATGTGGGCCGAGCAGGGGTGTCAGGACGGAAGCATAGCATTCGGACCAGTACCTATCTTAGCAACAGGTTCTATTCCTGCGAGAAGACGGTCACGCGGTTGCGGCCCTGCGCCTTGCTGTCGTAGAGCGCCCGGTCGGCGTTCCTGCCCAGCGTCTCGAACTCGCCCCCGTGCGCGGGATAGGTGGCGACGCCGATGCTGACGGATGTCGGGACCGCCTCCCGTCCGGTGTCGAGCGCCGTCTCGAAGATGAGGCGGCGGATGCGTTCCGCCACCACCGCGGCCCCCTCGCTTCCGGTTTCGGGCAGCAGGCACATGAACTCGTCCCCGCCGTAGCGCGCGATGATATCGGTCGTGCGCGCGGTATCGCGGATACATTGCACGACGAGCTTGATGAGCCGGTCGCCCGCCTCGTGGCCGTAGGCGTCGTTCACCTTCTTGAGATTGTCGGAGTCGACCATCAGGAGGCTGAAAGTGCGATTGTAGCGCCGCGCGAGCGCGCATTCGCGCCGGGCGATGGCATTGAATGCGCGCATGTTGTACGCGTGGGTCAGCTCATCGGTTTCGGAAATGAGCCTGATCTTCGCCATCGCGTTGAGAATGTCCTGCGACAGCATGGTGGTGATGTAGGCGACCAGCAGCATCGGCGCGAGGTCGGCGGCGAAGTCGCCCGCGGTGATGATCGAGACGAATGAGGCGCTGGTCGTGTAGCCGAGGAAGAGGTAGCAGGCCGCGATCAGGCCGACCTGGAGCAGCGTCTCCTTGTGCCCGAGCGTCAGGGCGCTGGTGACGATCGGCAGCAGGTAGAGATTGAGCAGGGGGCTGTCGAGCCGCCCGGTATGGTAGAGCACCCAGGTAATGAACACGATCATGATCCAGGTCTCGACCGCCAGCGACCAGCGTCCCGGCCTGCGGATGAAGTTGAAATAATGGAAGGCAATAATGACCGCCGAGAAGGCGATCAGCCCCGAGTAGATGGCGACGGTGTTGTCCTCGGCGCGATCCTGGAACACGTGATAGAGCAGCACCAGGATCACCAGCAGCCATTCGATCTCGGCCACCGTGCGCGAGAAGTCCCGCAGCTCCATGGACTCGATGTCGGTCTCGGCGGCCGGCTGAGGCGGCGCGGGCGGGGCGGTATTCGGATGCGGGAGCGCCACGACGGATGGTCCGGCTCGCGAGGAGCCGCCTTCCCTTTCTCGTTGTCTGCGCCTGGTTCGGGCGCCTCGGTCCCGAGTTATGTTAATCGAAAAGCTTCCGGATTGGGAGATTCCGGAGCCGGCAGGGCGGACGATTGCCGCCGCTCGAAGAACAACCGGGGCTCGAAGGCGCCTCAGCAACGCGCCCGCCGCCCGCGCGCAAATGGCGACGTTTATTGCATAGGGGTTTGATCGCTGCTTATGATAGCGAAACGGCCCGATCATGACGGAAACGGTGACGCTGCCAGCCTGGGTCTTCGCCCTGCTGCTCGTATTTGCGGCATGGGCGGCGCTCGACCGGCTGCTGGTGCCGGGCGTGCGGTGGTATTTGCGGCGCAAGGTGAACCGCGTCATCCGCGAGATCAACACCCGGCTCAACGTCGAGCTGCCGCAGTTCAAGCTGACGCGGCGCCAGGTGCTGATCGACCGCCTGCTCCACGATCCGAAGGTGCAGGCCGCGGTCGAGCGCGAGTTCCGGGAGCGGGGTCAGCCGCGCGAAGGGCTTCTGGCGCGCGTTGACCGCTACGCGCGCGAGATCGTTCCGGCGTTCAACGCCTACCTCTATTTCCGCGTCGGTTACTGGCTGGCCAAGAGGCTCGCCAGGCTGCTCTACCGCGTGCGGCTGGGTTACGCCGACACGCAGGCGCTGGCGGCGGTCAATCCGAAGTCGAGCATCGTCTTCGTGATGAACCACCGCAGCAACATGGACTACGTGCTGGTGGCGTTTCTCGCCGCCGAGCGCGTCGCGCTTTCGTACGCCGTCGGGGAATGGGCGAGAATCTGGCCGCTGCAGCAGCTGATCCGCTCGATGGGCGCCTATTTCGTGCGGCGCAACTCGGGAGATCCCCTCTACCGCCTGGTGCTCTCGCGCTACGTGCAGATGGCGGTCGAGGCGGGGGTGCCGCAGGCGGTGTATCCCGAGGGCGGGCTTACCACCGACGGCAGGCTGCGGCCGCCCCGGCTCGGACTTCTCGACTACATGCTTAAAGCGTTCGACCCCGGAGCCGAGCGCGATCTCGTGTTCATTCCGGTGGGCATCAACTACGACCGGGTGCTCGAGGACCGCACGCTGCTGCGCCGGCTCGACGCGCAGGCGCCGCGGCGCGGCGTTCTGTATGCGTTTGCGCGGACGCTCGCCTTCATCGCGGGAAATGTCTGGATAATGGCGGCCGGCCGGTGGTACCGCTTCGGCTATGCCTGCGTCAATTTCGGCCGCCCGGTGTCCATGCGCGACTACCTGAGGCGGCGCGGCGTGGATCTCAGGCAGCTCGACGATGAGGCGCGCCACCGCGAGGTCGAGCGATTCGCGGGGGGGCTCATGGACGCGATCGCGCGCGTCATCCCGGTATTGCCGGTTTCGCTGGTCGCCAGCGTGTTCCTGCGCGATCGCGACGGGGGCTGGTCCGAGCTCGAGCTGAAGTCCGCGGCCTGTGACCTCATCCAGCGCCTCGAGCAGCGCGGGGCGCATATCTACGTGCCGCGCGGCGATCTCGATTACGCCATCGGCGTCGGCCTGCGCATGCTGCTGTTGCGCCACCTTGTCGAGGAGCAGGACGGCCTCTACCGGGCCAATCCCGCCGAACGCGCGCTGCTCGAGTACTATGCCAACGCCATCGCACTGCTGCTTGCCGACGCCGGCGCAGCCGGAGCGGATTCCACCCGGGCCGCATGATGGTGTCGCTCACCAATGACGGCCCGGTCACGTTCTGGCTGCAGGCGCGCCCCGCCGACAGCGGTGCCTGAGGCGTTACGATCCGGGGGATTTCCTTTAAAATTCAATCAGGTTTCGGCATGGCCGGGCTATTGAACTTGCGCTGCCCGGCCCCCATCTAACCAGCGAATCGAAACCCCAGGACGACATGACCATGAAAAGAATCCTCCTCCTCGTGATCACCAACTTCGCGGTGCTGTTCGTGCTGAGCATCAGCATGCAGCTGCTCGGCATCGATCGCATGCTGGCCCAGGAGACCGGGCTCAATCTCCAGGGCCTGCTGATGATGGCGGCCGTCTTCGGCTTCGGCGGCTCGTTCATCTCGCTGCTCATCTCGAAGTGGATGGCGAAGATGGCGACCGGCGCCCGGGTCATCGAGGTGCCGTCGGACATGACCGAGCGCTGGCTGGTGGATACCGTCAAGCGCCAGGCCGACAAGGCCGGCATCGGCATGCCGGAGGTCGCCATCTACGATTCGCCGGAAATCAACGCCTTTGCGACCGGCTGGAACCGCAACAGCGCGCTCGTCGCGCTGAGCACGGGGCTGCTCCGGAACATGTCCCAGGAGGAAGCCGAGGCGGTGCTCGGCCACGAAGTGAGCCACGTCGCCAACGGCGACATGGTGACGCTCGGCCTGATCCAGGGCGTGCTCAATACCTTCGTGATCTTCCTGTCGCGGGTCGTGGGCTTCGTCGTCGACCGCGTGCTGCTCAAGAACGAGCGCGGCTACGGCCCCGGCTACTGGATCACGACCATCGTCGCCCAGCTCGTGCTCAGCATCATCGCCGCCATCATCGTGGCCTGGTTCAGCCGCTGGCGCGAGTTTCGCGCGGACGCGGGCGGCGCGGAGCTGGCCGGGCGCGCAAAGATGATCGCGGCGCTGGAGCGGCTGAAGCTCAACCACGACCAGTCGCAGCTTCCGGCGCAGATTTCCGCGTTCGGCATCTCCGGGGGCGGCGGCTTCATGCGGCTGCTCATGTCCCACCCGCCGCTCGACGAGCGCATTGCCGCGCTTCGGGAAGCGGGCGGGCCGCAACGGGTCTCCCCGGTGCGCCGCGCCTGACGGCCATGACCCGCGGCTCGCGACTCGCGGGTCGAGACGCGAAAAAGCCCGCATTCGCGGGCTTTTTTGTCGGTCGAGTCACCAATCACGAGTCACGAATCACGCGTTCTCAAGGTTTGAGCGACGGGGTCCTCAGGGTGCCGCCGACGCTGACCGTGCCGCGTGCCACGATGACCGTCTTCGAGCCGAGCTCGGCGCCGATGCGTCCCGAGAGGTCGCCATTCGGCGCGACGGTCACGTTTCCGCTGGCGCTCATGGGGCCGGAAGCAAGCTGGAGTTGCCGGTAGGCGTAGCTCTTTCCCGCGAGCTGCAGCGAGCCGGCCAGCGTGTTGAACCCGGTCTTGCCGCCGCGCAGCCCGTCGCGTGACGGGGACTGGATCGCGCGCACGAGGTCCACGTTGTTCAGGACGCCGCGCTCGATGTTGAAGGTCGCTTCCACCTTCGGCGCATCGAAGAGGTTCTCCAGCGTCGTGCCCTCCAGCACGTAAGTGGCGTTGGCATTGAGCGTCCCGGTCGCCGTGAAATCCCGCGTGTACAGCGCCAGAAGCTGTGCAAGCTCGCCGTTGGTCAGGTTGAAATCGCCTTCGATGCGGATGCCGCCGTCCGTCCAGCTCGCGCGGGCGGTGCCCTTCACCGCGGCGCGGCCGACCTTGCCGTCAATGGCGGAGACGGTGGCCCGCTTCCCCTCGAACTCCGCCTCCAGCGTGAGATCGTCGAAGTCCAGCGCCGGACCCAGCGGCGGGCGCCAGCTGCGCGCTTCCAAGCCGACCCGCACCGCCTTGTCCTTCGGCGAGAGGTCCACCCGCACCTTCCCGTCGGTCAGCACCGCGCGCTGCACCGCGCCGTCGGGGCCCAGCGTGATGTCGCCGTCGAAGGGCTGAAGGTCCATCGCCCTGACCGCCAGCGTCACCGATTTCAGCTTCAGGCGTCGCACGTGCAGCGGCCCGGCGGCGGACTGCGGCTGGACCCAGCCCGGCACCTGCGCGAGCGCGTCCTGATCGGCGCTGACCGACCGGATCTCGACCTCGCTGAAGCTCTTGGTGTCGCCGAACAATGCCGTCGGCAAGGCGCTGACCGCGATGGTGTCGATCTTCATCTCCTGCAGCTTGCCGATGCCGACACGCTCGAGGGTCAGCTGCTGGCGCAACAGTGAATAGCGCAGGCTGGATATCGTCACCGGCACGCCCAGTCGCTTCGACAGGATCGCCCGCGCGCCACCGATGTAGTTGTTGAGCGGCACGACTTCGAGCGCGCCGACGACGGCCGCGAGCACCACCACCAGCGTGATGCCGATAGTCATCGGCCAGTTGGTCGGCTTCTTGGCCTGAACGACGGCGCCGGTGGCCTTCGATTCCGCCTCGCGCTTGCGCCGGTCCTCCGCCGAGGCCTTGGCGCGCGCCGCGGCCTCCTGGCGGTAACGCGCCTCGGCTTCCATCTCGGCGCGCTCGCGCTCCTTGATTTCCTGCTGGACGCGCGCCTTGATTTCGTCCTCGGATTTCGCGCGCAGCTGCTGCTCCTGCATGACGCGCGCCACCGCTTCCGCCTTGGCGCGTTCCTCGGCCTGGGCGCGCGCCTGGCGCTCGGTCTCCACCTGCGCCTTCGCCTGGGCGACCGCCGCCTCCGCCTTGCGCGCGATGAATTCGGCCTCCGTGCGTGCCTGCTGCGCGGCCTGGGCGTTGCCGCTGCTCGCCAGCTCGCGCGCCTTGGCTTCGGCCTCTTCGCGTGCCTTGTGCGCGATCTCGACCTGGCGCTCGGCTTCCGCGCGCGCCTTTTTCTCCGACGCGACCCTGGCGGCAATCTCGGCCTGCGCCTTGCGCTCGGCTTCCTCGCGCGCCTTGCGCTCAGCCTGAATCATGGCCTCGACCTCGGTGCGGGCCTTGGCTTCGGCTTCCGTGCGTGCCTTGGCGAGCGCTTCGTCGCGCGATTTGCGCTCCTCCGCGGCGGAAGCCTCGGCTTCCTCGCGTGCCTTGCGCTCGGTTGCGATCCTGGCTTCCGCTTCCTCACGCGCCTTGCGCTCGATCTGGGACCTGGCCTCGGCTTCGTGTCGGGCGAGGTTCGCCTGATCTTGCAACTCCTTCATCTGCGCCTTGGAGCGCGCATCGGCTTCCTCGCGTTCCTTGCGCTCCTTTTCCTCGCGCAGGGCGCGTTCCTGCTCCTGACGCTCGCGCGCTTCGGCCTCCACCTGCGCCTTGCGCTCGGCTTCGGCCCGGGCCTCGGCCTCGGACTTGGCCTTGGCCTTCGCCTCCTCGAGCGCCTTCATTGCGGCTTCCATGCGCGCCCTGGCCTCGGGATCCTCGGCTCCCGCGACCTGCTTGGCCGCCTTCGCCTCTGCCTCGGCCTTGGCGCGTGCTGCTTCTTCGGCCTTGGCGATCGCTTGCGCCACGGCCTCCTCGGCCGCCTTCGCGCGCGCCTCGGCTTCCTGGCGCGCCTTGCGCTCGGCTTCCTGGTGGGCCTTGATCTCGGCCTCCATCCGGGAGCGCTGCTCGGCTTCCTGCTTGGCACGCTGCTCGGCCTGGGCGAGCGCGTCCTGCAGGGCCTTCATCTGCGCCTCGACCGCGCTTTTCGCCTTCGTTTCGGCGTCGGCGTGGGCGCGCGCTTGGACTTCGGCCTTGGCTCGTGACTCCGCTTCCACCTTCGCCCTGGCCTCGGCCTCCGCTTTTGCCTCGGCGTCGATCTTGGCCCGCGTTTCGGCCTCGGCGCGAGCCTTGGCCTCGGCATCCGCGCGCGCCTTGGCTTCCATCGCCGCCTTGACCCGCACCTCAGCTTCCGCCCTGGCCTTGGCATTGGCCGCCGCTTTCGCTTCCGCCTCCGCCTTGACCCGCGCCGCGGCCGCGGCTTTCGCCGCCGCCTCGGCCCTTAACTTCGCTTCGGTCTCGGCCTTGACCTTGGCGTCCGCTGCTGCCCGCGCGCGCGCTTCCGCTTCCTGCTTGACCTTGGCTTCCGCCGCCGCCCGCGCCGCGGCGAGCGCCCGGGCCTTGGCCGCCGCCTCGGCCTTGGCTCGCGTCTCGGCCTCAGCGTTGAGCTTGGTCATCGCTTGGGGGGTGGTGAAATCGAAATCGTCGCCCCCCGCCGGAGCGGAGGCTGCCGCCGGCGCCGGCGCGGGCTCGGGGGAGAAGAACACCCGGATCAAGCCGTCGGCGGCGAGCTTCTCGAGGACCTCGTGGAGGGTTTTTTCCTCCATCTCCGCCTTCTTGAGCAGGTCCAGGACCGTGGACTTGCCGTCCACCGCGGTGAACACCTGGCCCTGGGTGCGGTCCAGCTTGACGGTCCTGTTCTTGACTTCAAGCACGCCCTTGGGCGTCTTGGAATAGATGGTCTTCGGGTGTATGGCCATGGTCGGATTTCTTCGGGTTATTCAGCAGGATGCAAGGCCGCCTGCCGCTGCTGCAGCGCTCAATCGTTGTTCCTCCCGACTTGCGTGACGTTGGGCGTCATCGCCCGGAAAGGCTTTAGGATTCCATGCCTTATCCGCCGTTGCAATAATCAGTTCATTATAGTCTAATACTTCGCAAAATCTAACAAGACGATAGTTTGTGTTTTTTTGGCTTCCGGGCGGGACGATCATGCGCGAGCGCCGCAACGATTACGACGTCACCAATCGCATCAATACCACCGAGCCACAAGCCGTTTCCCAGGAAGTCTGCCGCATCTACCAGGATCTATACCAGCAGGGCACGCCCGGCAACCTCGGCCAGGCCTTCTCCGACATGGCGCGCCTCTACCGGGGTGAAGTTCCCGGCTACCACGAGTGCGACACCGATTACCACGACGTGCAGCACGTGCAGGACGTAACGCTCGGCATGGCGCGGTTGATGGACGGGTGCGTGCGCGCGACGAGCGCCGACATCATCACCGAGCGGCTGTTCCGGTTCGGCATCATCACTGCCCTCTACCACGACTGCGGCTACATCCGCCACCGCAAGGATACCCGGCACGCGAACGGCGCCGAATACACCACGGTGCACGTATCACGCGGTGCGCGCTTTCTTGAGGAATACCTTCCGAAAATCGGCATGTCGGACCTGGCGCAGGCCGCGGCGCGCACGGTGCATTTCACCGGCTACGAGGTTCCGGTGGACAGGATCAAGGTGCCGGGGCCCGAGTTCCGGCTGATCGGGAATCTCCTCGGCAGCGCCGACATCCTCGCGCAGATGGCCGATCGTTGCTATCTCGAGAAGTGCTACGACCGGCTTTATCCGGAATTCGTGCGCGGCGGCATCGCCCGCAAGCGCAACAACGACGGCAGCGAGGAAATCATATTCGCGTCGGCCGCCGACCTGATCTTCAAGACCCCGCGTTTCTACCAGGGTGCGACCAAGCGGCTGAAGCAGGACCTGGGCGGCTGCTATAACTACATCGAGAAGCATTTCGGCGGGCAGAACCTGTACTTCGACGAGCTCGAGAAGAACATCAACCACGCCAGGGCGATCGCGGTCGGGGGCGACATTTCCCTGCTGCGCCGCCGCCCGCCCAAGACCACCGAGGGCGCCGAGCCGGCGCAGCCGCAGCAGCTGCTGATCTGAAAAGCGTGAGTCGTGACTCGTGAGCCGCGGTGTATCTGCGGTTCCTTACGACTCACCAGTCACGAGTCAAACCTCTCCCACCCGCAGCACGATTTTCCCGGTGTGCCCGCTCGATTCCATCAGGGCGTGCGCCTTCGCCGCTTCGGCGAGGGGGAAAGCGTGCCGGGTAACCACGCGGATGCGGCCGCTCTCGATCTGCGGCCAGACCTTCGCCTCCAGTTCCCGGGCAATCCTCGCCTTGTAGGCCGGCGGCCGCGTGCGCAGGGTGGAGCCGGTGTAGGTCAGCCGCTTCAGCAGGACGGGCATCAGGTTGATGTCCACCTTGGAGCCGAGCGCGAACGCAAGCTGGATGATGCGGCAGTCGTGTGCGGCGGCCTTGAAGTTCTTTTCGATGTTCGGACCGCCGACGATGTCGAGAATCACGTTGGCGCCGCCGGCCGCGCGCACGATTTCCACGAAATCCTCCTGCCGGTAGTCGATGACGCGGTCGGCGCCCAGCTCGCGGCAGATCGCGCAGCGCTCGGTGGGGCTGTCGGTCGCGATGACCTTCGCGCCGAATGCCTTCCCGAGCTGGATGGCGGTCGTGCCGATGCCGCCCGCGCCGCCGTGGACCAGGAACGTCTCTCCCGCCGACAGGCCCGCGCCCATGAACACGTTGCTCCAGACGGTGAAGAACGTCTCCGCCAGCCCCCCGGCGTCCAGCAACGAGATGCCTTTCGGAACGGGCAGGCAATGCTGCGCGTCGACGGCGCAGTACTCGGCGTAGCCCCCGCCGTTGGTGAGGGCGATCACCCTGTCGCCGGCCGACCAGCGCCCGGCAGGGTCGCCCAGCGCAACTACTTCGCCGGAGACTTCCAGACCAAGCAGATCCGAGGCGCCCGCCGGGGCCGGATAAAGGCCCTTGCGCTGCATGAGGTCCGGGCCGTTGACGCCGGCCGCGGCGACCTTGATCAGCAACTCGCCGGCACCGGGCACGGGCAGCGGCCGCTCGACGGGCTTTAACACCTCGGGCCCGCCGGGCTTTTCGATTTCGACGGCCTGGATCAGCCGGGGGAGACTTGCGGCCATTGGGGATCGTGACGCTCGGAATTTTTTGGCTGCGCGCGTTGTCTTCCAATACTAACACGCGCAAAAACCAGAATGGCGCGTGATCGTTCCCTTCCCGCCCGGCGGCAGTGTCGACGTGGTAATGCGCACGTTCGGCGGCCGGCTCGCGGAACTGACGGGGCAGAACGTCATCATCGACAACCGCCCCGGCGGGTCCGGCAACGTCGGCGCCAACTTCGCGGCGCGCGCCGTGCCCGACGGGCACACGGTGCTCGCGAGCACGCCCGAGGCCTTCGGCAAGCACCTGCGCGCCGAGCTTGGCAAATGGGCGAAGGTGGTGAAGGAAGCCAGCCTCAAGGCCGAGTAGATCGCGAAGAGCGAGATTCGTGATTAGTGAGTAGTGATTAGAGCGTAGCGGCGACGAAACGCCTGTCAGCGGTTCAGTCCAATCACCAATCACCAATCACCAATCACGCATCATGCCTTCGCGGCAAGGCGCCGAAGCGCCTGGCGATCGATTTTTCCCACGCCGATTTCGGGCAGCGCATCGAGCAGGATGACGCGCGCGGGCGCCCAGGAACGTGGCAGCTCCGCCAGGACGCATTCCTGAACCGCCTTCTCATGGACGGAAGACCTGTCGCGCGCGACCACGAACGCAACCGGCACTTCCCCGAGGTCGGAGTGCGGCGATCCGATGACGCAGCAGGCGCTTACCGCCGGGTGGCGCAGTATTGCCTCCTCGATGCGGCCGGGCGACAGGTTCTCGCCGCCGCGGATGATGATCTCCTTCAGCCTGCCGCTCACGGTGAGATAGCCTTCCTCGTCGAGCCAGCCGAGATCGCCGGTGCGCAGCCATCCGTTGCGTATCCTCGGCCCATCCTGCGCAGGGGTGGCGGGCACGTAGCCCTTCATCAGCGAGGGACCGGCGATGCAGATCTCGCCTTCGGAGCCGAAGGGAAGGGGCGCGTCACCACCCGGCGTGAGGACGGCTACGCGCTGTCCGGCGAGCGCGGTGCCGACCGTCCCGATCTTGCGCGCGGCGGGCGGGTTCATGGCGACCGTGCAGGTGGCCTCCGTGAGGCCATACGAGTGAATGAGCGGCACGCCGAGGTGCCGTTCGACTTCGCGGTGCAGCTGCGCGGACAGAGGCGCCGAGCCGGAGCGCGCGAACCGCAGGCCGGCGAGCGCGCCGCGCGGCGGCGTGTGCGCGAGCAGGCGCGAGTAGTGCGTCGCCACCCCCGTGATGTAGGTCGGGCGAAGGGCGGCGATCTCGTCGAAGAAGGTCTCGGCCCGGAAGCGCTCCAGCATCACCACCGATGCGCCGCAGGCGAGCGGCACCATGAGCAGATTGTTGACGCCGTTGGTGTGCTGCAACGGCATCATGTGCAGCACGCGGTCTTCGGGCGTCACGCCAGTGCGCTCGGCAATGCCCCAGGTGTTGGAAAGCAGGTTCGCATGGGTGAGCAGCACAGCCTTGGGCACCCCGGTGCTGCCGGTGGTCATCACCAGCACGGCGTCGTCGTCCGGCGTGAGCTCGATTGCCGCGCGGCGGGCCGCGCCCGCGGCCTCCTCGAGCCGGATGAGCCTGGGCGCCGCTGCCGCCGTGGCTGATGGCGCGTGGGCCGCATCCGCCAGCATCCAGTCGATGGCCGCGCTGGCGGTTCTCCTGTGGATTTCCGCCGGCGCGAGCCGCGCGTCGAGCACGCACGCGGCGGCACCGGCCGCCAGTGCGCCGAAGAAGCCTGCCACCGCATCCGCCGTCCTGCCGGCAATCAACGCGACCCGCTGCCCCCGGCGCAGTCCGCGCGCCTGCAGCGCGCCGGTGACTCGCTCGATGCGTTCCATCAGCCCGGCGTAGGTGACGGTCTCGCGCGCCGTCTGCAGCGCAACGCGATCGCGCAGTGCCGGGTCGCGCCCGGCGCGCGCAATCAATTCTGGTATGGACGAAGCGGCGAACATGGCTGCGTTACACGGCGGGCGCTAGCAGCCTGTCGGACTTTGATGGTCCGACAGGCTGCTAAAAGCAAAACCGCCCCACTTTTTTTGAATAACGTTTAATTCCACGGTCGTTTCACCGCGGGAAACGCGTACAGATGGTGTTTCGGTAAGTATTTGATGGCACTTTCGCATTTTTTCCCGGGGCGGTTTTGCCTAAGGAGCTTGTCGGACCCAAGTCCGACAAGCTCCTAGGCCGGCTTGCGCTTGAGCAGAAAGGCCTGGATGCCTTCTTGTACCACTTCGCCGCGCTGGTTCAGCACCTGCAGCTGGCGCCGCATGACACCCCGCTCGGGGTTGGAGGTCTCGCGCTTGTCGAGCACCTTGATCCGGGCGCGAATGGTATCGCCCGGCCTGACCGGCTTGGTGAACTTGAGGTTTTCGAAGCCGAGAAAGGCGATCAGGGTGTCGTCGTAGAGGTGGAGCTGGAACAGCAGACCGGCGGCGATTGCGTAGACGAGCGGCCCATGCGCGATGCGACCCCCGAACGGTGTCGTCTTGCAGTACTCCTCGTCGACGTGCAGCGGATTGTAGTCGCCCGACAGGCCGGCGAACGCGACGATGTCGGCTTCGGTCACGGTGCGCGCCGGGCTTTCGAACTCGGCGCCGATCTCCCATTGCTCCCAGTACAGGCCTCTCATCAACGTGCTCCCGTTGTCAGTGGTCGATTGTTACCAAGCTACCAGCCACCAGCTACCAGCTACCAGCTATCGGCTCATCGCTGACGGCTGACAGCTGGCGGCTTCACTTGATGGCGCCTTGCTGGCGCAGTTGCGCTATACGCTCCGGAGACAACGACAACAGCCCGCGCAGTACGGCGTCGGTGTGTTCGCCCAGCCGCGGCGCCGCTTGCGACGGCGTCGCGGGGATGTCGGTCATCTTGATCGGATTTCCGGGCAGCCGCACCTTTCCGACGTCCGGATGGTCGTACTCCACGATCATTCCGCGCTCCGCGACCGGCGGCTCGGCAAAGGCGCCGTCCAGGTTGTTGACGGGCGCGGCCGGCACCCCGGCCGCCCGCAGCCGCTCGAGCCACTCGGCGACGCTGCGGGTGCGGAAGATCTGCTCGAGCCGCGGGACCAGCGTCTCGCGGTTGGCAACGCGGTCGGCGTTGGTGGCGAACCGCGGATCCTCCGCGAGGCCGGGCTCTCCCAGCACGCCGCAGAGCTTCCGCCAGAAGTTGTCCTGGCGCGTGGCGACGACGACATGGCCGTCCTTCGCTTCGAATGCCTGCCACGGCACCGTGTACTCGTGCGCGGATCCCGGCGGCCGGGGAAGCACACCGTCGGTCAGCCACAGCGTGGCGATGTAGCTCAGCAGGTTCAGCATCGCGTCGAACATCGAGATTTCCACGCGCTGCCCGCGCCCGGTGCGCTCCCGTGCGTAGAGCGCGGCGAGGATGCCCTTGCAGGAGTAGATGCCGCCGCTCATGTCGGCGAGCGGTATGCCCACGCGCACCGGCGGCCGGCCCGGCTCGCCGGTGATCGCCATGTGGCCGCTGATCGCCTGGATGATGAGGTCGAGGGCGGGGTAGTCCTTGTAGGCGCCCGTCGCGCCGAATCCGGTGACGGAGCACTGGATGATGCGCGGGTTGACGCGGCTCAAGGTCCCGTAATCGATCTGCAGCCGCTCGAGCACCCCGGGGCGGAAGTTGTCCACCACCACGTCGGAGACCTTCACCAGGTCGTGGAAAAGCGCGCGGCCCGGTTCGGTCTTGAGGTTGATGACGATGCTCTTCTTGTTGCGGTTGAAAGTGAGGAACAGCGCGCTCAGCCCCCGGTAGGGCGCGACCGACGGAATGCGGCCGAGGTCCCCCTCCGGCGTTTCCACCTTGATCACCTCGGCCCCGAGGTCCGACAGCACCTGGTTGCCGTAGGTGCCGGCGATGATCTGGCCGAGTTCCAGCACGCGCACGCCTTCAAGGGGATAGGACATTGCAACGATGAATGATGAGTGATGAGGATTGGGCTCTCAGAGGCCCAATCCTCGGGCGATGATGTTGCGCTGGATCTCGGAAGTGCCGGCGCCGATCACGGCGAGCCGCGAGTCGCGGAAGAAGCGCTGCATCGGGTATTCCATGCAGTAGCCGTAGCCTCCGAGGATCTGCAGTCCCAGGTCGGAGATCGCCTTGTAGGACTCGCCCGTGTAGAGCTTGACGACCGCCGCATCGTGGCGGGTTGCGCGACCCTGCGCGAGCAGCCACGCGAAGCGGTACACCAGCGTCCTGCTCAGATCGAGCATGACTTTCATGTCGGCGAGCTTGTGCGAGATGGCCTGGAACTTGCCGATGGGCCGGCCGAACTGCTCGCGGCTTTTCGCGTAGGCGAGCGCATAGTCGAAGGCAGTGGCGGCCGCCCCCGTGCGCGCGGCGGAGAGGCACAGCCGCTCGTACCAGAGATAGGCATCCACCGCTTCCCAGCCGCGGTCGATCTCGCCGAGCACGGCCGAGGCCGGGACCTCGACGTCCCTGTAGAACACCTGCGTCGTGCCGATGGCGCGATGGCCCAGCGTCTCGATCTTCCGGACCTCGATGCCCGGCAGGCGGGTGTCCACCAGAAAGTTGGTGATGCCGTGCTGCTTCTTCTCTGCGGCCGTGGTGCGGGTGACGAGCAGGCAGTAATCGCTGATGTCCATGCCGGAGGTGAACACCTTCTGCCCGTTGATGACGTAGCCGTCGCCGGCGCGCGCCGCGCGCGTTGCGAGCGCGGCGGCATCCGAGCCGGATTGGGGCTCCGTCAGCCCGAAGCAGAACGACAGCTCGCCGCGCGCCACGCGCGGCAGGATCGCCTGCTTTTGCCCGGCCGTGCCGTGCTGCAGCACGGCGTAGCCGCCGTAGGTGAGCGTGCGGAACACCCACATCGCGAGCTCCTCGAAGTGCCGGCCCGCTTCCTCGAGCAGGATCGCGAGCTCGGTCGCGGAGCCGCCGCTGCCGCCGTACTCCGGCGGGACGATGAGGCCGAGCCAGCCGTGCTTGGCGAGCGCCTCGTACGCTTCCCGCGGCGGGCGCGCCTCGCGGTCGCAGCGTTCCGCGTACTCCGGCGGGCAGACCTCGCGGAGCAACTCCTGCACGTGTCCGCGCAGGGCCTCCTGGTCCGGGGTGAAGGCGTAATCCATCCTTACCTCCCGTCGAGGCGCGCCCACTCGAGCACGCGCTTTGCGCGCTGGTACATGGCGTAATCGACCAGCTTGCCGTCCACGATGATCGCGGCGGACGCGCCGGTCTTTTCCACCGCCTCGAACTCGCTCACCACGCGCCGGTAGTAGGCGGCGTCCGCCTCGGATACCGCGTAGGCCGCGCGCGCGGGCGCGATCTGCTTGGGGTGGATGACCGTGCGCCCGATGTAGCCGAGACGGGCGGAGAGGGCGCAGTCCCGGATGAAACCCGCCTCGTCGCCGAGATCGCTGAATACGCCGTCGAGCGCGTAAACGCCGGCGGCGCAGCTGTCGAGCAGAACCTTCGATCGCGCGTAGAAGATCTCCGTGCCCTCGATCGACCAGCCGCAGCCGAGGTCGGTCTGCAGGTCGCCGTCGCGCGCGCTGCCGATGCAGGTGGCGGCGACGCGCGCCGTGGCGCGCACGATCTCGTAGCAGCGCAGCACGCCAAGCGCGCTCTCGAACATGGGGATGATGCCCACGGCCCCCGCAGCCAGCCCCTTCGCGGCCTCCAGGCGGTCGAGCAGGGACGCCGTGCCCGTCATGTCCTCGACGGATTCCGCCTTGGGCAGGAAGATCGCGTCCAGTCCCGGACGCACCACCGCGGCGAGATCGTCGGCGAGCAGGCCGGTGGCGGCGCCGTTGGTCCGCACCGTGATGACGGGACGCGAGTCGGGCGGCAGCGCGGCGGCGTCGTCAACCGCCCTGGCCACCAGCGCCCGCGCCTCCGCCTTGGCCGCGACCGGGACCGAATCCTCGAGGTCCAGTATCACGGCCTGGGCGCCGCTCTCGAGCGCTTTCTGCATCACGCGCGCCTTGCTGCCGGGAGCGAACAAGGCGGTTCGTACGGGCTTCAAATCGGGCCTCCTTCGGACGGGTGCCGCCGGAATGATAACAGCCAGCCCGCACGATTCACGAATGCCACGATTCGGGCGGGCCACGCGATCGAGGCGCGCGTGGAGGCGCGTGCGACATGCGGGCTGAATGGTTTTTCCGGCAATTTAATTTCAATTTTCAGGAATTTGTCGGACCGCAGTCCGGCAAATTCCTAGGGCTTCAGCTGCGGGCTCGCCCGAAAATTGTAGATCCGCATCCACTCGCCCAGCGCGCGGCGGTCGGGGCGCTGGTAGAGGAGCCGCCGGCTCGCGCGCAGTCCGGCGCTCGCCGCCAGCTCCGCCATCGCCTCCGTCAGCTTCAGCAATACCGCATTGCAGTCCATAACGAGGGCGCCGTCCACCTCCTGGATTTTCTCCCTGCGGATGATGGCGTTCACCGTCGCGCAGGCGGCGAGAATCACCTCCGCGCCCTGCGCCGCGAGGCGGCGCGACTCGCCGAGGAAAGTCCCGGTCATTCGTTCGGGGCTCGCAAAGGCGGTTTGCACCTGGTTGAAATCGATACCGAGGTTGCCGAAGGGGACGTGCCGGGAGGAGAGGCCGTACTCGAACGCCTTGCGGTCGTAGTACTGCGCCTGCTTGGCGTGAAAAGCGACGCCCGAGAACTTGTGACCGTACATGCAGGCTGTCAGCATGGAAGCCTCGCCCAGCCCCAGCACCGGAATCGGCACCAGCTCTCGCGCTTCCTGCATGGCGGGGTCGAGGAAGCAGCCGATTGCCACCGCGTCGTAGCCCTGGTCCGCTGCCTGGATGATCTTGTTCAGCACGCCGCCGGGCCCGTAGCTGTTGACGGCGACGACGGCGTTGTAATGGAGGTCCATCGAGCCGTCATCCACGCCGTTGATGTGGATCTCGGTCTCCGGCCGCTTGACGCCCGTCAGGTGCTCGGTAAGCGTCGTGCGGTAATCGTGCAGGCGATGGATTGGGGTGCTGCTCTGCCACCAGATCTTCATGTCGGGCGCCTCCGAAGGGCCGGTCAAGCGCCCATGCTACGTCGCGGTGTGGCGGGGTCTTTGATGCACGTCAAATAAACCCGCCGCAAGCCGCGCCGACAGGGCCGGATGCCGGGACGCCGGCTCAGGCGTGTACTTCGGCGGCGAATTCCCCGAGAGGATCGAGGCTTGCAAGGGCTTTGCGCTCGCGCGCGGTGATCGGCGCGGTCGGCTGCGCGGCGCCGGCGTCGAACTTGAATCCGGTGCGCTTCACCAAATCGTCTATCGTGACCTGCGGGTTCCACGATTCGAGCGCCAGGCGCGAGCCGCGGGCCGGCTCGCGCTGAAACACGGCGATCGGGGTAACCAGAGTCGTCAGGTTCCCGGATGCGGTGACGAAGTCAAGCCGCTCGACCAGCGTGCGGGGGGAATGCTCGGTGCGCCAGGTTGCGACGCGCCGCGCCGTCGGCATCATGACCGCAGCGCCCCCGCCGCCCGGCAGCCGCACCTTGGGGTTGTGCCAGTCGCCGATCACGGAAACGTTCGTGCGCCCCTCGCCATCCACCTGTGCGCAGCCCAGGAACACGAGATCGAGACCGCCGCGGGCGCACAGGTCGTAGAAGTCCTCGTTGGCGAAAATGGCGGGACCGCCCGCGACGATGGCCGGGTCGCTGCTGGAATGCGGAATCTTCTGCGGCACGGGCTCCACGCCGCCCGCCACGTTGACGTAGGTGAAATGGAAGTCGTATGCCCGCTTCGCGAGCAGGCACGCCAGCATCGGCAGCGTGGAATTCACGCCGCTGAACGCGATCTCCCCCGCACGGATCTGCCGGGCGAGATTGACCACGAGGTAGGAGAAGGGGGTCCAGCCGCTGTTCATAAAATCGTGGATCGTGGATGGTGGGTCGTGGGTCGTGGATCGAGTCCTACGTGAGCGGGAAGCGGTCGACCCACGACCCACGAATCACGACCCACCGTTATGTTCTGGGGCGGCGGCAAGGTGCGCCTCCAGAACGCCGGGCTCATCTCTCATGTAGGACTCGACCGCCGCGTAATCCACTTCGTAGAGCGGGTGCATCGAACCCGGCCACGCGCCGCGCGGCACGATCGCGGCGGCTTCCACCATGAATCCGGGCACCAGCGTGAGTTCCGGTTGCGCGGCGAGCGCTTCCGTGGGGACGAGTCGCTCGGCGGTCACCAGCACGCGCTTCGCCGCGCGCGTCAGCGGATGGTCCCAGAACGGCGAGCCGAGCACCCGCGCGTTGCCCTGCTCGTCGATCTCGTTCGCGTGGATCACCGCGACATCGGGCCGGATCGGGGGAATGACATAGACCTCTTTACCCGAGCCGTACGGATCAGCGATCTTGCGCCAGTTGTTGACTCGCGCAAGATCGCTGCCGTGAACGCCGGCGACCGGCTGGAAGGGGATCCCGTATGCGGCTGCACGCAGCCCGGCGACCAGCGTCATTCAGGCGTGCTCTTCGAGCGCCGCCTCCTTGCGCTCGATCGCCCTGCGGTACCAGCGCGCGAGCCCGAAATGGCCTTCCATCGCCACGATGCCCGCGCGCACTTTCGACACCGCGCCGGCGCGGCACAGCAAGTCGAGATCGTAGCCCGGGGAGGGCTTGATGATCTCCAGCCCGCGGCGGCTCTGCCGGGCGAGTTCGCGCACCAGCGCGAAAGGGCCGCGGTGCAGGAACACGCCGCCCAGCCCGAGCGCGCTGCCATCCGGAACGCGTCCGGCGAGCTCGGGGAGGCTGCACAGCTTGGATGGCGCCTGGGACACGATCGAATTCCGGAGGATGCTTGGAAAGCATAGCACCAAGGAATTCGCCGGGCAGCCGCCCCGCGAATTCCTCGAGTCCAGGATGTGGCGGCGGGGTCCGCTTAACGACGGCGGCGCAATGCGGTTAAACTCTGTCAAACGCGGACGCAATGCGCCGGTTTGACCGCGCGGCTTCGAACGGACACTTCGTGCCGTTCAACCCGCGCAGCGGCGGGCGATCGGGCAGGGGGGTGTGCATGGGCGTGATGGAAGACAAGCTTGCCCGGATGGGGCTGCGGCTGCCGCCGGTCCATCCCTATCCGAGCCCGAACCGCATTCCCTGCGTGCAGGTCGGGAATATCCTGTTTCTGGGCGGGCACAGCACCGCGCGCCACCCGCTCATGCTGGGCGCGAAGAACACCGGCAAGGTCGGGACCGAGATCACCGAGCAGGAGGCCTACGTCGCCGCGCGCGCGGTGGCGCTGCAGATTCTCGCCTCGATCAAGGCGCGGGTGGGCGACCTCGACCGCCTCAAGCGCGTGATCCGGCTGCACGGCATGGTCAATTCCGCGCCGGGCTTCGAGCGCCAGTTCGCGGTGATCGACGGCGCCTCCGATCTCTTCTTCGAGCTGTGGGGGCCGGAGCGCGGCGCCCACGCCCGTTCCGCGGTCGGCGTCGCGGAGCTGCCGCGGCGCTCGATTCTCGAGATCGTGGGTGAATTCGAAATCTATGCCGAGCGCCGGACGATCAGGCGGGCATCCGACAAATGAGCCCGACGAGGAGAGTGACATGCAACAGGTGATCCGGGCCATCGTGCTGGCGGCCTTAGCGTGCGTTGCGGCGGGTGTCGTTGCGCAGTCCTATCCGGACAAGCCGGTCCGCATGATCGTGGCGGTGCCGCCAGGCGGCCCCGCCGACATCCTCGCCCGCCTGGTGGGGCCGCGGCTGGCGGAAACGCTGGGCCAGATCGTGGTGATCGACAACCGGCCCGGCGCAAACGGGAATATCGCCTACGAGATGGCCGCGCGCTCGACCGCCGACGGTTATACCTTCGTGCTGGTGGCGGCCGGGGTCGCCATCAATCCCAGCCTGTACCGCGAGGTGCGCTACGACCCGGTGCGCGACTTCGCCGCGATCACGCACGGCATTTCCGTGCCCAACATCCTCGTCGTCCACCCGTCGGTGCCCGCAGCTTCGGTTCCCGAGCTGATCGCCCTCGCCAAGAGCCGCGCGGGCCGGCTCACCTTCGCGTCGGCCGGCAACGGCACCTCCGGCCACCTGGCGCTGGAGCTGTTCAAGCAGCGCGCCGGCGTGGACGTGGTCCATGTGCCGTATAAAGGCGGCGGCCCGGCCCTGGCGGAAGTGATCGCCGGCCAGGTGCAGGCGTTGTTCAGCCTCGCGCTCGCCGCGACGGCGCAGGTGAAGGCCGGCAGGGTGCGGGCGCTCGCGATCACCAGTGCCAAGCGCTCGCCGGTCGCGCCGGCGCTGCCGACGGTGGCGGAGCTCGGCTTCCCCGGTTTCGAGGTCATCGGCTGGTTCGGCTGGCTCGCGCCGGCGAAAACTCCGCACGCGATTGTCGCGCGGCTGAATGCCGGGATCGTGAGGGTCCTGAACTTGCCGGAGGTGCGCGAGCGGCTGCTGTCGCAAAGCACCGAGCCGGTCGGCAACAGCGCGCAGGCTTTCGCCGGCTTCATCAAGAGCGAGCGCAGCAAGTGGGCCGACGTGATCAAGCGCGCGGGCATACGGATGGATTAGCGCGGAACATGAGCCGGTCGAAAGGGGTCAGGGAAGTCGGCTACGTGGACGTGAAATCGGGCGGGGGCGTGCGCCACGCGCACGCCGGCCCCGGCGCGCGCATGCAGCCGACGGCGTGGTTCGATTGCGCGGGCGGCGGCCAGGTGGTGGTGGAGAAGGGCATCGCCTACATCGGCAACATGCACAATCCCCACGGCACGCTGATCGTGGACGTGTCCGATCCGAAGCATCCGAAGCCGCTCGCGTCGCTGTCGATGCCGGAGGGGACCCATTCGCACAAGGTGCGCGTCGCCAACGGCATCATGATCACCAATCGCGAGACGCTGCGCGCGCAGGTGGCGAAGGGCGAGGTGCCGCCCGAGGGCTATCACGGGGGGCTGGGCATCTACGACGTGTCCCATCCCGCGAAGCCGACGCTCATCACCCACTGGAGCACGACGGACCATCCCGGCCCGACCTACGCGCGGGGCGTGCACCGCTTCGATTTCGATGGGCGTTACGCCTACATCTCGCCGACGATGGACGGATACCTCGGCAACATCGTCATGATCCTCGACTTGAAGGACCCTGCGAAGCCGGAGGAAGTCGGCCGCTGGTGGATGCCGGGGCAGTGGACCGCCGGGGGCGAGACGCCGACCTGGAAGGGCGACGCGCACAAGTGCCACCATCCGCTGCGCTACGGCAACCGTCTCTACACGAGTTACTGGCACGGCGGGCTGGTGATCCTGGACATCGACGACATGCGCAAGCCCCGGTTCGTGTCGGGCCTCGACTGGAGCCCGCCGTTCCCGTGGCCGACGCACACCTGCCTGCGCATCCCGTTCAAGATCGCGAACCGCGACTTCATGCTGGTGACCGACGAGGACGTGTTCCGGATGGAGGACTACCCGAAATATCCCGCCGCCTTCCTGTGGATGGTGGACATCACCGACGAAAAGCACCCGCAGCCGGTCTCGACCTTCCAGGTCGAAGATATGCCCGACACCCCGCAGCCGCGCATGACGGGCTGCCACCAGCCATGCGAGAAGGTGACGGGCACCGAGATCCCGGTTGCCTGGTTCGCCTACGGCCTGCGGATCATCGATATCTCGCGCCCGCACGCGCTGCGGGAAGTGGCCTACTATATGCCGGACGTTCCGCAGGGGTCCGAGCGCGTGCAGAGCAACGACGTCACGGTGGACGAGCGCGGCCTGATCTACCTGCTCGATCGCGTGCGGGGGCTGCACATACTGGAGCGCGTCGCCTGACGCCGGCCCGCGCCGCGGGCATCTGGGGCGCGGCCCGCGCCCGGTCACGAGCCGAGAGTCACGAGTCACGAGTCACGAACAATGGCCTCCGGCGTATTCGACGACGCGCTGCTCAAGCACCTGTGGAGCACCGACGAGCTGCGCGCGATCTTCAGCGACGCGAACCGGGTGCAGAAGTGGTACGACTTCGAGGCGGCGCTGGCGCTGGAGCAGGCGGAGCTCGGCATCATCCCGCGCGCGGCGGCGCAGGAGATCGCCGCCCGGGCCAAAGTCGCCAACGTCGATATCGAGGCGATCGCCGCCGAGATCCGGCGCATCAAGCACCCGCTCGTCCCCGCGCTGAAGGCGGTGGAGCAGTTGTGCAAGGACGGCCGCGGCGAGTACATCCATTTCGGGCCGACCACGCAGGACGTGCTCGACACCGGCACGATGATGCAGATGCGGGAGGCCCACGCGATCTACCTGCGCGATGTGAAGGCGATCGGCCGGGCGCTCTACCGGCTGGCCGAGACGCACAAGGCGACGCCGATGGCCGGCCGCTCGCACGGGGTGCAGGCGTTGCCCATCACCTTCGGCCACAAGGTGGCGATCTGGCTCTCCGAGATGGGCCGCAATCACCAGCGGCTGCGGGACCTCGAGCCGCGCGTCTTCGTGGGCGGGATGGTCGGCGCGGTCGGCACCCAGGCTTCCTACGGCCCGCAAGCGCCGGAGCTCGAGCGGCGGCTGATGAAACGGCTAGGGCTCGGTGTCGCCGACATCAACTGGCAGCCCGCGCGCGACCGTTTTGCCGAGTACGTGTGCGTGCTGGCGATCCTCGGCCAGACGCTCGGCAAGATTGCGAACGAGATCGTCAACCTCGAGCATACCGAGATCGCGGAAGTGTTCGAGCCGTTCAGCGAAGGCAAGGTGGGCTCCTCCACCATGCCGCACAAGCGCAATCCCTCCAGTTGCGAGGCGGCGGTGGGCGTTTCGCGGGCGCTGCGCTACAACGCGGCATTCATGCTCGAGTGCATGGTGATCGAGCATGAGCGCGACGGCTCGGCGTGGCGGGGGGAGTGGAAGGCGCTGCCCGAGTCCTGCCTGATGGCGGGCGGCTTGCTGGCCACGATGAAATACGTGCTGTCCGGCCTCGTCGTTGACGCGGAGCGCATGCGCCGCAACCTCGATCTGCTGGGCGGCTTCCTGCTTTCCGAGCGCGTCATGTTCGCGCTCTCGGACAAGGTCGGCAAGCAGACCGCGCACGAGCTGGTGTACGAGGCGTCGATGCATGGCATCGAGCGCGGCATCCGTTTCGAGCAGGCGCTGATGCAGGACCCGCGCGTCGCCGCGGCGCTCAGCCCGGACGCGCTGCGCGCGGCGCTTGACCCCGCGACCTACGTCGGCCTCGCGCCGCAGATCGTGGACAAGGTGCTGGCCGAGACGAGCGGCTGGCTGGATTGAACGCTCAGCCGCCAGCCATCAGCCACGAGCTGCGAGTCATGGGACACCAGATTGGAACCATTAGAGTCTGCTCAGTCAGATAGCTGATAGCTGATAGCTGATAGCTGATAGCTGATAGCTGATAGCTGATAGCTGATAGCTGATAGCTGGTAGCTGGTAGCTGGTAGCTGATAGCTGATAGCTGGTAGCTGATAGCTGATAGCTGATAGCTGATAGCTGAAAGCTGATATGAAAATATCCATACTCGACGATTACCAGAACGTCGTCCGAACCCTGAAGTGCTTTTCCAGGCTCGCGGGGCACGACGTCGCGATCTGGAACGAGCACACCAAGGACACCGATACGCTCGCGCAGCGGCTCGAGGACACCGAGGCGCTGGTCACGATCCGGGAGCGCACGCCGATCCGGGCGCCGCTCATCGAGCGCCTGCCGAAGCTGAAGCTGATCAGCCAGACCAGCGTCTATCCGCACATCGACGTCGAAGCCTGCACGCGGCGCGGCGTCCTGCTGTGCTCGGACCTGCACCCGGGCGAGCCGTCGTACGCCACCGCGGAGCTCGCCTGGGGCCTGATCATCGCCGCGATGCGTCGCGTGCCGCAGGAGGTCGCCGCGCTGAAGAGCGGGCGCTGGCAATCCACGATCGGCTGCGCGCTGCGCGGCCGCACGCTCGGCATTCTCGGTTACGGCCGCATCGGCGCGGTGCTGGCCGGCTACGGCCGGGCCTTCGGGATGCCGGTACTCGCCTGGGGCCGCGAGCGCTCGGCGGAAAGGGCGCGGGCGGACGGTGTCGCGTTCGTCGCCTCCAAGGGCGACCTGTTCGAGCGCTCGGATGTGCTCACGCTTCATGTGCGGCTCACCCCGGAGACCCGGGGCCTGGTGACCGCGGCGGATCTCGCGCGCATGAAACCGACCGCGCTGATCGTCAACACCAGCCGCGCCGGCCTGATCGAACCGGGCGCGCTGGTCGCCGCCCTGAACGCGGGCCGTCCCGGCCTGGCGGCAGTGGACGTGTACGAGGAGGAGCCGTTGTTGAATCCGGAGCACCCGCTGCTCAACATGGACAACGTCGTCTGCACGCCGCACCTGGGCTACGTCGAGCGCGACGGCTACGAGCGCATCTTCGGCAAGGCGTTCGAGCAGATCCTCGCGTTCGCCGCCGGCAAGCCGATCAACGTGATCAATCCCCAGGCGCTGGCGCGCCGTGACTCGTGACCCGTTACTCGTGATTTGGTTGGTAAACCCTGAATGGAGAGACTCTCGATGAGGACGGCAAGACTTGTTAGTGCGTTGGTGGCTGGTTGGTTGGTCGCGGCTTCAGGCTGGGCGCAGGATGCGGCGAAAAATTACCCGTCGCGGCCGGTGCGCTGGGTCGTGCCGTTCCCGCCCGGTGCCTCCAACGACATCATCGCGAGGCTGCTTGGCCAGAAGCTGACCGAAGCTTGGGGGCAGCAGTTCGTGGTGGACAACCGCCCGGGCGCCGGCGGCCTGATCGGCGGCGACGTCGTGGCGAAGGCGAGTCCGGACGGCCACACCCTGCTGCTTGCGAACCCGGCGCCGAACGTGAACAGCGTGCTGCTGCACAAGCAGCCGCCGTATCGCATCAACGATCTGGCGCCCGTCGTCTGGATCGGCTACGCGCCGCTCATCATCGTCGCGAACCCGAAATTCCCGCCCAACAGCGCGAAAGAGCTGCTCGCGTATGCCAAGGCCAATCCGGGCAAGGCCAACTGGGCCTCGTCCGGCATCGGCAGCAGCCTGCACATCGGGCTCGCGGTGTTCCAGGTGGCGAGCGGGGCCAACGTCACGCACGTCCCGTACAAGGGGACGGCGCCGGCGATTGCCGATATCATCGGCGGCAACATGCACATGATGTACACCACCAGCGTCAGCGCGGACGCCCACATCAAGTCGGGCCGGGTCAAGGTGCTGGGCATCGCCGCGAAGAAGCGGCAGGCGGTGCTGCCCAACGTGGCGACCCTGGAGGAGCAGGGCATCAAGGGTGCCGAGGCCATCGTGTGGTTCGGCATGGCCGCGCCGGCGAAGACGCCGCGCGCGCTCATCAGCAAGCTGAATCGCGGCGTCAATGAAGCGCTGGCGGCGCCCGACGTGCGCAAGCGGCTCGACCAGCTCGGGCTCGAGATCGAAGGCGGCACGGTCGAGAAATTCGACGCCTTCATCAAGTCCGAAGCGGGCCGCCTGAGCCATCTCATCAAGATCGGCGCCGTGAAAAGCGAGTAGGATTTGGTCATCCTCCCGCTGCCTGCGGGAGGAGGCGCGGGGGGTGACGAATATGAATGCGTTCGTTTTCGCGATGGCGTGGTTGGTGGCAGGAATGGCTCATGCGCAGCAATATCCGTCGAAGCCGATTCGCTTGATCGTTCCGTTTGCACCGGGCGGCCCCAATGACATTCTGGGACGGATGGTCGGGCAGAAGCTCACCGAGCAGCTGGGCCAGTCGGTGGTGGTCGAGAACCGCGGCGGCGCGGGCGGTACCATCGGGCTCGATGCCGCCGCCAAGTCCCCCGGCGACGGCTACACCCTCTCGATGGGCGGCTCGAGCAACATGGCGGTGGCGCCAAGCCTGTATCGCAAGCTGCCGTACGATTCGCTCAGGGATTTCACGCCCATCATCCTGGTTGCCCATGTTCCATACGCCGTTGGCGTCAATCCCACGGTTCCCGCGAAGAGCGTGAAGGAACTGGTCGCGATCGCGAAGCGAAAAGCGAATTACCTGAACTACGGCTCTTCCGGGACCGGCAGCATGTCAAGCCTCGCCGCCGAGCTGTTCAAATCCATGTCAGGCACTCAAATCGTGAACGTTCCCTACAAGGGCACCGCGCCGGCGCTGACCGATGTCGTCAGCGGCCAGATCGACATGATGTTCGCCGACCTGTCGCTGATCCAGAACCTCGCCAGGGCCGGCAAGTTAAGAATTGTCGCCGTAACCGGCTCGAAGCGTGCGCCCGCGGCGCGCGATGTTCCCACGGTTTCGGAATCCGGCTTGAAGGGCTACGTGATCGAGCCGTGGTTCGGGGTGGTCGCGCCCGCCGGCGTGCCGCGCGAGATCGTCACCCGCCTGAACGGCGTGATTGCCGCGGCGCTGAAGGCGCCCGACGTGACGCAGCGGCTCGACGCGCTTGGCTACGAGCCGATTGGCGGCACGCCCGAGCAGTTCGCCGCCACCATCAAGGCGGACATCGCCCGCTACGCGAGGATCGTGAAGGCGGCAGGAATCAAAGCAGAGCTTTGATTCCTGATGAAGCGTGACATGGCAAGGCATGACGTGATGGAGCGTGACGTGATACAGCGTGACATGATGAAGCGTGGCGTGACGTAGCCTGCCCAACAATCGCGATTTACGCTTTTCCCTGGGCGGCGTGGCGGTAGGCCGCCACCGCAAATGATGGGAATTCCTTGCTAACGTTTTGGTGAACGGCGGGCCGGCGTGATGCTCAATGATGGCATGGCGCTGGCGGCCCGTCCGTTCGACCTGAAGTTAGCCGACGGCGCGTTCCAGCGATCGAACGGCAATCAAGTCGCTATCGTTCACGTGGCGTATATCCTCGGAACCCAATGTGACAAGAGCCTGAGTTCGGCCCGAGGCCGCGACGAACTCAACCTCGAAATGATCAGGATCGTGGACTTCGACAATCGCACCGAGATCCCCGACGCGAAGACCTGCGTCTGGCACATTACGCTTGAGCACAACCGTATCGAGAAGCTTGTACATAAATCACCTCGGAAAGGCGGTGACAAATCGGGGTGAGTCGTCATTCGCCCGAACGATCCAGACAGTCTTTACGTCAGCCGAACGCCCCGACGGCCCTATCAGAATACCATCGACTTCGAATGTCCGCCCAAATGCGCTCGGTTTTCCCGGTGCAGCCGGTCCGGCACGTCCCAGTGCCAAGAGGTCATCGCACAACCATTCCCAGTGATTCGCAGAGTAGCCGAGGGTGGCGAAGAATGCAGCCTTGAACCGGCCCACCGGATGAGTGTCCGACAAGAGGTAGTCGCGCACCTTCGCTGCGTCAACTATTGCGCGGCCAGAATTCGGAAGGCTCAATTTACGACCCGTCGAATTATGCTCGTAGTCGGCTAACGTCCCCGATGAGCCGCGCGCTGGAGTCGAAAACCCCGCGGAGCGGCCACAAGCCGACAACGCACGGGCTCGATCGGGCTGTTATGCGTCATTGCGACGCGACAGGGCGTAACTCAAAAACGCGGCCAAGAGCCGAGGCCGTCTTGAAATCTTTCCGACGCAAGGCGGCACGCACGTCGTCAAGTTTGCAGGCGTCTTCTGCAGACAGGTAGGGTGACCACCCGGTCTCGTCTTCGAGAAGTTCGACCTCGACCTCTGCGACGTAACGCCCTTCGTGAACAAGCTTGACTCTTCGGTTCCTGTTCATTTCCGCCTCGTTAAGAAGTCGTCACTCCAGAGCCGGGGATCAGGTCGATACGCCGTCACCACTACCGCCGGACTCGCGCGACCCTTTGGGATTCCCCAGACGACATGGATGGGGCGACGATCTGCATCAAATTGTAGCACCAGCACAGTGGCTCCCTTTGGGAAGTCAGGATAGTCCTCAACGAGCACTGCGTCTGATACGCCAACGAGTATGTCCCTTACGCCGATTCGGTCCTCGGCGAGTTCGTCGTATCCGTGCTCCGAAATCCGGACGTCGCCAGCAAGAACGAGCGTTTTGACAGCATCAAGGGTTGCGCTCACGTCATCCAGTATGGCGATCTTTGGTCAATGACGCATAACGAGTCTGTAGAAAAAGGCCAAGAACGCGGTGTTTTCGGCCTCGTCGGAAATCGCTTTGATTTTGTCGGTCGACACTCTTCATCCGGCTGCTCCGCGCCAGGATGCGATCTGAGAGGAGATCGGCGCGCGCACCTCTTTTCACGTCAAATCGTAAGCCACGTGCGCTCATATCGCAAATAAAACGATCGCCGATCGTCGAGGGACTTTTTCTACAGATTCAACGTCCGGCATCAGCCGCGCGCGGCTTCTTGCGCGTCGGTTGCATGCCGTTGATACTGATTGAGGCCCCCGTTTTCGGAGGGCTTGGTAGCTTGGCGCTACCATTGAAGAACGTGTTTGCCGACACGACCATTCTTTTCCGAAAAGGAGGCCGCAAAGGCGATTCTAGGGGGGAAGGGGTCAAAGGGGGGGAAGGG
>JACPTK010000120.1 GCA_016192825.1 Betaproteobacteria bacterium | reverse complement strand
TCATCCCTCATCCCTCATCCCTCATCCCTCATCCCTCATCCCTCATCCCTCATCCCTCATCCCTCATCCCTCATCAAGGGGCTACTTGATGACGCCCAGCTCCGCCAGCGTTTTGCGCAGCGACTCGAACTCGGCGTCGAGGTGCTTGCGCGTGGCGGCGCTGTCGAGGTAGCCGCTGCCCCACGCGTTCTTCAGCTCGACCTCCTTCCATTCGTCGCTTTGGACGATGGTCGAGAACGTCTGGTCCCAGAACGCGCGCTGCGCCGGTGTCAGGCCCGGGGGGCCCTGCCAGCCGCGAAAGGCCGCGTAGACCGCGTCGATGCCCTGCTCGCGGAAGGTCGGCAGCTCCGCCGCCGCGCCGGGGGCGCGCTGCTCCGCGCTTACGCCGAGCACGCGGACTCCACCGCCCTTCTTCGCGCGGGCCAGCGCACCGCCGAGCGTGCCGGCCCAGACCTCCACGTGACCGCCCAGCGCCGCGGTCATGCCCTGGCCGCCGGAGGAGTAGACCACGATCTTCAGCGCCTTCGGATCGATGCCCGCGGCCTTCGCGATCATGCCGAGCACGATGTGGTTCTGATTGCCGAGCGCCGGCGACAGGCCGAAGCTCACCGACGAGGGATCCGTCTTCAGCCGCTCGACGAGATCCTTGGCCGAGCCAATCGGCGACGCGGTCCGGGTCCATACCGCGACGTACTCGCGCATGAGGACGGCAAGCGGCGTGAGATCGCGGTAGCCGATCTTCGCGGTGCCGAGAATCTGGTTGGTGAGCAGCGCCACATTGAGCGTAGAAATCGTGTGCGCGTCGCCCTTGCGCTGTATCACCGAGCTCCAGGCCACTGTTCCGCCGCCGCCCTGGCGGTTGATTACCGTCACCGGCGGCATGCCGGGCAGTTGCTGCAGGAAGCGCTGGGTTTCCCTTGCCTCCCGGTCCGCGGCGCCGCCAGCCCCCGAGGACACGATGATGTCGATGTTGCGCGACGGCTTCCATTCCTGCGCGGTGGCAGGCGATAGCCCGAGGCACAGGACAAAAGGGAAAAGGGAAACAAGCGACAGCGAGCGCATCTTCATAAACCGTCCTCCTCGGGATTCTTATAGATAGTGCACAAAACACCAGTCACGAGCCGCGAGCCGCCAGTCATTTGAGTTTCTCATCGAGCCAGTCGGCCATGACGTCGATCGCCCGCGTCAGGTAATCGCGCTGACAATGCTGGGCGCCGCCTTCCGCTTCGGTGAACACGCGGAAGGTCTTGTCCTTCGAGCCGATCGCGTCGAACAGCCGCTGCGCCTCCGCCATCGAGACCTGCGCGTCGGCCGCGCCGTGCAGCAGCAGGAACGGGCATTTCACCTTCTGCGCGACGCCGTCGAGGCGGAAGCCCTCGATTTTCTTCAGCGCCGCGTCGTAGTCGTCCACGCCGCACGCCCACAGCAGGTGGTCCGCCGGCACCGGCAGCGCGGCCTGCTTGATCCGCTCGAGCCGCCGCACCCAGGTGGCGTGGTAGTCCCAGATCGCGCCCCACGTCACGCACGCCTTGTAGCGTGGGTCCATCGCCGCCATGCGCGGCGCGTAGTAGCCGCCGAGGCTCATCGCCATGACGGCTACGCGCGCCATGTCCACGTCCCCGCGCGTGGCGAGGTAATCGAGCGCCGCGCTGCCTGCGACCTCGAAATCGTGGCGCAGGTGCAGGCCGCGAAAGCGGATCGACTCGCCCTGGCCGGGGCCGTCCACCAGCAGGTAGGAGATGCCGCGGCGCGCGAGCTCGGGCGTGCCGCGCAGGTACTGCATTTCCTTCTGCGTGTCGAAGCCGCCGAAGCGCACGACGCATGGATTGCGCTTCCCGCCGGCGTTCACCGCGTGCACGAAGTAGGCGGGGAAAGAGCCGCCCTCGAACGGCAGTTCGACCGTCTCGATGCGCGGCCGGTCGGTGAGCGCGGCGAACTGGCGGAAGCACTCGAGCGACTGGCGGTAGACCGCGAGCGCCTTTTCGTCCTTGGGCTGACGGAAGTGATCGGCGGTCTGGTAGTAGAAATTCGCGCGCAGATAATTCGACGCTGCCGTCAGCGCGTGGCCTTTCGCCTCCGCTTCCCCGGCGCGCAGCCGCAGCAGATCGGCGCCCTCGCGCCACGCCTCGAACCACGCTTCGTCGTCGCCCACACGGTCGCGCAGCCCGCGCCCGATGCGGTCCACTTCGGAGATCTCCGCGCCGCCGTACGGCGCGGTGCTGAGGATGACCAGCATCTCCGCCGACCAGCGGTAGTTGCCGGGGTAATAGGTGAAGTATTTCGGCGGGGCGTCGACGGGCGCGTTCAAGCGGCCTCCTCGTCTGCGGTGGGCGCGCCGTAGCGTATAACGCGAGGTCGCGGCAGTCAACGCGACGGCGGCAGTGATGGTGATGCGTGGTGGGCATTTCTGAACCCGAATTGCTGCTCCGCGGATATACTGTCACGCGTCAATGTTCGAACGCAGGGAAAAGTCCGATATATGAAATTACGCTTCACGCGCACTACGGTTTTCTTGACGGTTGCTTGCTTCATTCCCGCGGCCGCCTGGGCGGCGCAGAGCGGCGAGGCCTCGCGCTACCCGGCGCGGCCGGTCCGCGTCGTGATCGGGTTCACGCCGGGCGGCACACCCGACATTACCTCGCGGATGATCGGGGCGAAGCTCACCGAGTCGCTGAACGACACCATTGCCGGCCGCGTGCAGTTCTTCATGTCGCCGCTCTCCGGCTCGATTCCGCTCGTGAAGGCGGGCAAGCTGCGGGCGCTCGGGGTGTCGTGCCTGAAGCGCGTCGGCGCGATCCCCGACGTGCCGACGCTCGCCGAGTCCGCGCTGCCGGGTTTCCGCTTCGACACGTGGTCCGGGGTGCTCGCGCCGGCGAAGACGCCGCGCGCGATCATCAACAAGCTGCACGCGCAGATCACCCGCATTCTCGCGCTGCCGGAGATCCATCAGAAGATGACCGCGCTCGGCGTCGAGCCCGACCCGACCACGCCCGCCGGGTTCGACGAGCTGATCGCCGAGCAGGTCGCCGAGATGGCGAAGCTCGCGCGGCAAGCGGGTATACGGCCGCAATGAGGGCCGTGACGCGCGGCAGGCGACCGGCGGCGTGTGCGCCATAGCGCAACGTCCAATCACCACTCACTACTCACCAATCACGCATTCGGGCCATGCCACGCATACCGATGGTCGAGCCGCACAACGAGCCCGCGGAGCTGCGGGAAGTCTTCAAGCAGTTGCGCCAAACGCGCGGGCGCGTGCCCGGGATGTACCGCACGCTCGCGCACCGGCCGGAGATCCTCGCGGCGCACCGCGCCTACTTCCACGCCGCGCTCGACGCCGGGACGCTGCCGCGGGCGTTCAAGGAGAAGATCGCGTACCGGGTCGCGCGGCTGCGGGGGAGCGCCTACTGCACGGGCTCCCACGGGCGCTACGCGCTCAAGCACGGGGTGAGCGGCGAGGAACTGGACGCTATCGCCCGCTCGGATTACCGCGCGCTCGATGCGGGAGAAGCCGCCGCGCTCGAATTCGCGGAGGCGATGGTGCGGTCGGCAGGCGCGGTCGGGGAGGGCCTGATGACGAAGCTTGCGGCGCACTTTTCCGCGAAGGAAATCGTGGAGATCGCCGCGCTCGTGGGCATCATGGATCTCGCCTGCACGCTCGCCGCCACGTTCGGCCTGCAGCCGGATTAGCCGCGGCGGCCGGGCGGCCACGGCGCGCCGGGGAACGGGCGCGATCGGACTGCGGAACACCAAAGCGCCGCGAAACCGGGACTTCCCGCCCCGATGGGTGTATCATTGGGCACCCGGATACGCCGCTTGATACCTTCCACGCCCCGCGCCGTTGCCGTCATGGCGGGCAACCCTTCCAACGCCCCTCGTTAACGAGTCGGAATGAACCGCTTTTCAGGCCCTATCGGCTCCCGCGTGACCGAATCCACATGAGATGCCATCATTGCGGCAAGACGACCGAGGTCCGCACGACCGGGAAAGGCGACGAGTTCCTGCACCGCTGCGCGCACTGCAACGGTTACCACAAGTTCACCAACGCCGGGCGGCACGGCTCCGGCGCCATCAACTATCGCGTTACCAAGCTCGCTCATGCGCCCGGCGGGAAATGATCCGGCCGGACGGGTGTCCCGTCGTGTTTTTTTCTTCCAGGAGAGATCGCAATGCCCAGCGGAACGGTGAAGTGGTTCAACAAGACGAAGGGTTACGGCTTCATCCAGCCGGATGACGGCTCGAAGGACGTGTTCGTGCACATCTCCGCCGTCGAGCGCGCCGGCCTCGGCACGCTCTCGGACGGACAGAAGGTCCAGTTCGAGCTCGTCCGCGGCAAGGACGGAAAGACCTCTGCCGACAATCTGAAGACGGCCTGACCTGGCGTCGGCCGCGACCGGGAGTCACCGCTTGGCAAAACCCAACTACCAGTTCGAGAGGCGCCAGAGGGACCTGGCGAAGAGAAAAAAACAGGAGGAAAAGCGCCTGCGCAAGCTCGCCGCGAAGCAGGCCGCCGCCGGCGACGCGGAGCCGGCCGCTGCGACGGATACGCCCGGCCCGGCGGAACCCGCCGCCGAGGGGGCGTCCGGGACGGGCGAATCGAACGGCTGAAAGCAGGAGGAGGTGCCGTGATCAGACTGGAGTTCCACGACCCGTCGGGCGCGCTCGAGGTGACGCAGCCGCACGCGCCGCGGCTCGCCTCGCTCGAGGGCAGGCGCATCGGCTTCGTCAGCAACGAGCAGTGGCAGGCCTATCGCATGCTGCCGATGCTGAAGGAGATGCTCGAGGCCGATTTTCCGGGCGTCACCGTGCTGCCGATCGACGCCTTCCCGCAGGGCAACGCTTTGATCGGCACGGAGGAAACCGCCGCGGCCGTGAAAAAGAGCGGCGTCGACGCCGTCATCGTCGGCAACGCGGCTTGAGGGGCCTGCGCCACAGCATGCGGCCGTGCAGCCGCTAGGATAGAAGCGCTCGGGATCCCCACCGTCACGCTCACGCGGACGGATTTCGTGGGCGTCATGAAGAACGCCGTGTCCGGGATCGGGTTCGCGCCCGACGCGGCCATGGTCACGTTCCCGATCCAGATGTTCCTGCCGGGGAGCGATCTCGCCTCCCTCAAGGCGCGCAAGCGCGAGTTCTACGACGGGCTTACCCGCTGGAAATCGGAGTTCGCGCAGGCGGCGGGCTCGGCAACGATGCTCTCCGTCGAGGGCGCCAGCTACGAGGACGCTCTCGTCAAGGCCAACAACCTCCTGCTTGCCAACCTGTGGGGCGATGGCCTGCCGCTGTGGCCCGCAACGAAGGAGCGCGTGGACTGGATGCTCCGGGGCTCCACGGCTCCGCGCACGCACGTGCTCGGCAAGTTCCCGCCGCGCGGCGGCGTCACCACCGTCGAGACCTGCGCCATCACGCTCGCCATGGCCGGGGGGCGGCCCGAGTACCTGCCGGTGCTGGTTGCCGCGGTGGAAGCATGCCTCGCGTCCGAGGGTTTCGACCAGCTGCAGGCCACTTCGGGCGGACCGTTCCCCGCCGTTATCGTCAACGGGCCGATCGCGAAGCAAATCCGCCTCAATTCGGGGTTCGGCCTGCTCGGGCCGGACCCGCAGCGGCCCGCCGGGGCGAGCATCGGGCGCGCGCTGCGCCTCCTGCAGCAGAACGTGGGCGGCGCGCTGCCGGGCGTCGGCACGATGGCGATCTTCGGGGCCATGCGCTACACCAACGCGGTCTTCGCCGAGGACGAGGAGGGACTCCCGCCAGGATGGCAGCCGCACGCGACCCAGCGCCACGGTTTCGCGCCGGGCACGAATTCGGTCTCGGTCGCCTTCGCGAGCGGGGTCACCAATGTCCGGCGCCGGGGCGCGAAGAAGGAAACGCCGGAGGAAGATGCGCTGAACGGCATGTGGCGCATGGCGGACTTCATGCGCACGCCCAACCTCGCGGCGCTCGCCGGATGGGAGAAGGGCACGCCCGGCATCATGATGCTCGCGCCGATCGTCGCGCGGCGGATGGCGGAGCTCGGCTGGACCCAGCGCTCGATCCGCGAGTTCCTGTGGGAGAACTCGAAGATCCCGATGGCGCAGATGCGGCGGGCGGGCGCGCCGGCATGGATCGAGATCGACGCGAACCCGGTAACGCGTGCGAGCCTCTCCCTCGATCCGTGGCCGATCTGCCAGAAGCCCGACAACATCGCGCTCGTCGTCGCCGGCGGCGGGCATCCGACCCACAGCTACTGGCTGCAGGCGCATTCCCCGGCGGTCATCGGGCGCGTCGTCCGCGTGCCGGAGACGTTCGAGCAGCTGCTCGCCGACGCCGACCGGGACCTCGGGTGCGGGGAGGATGCGTGCCGCATCTAACTTCCATGATTCGTGATTCGTGACTCGCGACTGGTGACCCGTGACCGGTGCTTGTCGGGCGACTGACGGCTGACGCATACCGAATGCAGGATCTACGACGCGCTGCTCGCCCTGCCGGAAGGCCGGCTCGCGGAAAGAAAGTAACGGGCGCTGCGTCCGCGAGAGCGGGATAGCCTAGCAGCCTGTCGGACTTGGCAAGCCGACAGGCTGCTAACAGCAAAACCGCCTGCGCATTTCAAATGAAATTCGGGATGACGACCCTTCCTGGCCTCCAACGGGCACGCGCGCAGGCTGAAAATAGGGCTTTTTGCAACCGTTTTCTTCCGTTTTTGCGCAGGCGGTTTTGCATCAGGTGTTTGTCGGCCCTAAGTCCGACAAACTCCTAGGCGCGGGACTTTGAAGGTCCGCTCACCACTCACCAATCACCACTCACGATTTTGAGAAAGAATCCGATGACGCTGGAAATTCGCGAAAAGGGGATGCTCGACGTGGCGGGCGCCGAAGCGGCCGCCGAGCGGCTCGCGACGGGATTCGGCTTCGGCGAGGGACCGGTGTGGGACCGCGCCGGGAAGCGGGTGATCTTCAGCGACATGAAGCACGACCACATGCGCAGCTGGCGGACGGGCGAGGGCATCCGCACCTTCCGCCAGCCGAGCGGCAAGGCGAACGGCAACACCTACGACCGGCAGGGCCGGCTGGTGTCGTGCGAGCACGCCACCAGCCGCGTCGTGCGCCAGGAAAAGGACGGCGCGATGACCGTGCTCGCCACGCACTACGGCGGCCGGGAGCTCAACAGCCCCAACGACATCGTGGTGAAGTCCGACGGCGCGATCTACTTCAGCGACCCCACCTACGGGCGCATCCGCGAGGACGTGGGCGTGCCGCGCGAGCTGCAGCTCGCCTTCCGCGGTGTCTACCGCGTCGCGGGCGACGGCGCGCCGACGCAGCTGCTCGCCGACGATTTCGAACAGCCGAACGGGCTCTGCTTCGCGCTCGACGAGAAGCGGCTGTTCGTGAACGACACGATGCGCGGCCACATCCGCGTGTTCGGCGTGAAGTCGGACGGCACGCTCACGGGCGGTGAAGTCTGGGCCGCGCTGACCGGCGAGGGCGAGGGACGGCCCGACGGCATGAAGCTCGACAGCGCCGGCAACCTCTACTGCACCGGTCCCGGCGGCGTGCACGTGCTCGACCCCCGCGCGCGCTGCCTCGGCGTCATCCGCACGCCCGAGAGGGTAACCAACATCGCGTGGGGCGACGACGACCTGCGCTCGCTCTACCTCACCGGCATCACCTCGCTCTACCGCGTGCGGGTCAAGGTGCCGGGGCGGCTGACTTACTGAGCGCGACCCGCGACCCTGGCTATCGGGCTCCTTCCACGGAGCCAGCGTGCATCCGGCCGGGCCGGATGCCGAGGGCATGACGAGCGCCAGACGAAGCCGGGGTGCGCGGCTTCAGCACGTCACGTGGAACAGCCCGATTTTTCTCTTGGTTGACGACCGGTTGAAGCTCTTGATGGCGTCCGGAGTCCGTTGGGCGAGGATGCGGCAGCGCTTCGCCTCGAAGAACTCCGCGGCTTCGGGCGAGAGCGCCACGTTGCCGTACTGGCCGGTGCCCAGGATCAGCTCGCGGCAGCCCTTCTCGTAGACGAATTTGGCCTCCTCGCGCGAAATCGTGTGGGATGTGCCGTAGTACTTCTTGGACAGCTTTTTCTTGCGCTTGACGACCTCGCCGGACAGCCGGATCAGCACGTCGTGGTCGTACGTCTCGCCGTCGATGGTGATGCTTCCGAATTCGGTGCTTTCGATTCTCATGCTGTTTCTCCCACCGTGCCGTAGGCGCCGCGCAGCGCGACGTACACCACGAGCCCGTCGTCGCCGACCACCTCGCGCGCGACGGCGGCGTCGTAGCCGGAGCCGGTGCCGATCTCCATGAAGCGATGGCCGCAGTCGAGCCCAAGCGGCTCGTAGAACAGGGGATAGCTGTGCGGGCAGGAGATCGTCGCCGACGCCCCGGGCAGAGGCAGCGGCACTTCCTCGTAGGCGTAGTCGCGGTACTGCCGGGGGATGAAGTCCTCGCGCCGCACCTTGAGCAGCGCTGCCCTGATGCGCGGGGACCCGAGCAGGCCCTGAGCCTCCAGCCAGCACACCTTGCGCCGGCGCTCCCGCTCGTGGTCGGCGGCGCTCCTGGCGGGCGTCTTGGGCGGCGGGACGATCCATCCGTGCATGCGGCTGCTCCTGCCCGCAGGCTACGTCGCGCGACCGGAGAGGGTACTGACTTGCGTCAAGGCCAGCCGCGGCCGCGCCTTGCAGCGCATCGTGCCGGGATGACTCGACGTTTCATCTCATGCGGCAAAGGCCTTCGTGATGTCGTCGACCCCGGGCCGCGGCCATGTTTCGAAGCCCGTGGCCGTTCTGCGCTGGACGACTGGTGGCCCGTCCACCACGATGCCGCCTTCGGTCGGATCGGCCCGCCGCGCGCTCCACAGGCGGGCAAGCGCGTCACGCGCATCTCACTTCGGAGGTATCTCGTCCTGCTCGACGCTGTCCACCTTCGGTTCGTCGCGCTGGGGATGCTGCTTGACCATGATGGCTGCGCGCCGGGCAACGGCGAAGCGAGGGGGTTGACGTCGACCTGCATCAGGCGATGCTCCGGAGGTACAAGGGGCCGCGCTCGACGAGCCGCGCCACGAGGTCCATGACGAGCGCGCACACGACGCCGAAGGGCAGGTAGCCCGCATAGCCGAGCAGCGGCATCTCGAAGACGTGGAAGCGCTGCACGTACGGGACGCTGTAATGCCATTTCGCGAGGCTGCCGTAGTTCCAGAACTCCCAGAAAAAGCCGCAGACCAGCGCCGCGAGCGCGGGCTGCAGCAGCGGCCGCCAGTCGCCGCGCGCGACCGGCGCGAGCAGGGAGTCGCCCAGCAGCAGGTGTTGAAGCCCGCACAGAACGAGGAGCGGGCCCAGCCAGAGCGCGGGGTACAGGACCTCGGGGCGGAAGCCGACGCCGGCGAGCGCGAGCGCGCCCGCGAGGAGCGCGAGCCAGGCGAGCGAAGCATGACCGCGCACGGCGGGCAGGGCGAGCGCCTCGAGGCGGGGAAATCCCCTGAGCCAGGCCCACGTGCTCGCCACCGCCGGCAGCACGGTGGAGAACGGAAGGGTTGCCTGCAGGAAGTAGTCCCAATCGCCCGAGGCGTGTATCCCGCTGTAATACCAGTTGGACACGAATTGGTTGAGATGCTCGAACAGCCACCAGAAGGCCGCGCTGACGGGAAAAAGGGACAGAAACCACGCGGTGCGGTGCGTGAGAGGCGAGCGGCCGGTGCGGCGCCAGGCGAGCGCGTTCATGGCGAGGACGTAGCCGAGCCAGAGTGGCGTAAACGTGTGGCGCCGCCAGCCGGGCGGCACCATGCCCTCCGTCCATGCGAGCACCCAGCCGGCGGCGATCAACGCGAGCGCCGCCCATCCCCACCACGGAAAGCGGCCGGAATCGGAGGCGGCAGCTGGCGCCGGCTTCGCCCTGACGATCGCCGAGGCGAATAGCGCCACCGCGCCGAGCAGCGGCACCGACAGCGCGATGAAGGCGCTCCAGGCGAAGGAAGCGTGAGACACGTATTCGGTCCGCGGGGGGAAGTCGAGGAAGCGCGCCACCGGCTGGCCGGCCGCGGCGAGCCCGGCGAGGGGCGCCGCCCACGCGATGAACATCGCCAGCAGCAGTACGCCGGTTGCGCGCAGTCGCATCGTTTCCATGAGCGTAGGCCGGCCCGCCGCGCGCCGCTACACCCAGCCCCGCCGGTATTCCAGCCGGTGGTCGAGCCGCTTCAGTCCCGCTTCCGCGGCGAACGTGAGCGCCTCGCGATATTCCTCCCGCGTGAGCGCCCGGGCGAGCTCGTCGTACTCGCTGGCGTGATGGTAAGGGTGGTACTGGTCCATCAGGTTGAGGTAGGTGTCGCGCGAGATCTCCTCCGCGAGGAAGCGCAGCACCTCGCGCGTTCCCGCGATGCCATGCGGCAGCACGAGGTGCCGCACCAGCAGGCCGCGCTGCGCGACTCCCCGCGCGTCGAGCACGAGATCGCCCACCTGCCGGTGCATCTCCTTCACCGCCGCGCGGTTGACCTCCGCGTAATCCCGCACCTTCGAGTACTGGTGCGCGAGGCGCGAATCGGCGTACTTGAGGTCCGGCATGTAGATGTCGATGATGCCGTCGAGCAACCCCAGCGCCTCCGGGCTGTCGTATCCCGCCGTGTTGTAGACCAGCGGCAGCGCCAGGCCGCGGCGGGCGGCGTCCTCGACCGCGGCGATGATCTGCGCGACGACGTGGCTCGGCGTAACGAAGTTGATGTTGTGGCAGCCGAGGCGCTGCAGCTCCAGCATCATGTCCGCGATCTCGCGCGGCTCGACCTCGCGGCCGGCGCGGCGCTGGGAAATGTCCCAGTTCTGGCAGTAGACGCAGCGCAGGTTGCACCAGCTGAAGAAGATCGTCCCGGAGCCGGCCGTGCCGCGCAGCGGATCCTCCTCGCCATGGTGCGGCCCGTAGCTCGCGACGAGCGCGCGCTCCCCGGTACGGCACACGGCGCCCGCGATGCCCTTCCTGCGGTCCACTCGGCAGTAGCGCGCGCAAAGGTCGCAGTCTTCCAGGCGCTGCCAGGCCGCCGCGGCGCGCCGCGCAAGCTCGCCGCTCTCCAGCAAGCTGCGGTAGGCCGGGATGAATGCGCGCTCGCGCACCGTTGCCTGTGTCATTTCAAAATTGTGCGCCGCCAGACCCGCCTGCGTTTGCGCTAGGTCAAAGTCCCGTGGCCCGGGTCCTTGTAACGTTGGATGAGGGGAAACGCGCTACGAGACGCGGGGCAACCGAGCCACTTTCTGACATTGGGGAAGCACGGACCATGAAATGGACACCGGAGTTGATCGAACGCGTGTGGGAGCAGGGCCGGGCGCTGCCCGAGGCGAATTCGTCCGTGTGGCGGCAGGATGCCTGCGGGGCGTGGATGCGGCGCGACCAGTTGGGTCGCGAGCTCTCGGAATTCGGCTGGAAAATCGAGAAGACCGTCGCCGGCGGCCCAGATACGCCCGAAAACTTCCGTCCGTTCCACTGCCGGAACCGGAAAGACCTTGCCAACAACAAGTCGCAATGCGTGGTGACGGCGGATCGTTCGGGCGTCGGGCCCGGCGAGTTCGCGAGCCCGCCGCGCAATCGCGAGCTCTAGGAGTTTGCCGGACTTGGCTCCGACAAACTCCTTATGCAAAACCGCCTGCACGAAAAGGGAGGCAAAAAGCAATGAAAACTTCATTTCGAGCCTACTCGTCCGCCTTTTGCAGGGCAATTTCGTCCGCTTCGAGTAGGCGGGACAGACGGCGGCGGGCGGAGCCGCCCGCGCATCTCTTACTTGGAAGGGCGTGAGTGGTTAAGCCCAGTCCGCAGCCGTCAGTTGCCAGCCGTCAGCAACTGCCAACTGCCAACTGCCAACTGCCAACTGCCAACTGCCAACTGCCAACTGCCAACTGCCAACTGCCAACTGCCAACTGCCAACTGCCAACTGCCAACTGCCAACTGCCAACTGCTTTCCCCCCTCATCCCCTGGAGGGTTCCAGCCCCTTCGCTTCGAACACCCGCGCGGAGGCCGGCGCCGCCAGAAAGTCCAGCAGTGCCCGCGCCCCATCGGGTTGCGCGGCGTCGGCGAAGATGCCTGCGGCCGACGTGGTAATCAGTTGAAGCGCCTTCGGCAGCGGGCCCGCGTAGTCCACGCCCGGCACGGCCATGATCTCGGGGATCTGCTGCACGGCGAGCTCGGCCTCGCCCCGCGCTACGAGTTCGCCGACCAGCCCGCCGGCCTGCGTTCTCGCCTTGGCCCTCACCTGCGCCGCGATTCCCAAGCGCTCGATCAGGCCCGCGAAATGGATGCCGCTCGCGCCTTCCAGCGTGTAGGCGATGGATTTCGCGCCGAGCAGCGCCTGCTTGAAGGCCTCGACCGAGCCGATGTCCGGCCTGGGCGCGCCCTTGCGCACGCCGACCCCGACGCCGCAGCGCGCCAGCTCGCGGCGGCTGGCGGCGACGATCCGACCCTCCTTCACGAGCGCGTCGATGGCGGATGCGCCGAGGATCGCCAGGTCCGCCGTTTCGCCGGCTCTGATGCGGGCGAGCATCACCTTCGCCGGGTCGTAACTCACCTCGACCTTATGACCGCGCGCACCCTCGAACCGCGGCAGCAACTCGTCCAGCACGCCGTGCACGCTGTTCGAGGTCAGCAGCTTTATCCGCGCCGTCATGTTTGCTCACGCCTTCCGTGATACGCGTCAGGAGTCTGGAAACAACCGCAGTGCGGGAGTCGAATCACCAATCACCAATCACCAATCACGAATCACGCCGTTCGAGCCGCGCCCGGCGCATGGCTTGCCACAGCCGCGCCGGCGTGAACGGCATGTCGAGGTGGCGGATGCCAAGGGGCCGAAGCGCGTCGATCGTCGCGTTGACCAGCGCGGGCAGCGAGCCGCTGCAACCGGACTCGCCCACGCCCTTCGCGCCGAGCGCGTTGGTCGGCGTCGGCACCGGGTGGTCGTGGACCTCGATGTCGCGCAGCCAGCCAGCGCGCGGCATGACGTAGTCCATGAAGCTGCCGGTCAGGAGCTGCGCCGTGGCGGGCTCGTACACCGCGTGCTCGCCGAACACCTGTCCCGCGCCCTGCACGACGCCGCCGTGGACCTGGCCTTCGACCAGCGTGGGATTGACGACGTGGCCGAGATCGTCCACCGCCGTGTAGCGCGCGATCGCCGCGGCGCCGGTCTCCGGGTCGATCTCGACCTCCGCGATGTGGCAGCCGTTGGGGTAGGTGGTGCCGAAGGTGCCCTCGGCGACGGTATCGAGCGGGTGCGGCTTCGGCCCGGCCAGCGCGCGCGCGATCTCGAGGAAGCCGGCCGAGCGGCGGCCGGCGTGAAAACGTCCGTCCTCGTAGTCCAGCCTGTGCTCCGGCACGGCCAGCATTGCGGCGGCGTGAGGGCGCGCGAGATCGATGAGCTTTTCCCCCAGCACCCGGAACGCGCTGCCGGTGCCGAGCACGCCGCGCGAGCCGCCGGTGCCGTTGCCGACCAGTTCCGCCGCCGGCGGCCGCGGGTGAAAGCGGATGTGTGCGGGATCGATGCCGAGCGCCCCGGCGACGATCTGCGGAAAGACGGTCTCGTGCCCCTGGCCGGAGGAGTGCGTGACGGCGAACAGCGTCATGTCGCCGTTGGTGTCGAACTCCACCGCAACCTGGTCCTTCGGCGCCGCGCCGCCGCCGCCCGCCTCGAGGTAGGTCGCGATGCCGATGCCGCGCAGCTTGCCGGCGCGCTTCGCGGCCGAGCGGCGTCTTGGAAAGCCGGCCCAGTCGGCGCGCTTCAGCGCGTCGTCCATCACCGCTTCGAAGTCGCCGGAATCGTAGGTCCCCGCGTTCGGCGTCTTGTAGGGCATGGCGTCGCGCGGGACGAAGTTCTTCCGCCGCAGCGCGACCGGGTCGAACCCGTGCTCGTGGGCGGCGTAGTCCACCAGCCGCTCGATGGCGTAAGCGATGTCGGGCCGCCCGGCGCCCCGATAAGCGGACACCGGCGCGGTATTGGTGTACGCCAGGCGCGTGCGGACGTGGATGGCCGGAATCCGGTAGACACCCCCGGCGGTAATGCTCAGGTTGCGGGTGGCGATGAAGGCCCCGAACGCCGCGGCGTAGGCCCCGAGGTCAGCGCGGTCGTCGAAGCGGATCGCCAGGAACTTCCCGTCCGCGTCCAGCGCGATCTCGCCGGTGAGCGACAGCGCGCGGCCCTGGAAATCGCTCATGAAGGATTCGCCGCGCGTTCCCGCCCATTTGACGGGGCGCCCCAGCTTGCGCGCCGCGAGCATCGCCGCGAAGTACTCCGGATAGGCCGGGCCGCGCACGCCGAAGCTGCCACCGACGTCCTGGGTGGCGATGACGATGCTGTCCTTGTCGAGCCCGCTGACCGCTGCGATCTGCCCGCGCATGCCGCCGACGCCCTGCAGGGGCACGTGGAAGGTATAGCGGCCGCTTGGCGGATCGAAAGCAACCTGGCACGCGCGCGGCTCCAGCATGTTCCCGACGAGCCGCTGGCTCTCCATGGTGACCTTGCTGACATGCCTTGCCTGCGCGAACGCGGCGGCCGCCGCCTGCGCGTCACCCGATTCGTATTCAAACGCGAGATTGCCGGGCACGTCGTCGTGGAGCCGCGGCGCGCCGTCCTTCACCGCGGCGTCGAAGCTCGCCACGGCAGGGAGATCCCGATATTCGATCTCGATCAGTTCCCGCGCGTCCTCCGCGATCGCCGCCGTTTCGGCGACGATCATCGCGACCGGCTCGCCCACGAAGCGCACGCGGCCGGTAGCGAGGACCGGGTGGTGCGGCTTCTTCAGTTGCTGGCCGTCCTTCCCGGGGTAGCCGACGATGTTGGGCAGCGACTTGAAGCCGGCCTCGCGCGCATCGTCGCCGGTCAATACCGCCTTGACGCCGGGGTGGGCGAGCGCCCGGGAAGCGTCGAGCCGCAGTATCTCGGCGTGCGCCCGGTCGGCGCGCAGGAAGGCGGCGTGCAACTGGCCCGGCAGAATCCAGTCGGCCGTATAGCGGCCATGGCCGGAGACCAGCCGAAGATCTTCACGGCGCATTGGAAGGTTCACTCAGTGAGATGTGCGGATTTTCGCACACTTCGCCGCAGCCGCAGGAGCCGCCCGACCCCGGATGCAGGGGAGCACGAAGGGAACTCCCCTCATGTCGTTTCTTAAGCAGCGCCCCCGGTTTCTCGGGTTTCTCCGCGCAGCGGGGCGAGCAGTTCTTCAAGTCAACCCACGGCGGCGAGTGGAGCTGCGCCTCGTGCCACACCGCAAACCCGCTCGGCGCGGGGCGACACGCCAAAACCGGCAAGACCATCGAGCCGCTCGCGCCGGGCACGAACCCGCAGCGCTTCACCGACGCGGCCAGAGTCGAGAAGTGGTTCAGGCGCAACTGCAATGACGTGCTGAGCCGCACCCCGCATCAAAATTTCCTCATCCCTCATCCCTCATCCCGGAATTTCGGTCAGATGCCGCGCGTCCTGCCGCCGTCGACGTTGATCGCGGTGCCGCTGATCAGGGCGGCGCGCGCCGAGGCGAGGAACACCGCGAGGTCGGCGATCGCCTCGGGCGTGATCACCTTGCCGAGCGGCACCTCGCGCAGGAGATGTTTCTCGGCTTCCGCGGTGGACAGGCCGCGCTCGCGCGCGGTGATCCCGACGAGCTCGGTCCAGCGCCGCGTGGCGGTGGAGCCGGGGGCGATGGCGTTGACGGTGATGCCGAAAGGCCCGAACTCGTTGGCCATCGCCTTGGTCAGGCTCAGCGTGCCGAGATTGATCGGCCCGGACATCATCGAGTGCGCCTCGGGTTCGCGCCCGCGCGTCCCCGAAAGGTTGATCACCCGCCCTTGATCCGATTGCCTCAGGTAGGGGAGCGTTTCGCGCGTCATCCGGATGAGTCCCAGCGGCTTGACCCTGAAATAGCGCTCCCATTCTTCATCGGGAATCTCGCTGAGACGGCCGCGGTACGCGCCGCCGGCGCAGTTGACCAGGATGTCCACCCCGCCGAGCTCCGCGGCCGCCTTGTCCACCGCCGGCTTGAGCGTTTCCGGCTTGTGGAAGTCGTGCCATACCGCGAACGCCTTCTGCGCCGGATACTGCGCGCGCAGCTCGGCTGCGAGCGCATCGCAGCGTTCCCGGTCGCGCCCGAACAGGGCGAGGTGCACGCCTTCGGCCGCGAACGCCTTGGCGATGACGAGCCCGATGCCGCGGCTCGTGCCGGTAATGAACGCCTTGCGGCCTTTCAGTCCCAGGTCCATCACTGGCTCTTGATGCCCGCCGCCCGCACCACCTTGCCCCATTTCGCCATCTCGCTCTGCAGGAACCGGGCGAAGTCCTCGGGCGAATTGCCGATGGCTTCCGCGCCGGAAGCGAGCAGGATCTCCCTGACCTTTTGCGAATTGAGGCTTCCCACGAGCGTCTGGTTGACCTTGAGGACGATGTCGCGCGGCGTCGCGCGCGGCGCGAGCAGGGCGTTCCAGCCGGAGGCGTCGTAGCCCGGCACGCCGGCCTCCGCGATCGTCGGCAGCGCGGGGAACAGCGCCGAGCGGCCGGCGGCGGTCACGGCGAGCGCGCGCATCTTGCCGGACTTGATCGGGGACACCACCGCGGCGATGGGCGCGAACGTCATGTGCGCGTGGCCGCCGATCACGTCCGTCACTGCCGGCGCCGCGCCCTTGTAGGGTATGTGGGCGATGTTGGCGCCGGAGAGCATGTTGAACATGACCAGCGCGAGGTGGTTCGAGCTGCCCACGCCCGCCGAGGCCGAGTTGAGCGCGCCGGGCCGTGCTTTCGCCAGCGCGAGCAGCTCCTTCACCGAGCGCGCGGGCAGCGACGGGTGCACCACCAGGATGTTGGTCATCCGGACGACGAGGCTCACCGGCGCGAGGTCGCGCTGCACGTCGTAGGGCAGCTTCGAGTAGACCGCCGGGCTGCTGGAGAGCGCGGTCGTGCCCATCAGCAGGGTGTAGCCGTCGGGCGCGGCGCGCACGACCGCCTCGGTGCCGATGTTGCCGCTCGCGCCCGGCCGGTTCGAGACGAGGACGGGCTGCTTCCAGATCTCGCTCATCTGCTGAGCGACTGCCCTGGCGACGAGGTCGACGGATCCGCCGGCGGGAAACGGCGCAACCATGGTGACCGGTTTTTCGGGATAGCCCTGCGCGGCCGCGCCGCCGCCGCAGAGCAGCAGCGCGCAACCCATTGCCGTCCAAGTCCGCATGTTGAATGCTCCTCCCCTGGAGGTCATTATAAGTGACAAGGGATGGGGTATCATCAGCGCGCTGCCCGCAGCTCACGCATTGCGACTCACGGGGTCAAGGATGGAAGGAAAAATCCGGCGCGTGGTCACCGGCCACGATCGGGACGGCAAGGCCGTCGTCGTCTCCGACGGCCGCGTGCCGGTCCGCACTAATCCGCTGCGCCCCGGGCAGCTCGCGCACGAGATCTGGAAGACGAACGCCGCGCCCGTGCCCATTGCCCGGGAGGAGCCCGACCCCGTCGCGGGGCCGAGGCAGCTCCACCCGGCGCCGCGCGGCACGGTTTTCCGCATTTCGGAAGTGCCGCCGGAAAGCGATGCGATTCGCGACATGACGCCGGAGCAGGCGCGGGAAGCGTTTCGCGCCATGGGAAACGAAGCGGCCTCCACCTTCGGGCGCGGCGGCCGGCATCCGCTGATGCACCGCACGGAAACGGTCGATTATGCCGTGGTGCTCGAGGGCGAGATCACGCTGGTTCTCGACAAGGAGGACGTCCAGCTCAAGTCGGGCGACGTCGTGATCCAGCGCGGCACCAGTCACGCCTGGAGCAATCGCTCGGGCAAGCCGGTGAAGATGCTTTATGTCCTCATTGATGGCCAGTTCGCGTCGGAACTGGCGGATCAACTCGGGAAGAAGTGACGAGTGACAGGTGATAAGCCTCGCGCGCATCAAGCGGAGCCCAGTCACGATCCACGAGCCGCGAGTCACGATTCATAACAGACTATCAGGAGGATACGCATGTTCCGGTTTCCCGCATGGATTTTCGCCCTTTGTGCTTCACTCGCGGCGGCAAGCGCTCTTGCGCAAACCGGCGCCGCCGGTTATCCGAGCAAGCCCGTGAGGCTGATTTACGGCTTTCCCGCCGGGGGACCGGCGGACATGTTCAGCCGGACCATCGCGGCGAAGCTGACCGGGATCATGCGGCAGCAGATCGTCGTCGACAGCCGCCCGGGCGCGGGCGGCATCCTGGCGACCGAAATCGTTGCGAGGGCGCCGGCCGACGGCTACACGGTCTACCTTGCGAGCAGCGCCGTGCTCGCGCTCCATCCCAGCCTGTACAGCAAGCTGCCGTACGATCTCACCCGCGACTTCGCGCCGGTCACGCTCGCGGTCGCCGTGCCGGAGCTGCTGGCCGTGCACCCGTCGCTGCCGACGAAGACCGCGAGGGCCTTCGCCGCGCTCGCGAAGGCCAACCCGAAACAGCTCCTGTACGGCTCGACCGGCAACGGCAACATGCCGCACCTCGCGATGGAGTCGTTCAAGATCGCGGCCCGCGTCGACATCCTGCACGTGCCGTACAAGGGCGCCGCGCCGGCTGTCGCGGACCTCCTCGGCGGGCACGTGCAGGCGACCATACTCGACATCCCGGTGCTGCTGCCGCACGTGAAGGCGGGCAAGATGCGCGCGCTCGCGCTCGCGACCGCCAAGCGCTCGCCGGTGCTGCCCGACGTTCCCACGATGGCCGAAGCGGGCTACCCCGCGGTCAATGCGGACAACTGGTACGGGGTCATCGTCGCCGCCGCGACACCGAAGGACATCGTGTCCAAGCTGCACGGCGCGTTGGTCGCGGCGCTGCAGGCGCCCGAGACGAAGCAGCGGCTGGAGCCGCTGGGCGCCAACGCCCTGTCCTCGAGCCCGCAGGAGCTGGCGGAGTACATGCGGAGCGAAACGGCCAAGTGGGGCAAGATCATCAGGACCGCAGGGATCAAGCTCGACGCTCAGTAGCTACGAGCTACGAGCTACGAGCTGCGAGGTGCGAGCTACGAGCTGCGAGCTACGAGAAACGAGAAACGAGTAACCGGTCCCGGCTACTTCACGTCGACCAGGCCCACGCCGTTGATGGTGCTGGTGGCGATCACGGGGTTGCCGTCGGGCGTGACGTCCATCTTGCGCACGATGTAGCCCCCGGAGGGAATCGCCCAGGTCTGGAACTTCTCCGTGGCCGGGTCGAAGCGCACGATCGTGTTGGGGCGCGTGCCGGATTCGCTGTACCACACCGCGCCCTTCGCAAACACGATGCCGTAAGGCTGCGACCGCGGCCCGCCGGGTGATGGCCACTCGGTGACCTGGCCGGTCTCCGGGTCGAGCCGCCCCAGCATGCCGCGCGGGAAGTCCGAGTAATAGATGGCGTCGTTGCCGTCGTAGGCCATGCGGCGCGGGCGGGCGCGCGGGTCCGGCAGCGGGTATTCCTTGATCTCCATCGTCTGCGGATCCACGCGCGCGATCTTGTTGGTGCCGAAAAGAACGACGTGGGGCACGCCCCTGGAGTTGACCATGATGCCGTAGGGCCGCGAGCGCGGCGTCGGCGAGGTGACGAGCCTGATCTCGCCCGTCCGCGGGTCGAGCCGGCCGATCATGTTGGATTGCTGCAGGGTGAAGAACAGCATGCCGTCGTGCGCGAACGCGAGCGAGTGCGGATCGCGCGCTTTCGGGTCGGGCATCTTGTACTCGGTGACGTTGCCCGTCTTGGGGTCGAGCTTGCCGACGATCGAGATGTGATTCCCCGTGAACCAGATGTTGCCGTCCTTGTCCTCGACCAGTCCGTGCGGCGCGGTGGTCGGCGACTTCAATGGAAATTCCCGGACCTGGCCGGTTTTCGGGTCGACGCGGCCGAGCCGGTTGCTCATCTGGCCGGTGTACCAGATGGCGCCGTCGCGGGTGGCGAGCGGATCGTGCGGCCGCGAGCCCGGGACCGGCGCCTGCCATTCCCTGATCGCGACCTTCACCGGCCCGTGGAGGATGTTGGCGTCGGGCTTCGGCTTCTCCGGAAGATTCCTCGACAGGTAATCGGTGACGATGTGCACCTGGTCCGGCGGAATCGGGACCCCGAAGTTCAGCATCATCCGGATGGTGGTGTTCCAGTAGGCCTGCGGGTAGCCGGAATTCATCACGCGGTTGAGGCCGTGGCAGCCGCTGCAGTAGGTCGCGACCTGCTCCTTGCCGGGGCCGTCGGGCAGGTTCACCGGTTTCTGCTGGGCATGGGCGGACGGAGTCGCGCACAGCAGCGAAGCCGCGAGCGCGGACAGGAGCGATTTCGTGGACATGGGATCTCCCTGGGGTCGGGTCCGAATTCACGTAACGTGGGCAGGGCACAAGGTTGAGGGATGACGATTCAGGGGTCAAGGGCCCGGACCCCGTGCCAAAAGAAAACGCCCCGGGACGTCAAGCCCCGGGGCGTCTTGTTACTTCCAAGGCACGCCGGCCTAGCGCCGGTCGAACGTCCTCTGGTCGCGGGTTGATCCGCTGTTCGAGCTGTGCAGGTCGGTGCTGCCTTTAAGGTCTCTCACGGGATCACCTCCTTTCGAAATTGACGAGCCCCTAGTCTAGCAGAACATGGCGCGCCGATTGAGGGTGACGGGAAACTTGAACCGCCAAGACGCCAAGACCGCCAAGAAAGCAGATCTGAATTAGCCGCCAAGACGCCAAGGCCGCCAAGAAGATCGAGAAACAGACAGGATTAACAGGACCAGGAGTTGTCAGTTGGCAGCCGTAAATTGGCAGCGACTGCAAACTGCAAACTGCAAACTGCAAACTGCCCACTGTCTACTGAACGCTAAACACTCAGCACTCAGAACTCAGCACTTGGCACGCAGCACTGCCCACTGCGAACTGCAAACTCCTCATCCCTCGTCACCGGATTATTGCTACCATGCCGCCATGGACATGCAAAAGCCGGCCACGGGCTTCGTGGATGTCGGCTACGACGAAGCGATGCGGCGGGGGCGCGCGCTGATCCCTCTGCTGCGCGAGGAGGCGTCCAAGGGCGAGGCGCTGCGGCGTCTCACGCCCGCGGTGATGGACGCGCTGCACCGCGCCGGGCTGTTTCGCACCCTGCAGCCCAAGGCGTGGGGCGGCATGGAGCTGCCGTTTGTCGCCTACTTCGACGTCCCGGAAATGCTCTCTCGCGGCGACATCTCCGTCGGCTGGGTGGTCGCGAATCTCGGCTCGCACCACCGCAATCTCGCGTGGTGGGACCCGAAGGCGCAGGCCGAGGTCTGGGGCGCCAATCCCGATGCCGGAATCGCGTCCGGCATCGCGTTCCACCAGGGGCAGGGCGCGCGGCGGGACGGCGGCGTGGTCCTGTCCGGCGAGTGGAATTTCTCCTCCGGCACCGATCATTCCGACTGGAGCATGCTCGCGTGCGTCGTGCGCGAGGGCGACAAGCCGGTCGATTACGTCTTTTGCCTTCTCAACCGTTCCGAGTACGAGGTCGTGGATGACTGGCACACGCTCGGCATGCGCGCGACCAGCAGCAAGACCGTGCGTTGCAAGGACGTGTTCGTGCCGGCCTATCGCGTCGTGTCCATGCACGTCGCGCGCCAGGACCATGCGTGGCCGGGGCTCGCCGTGCACCGCAACCCGCATTTCCGCATCCCCACCTCCGCGCTGGGCGGCACCTGCATCGGCGGCTGCGTGGTGGGCAATGCGCGGGCGGCGCTCGAGCTCGCGATCGACATGGTCAAGTCGCGCAGCACCAGCTACACCGGCGCGCGGATGCGCGACTTCCAGACGGTGCAGCTGCGCATCGGCGCGGCGGGCGCGAGCATCGACGCCGCGGGGCTGCTCATGCGCAACGACCTGCTCGAGGCGCAGCGCGTCTACGAGACCGGGGGCAGGCTCGACATGGAAGCGAAGCTGCGCTACCGGCGCAACTGCGCCTACGCCGTGGGCCTGTGCGTGAAAGCGGTGGACTCGCTCTACGAGATGGCGGGCGGGAACGGCATCTACGAGCGCCATCCGCTGCAACGCGTCTTTCGCGACGCGCGCGCCGCCGCCGGCCACATCAGCTTCAGCACCGACGCGCAGCTGCCGCCGTGGGCGCTGGTGGCGCTGGGAGGGGAATTCACCAGTCCCACGCTTTGAGATGCGTGATTGGTGATTCGTGATTGGTGATGGGAGATCAGGGATTAGTGTGAAGGAGCGGCTTCCAGTATCGTGTCCCGGAAATTCTGGAGCAGCCGGATCGTCATTCCGGCGGTGGCCGGAATCCAGGATTCCTTGCTGGATGCCGGTTTCCACCGGCAAGACGATGTTGGGCATGAAACTGATTTGCAGGACAACATGCTCGCCGACAGGCGTCGGCTTTAAGTCCAATCACCAATCACGAATCACCAATCACGCATTTTTTTGAGAAGGAGAGAGAGATGCGATCGAAATGGGTTTGCGGCGCGCTGATCGCGCTGTCGGCGGCGTGGGGCGCGTTCTGCACGGCGAGCGCCTGGGCGCAGGGTTACCCGCAGCGCCCGCTCCGCATGGTGATCGGGCTGCCGGCCGGCGGCAGCACCGACGTCATGGGCCGCATCGTCGCGGCCAAGCTGACCGAGCGCCTCGGGCAGCAGGTCGTGGTGGACAACCGGCCGGGCGCGAGCGGCATCATCGGCATCACGCTCGCGGTCAACTCGCAGCCGGACGGGCACACGCTGATCATGGCGGCGGGCTCCTGGGGCACGATCAGCACGCTCTACAAGCTGCCGTTCGACCTCCAGAAGGACCTCGCGCCGATCGCGTTCATCGGCACCTCGCCGTACGTGCTGGTGGCGCAGGCGAAGCTGCCGGTGAAAACGCTGTCGGACTTGATCGGCCATGCCAAGGCGAACCCGGGCAAGCTGACCATCGCCGGCTCCACGCCGGGCTCGCTGCAGCGGCTCGCCGGCGAACTGCTGAAGCGCACTGCCGGCATCGACATCCTGTACGTGCCGTACAAAGGCACCGGCGCAGTGATGCCCGACCTGCTGGGCGGCCGGCTGGATCTCGCCATCGACAACGTGCTGGTGCTCACGCCGCATATCAAGAAAGGCGTGCTGCGCGGCCTGGGCGTGACCAGTTCGAAGCGCTCGGTCGTCTATCCCGAGCTGCCGACGCTCGCCGAATCGGGTATGCCGGGATTCCACGCGGTCGGCTGGTTCGGCGTCTTCGCCGCGGCCAGAACCCCGCGGCCCATCGTCACGCGGCTCAACACCGAAATCGTGGCGCTGATGAAAGAGCCCGCGACGCGCGACCGCCTGCTCGTGCAGGGGGCGGAACCTCTGCCCGGGCCGCCCGACGTTCTGCGCAAGCACCTCGCGGGCGAGATCGCGAAGTGGGGCAAGGTGATACGCGAGGCGGGGATCACCGCTCAGTGATCGCTGCCAATACCTGATGCGTGATAAGTGATAGGTGATAAGGGATAAGGGATAAGGGATTCACTACTCACGCAGTTGCAGTTAGGCCGATGTACAGAAAATGCCCGAAGTGCGGACACGAGCGCGCGGCGGATGAGCCGCAATCCGCGGACGCCTGTCCCGCCTGCGGGCTGATTTTCTCCAAGTACCTGAAGTCGCGGCTTTCGGCGGTCGCGCCGCCCGCCGCAACCGCCGCGACGGGTTCCTCCGGGGACGCGGAAGACGGGCTGGCAGCGCGGGCAAAAGCGCTGTTTCTCTTTGTCCCCGGGGAAGTGAGCGCGGTGCACGTTTACGCGCGGGCGGCGCTGCTGGCGGCGCTGGTGGTGTACGGCGTGAAGCTCGCCGCGATGGACGTCCCGTCGTGGGAAATGTCCCGGTCGCTGATCCACCTGCCGATGGTTCCCTTCCACGAATTCGGGCACGTCCTGTTCATGCCGCTCGGCGAGTTCATGCATCTCCTCGGCGGCTCGCTGTTCCAGGCCGCGCTGCCGCTCGTGCTCGGCGGGATATTCCTCGTGAAAAACCGCGATCCGTTCGCCGCCGCGGCCATGCTGTGGTGGTCCGCAGTGGCGGTGATGGACATCGCGCCCTACATCTACGACGCCCAGCAGCCGCAGCACATCCTGCTGACGGGCCGCACCGGCGACGAGGGCGCGCACGATTTCATCGACGTGCTCGCCGACCTCGGACTGCTCGAGAAGGCGCAGGCGGTCGGCTACGCGGTGCACCGGCTGGGCATTGCGATGCTCGCCGCCTCGCTTGCCTGGGCCGGCTGGCTCGTCTGGCGGCAGTTCGCCAACCGGCGATGATGCAGGGCGGTAACGGTCGATGAGCGGTCCGGCGAGGAAAAAAAAGCGGGCGCCGCGGCATCACCACGCCGTTTACGTTGTCTTGCTGTCGAAAGACGTTCTTTACGAGTCGAAGTTCAGGCGGTGCAACCCGGATTACGATCCGGACAAGCCCTGCGTCTACGTCGGCATGACGGGACAGAGCCCCGACGTGCGCTTCGACAAGCACAAGGCGGGCATCAAGTCCAACAAGTACGTCAGGCTATACGGCTTGCGCCTGATGCCCGAGCTCTACGAGTGCTACAACCCGATGCCGTACGAGGCAGCGCTCGACATGGAGGTCGAGCTCGCCATACACCTGAGAGAGAAGGGCTACGGGGTGTGGCAGGGGTGAGCGGAGCTATCGCGAATGGCGAATGGCGGATGGCGGATGGCGGAAGGATAGCGCGTCGAGGGGAGGAGCAGGGCCCCGCAGTGCGGGGATCGAATCACCAATCACCAATCACGTCTTTGGGCCTAGCAGCCTGTCGGACTTTGATGGTCCGACAGGCTGCTAAAAGCAAAATCGCCCCACTTTTTTTTGAATAACGCTTAATTCCACGGCCGTTTCACCTCGGGAAACGTGTACGGATGGTGTTTCGGCAGGTTTTTGATGGCACTTTCGCATTTTTATCCGGGGCGATTTTGCCTAAGGAGCATGTCGGACCCCAAGTCCGACATGCTCCTAGGCGGCGCGGCGCAGCGCCGTCAGCTGCCGCGCGACGAACGCCCGGACCATTTCGTGGGCGCGGTCGGTTTGCACGCCGGGCTGCGCGACCCACATGTGCTCGCAGCCCTTGAAGATCTCGAGACTGCAGTCGCCGCCGGCCTTGCGGTACGACGCGGCGAATTTCTCCTGCTGCGCCGGCAGCACGTTGTCGTCCAGGTCGCCCTGCATGATCAGCAGCGGCGGCAGCGATACCGCCTCGCCGCGGTCGAGGGTCTGCTGGGGATTGCCCTCGAAGATCGTTTCCCACGGCTTGAAGTAATTCCGCGTCTTCTGGACCATTTCCGCGCGCTTCATTTTCTCCGCCTGCTGGAAGCGGGAGAACGGATCGCTGATCGGCGAGCGGGCGATCACGTAGTTGACCGTCGCGTCCAGGCCCAGCGCCTCGGGCAGGGGATGCACGTTGTAGCGGGGATCGCCGGGCCGCATGCCGAGCAGCTCGGCGACGTAGCCGCCGGTGGAGCTGCCGAGCACCCCGAGCGTGGACGGATCGCCCTTCCAGGAGGCCGCTTTCGCCTTGAGCCAGCGCACGCCGTAGTTCGCGTCCTGGATCGAGGCGGGGTACGGCGCCTCGGGCGCCAGCGTCATGTCGATGGCGACGACCAGGATGCCGCTCGCCGCGAGGTTCTCGTCCATCGGCACGTTGGCGAAGCGGTCCTTGTCGTTCCACGCGCCGCCGTGCAGGTCCAGCAGGGTCGGGAACGGCCCCGCGCCCTGCGGCTGATAGATGCGGGCCTTCAGCGCACGCCCGCCCGGCGCGGTCCGGAAGTCAACGTCCCACACCTTGATCTCGTGCCGGGCCGCGGGATTGTAAGCGATCGTCATTCGGAATCCCCCTTCAGATCTGGCAAAGCCGATATTTCGCGAGGGGCAATCTTACTCTAAACCCCGTGATCCGTGAGCCGTGAGCCGTGATACGTACGGCCGGCACCGCCGGCCTTAACCTCCAATCACCGATCACCAATCACCGATCACCAATCACGCATTGAGCAGCCTGTCGGGACTCCAAGTCCGACAGGCTGCTAGGCGGCGCTGCGCGCTTGCCCCTGGCCTTCGCCGTGGCAGGAGATGCCGGCATCGTAGCCGAGGCGCTTCGGGCCGAGGATCGCGTAGGGGCCGCCGTAGCAGAAGCCCGTCGCCGCGGCGCGGCCGTTGAACCGGGGCAGCTTGCGCACCTCTGCCAGGGTGTCGGCCATGTCCGCCTTGCCGGTCCTGATCTTCTCGAGGCGAACTCGTCCGCGATAATGCGTGACAGGTGATGGGTGATGGGAGCTGCAAGACTGCGGCCCGTGACCGGCGGATCAGCCTTCTCACCGGATGTTCCCCTCCTTGACCACTCTCCGCCACTTTTCCACGTCGCGCCGGATGAGCTTGTGCAGTTCCTCCGGAGGGCCGCCGCCGGCCTCGAGCCCTTCCCGGCTCGTGCGGGTCTTCATCTCGTCGGTAAACAGCACCTTCGCGACTTCCCTGTTCCACCGCGCGACGACGTCCTTCGGCATGCCCTTCGGGCCCCAGATGCCGTACCAGTGGATGACCTCGAAGCCGGGCACGGTGTCGCCAATGCGCGGCAGCTCGGGCATCGCCCTCATGGGCTTGGGAGTGGTGACGCCGAGGGGGCGCAGCCGTCCCGCCTTCACGTGCGGGAGGGTGGGCACCATGCTGATCATCGTGAGCTGCGCTTCGCCGGCGACGACCGCGGCCAGAGCCGGGCCGCCGCCCTTGTAGGGAATGTGGACGATATTGATGCCGGTGAGCAGCCTCAGCTGCTCGTGCGCGAGGTGCGTGACGCTGCCGGTGCCGACCGTGGCGTAGTTGAGCTTGCCGGGGTTCGCCTTCGCGTGATCGATCAGCCCCCTTACGCTCTTCGCCGGCACCGACGGGTGCACGACCATGACCAGCCCGGTCGTGCCGATCAGGACCACCGGTTGGATGCCGTTCACCGGGTCGTAGGGCAACTTGCGATAGGCCGCGCTCGCGGCGTAGCTGCTGGAGACCATGACCAGCGTGTGACCGTCGGGCTCGGCTTTCGCCGCGAGCTCGGCGCCCAGGGCGCCGCCGGCGCCCGGCCGGTTGTCCACCACGACCGTCTGCCCGAGCGAGGCGGACACCGGTCCCGCGAGAATCCGCGACATGATGTCCGTGCCGCCGCCGGGAGCGAACGGCACGATCAGCCGGACCGGCCGGGTCGGATACTTCTCCGCGGCAGGCGCTTGCGGGGCAGCGACGGAAACGAGCAGGGCAGCGGCGAGCGACAGCACGGTTTTCATTTTCCCCTCCTCTCATTGCGGGTTCATGGTGGCCCACGTCCCATCCGGGGCGGCTTTGTTCGCGACTTTTCCCGCCCCCGGAGATCGCCAGGCGCGGACCTTCGCGGCGGCCGGCGCAATGCGCGCGCCGGCACCGGGGACCGCGCTTTTCAATCAGTTTAACCCCCGGCCGCGCAACGTGAACAGCGGACCCAGCGATAGCGGACGGCGAGGGCGTCGGAGAGGGGTCGGCGCCGCGCATCGGAGACGGCGATCCACATCATCCGACGCGGATGTTCGCCTCTTTCACCACCTTGCGCCACTTCGCGATTTCGCTGCGCAGGATCCTGGCGAATTCCTCGGGCGTGGTGCCGGCGGCCTCGACACCGAGCGCGGGGAAGCGTTGCGCGAGCGCCGGGGACTTGAGCGCGCTGTTGATGTCGGCGCTCACCTTGCGCACGAGCGCGCGCGACACGCGGGCGGGAAACAGCATGCCGTACCACACGTCGAACGCGTAGCCCGGCACGCCGCTCTCCGCGACGGTCGGGACGTCGGGCGCGGCCGCGGAGCGCTTGGCGCCGCTCACCGCGAGCGCCTTCATGCGGCCGGACTTCAGGTGCGGCACGACCGACGAGATGCCGATCAGCTGCACCTGGATCTCGCCGCCCAGCATCGCATTCAGCGCCGGGCCGGTGCCCTTGTAGGGGATGTGCTGCATGTCGATGCCGGCCATCACCTTGAGCAACTCGGTGCCGAGGTGCGAGGAGCCGCCGGCGCCGCCCGAGCCGTAGCGGATGGTCCCCGGCTTTGCCTTCGCCATGGCAATCAGGTCCTTCATCGAGTTTGCGCCCAGCGCCGGCACGACGACGTAGACGAAGGGCTGCTGCGCCACGCGCGAGATCGGCGCCAGGTCTTTCAGGGGGTCGAATGGCAGCTTCGGGTACAGCGCGGGCGCATACGACACCCCGAGGCTGCACAGCACCATGGTGTAGCCGTCGGGGGTGGACTCCGTGGCGAGCTTCGTGCCGATGGTGCCACCGCCGCCGCCGCGGTTGTCCACGACTACCGTCTGCCCCCAGCTCTGGCCGAGCTGCTGCGCGACGAGGCGCGCGATGATGTCGGTGCCGCCGCCTGGCGCGAACGGAACGATCAGCCGCACCGGCTTCGACGGGTACGGTTGAGCGAAAGATGCGCCCGCTGCGAGTGAGGTCACCGCGACGAGCGCGATGGCGAATCGCCGGAGCACGCGGTGCCATAATCCCGGCGGCTGCGCCCCGTCTCCGCCCCAAGACCAACCCCCTCGCCGAGATCCGGTGCGCCGCCTTTGCGCGAACGGCACGATCAGGCGCACCGGCTTGGACGGATAGGTTTCGGCCAGCCCGCTCGTAGCCAAGACGCCGGCTACAACGGCGGCGATCCATGAAAGCACGGTTTTCATTGTTCCTCCTCTCCCCTCGGGAGAGGAGGAAGGGGTGAGGGTCGCGCGGCGTCAAGCATTTACGCAAAGCTCGTTAGCATGGTGACGGCGGTCCGCCGTCCAACCGCGCGGCGGCTTCCACCCGTGTCGAGCGTAATCCCATGGCGCCATCCGGGCAACCCCCGAGAACTCCTAACAAAGAAAGTGGGCTCCCCTCCTGCTTGAGGAAGGGTGCCCGCGCAAGCGGGCGGGGTGGTGGGAGCGATGGGTGACGACATAACCACCCCGACTGCTCCGCATCCACCCCTCCTTGAAAAGGAGGGGAGTGATGCAGGGCCGTTCTTGTTAGAGGCTCCAAGAACGCGTTCGCGGAAAGTGGTAGCCTGACGCCGCTCCACCGGCCGGACGTGAGTGACGAATCACCCTCTCAAGGAGACTGACGATGGCAAAGGCATACTGGGTCGCGGTTTATCGTTCGATCAAGTATCCCGACGCACTGGCGGCGTACGCGAAGCTCGCGGGCCCGGCGATCCAGGCGGCCGGGGGACGTTTTCTCATCCGCGGCACGCCGGCGAAGACCTACGAGGCGGGGCTCGGCCAGCGCGTGGTCGTGATCGAGTTCGACAGCGTCGCGCAGGCCACCGCCGCGCACGACAGCGCCGCCTACCAGGCCGCGCTGAAGGTGCTCGGCAAGGACGCGGCGGAGCGGGACATCAGGATCGTCGAGGGAGTCTAACTCTCGTGACTCGTGACTCGTGACTCGTGACTCGTGACGAGTGCTAGGCGATGCCGAGCAGCTCGACCTCGAACACCAGCGTCGCGTTCGGCGGGATCACGCCGCCCGCTCCCCGCGCGCCGTAGCCGAGCGCGGGCGGGATGGTGAGCTTGCGCTTGCCGCCCACCTTCATGCCCGCGACGCCCTCGTCCCAGCCCTTGATGACGCGGCCTCCGCCGAGCGGAAAGACGAACGGGTCGTTGCGGTCCTTGCTCGAATCGAACTTCATGCCGTTGGTGAGCCAGTCGGTGTAGTGCACCCGGACGTTCTGGCCGGCGGCGGCGACAGTGCCTTCCCCGACGACGACTTCCTCGATGATCAGGCCGCTGGGGGTGGCGGGCATGGCGTCTCCTTGATAAAGCGTGACTTGATGATGCGTGACATGGTGAGGCGTGACGTGGTGAGGCGTGACGTGGTGAGGCGTGACGTGGTGAGGCGTGACGTGGTGAGGCGTGACGTGGTGCGGCGTGACCGGCTGGTCACGGAAATCCACTCACTACTCACCAATCACCACTCACGCATTTCGAGCCTTGTCCCAGGGGGCAATGGGCGGCTCGCCCTTGATCGTCGTGCGGTGCAACACACGCCGCTGGTTCACGTCGATCTCCGTGCGGAAGTGCATGCAGCAGCGGTTGTCCCACAGCACGAGGTCGCCGGCTTTCCAGCGGTGGGTCCACGCGTACTTCGGTTGCGTCGCGTGCGCCCAGAGGCGGTCCAGCAGCCTCTCGCTTTCCTCGTTCGGGATGCCGATGATGTAGTTCGACGGCCACACGCGCCGGCGCCCGAGGTAGAGCGCGCGCCGGCCCGTCACCGGGTGCACGCGCACCAGCGGGTGCGTCGGCCCTTCGACCTCCTCGGGCTTCGTCGGCAGCTTCACGCCCGGGCGCAGCACGCCCGCGCTGTTGCGGCTCGAGTCGTGGACCTGGTACTTGCCCTCGATCGCGCGCTTGAGATCGTCCGGCAGCTCCTCGTAGGCGCGGTACTGGTTGTTGAACGAGGTGTCGCCGCCGCCGTTCACCGGGACTTCCAGCGCGTAGAGCATGCTGCCCGCGGGCGGGACCGCCACGTACGAGTTGTCGGTGTGCCACACCACCTCGTAGCTGCCGAGCCCGCCGTTGTCCATCACCGGCTTGCCGCTGCCGTCGATATTGGAAATGATCGTGATGCTCGGGTGCTTCGACACCATGTAGGTGTTGTCCACCCCGTGGCCCGCGGCGAGATGGAAGTTGCGCGCGGCCGAATCGTGCGGCGGTCCGAAGACGCCCGAGGCTTCCAGGAGCCGGTCGTCGTCGAGGCTCTGGCCGCGCAGCAGCAGAACCATGTGATCGGCCCACGCCTTGCGCAGCGCGGCCTTCACGTCCTCCGGCACCGGCAGCGAGAAATCCACGCCGCGGATCTCGGCGCCGACCGCGGCGCCGGTGGGAACGACCTCGAGCGTGGCGAGGATGTTGGCGCCAGCGCCGCGCCGCGCGCGTGCGGCGCCATCATGTGGACGGGTTTGCATCGGGTCCTCCTCAGGTGACGATTCGATTCTCGTCTCCGGCCGCGCGAGCGTCAAGCCGGGCGCTTGCCGAAGATGTAGGGGAAGCCGCCCTTGCGGTGCAGCCCGCGCCGGATCGCGTCCACCGCCACGACGTCGTACGGGCTCACGCTCGCGAAATTGATCTCGGGGCCGTAGCGCTCGACCAGCCAGACCGCCTTTTCCTGCGGCGAGTTGAGCCCCAGCTCGAACAGCAACGCCTTGCCGCCGCCGCCCTTGAACAGGCGGTCGAGCGCGCCGGGGTTGTCCCTGACGAGGTGCTGGATCTCGGCGCTCTCGATGTAGACCTTGGCAACACCGAGCTCGAGGTCGCGCGCGACCTGCTGCGCGATGGATTCGGCATCGAACTTCACGTCCACGTTCTTCCGGCCCATCTCGGTCATCACGGCCAGTCCCATGCCGCGCGCCATCGCGATCCATTCCTCGCGCTGAACCGCGGCGAGCGGCGCGATCACGTCCTCGCTCATCTCGACGCCGGCGAAGCCGAGATCGCGCACCGCCTTGAAATAGTCGGGCACCTTGCCCTGCACCACCGCCACCTGGAACGGGATGCCGCCCGGCACGACCTTCACGTCGAAGGCGTCGTAGAGCGCGATCTTGCGCCGGATCCAGGCCGCCGACAGGCGCTCCATCAGCCCGAGGTGATCGGTGATCTTGGCGTAATCGATGATCGGCGCGGCGATCTCGAGCAGGTCCTCGGTCTGCCTGAGCGGGATGCCGATCTCCGACATCATCATCAAGGCGCTCGCGCGCGGCTTGGGCGCGAGCGGGGGCGGGGTCAGCATGCCGAAGGCGGCGTTGTCCATATTGTGTCGTCCGTGCAAGGGAAGGGTGGTCCGCCGGCAATATGCAACAACAAGCGGCAAATCACAATGTCCAATTAATGCGTGACTCGTGACTTGTGGCTCGCAACTCGCAGCTGGTAGCTGGTAGCTGGCAGCTCGTAGCTCGTAGCTGGTAGCTGGCAGCTCGTAGCTCGTAGCTCGTAGCTCGTAGCTCCTTGCTCGTTTGCCCCAACGTGGCAGCCATCAGTAGGCAGTTTGCAGTTTGCAATGGACAGTGCTGAGTGCTGAGTGTTCAGTGGACAGTGGAAAGTGGGCAGTCTGCAGTCGGCATTTTGCAGTCGCTGCCGACTGACGGCTGCCAACTGCCAACTTGCGGATCACGGATCACGGCTCACGGATCACGAGCCTCAGGCGGCTTGACACCGGCGGGGAGAATGCGGAACATCGCCGGAAGCAACGATATTCCCGTCGATCCAACTCTGGAGGGGACTATGAAACGCATCCTGCTGGCTCTCGGCATTTCTGCGCTCGCGACCGCCCCCTGGACAGACGACGCCGCGCACGCGGCGACGTTCAGACTGCGCATCGCCACCGGTCATCCGCCGGCTGTGGTCTACGCGGGCCAGATGAGGGACTACTTCCAGGTCGAGCTCAAGAAGCGCGTCGAGGCCAAAACCAAGCACAAGATCGAGTGGGTCGAGGGCTACGGCGGGTCCATCGTGAAGGTCTCCGAGACCCTCGGCGGCGTGCGCGACGGCATCGTGGACATCGGCGGCTTCTGCTTCTGTTTCGAGCCGGCCAACCTGCCGATGCACGCCTTCCAGGTGATGCTGCCCTTCGGGCCGGTCGATCCGATCGACAGCCTGAGGACCGCGCAGGCCGTCTATGCAAAAATTCCCTATCTGACGAAGGTCTTCGAGGAAAAGTTCAACCAGAAGCTGCTCGCGCGGATCACCGACTCGAGCTACAACCTGGGCACCAACTTCGAGTGGAAATCGCTCTCCGATCTGAAGGGGCGCAGAATCGCCGGGGCGGGCCTCAACCTCAACTGGCTGAAGTATGCCGGCGTGACACCGGTGCAAAGCTCGCTGCCGGAGGCCTATACGAGCATGCAGACGCGGGTGTACGACGGCTGGATCATGTTTCCCAGCGCCTGGGTCAATCTCAAGCTTCACGAGGTGGGACCGTTTTACACGCTGATCGGCTTTGGCACGATCGTCTGGCACGGCCTCACGATCAACCTGAACACCTGGAAACGCCTGCCCGGGGACGTGCAGGCCATCGTGGTCCAGACCGCGAAGGATTTCGAGGAGCAGGTGGGCAAGGTGAACCGCGCGCGCTACCAGAAGGACATCGGCACGCTGCGCGGCCTGATCAAGGTGAATGCCATCGATGACAAAGTGCGCACCGAATGGGCCAAGGCGCTCAGCGCATGGCCGCCCACGATCGCCAAGGAACTCGACGGCAAGGGCCTGCCGGCGACCCAGATTCTCAGGCTGACGCTCGACGCGGCGGAGAAGCAGGGCCACAAGTGGCCCTACCGCTACCAGATCAAGTAGCGGCCGGATTTTTGAATAACGTTCAATTCCACGGTCGCTTCACCTCGGGCAACACGTGGGGAGGGCGTTTCCGCGGGTTTCTTGATGGCACTTTCGCATTTTTTTCCGGGGCGGTTTTGCCTGAGGAGATTGTCGGACCCTAGTCCGACAAGCTCCTAGTCGCGCCGGCTTGCGGCCGGAGCGGCGCCGCGACCGGCCGGCGCCTGCGGCGAGCTGACCGCCGGAAGCAGCCCTTCGAGCCCCCGTTTCGTCTTCCGGAGCTGCCCATGCCATTCGTTCGCCACCTCATCCGGCTCAGCGACCAGTTTTCGAAATTCCTGATGATTCTCGCCGCCGTCTGGGCCATGGGCCTGTCGGTGCTGATCGTCGCCGACATCATCGGCAACAACGTGTACGGAGGCGCCATCCCCGGCGTGCGGGAAATCGTCATCAGCTCGATCGTCATGATCGTCTACCTGCAGCTGGGCTATGCCATCCGCAGCCATTCGATGCTGCGTGCCGACACGCTGCTGCTCGCTATGCCGGCGATGATGCGGCGGATCGTGCTGGCCGCAGGCTATGCGCTGGGTGCGGTGTTCTTTCTCATGATCCTGAGCGGCACCATCAGCCCGGCCGTCCATGCCTGGACCACGTCCGAGTTCTGGGGAGAGGGCGCGCTGCGCGTGCCCGTCTGGCCCACCCGTTTCATGATCATCCTGGGCAGCGCGCTCGCGATCGTGAACTACGTCGTTGCCGCCCTGATCGACGTCTTCGGGCTCGACGAAGGCGGGCAAGCCCGCGCGGACGCGGACGGAATGCCCGCCAACCACTGAGAGCCGTCGGGGACCGGAGCCGTGTTCGAAGTCGACATCGCGGTGGTGCTGTTCGTCAGCCTCATCGTCATGGTGATGATGGGGGTGCATATCGCCGTCGCCCTCGGCATGGCGAGCGCGCTCGGCGTCTACCTGGTCACCGGCAACTTCGCCGTCGTCGAGCGCATGCTGGCGAGCACGGCCCATGAAGCCCTGCGCGATTACGTGTTCGCGGTGATTCCACTGTTCATGCTGATGGGCGAGTTCATCGCCCGCTCGGGCGCCGTGACGGACGTCTACCGGGGCATCAATCGGGGGCTCAGGCGCATTCCCGGGCGTCTCGCGCTTGCAACCGTGCTCGGCAACGCGCTGTTCTCGTTGGTGACGGGAGTGAGCATCGCGTCCGCCGCCGCCTTTTCGCGAATCTCCTATCCGGAGATGAAGCGTTACGGCTACCGCCGCAACTTCGCCCTCGGCGTCATCGCCGGCTCCTCCTGCCTCGGGATGCTGATCCCGCCCAGCGTGCTGATGATCGTGTGGGGCATCCTGACGGAGAAATCCATCGGCGCGCTGTTCCTCGCCGGCGTGATCCCGGGATTCATGGTGGCGGGCCTGTTCTGCCTCTACATTCTCGGCGCGGCGATCCTGCGTCCCGAGCTCGTCGGCGCCGGCCGGAGCCCCACCGCCGGAGCGAGGGCGGCCCCCGACGATCCTGCACCTGCCGTGGCGCCTCCCGTTGACGATACCGAGGCGGTGAACCGGTACTCGCTGTGGACCAGCGTGCTCGGCATCGTGCTCGTCGTCGTGACGGTGCTGGGCGGAATCTGGTTCGGCTTCTTCACGCCGACCGAGGGCGCCGGAGCGGGCGCCGTCGTTGCCCTCGTCCTCGGCATCATGAAGGGCCTGCGCTTTCGCGAGATCATCCAGTGCATCCTGTCGGTGGGACGGACCTCGGCGCCGATCCTGATCCTGCTCGTCACGGCGTCGCTGTACGCGCGCACCCTGGCGATGACGGGCGTGACCAGCGCCATTCAGGACGCCTTCCTGCAGGCCGGCCTCGCGCCCGCGATGATCCTGCTGATCATGATCGGGATCTGGTTCGTGCTGGGCATGTTCATCGACTCGATCTCGATCATGCTGCTGACGGTGATCATCTTCGAGCCGATCGCCGTCGCGGTCGGCTTCGATTCGATCGCGTTCGCCGTGATCGGCGTGCTCGCCATCGAGGCCGGCTTGCTGACCCCGCCGTTCGGCCTCCTGGTCTACACGGTGAAGGCGGCGATCGACGACAAGGACATTTCCATCTGGGCCATCTTCGCGAGCTCGACCCCGTACTGGGTGGTGCTCCTGGTCGCCGTCGTCCTGATTGCGCTCTTTCCCGGCATCGCGACCCTTCTGCCCAAGCTCATGTTTTGAAGGCGTGAGTCGTGATTCGCGAGTCGTGATTCGCAATCGGTCAGTTGGCATTTGCCAGCCGTCAGTTTGCGGCAACTGCTGGTTGACTCAGCAATCGGCACTCAGCACTTCGCACTGAATCGCTGCCAACTGCCAACTGGCAACTGGCAACTTACATCATGATGCGTCCGCCGTTCACGTCGAGCGTGACGCCGTTGATGTAGGACGCCGCGTCGGAGGCGAGGAACAGCATTGCCTGGGCGTGGTCCTCGGGCTCGGCGAGGCGCTTCAGCGGCACCCGCGCCGCGATGCGCGCGACCTCGGCTTCCGTGCGCAGCGCCGCGACGCGCGGCGTCAGCGTCGTGATCGGCGCGATCGCGTTGGCGGTGATGCCGTCGGGTCCGAGCTGCTGCGCGAGAAAGCGCGTCAACTGGATCACGCCGGCCTTGGCCGAGCCGTAGGCCGGAGAGGACGCGACGGTCACCTGGCGGCCGGAGATCGACGAGACGTTGATGATCCGTCCCGCCTTCGAGCGCCTGAGATGAGGGATGGCCGCCCGCGAAACCAGGAACACGCTGCGCAGGTTGAGCGCGATCGTGCGGTCCCATTCCTCGATCGGCATGTCTTCCACCGTGGCGAGCCGGCCGTAGCCGCCGGCGCAATTGACGAGCACGTCGAGCCCGCCGAGGCTGGAGACGACGCCCGCGATCGCCCGGGCGACGGATTGCTCGTCGGTGACGTCGACGCGGATCGCGGTTGCCCGCGCGCGGTCGCCCGCGATCGCGTTCGCCACGATTTTCATGCCCGCCTCGTCGATGTCGAGCAGCGCGACCGCCGCGCCCTGTTTCGCAAAGGCGCGCGCCGTGACCGCGCCGATGCCCTGCGCGGCGCCGGTCACCGCGACGACGCGGCCGGCGAGTTCGGGATAAAGAGCCATAACAAGTCCGTGATTCGTGGATCGTAGGTCGTGTTCTGGCAGACTGAGTTGGCAGTTTGCAGTGGGCACTTTGCAGTCGTAGCGCACTGACGGCTGACGGCTGCCAACTTAGTCACGGTCAATGCGTATCATTGACTGAAACCGCAATGGCGTCAAACGGTTGGCGGCGGTACCTGTAGGGAATTTCCTGACAGACTACTGCATAAACACCATGGGAGAATAGTGCTCACTTAGGGGAGAAATTCTTGTTCTACAGGAAGGCTCCAGATCGAGAGGCCGCGTCCACTGAGGGAAACTGCCGCGGCGGTTTCTTGTGCGTTGAACCAGCGGCCGTCTTCAGTACCGCGGTATTTAGACTAGCGCCGAACTTCTGCTGTCAAATCCTGCTGCTGTTGTTTCCGTTTGTTTGCGCAAATGTAACGCTAGCTGCGGATCTCCAGCCGCAAATTGCGGCGGGTTGGACTCACGCGCTAGGGCTGAAGAGGGACGGCACGCTCTGGGGGTGGGGTCACAACAGCTACGGCCAGGTGGGCGATGGCACCACGACGGATCGTACGAACCCCGTGCAGGTCGGGACGGAGACGAACTGGAGCGCAGTGGCCGCTGGCGGCTATCACACCGTCGCACTGAAAAGCGACGGCACGCTTTGGGCCTGGGGCAACAACTATTACGGCCAACTGGGCGACGGCACGACGACGGATCGCACGATTCCAGTGCAAGTCGGAACGGCTACGAACTGGAGCGCGGTGGCCGCGGGCTCCTATCACACCATGGCGATGAAGCGCGACGGCACGATTTGGGCGTGGGGCCATAACGGCACGTGCCAGTTGGGCGATGGCACCGTGACGGGTCGCACGATCCCGGTGCAAGTAGGCACGGCGACGAACTGGAGTGCGGTGGCCACGGGCGGCATTCACACTATTGCGCTGAAGGGCGACGGCACGCTCTGGGCGTGGGGCTACAACGGCACGGGGCAGCTTGGCGATGGTGCCACGCCGGATTGCACGATTCCAGTGCAGATCGGCACGGCGACGAACTGGAGAGCGGTGGCCGCAGGCGCCAGTCACACCGTCGCGCTAAAGACCGACGGTACGCTCTGGGCCTGGGGCGACAACACTTACGGTCAACTGGGCGATGGCACGACGACTCAGCGTACGAGTCCGATACAGATTGGCACGGCGACGAACTGGAGCGCTGTGGCCGCAGGTATCTATCACACCGCCGCTCTGAGCAGCGACGGCATGCTCTGGATATGGGGCTCCAATTTTTACGGCGAGTTGGGCGATGGCACCACGACGGATCGTATGAACCCAGGGCAGGTCGGCACGGCGACGAACTGGAGCGCGGTGGCCTTGGGCGGCTATCACACCGTCGCGCTGAAGAGCGATGGCACGCTCTGGGCATGGGGATACCATTTTTTCGGTCAATTGGGCGATGGCGCTACGGCGAATCGAGCGAGTCCAGTGCTGGTCGACACGGCGATGGACTGGAGCGCGGTGGCCACGGGCATAAATCACACCATCGCGCTGAAGAGTGATGGCACGCTCTGGGCGTGGGGCTACAACTTATACGGTCAACTGGGCGACGGCACAACGACTCAACGTATGAGCCCAGTACGGATTGGAACAGCGACAAACTGGAGCGCGGTAGCCGCCGGCACCTATCACACTGTCGCGCTGAGGAGCGATGGCACGCTCTGGGCGTGGGGCTACAATTTTTACGGCCAACTGGGCGATGGAACGACGACGGATAGTTTGATCCCGGTGCAGGTCGGCACGGCGACGGACTGGAACGCAGTAGCCGCAGGCGACATTCACACCGTCGCGCTGAAGAGTGACGGCACGCTTTGGACATGGGGCTTCAACGAGTGGGGGCAGTTGGGCGATGGCACCATGACGGATCGTACGAGCCCGGGGCAAGTCGGCACGGCGACGAACTGGAGCGCGGTGGCCACGGGCGGCGCCCACACTATCGCACTGAAGAGCGACGGCACGCTTTGGTCTTGGGGCTATAACTCTTACGGACAACTGGGCGATGGAACGACAACGAATCGTACGAGCCCAGGGCAGGTCGGCACGGCGATGAACTGGAGCGCGATAGCTGCAGGCGAGAGGCATACCGTCGCGGTGAAAAGCGACGGCACGCTCTGGACGTGGGGCGACAACGAAAACGGCGAGCTGGGCGATGGCACCACGATGGATCGTACGGGCCCAGGGCAGGTCGGCACGGCGACGAACTGGAGCGCGGTGGCTGCGGGCATCCTTCACACCATCGCGCTAAAGAGCGACGGCACGCTCTGGACATGGGGCAACAACGGATGGGGACAGCTGGGCGATGGAACGACGTCGGGTCGTACGAGCCCAGGGCAGGTCGGCACGGCGACGAACTGGAGCGCGGCAAACGTAGGCGGCGTTCACACCGTTGCGCTGCAGAGCGACGGCACGCTTTGGGCATGGGGCAGCAACAACACTGGCCAGCTCGGGATTGTGAGGTCCTATCCAGGACAGGTTATTGGTCCCGGCCTGACAGGCTATTTGAATCTACTCGTCAGTGCGAATAATTACACAGCGAATCTGTTCACGGGTTTCAACCTCATCAGCAATTCGCTCAACATTACGATCAACGTGGCGTCGACCTTCGGTAACCAGGACGCGCCGGTCGCTGGCGTCACGGAGAACGTGGTGACGGTCTGGAAGTGGAACACGGTGGACGGCCGCTGGGCGTTCCACTCGCCGCAATTGACCGCCGCGGCCGGCGCTGCGTTTGCGGCGAGCAAGGGCTACGACGTGCTCACCACGATCAACCCGGGCGAAGGCTACTGGGTGAACTCGATCGCGCCGATCACGCTGCCAGCGCAGACGGGCACGCCCTTTAACTGGAACTCGATCACGTTCGCGAACCTGCCTTCGGGCTTCAATTTAATCGCGCATACGAACACACGCACTCCGAGCCAGTTCAATATCGACGTGAGTCTAGAGCCGCCCGCGCCGGGAATGGTCCCTACGGATAGCTTCCTCAGCTTGTGGGTGTGGGACGCGGTGGCCGCGAAGTGGTACTTCTATTCTCCCCTACTGGAGTCCTCTGGCGGCCTGGCGGCAGTGAAGGCCTATGCCGATAGTCAGTTCTACCTGCACTTCCAAGATTTCTATAAGCACATCGGCATGGGCGTTGGCTTCTGGGTGAACAGACCGTAGCAACCCACCAGCGGCGAGCTACGAACAATCAGCTGCGAGCTTCCAGATATCGTCTTCGAGCATTTCGTAGCCCGCAGCTCGTAGCTCGTGGCCTGTAGCTGATAGCTCGCGGCTGGCGGCTGACGGCTGCCAACTGCCAACTCCGGCGGCGGATCTCCCGCCGGCGGTCACTTCTTGAGGGTCTCGGCCCAATAGAGCCGGGTGGGGTTGTCCACCAGGATCTGCTTCCGCGTCGCGTCGTCCTCGCACATCATCGCGAACAGGTTGACCAGCTCGCCGTCGTTGGGCATCCACTTCACGTTCGGGTGCGGGAAATCGGTGCCCCACATCACGCGGTCGGGCGCGGCCTTGATCAGCGCCTGCGCGAACGGGATCGCGTCGTGGAACGGCTTGCCGGTCGCGGAAATGCGCTCCGGGCCGCTGATCTTGACCCACGCGAATTGGCTGTCCTTCAGGAGCTCCAGCAGCTGGCGGAACGCCGGCTGTCCCAGCCCGCGCTGCGCGGGCACCCGGCCCATGTGATCGATGATGAACGGGATCTTCAGCTTCCTGAGGAAAGCGCGCTGCTCGACGATACCGTCGGCATCAAGGTGCAGCTGCAGGTGCCAGCCGAGCGGGGCGATGCGCGCGGCCATGCCCTCCACCACGTCGAGCTCGGGCATCCCGCCGAGGTGCCTCACGAAGTTGTAGCGCAGGCCGCGCACGCCCCCGGCGTTCAGATTCTGAAGCTCGTGCTGCGGCGTGCTTTTCGCCACCATCGCCACGCCGCGCCATGCGTCTTTCGAGGACTTGATCGCGTCGAGCATTGCGCTGTTGTCGGTACCGTGGCAGCTCGCCTGCACCAGCACCGCGCGCGAGAAGCCGAGGTGCTTGTGCAGGGCGGCGAGCTTTTCCTTGGGGGAATCCGGCGGCTCGTAGGTGCGGTTCTTCGCATAGGGAAAGCGCTTGGCGGGCCCGAAGACATGGCAATGTCCATCGCACGCGTCCGGCGGCGGCGCGTACTTCGGCTTGACGGGATTGGGGTCCGGCGGCGGGATGAGCTTGACGGTGGTCTTGCTGGGCATGGTTGAAAAGTCCCGGGTTGTTCGGCGTGGCGCGAGGGTTAGCGGGACGTTAACGCAGCGCTCGGGTGCAGGTCAACCGCGCGGGATTTCGCCGCGCGGCGGCCCGGCGAAATCCTTATCGGGCCGGCTGACGGTCGTGCCGTCCCGTTTGCCACTGGCGGGGGGTGGATGGATAATCCGCCACGGCCGAGGAGGCGTGACTCGTGACTCGTGACTGGTGACTGGTGGCTGGACCCCGTAAAAGGCTTGCGCGCAAGGCGCTGGGTGTGGGGCCTGCGGCGGCGCGGCAGGTGCTGAAGAGCGGCATGCCGCGCTCGCTCGGCGTGCGCCTGGTCTCGCTCACGAAGAAGAAGGTGGTGGCCGAGATGCGGGTGAAGCGCATGCACATCAACCGCTCCGGGCGCGTGAACGGCGGCGCCCTCATGGCGTTCGCCGACGTGGTGGGCGCGGCCGGGACCGTCGCGAACCTGCCGCCGGGACATCGCACGGGCACGCTCGAGTCGAAGACCAACTTCTTCCGGTCGGGAGAGGGTCCGGTGCTGCGGGCCGTTTCCGTTCCGCTGCACATCGGCCGCACCACGATGGTGTGGCAGACCACGATCCGGAACCCGGACGGAGCGACGGCCGCCATCGTCACCCAGACGCAGATCGTTATGAAATCCTAGGCCGGCGCGCCGTTCCATGTTCTTGGACGAGAATTTCACACACACTGGCTTGACGCAGGCGGTTGGGTCCGGATTTCATTAATCCTGGAACTACCGAACATTTTTTACATAAACGGCGTGCGGGCAATGCGGATTCCCTGCCAATCCGGTTCATCGCACGCCGTTTGGTGCTAGGATTTCATAATGAAGAACCGAAATTGAGGGAGAAGCGATGAGCAAGGTTACATTGGTCGTGCCGGAGGCGCCGGTGCGCGCAGCCGCAGCCGCCGCCGCGAGCCGCAAGGCCGGCAAGGGCGGGTTGCGCCTGGGCGTGCTCGACAACAGCAAGGGCAATGCCGACCACCTCCTCGAATTCATCGTGGAGGGCGTCAAGGCGGCCGTGCCCGTCGCCTCGGTGGTCGCGCTGCGCAAGGCGACCGTCAGCCTCCCGGCGCCCAAGGACATCCTGGACCAGCTCGCCGCGGAGGCCGATTTCGTCGTCAGCGCGATGGCGGACTGAGGGTCATGCACGTCGTGGAGTGTCCACGACATGTGTGAACTCCGGAAGCGCGGCCTCGCCACCGCCGTGATCTGCTCCGAGCCCTTCCTCAAGCTGGGAAAGACGCAGGCGCGCGTGTTCGGCGTGCCGGATCTGCCGCTGCTGCTCATCCCGCACCCGCTGGGTGGCCTCGACCTGGAGGGGGTCAAGGCCCGTGCCCTACACGCCGTGCCGAAAGTGCTGGAACTCATCAAGGAAAGTTTCAAATAGACAGGAAGCAAGCCCGACCGAAACCACAAACAAGATCAAAAGCGAATGGACAGGATTAACAGGATTTACAGGATTAATTCAAAAACTCGAACGCCAGTACTTCATTGAATTCAATGCGGGATTTGGTTTGGTCTTAATCTTGTTAATCTTGTTAATCATGTTAATCCTGTCTATTTCTATTCTTGAATTTCAGAATGAGTGCTGACATCTCCGAATTGCTGAAAGCGCCGGGCGCGGGCGTTGAGTGCGAGGACGATTTCGACGCGGTCAACGAGCTCGCTCGCGGCCGCGGCTGGAGCGACGGCCTGCCCATCGTGCCGCCGACCGCGGCGCGCGTGGAGAGGATGCTCGAGTACTGCGACCGGCCGTGGGACGAGCCGGTGGCGAAGATGGCGCCGCGCTACGGCGAGGCGACGCCGCTGCGGCTCGCCGCCAACGCGGTCATGGCGGGGTGCCGGCCCGAGTACTTCCCGCTGCTGGTGCTCGCCATCGAGGCGATGTGCGAGGAGCCGTTCAACCTCTACGGCGTCCAGGCGACGACGCACCTGTGCGCGCCGCTCGTGATCGTGAACGGGCCGGTGGCGAAGGAGCTCGACATCAACTCCGGCCATAACGCATTCGGCCCCGGCTGGCAGGCGAACGCCACCCTCGGGCGCGCGATCCGGCTCGCGCTGGTCAACATCGGCGGCGCGATACCCGCGCTGGGCGACATGTCCACCTTCGGCGCGCCCTCCAAGTACTCCTACCTCGCTGCCGAGAACGAGGCAGCGAGCCCGTGGCAGCCGCTGCACGTCGAGCGCGGCTTGCCGCGCGAGGCAAGCGCGGTGACGGTAATCGGCGCCGAGTGCCCGCACAACGTGAACGACCACGAGAGCATCACCGCGGAAGGCATCCTCACCACCATCGCCGGCACGATGCTCGCCGCCGGGGCGAACGACGTTTACTACGAGGCCGAACCCCTTGTCGTCATGGGCCCGGAGCACGCGAAGACCGTCGCGGACGGCGGCTACAGCAAGGCCGACGCCAAGCGCTTCCTCGTCGAGCACGCCCACCTGCCGCTCGGGCGCTTCTCGAAGGAGAACATCGAGCGCCGCATGCGCGTGACGTGGAAGGAGAGATTGGCCAACGCCGGGCCTGACGCGCCGGTGCCCATGGTGCAAAGGCCGGAGGACCTGCTGATCGCGGTGATCGGCGGCGCCGGCAAGCACTCGGCGGTCATCCACACGTTCGGAGCCACCAAGCCCGTCACGCGGGCGCTCAAGACCCGCGACGGAAAGTATGCGAAGTCCGTCGCCGATTTTCGAAAAAAGCGTGAGTAGTGTTGGACCCGGTCAACAACCGCTTCGTCGGATCACGGATCGCAATTCACGGCTCACGCTTTTGATGTAATCCACTCACCATTCACCACTCACTAATCACGCCTTATCAAATATATGAAGTGCTTCTACATCGATTCCGTAAACGGCAAGACCGTGTACGAGCCGCGCGAAATGCCCAAGCCGAAACCCAAGGCGGGCGAGATGCTGGTGCGCGTGCGCGCGGCGTCGCTCAACCGCGGCGAGATCATGGCCAGCATCAGCCTGCACAAGGTGCATGAAGCGCATCCCGCCGGCGGCGATTGCGCGGGCGAGGTCGAGGCGGTGGGCGAGGGCGTCACCGCCTTCAAGCCCGGCGACGCGATCCTGGGGCGCGCGCGCGGCTCGTTCGCCGAATACGTCGTGATGGGCGCAGTGCAAGCGGCGCCGAAGCCGGAACGCCTGTCCTGGGAGCAGGCGGCGGCGGTACCGATCGTGTCGGTGACGGCCTACGAGGCCATGTGCCAGTACGGGAAGCTCAAGGCGGGCGAAACGATGCTCGTCGCCGGCGCCGCGTCCGGCGTTGGCATGATCGCCGTGCAGGCCGGGAAATACCTCGGCGCCAGGGTGATCGGCATTTCGCGCTCGAAGGAAAAGCTCGAGAAGCTGAAGGCCATCGGCATGGACGTCGGCATTCAGGCGGGCGGCGCCGGGTTTGCCGACAAGGTGCGCGCGGCGACCGGCGGCAAGGGCGTCGATCTTTCGCTCAACCTGATCGGGGGCACGGTGTTCCCGGACCTGGTGCGTTCCGCCGCCAACCAGGGCCGGATCGCGATCATCGGCTACGTCGACAACACGTACAAGGCGGAGATCGATCTCGAGACCGTCCACGGCAAGCGCCTGCAGATCTTCGGCGTCTCCAACGCGCTGATGACCGCGCCGCAGCGGGCGGAGGCGATGCGCGGATTCGCCCGCGACCTGCTGCCCGGCTTTGCGGACGGACGCATCACGCCCGTGGTGGACAAGGTGTTCGCCTTCGACGAGCTGCCGGCCGCCAAGACCTACGTCGAGTCCAACGCGCAGCTCGGGAAAGTCGTCGTCAGGATCGGATAAAGCGTGACTCGGTGCTACGTGACGTGATGCGGCGTGACGTGGTACCGCGTGACGTGGAAATGCGTGGTTGGCAAAACACTAAAAGCCCATCACGCTTCACCATGTCACGCCTAACCATGTCACGCTTCACCATGTCACGATTCATCAAGTCACGCTTCAGTCGACCTTCGACCCGGAGCGCCGGATCACGTCGCCCCACTTTGCGTGCTCGCGGCGGATGAGCGCGCCGAACGCCTCCGGCGTCCCGCCCACCGGCTCGGCGCCGAGCGCGGCGAAGCGCTTCCTGAGTGTCTGCGTGCGAAGGGCGCCGTTGATCTCCGCGTTCAATCTCGCGACGACGGCTTTCGGCACGCCGACCGGCGCGACCATGCCGTTCCAGGTGGTGGCCTCGTAGCCCGGCACGCCGGCCTCCGCGATCGTCGGCACGTCGGGCAGCGCCGGCGAGCGTTTTGGCCCGCTCACGCCGAGCGGCCGGATGCGGCCCGCGCGGACATGCGGCGTCGCGGAGTTGAGGCTCTCCATCATGAGGTGCACCTGCCCCGCCATGAGGTCGGCGATGGCCGCCGCGCCGCCCTTGTAGGGCACGTGCACGATGCGCGTTCCGCTCATGAGCTTGAACATCTCCATGCCGACCTGCCCCGGGGTGCCGTTGCCGGACGAGGCGTTGAGGAGCTTGCCGGGGTTCGCCTTGGCGTAGTCGATCACTTCCCGGACCGACTTGAGCGGCAGCGATGGCGAGGCGGCGAGCACCATCTGGTTGGACGCGATCTGCGCGAGCGGCTGGAAATCCGTCAGCACGTTGAACGGGACCTTCCGCACCAGGTTGGGGCCGATCGCCAGCGCGCCGACCGGCGCGTAGCCGATGGTGTAACCGTCCGGCGTGGCCTTCGCGATCAGGTCCATGCCGATGACCAGCGCGCCGCCGGGCCGGTTGTCCACGACCACCTGCTGGCCGAAGAGCTGGCTCAACTGGACGGCGACGATGCGCGCGATGTTGTCGGAAGCGCTTCCCGGCGCCTGCGGCACGATGAGCCGGATGGGGCGCGCGGGATAGGACTGGGCCAACGCGGCGCCTGAAACGACGCAGAGCAGCAGGGCGAGGCAGCGTGAAAGCCGCATGGCATCCTCCTTGGTACGGTTTGTCGCGCAAGCGTAACATAGGCGGGGGAGGAAGACTGCGGGACAAGAGATGGGGATGGCCCCCGCAGTGCGGGGATCAAATCACCAATCACGAATCACCAATCACGAATCACCTGTCATGATTTATGACGCTGCGTGGCTGGACACGGCCGGCAAGTTGCTGATCTCCGGCTTCTTCGTGGTCGCGGGTCTTTACAACCTGACGCCCGCGCGGATCAAGGACCACGTCGATCGCCTGGCGGGCTTCGGCATCCCATTGCCCACGGCCGCGTTCTGGTTCGGCATGGCGCTGCAGTTTACCGGGTGCGCGCTGCTGCTCACCGGCTGGCATGCCGACATCGGCGTGCTATGCCTGATCGTGTTCACGGTCGTCGCCAACGCGATTTTCCACCGCTTCTGGACGGTGACCGACCCGGCGCGGCGCAACACGCTGCGGCTGCTGCTGCTCAACGGCGTCGCTATACTTGGGGGATTGCTGTTATTGCTGCAAAATATCCGTTAGGGGGCGTGCCGCACGGATGCATAAGCGGCCAACAAGCGAGCGCGCCCAGGGGCACCAGTGTGTGGGATTGACAAGAGGGAGGGGAAGCATGGGTAGCATCATTGACGACGGCGCGGACGTCCTGTCGCGGCGCCGGTTTCTCGCGGGGCTGACCGCGCTCGGGGCGGGCACGGTGCTGCCGGGCTGCCAGAGTACGGGAGGCGAGATGGCGGCAGCGAGCGGCAGGCCGTACCGCATCGACGTGCATCACCACTTTGCGCCGCCGGGATACTCCTCGGCCCTCAAGGCGATGATGCGCGGCCACGCGAGGTGGTCGCCGCAGGGCTCGATCGCGGAAATGGAAAAGAGCGGCATCGCCACCTGCTTCACCTCGCTCATCAATCCCGGCATGCAGGCGTGGATGGGCGACGTCGAGAACTCGAAGAAGATCGCGCGCATCTCCAATGAGTACGCGGCAACGCTAATGCGCGACTACCCCGCCCGCTTCGGCTCGTTCGCCTCGATCCCGTTCCCGGACATTGACGGCTGCCTGAAGGAGATCGAGTACGCCTACGATACGCTCAAGGCGGACGGCATCTATCTGTGGACGAGCTACCAGGGCAAACTGCTGGGCGATCCGGCGTTCTTCCCGATCCTCGAGGAGCTGAATCGCCGCAAGGCGGTGGTCTACACGCACCCGGCGACGCCGCAGTGCTGCGCGAAGATCATGCCCTACGTCTCGATCAACGCGATCGAGGGCCCGGTGGACACGACGCGCACGATGATCAGCCTGATCTTCCAGGGCGGCGCGGCGAAGTATCCGGACATCAAGTGGATCTTCTCGCACAGCGGCGGGGTGACACCGTTCCTGCTGTCGCGCTTCCAGCGCGAGGAAGTGGAGAAGGACCGGAAGAAGGTGCTGCCCAAGGGCCTGATGCACGAGCTGCGCAAGTTCTATTACGACACCGCGCAGGGCCACCACGAAGGCGCGCTGAAGGCGCTGCTCGCCATCATTCCGCCGTCGCAGGTGCTCTACGGCACCGACTACCCGTTCTGGAGTGGCCGGCGGGTCAGCGATGACTTTGACAAGGCGGGCCTGAGCGGCGCCGACCGGCGGGCGATCGACCGCGACAACGCGTTGCGATTGTTCCCGCGTCTCAACGGATGAGGCGGGGAGAGATCCGATGGGCGAGAACAAGGCGTTCGAGCGCCCGCCGCGGATTCCGCCCGAGAAGATGACCGAGGCGCAGAAGAAGGCCGCGGCAGGCCGAGGTCCGCGAGCGGCTTGCCGCGCTGGGCGACGAAGTGATCGCGACCACGCCCGAGCAGATGGCCCGGAAGATCCGCGAGGATTCCGCGAAGTGGGCGAAGGTCATTCGCGACTCGGGCGCGAAGCCCGAATGAACGGGCGAGGTCCGTTCATTCAAGGGATGAGGGATGAGGGATGAGAAAGCCGGCATCCACCGGTATTTCGTTTCTCGTTGGCGGACGGCTTCTGACCAACGGATTAAAAGCCGAAGATCGTTTCTTAACTAGTTATTTTTAGGCCCGCCCTCACTCGCCTACGCGTGGAGAAACCCGCCAAATCCCCACGAATTCCCCACGTTCAGCTAACAGTTAGTTGCGGCTAGGCAGCCGCTGGAGACCAGAAACGTTACTGAAAGACGATCCTTGGATTTTTCCGATCAAGCCCCAAAAAGGAAAACTCAGTTGTCCGCGGTATCGCACGTAAAGGAGTCTTGGAGAATGGTCTATGTAATCCAGGTCATGAAGAACCTTGAGTGCATCTTTCACTGTCTTAAAAACAACTGCCACCTCCTTGCGGCCGATGAAAGTCGGTACGACAATCAAATTCAACTTTCGTGTGCGAGGTATAAATGTCAACGGCAAAGTGCCCGCAATGATTCTATTAACTTTCTGCGTCTCGCTTTGCCAAGTAAGGTCTAAATTAAAGTCAGAATAATGCGCCCGACCTTGAGTCCAAGTCTGCCTAAAGGTCCAAATATGGTTATGAACAATTGCATCCCTCAAAAAATAGATTTCGGATAGTCTGTCAATGATCGGCTTTAATTTTGGGTTGTTCAATGACCTCATCCAAGGAAGAACGTACACCTTGTCAATCTTTTTTGCAGGAATTCGTTTGTCAAAGTGACGCGCCCTCGATATTGCCCCTTCAAATTCGAGCATCAAGAGCACAATCAAGCTAGCAGTCTGTTGAATTTCTCTCGATTTTCGTGGCATCTTTTGAACTTGTCGATGTCATAGTAAAGGTCGAACAAAACGACGGAGAGCGGTGATGCGCGGAGCCGATGTGTTGCAAGAGCGCTTGTTCACGGTGAAGACGCTGAACGATTTTGTTCCTGTCGAGCATCCGCTGCGGGCGATCCGCGAGATCGTGAACGTGGCGCTCAAGGAGATGGACACGCTGTTTGCGCGGATGTATTCCGAGTTTGGGCGCGAATCGATTGCCCCGGAGCGGCTGCTGCGGGCGCTGATCCTGCAGGCGCTGTACTCGATCCGCAGCGAACGCCAGATCTGCGAGCAGTTGAGCTACAACATGCTGTTCCGCTGGTTTACCGGCATCGGCATGGACGAT
>JACPTK010000114.1 GCA_016192825.1 Betaproteobacteria bacterium | reverse complement strand
TCTCGACGAGATCGAGCGGCTCGCCCGGAAGAGCCTCGAGGAATACCTGGAGAGCCGGATCGACGAGGTCCTGGCCGAGCGTTATCTCGAGCGGATGATCGGCCGGATGATCGACGTCAACTACCATCTGATCACCGAGTCGGACCTGCCGCCGCCGCGCGACTACTACGACTCGTTCACGGACCTCGCGAAGATCGGCGTTCTCCCACGGGATTTCGCGGGGCGTCTCGCCGCCTGCGCCGGCCTGCGCAACCGGATCGCGCACGAGTACGACGAGATCGAGCCGGCCAAGGTCCACGAGGCGCTCCGGACGGCGGCGCAGGAGATCCCCGAGTACCTGCGGCACGTCGACCGGTACCTCGACCGGTTCCGGCCGCCAGCGTGACGGGTCAACGGAACGCGCCGGGATCGCCGTGGCCCGACCGAGAAGGCATTGACGGTGGCCATACATAAATGTAGATTCTCCATGAAGGTCATGGAAAAGGAAGTCCAGATCTCGGCGTTGATCTCCCGGACGACCAAGCAACTGCTCGAGCGGCATGTTCGCGCCACCGGCGTGAAGAAGGGCCGCCTGGTCGAGCAGGCCCTCCGCCACCATCTCCAGGCGCTGCAGGAGCTGCCGGTGGACGTCGTCGTCCATCCGAGGTTGGTGGTGACCCGGAAGTCGGGCGAGGCGATCCTGGAGCAGATCGAGAGCGGGAAGCCCACAGAAGCCCTCCGCGACCTGATGCGCGATGGAGATTCGGGCGCTCCGCGCCGGTGACGATCGCTCGCGGTTTCAGTCCGGCGACCCCGATCTCGATCGCTTCTTTCACAAGTTCGCGGGCCAGAATCAGTTCAAGCACTACGTCGGCGTCACGTACGTCGCCGTGGCGGATGGCCGGATCGTCGGCTTCGCGACCATCGCGCCGGGTCACGTCGAGATCGAGGGCCTGCCCGCTGCGGCGCGCAAGAGGTTGCCGCGGTACCCCCTGCCCGTGCTCCGGCTGGCCCGCCTCGCCGTCGATCAGTCGGCGCAGGGCCAGGGGCTCGGCACCCAATTGCTCCGCTTCGTGCTTCAGCTCGCGATGCGGATGGCGAACGACTACGGGTGCATCGGCGTCGTGGTCGACGCGAAGGCCGACGCCGTCGACTTCTACGCGAAGTACGGGTTCATCCCGGTCGAGGCCGTCGAGGGCCAGTCGGACGCCCGACCGGGGCCCACTCCGATGTTCCTCTCGATGCATGCCATAGAAGCGGCGCTCCGCACTCGAGATTCGACCGGCGGATAGAGGCTCCCGTACCAGCCGCTACGCCTTCCGGCCCCAGAGATCCTTCGCGAGCCAGTCGAGGCCGAGCGCTCGCAGCGTCTCGGGCAGCGGCTTCCCGGTCTTGCGGTCGTAGCCGACGTCGCGGTACCAGATGTCGACCATCGTGTCCCACTGCTCGCTGACCGCCTGGCCCTTCGCGGGACCGTCGTGCGGCGTGGAGCTGTACCGCGCGGA
>JACPTK010000020.1 GCA_016192825.1 Betaproteobacteria bacterium | reverse complement strand
TTGGGGATGGGTAAAGAAATTCTGTTGACGCTAAGGCTCTGTAGGGTCGATTCCCCCTCGGGCGATAGGGTGGGATCTGAGGTAATTCGCATGCATGAAATCCAAACATGCGAAATCCCCCTGTTGTGGCGCTCGGGTTCGGCGTTTTGGGCCGCGGCGGCGGCAGTGTGTGCAATGCCGACACACGTGGACAGTCCGTCCGAAGAAGCGAGGCCGCCCATCTCATCGGACGCCAGCTTCCGTCCTGCACCGGGTGCTCGTGGACGGCCTCACGCTCACCCAGCTCTTCTCCAAGCGTCAGGGTGTGGCGTTGCCGGCGTATCGTTATCGATTCCGCCAGGCGCTGCACCGCTTTGTTGTTCGCCCCAGTCCGCAAGTGATCCCAAGAGGGCCCCTCGTACTCCTGGCCGATGGTCTGTGGTTCGAGTTCGACGGAAGGCCGTGGGTCCTATACCTGACGGCGCTCAAACCCTGCCGCGGCAACCTCGCCACCTTCCTTGACCCGCTGCTGCTTCCGGGGAGGGAGGGCGCTTCGCGCTGGCAACAAGCCTTGGCGGCCATCCCGCCGGCCGCCACGCGCCGCATTCAAGCCATGGTCGTTGACAACCTTCCCGGGATGCAGCGGCTTGCCCAGCAGCGGCGGTGGGTGCTGCAACTGTGCCACTTCCACTTGCTCCTGAAGCTACAGGCGCAGCGCCGTGGCGTGCGCTACACGCTCCGAGGTGGCTCGGTGCGCGAGGAGATCCACCAGCTCATCCGCAGCGCACTGGAACTGCCCGACGGCAATCGCTTGTCCAGAGCGCTCGAGCAGCTAGAACGCTTGTCGCACGGCGACTGCGGCACCCTGCGTATCCAAACAACGGTTCGAGAATTCCTGAAAGGCCTGCCGTTCTACCGTTCCTGCCTCACCCACCCGCATCTCGGACTGCCGCGGACCACAAATTCCGTTGAATCCATGTGCCGCCTTCTGCGCGAGCTATTCCGCAGCAGCCGCGCCGGATCGAAACCAGCCTCCGTGTTGCTCTGGGCGACAGCCCTCATTCGCCTGCGCCCGAGAGTGACTTGTAACGGACATACGCTCAACAGAAAAACTTGACCCTTCCCCAATTTGCGACATCAAGTTGGGGCGGTCGCAGGAAGCGACCGTATGCGTTTACCGAAAGGCGCTCTTAGGGGACAAACCACTAAGGTTTGCCGATTGTTCTCGCTGACGTGCGTCAGCGGAACAGGGCGGGTGGTGGGGGCGGTCAAGTGGGCCCAATCCAAACTCCTATTGAGCGTACACGCAAGATGCTCGACGCTCGATCCCCTCACCTTTTCCCCCTCTCCCGAGTGGAGAGGGGAAAAGTACAGCGGTAAATGGTCGTCAACCATTTACCGAAACGAGAGGCTGCGCGCCAGCCGCGGCCGGGTGGCGGAATGGCCGGTGGCTGATCCGATCTCCCGGAACTGGTACTGACTTAGGGCTACACGATGGCCAAGTCCTATGCCTGGATGCGCCCGGGAGAATCGGGAAGACGCCGGCCGTTCCGACAGGACCCGGCCAGCGGATGCGTCCGCTACTGGCCGAAGGCGGCCCTTGGTGGCTCCTCAGTCGTAGTGCTTGCGCTGCGAGCGCCTGCGGCCCACTTGCTGCACCACGCCGCCGCGGATGGCGTAGGGCGGGGTGAGCTCGAAGCTGCCGTACTTCGGATTGAGCGGCTTCAGGAAGCGGCGCTCGCCATCGAAGACCAGCTGGCGGAAGAAGACGTCACCGGCGAACTCGACGATCACGTACGAGCCGTCGCGCGGCGCGTAGCCCGGGTCGACGATGACGACGCAGCCATCGGCAAACTCGGGCTCCATGCTGTCGCCCAGCACGCGAAGCGCGTAGGGTTCGAGCGCGCTGCAACTGTCCTCGGACATCTCTTCTCCCGTTCTGCGCGCGCGCCTAGGCCCGGTCAGTGGGCTTTTTCTTGTGAAAGCGGATCACCGTGTCCTTGCTCACCGGCTCGTCGGCGTAGCGCGGCTGGGCGCCGAGCGGCCTGCCCGCAGCCTGCGCGAGCTCGCGCTCGCGCGCGCTGATGAGCGCCAAGCACTGGCGCAGGTCCTCGATGGTCGCGTCCGACAGGGGGTGGCGCATGCCGTGCGGCGTCGCAGTGTCCTTGATGACGTTGGCGAGCGTCAGCTTCACCGCTCGCAGGATCCGCTCCTCCATCGAAAGTTCGGAATCGCTCATCGCGCGCGCCTCAAAGGTCCGTCCACATGCGAATCAGGTTCAGGTACGCCGCATTCACCTGCGCGGTCTCCGGCGCGTCGGGAGCGGTTTGCAGGAGCTTCTCCCACGCCGTGTTGAGTCCGTACAGCAGCTCGCGCCGCGCCGCATCGCGCACCAGGCTCTGCACCCAGGTGACCGCCACCAGGCGCTCGCCGCGGGTGACCGGGTTGACGCGGTGGATGTTGCCCGCCGGGTACAGCACCGCATCCCCCGCCGCCGATTTCACCACCTGGTCGCCGTACGGCGTGCGGACCACCAGCTCGCCTCCATCGTACTCGTCCGGGGCGCTCAGGAACACCGTGACCGCGATATCGGAACGGTACATCACCCCGTCCGCGCCCATGATCGGATCGTCCAGATGGTCGCCGTAGCCCATGCCGGGCCGGTAGCGCACATACAAAGGGCTTGCCGCGTGCAGCGGCAGGGCGCCGCCGCGATAGACCGGATGGCGCGTGAGATTTCCCATCACCAGGCGGTTGAGCCGCTCGAGATCCGGCGCGCCGGCCTCCAGCTCCTGGTTGTTCTTGACGCGGCGCGCCGCGGCACCGGCCGAAAGCCGCCCGTCGACGAAGGATGCGCCCGCGAGCCAGGTGCGCGCGAGCGCAAGCTCATCGGCTTTGAGGACGCCGGGAATGGCGAGCAGCATGCGGTCTCACGTATCAGGCTGCGGCATCGGCAGTCCGGCGAGCTTGCAGATCTCGTGAACTGGACCGGTCGGGAAGAGGTGGTAGATGTGCTTCTCGTAGGCCTTCCGGTCGCGGAAGTGCGGGCCACGGTGCTTTCCCAGCTCCAGAACCATCTTGCGCATGGTGGGGAGGCTTCGGGTCTCCTCGTAGTAGTCGCGGAAGTACCAGATCAGCTCCCAGTGATCCACGTAAAGCTCGACCCCGTCGCGCTGCGCCAAGGCGCGCGCGAAGTCTTCGCTCCAATCTTCGGGATCGAGCAGAAACCCCTGCTCGTCGGTCTCGATGATCCTGCCGTTGACCTCGAACTGCATACCCGAGCCTGGCTCACGCGAAGCAGATCCATGTTGTGGCGATGTACTTGACGCCCTCCTGCAACGTGACGCCACGATGCACGTGCGTCCAGAACGGCGGAAACAGGATGAGCTTGCCCTGCGCCGGCCGGATCGAGACTTCCTGCAGCGGAAACTCCGTTTCGCCTCCAGGTCCCGGTACGTCGTTGAGGTACCAAATCGCGACCAACTGGCGCTCGCTGAACACCCCGGGGCCGGCGTCCACGTGCCAATGGTAATACTCCCCGGGCAGCGTGCGCTGCAGGTTGTAGCCGAAGTCCTTGAAGGAGTTGGCCGCGAAAAACGGGAACTCGCGGGCGAATTCGTTGAACGTCGACAGGAGCTGCCGGGAAAACGCCTGGTCCAGGTCGCGCCAGTCGTCCCTCCCGCTGATGCGCAGGTCGGTCGAGCGCTTCACCTCCGGCGCTGCCTGCCCGGCCTGGCCGATGCGCCCGGGAACCTGCTGATCGGCGCGGGCTTCGAAGCGCCGAATCGCCTCGAGGCACACGTCGGCCGGGAGCGCCTGCGCCACCTCGTAGATGAAGCTCAAGGGTTTGACTTCGCGGATACGCCCGCCGGAAAACGTCATCGCCTAGGCGTAGAGCAACTCGGTATTTTGCATCTCCCCGGAGGTGTCGATGTCCACCCCGATCGCACCGGGCATGCGCTGCGCGATGTACCCGGCCATCAACATGGCGGTGGCCTGGTTGTCGTGGATGATGCTGGTGAGCAGCTTGTCAGCGACGACCTGGCAGCGCTGCAGGGGGTCGGGCCGATCCACGAACTGGCGGCCCATCTGCCAGCCCCGGTCCATGTCGCGGTCCAGCTTGGCGTGGAACTCCGCCGCCTCGCGCAGCAGTTCCTCCGGCACCTCGATTGCATAGACTTGTTCGCCGATGACGACCTTGAAGCGCACGCCCATCCTCGATCCGTTCCCGCGCGCACGCGGCGCCCGATAGCGGGGAGCGTAGCGCGGCGCACGGCTCGGGACAAGGGCCGCCGCGGGCTTCGGATGTTTGAAATGGCTCCCCTCATCCCGTACCATGCACCCGGCAGCGTCAACGTTTCAATAGCTAGAACCCATCTCAAAAATCCCCCTCACCCTAGCCCTCTCCCAAAAGGAGAGGGGAATTTCTCCCCCTTCTCCCCTCGGGAGAAGGGGGGGATGAGGGGAGTCGGCTTGCGCTTTTGTTTTTGAGATAGCTTCTAGTAAGCTTCGCTGATCGAACCGAGCGGACCGCGCGGACAGGAGCACGACTGATGAGCAGCGCCTACTACGAAACCATCGACCGCATGGAGAAAAGCGGCGTCGATCCCGAGTACATCAACGGCTGGGCCAGCGGCTTTCTGCACAACCCCAAGCGCGAGGAGCAGCGGGTCAACGAAGCCTATGAAGCCGGCTACGCGCACGGCATGGAAAAAAACACCAGCGGCTTCCAGGCCTGGATCAGGAAGTAGCCGGGGGCGCGCCGGAGCCCTTCTCGGCCAGCGCGCGCCACTTTGCGGCCTCGGCGGCGTCACGCTCGACCCCGACGCCCTTCTCGTACATCATCGCGAGCGTCGACTGCGATCCTGCCAGGCCCTGATCGGCGGCCAGCCGGAACCACCTGGCAGCCTCGGCGGGGTCGGCCTTGGTGCATTCGCCCTGGAAGTACATGAAGCCCAGGCCGTGCTGCGCGAGGGCAAAGCCCTGCTCGGCGGCGGCACGCATCCATTTGACCGCGGTCGCGCAGTTCTTCACCACGCCCAGGCCCACCTGGGCCATGACCGCGACGCGGTATTGCGCCCGAGGATCGCCCTGTTCCGCCAGCGGCCGCAGCAGCTGCATGGCCCTCGCGAATTCCTTGGCCTCGAACGCGGCGATGCCGCTCGCCAACTCCATATCCAATCCTGACATGTCGTGCTCCTGGGAGTTTGTCGGACTCTATCCCGACAAACTCCTTTTAGCAGCCTGTCGGCTATCTAACTCCGGCAGGCTGCTAGAATCATAATTTCCAGGCAAAGTGCCCTGACCGCCGATCATGGCCATCATCAGCACCCGCCCCTCCATCAAGCTGGTAAAGACGCGCTGGCGCAAGAAAGGCCCGCGCACGCTCACCGACCGCGCCGGCGTGATCGGCGCGAACATCTGGAAGATCTCGCTCGAGATCTTCAGGCACATGGAAAACGAAGGTTTCCGGTTCGGCGCGGACAGAATGGTGATCACGGTGATCGCCGAATTCGTCGCTTTTCTCGTTCAGCTCGTCGACCGGAAAGTGTACGGCAAGCTCACCGAGCCCGACCGCGCCAGCCTGATCAACGCCGTCGCCGCGCATCTTGCCGCCACCGTGGAAAACAACCAGCTCGACCTGCTCGGGCCGGGGGACTACCGCGGACCGTTCATCGGCCTGCTCAACGAGCGCTTCGGGGAATACGCCGGCTTCGAGTACACGGGTGGAGAGCCGGGCTATCCCTGCCTGCGCTTTTTCGCCGCCAAGGTGGCCGACGCCATGGCGGACGGCGACAACAAGTGGGTGGTGGAGCAGATGATAGACATCGAGGCGCCGGAAATGGTGCGCCTGATGGACAAGCTGGTGAGCGAGACGACGGATAGCGCGCCTCGTTAGCCCCGGGCCCCGGGTGGCGCCGAGGCGGTGGCGAGCATGGCCCCGATGGCCGCCTCGCGGCCGGCCGGATCGAGCTTGAGAAGCCGCCGTGCCTCGGTGAGCCAGCGCTCCTTCCCTGCCCGCACGACACGCCACAGCGCGTCCAGGCTGCCGCACTGCAGATAATGTTCGTAGGCCTCGAGGGCTTGCGGAAACAGCTGACGCCGCGGCGCATCGAACGTCGCGAAGTAAAAATGCAGCGCCGCCGGGTCGGCACGCTCGATGAGTCCCGGCAGGGTCGACAGGCAATCAGCGAGCAGGTCGCGCACCGCGCGCACGAGCACCTCGGCGCGGCTGCGTCCCACCGACAACGCCACCTCGTGCCACGCTTCCCCGAGCAGCTCGCCGGCCGTCGCCTCGCCGAGCTCGTGCAGGATCATGGTTTCCATCTCGTTCTCGGCCATGCGCTGCAGCGCCGCCTCGGGTGCGCCGATGAAATCGTAGGCCGCCAGGGCGCGGGCCATGCCATTGTCGAGCTTGCGCCACTGCCACTCCTCGATCTTCTCCCACAGGTAGCGGCGCACCGACTCCATGCGCACGAAGATGGTCTTCCCCTGAAGCATCGCCGGCGGAGCGCCCAGCTCGCGCGCGTACTCGCAGGAAGAAATCAGGATGGTCAAGCCGGCGCGCTGTTCGACGCGCAGCAGCTGGCCAAGGAAAAAAACCGGCTTCCGAAAGCTTCCGTAGCCGGCGCTGTAAACGCAGCCGTGGGGCAGCAGCTCGCGGTTCGCGGCTTCAGCATCGAACGGATCGAGCACGCCGCGCTCCAGCGGCAGCGGCCCGAACTCTTCACGCTCGATGCCGTCCCAATGCAGCTCGCGCGTTTTCAGCCAGTCGCCCAACTCATCCCTGGGCAGGGCGCGCGTGAACGGCAACTCGTTCTCCCAACGATAGTATTCGCGCATTTTGAGCAGGAAAGTGCACAGTCCGTATTCGCCGGCGTGGCGGGCGTCGGAAATGTCGCAGTTACGCTGCACCACGTTCAAGAGCGAGGGAAAATTGCGCATCGCGGCACCGGAAAGATATACTCAGTCTAGCACTGCGCGCGCCGCCCGCTGAAATGGCCCGATCAACGTATCCAAAGCCGCATGTCACCCTGGACATGAAGGGCGCGGCCTGCCCAGGGCCGATGCTGGGCGCAAGGAGGGTTCTCGACGAGATGCTCGCGGGCGAAGTGATGCTGCTGGTTTCCGATTGCCCGGGAACGAAGGACGACCTGTTTTCCTGGCCCAGTTACGCCGACGTCGAGATCCTGAAAACGAGGAAAATGGCGCAAGGCGGGACCGGGTATTACATCCGCAAGGGCAAGGACCGGCGTATCTCTCCCCACGCAGTGCTCGACATGCGCGGCGCCACCTGCCCCGGACCCGTCGTGGAGGCGAAGAAGCTGCTCAACGGGATGCGCAAGGGCGAAGTGCTGCAGCTCATCAGCGACTGTCCGGGCATCCGGGCGGATGTCCGCAGCTGGGTGAAGGCGACCGGCCTGGATCTGGCCGATACCCGGGAAAGCGCCTCCGGCGAATACCAGTTCTATATCCGCAAGCGCTGATGCGGGCATTTGCGCCCGGTGGAGGGCAAGCCATGACGAGCCTGATGGATGCGATTACCGGCGCCGACAGCGGTGCCGGCAGGGATCCCCGTTTCCCCCACGCGCCGGAGGGCTGGACGCCGACGGCCGCGCTGGAGGCGGCGCGCACGGAAAGCCTGGAACTTGGCGCGGACCACTGGGAGGCGCTGCGAGCCCTGCAAGAGTACTTCGCCAGGCACGAAGCGACCGCCGCCAACTTGCGCGAGCTGCACGACGCGCTCGACGAAAAGTTTCATCACCAGGGCGGCATCAAGCACCTGTACCGGCTTTTTCCCGGCGGGCCGGTGGCGCAGGGCTGCCGGATCGCGGGGCTCAAGGCGCCCGCGGGCGCGACCGACAAGAGCTTCGGCAGCGTCGCCTAGCAGCCTGTCGGACTTGGGGTTGCGACAGGCTGCTAACAGCAAAACCGCCCGCGCATCTAGAATGAAGTCCAGGGTAACGACTCCGATTTTCCTCAGATGGGCGCGCGCGTGGGCTGGAAACGGGGTTTTCAGTGTCAAGGACTCCCGTTATCGTGCGGGCGGTTTTGCATAAGGAGCTTGTCGCATCGCAAGTCCATATCGTTCAAACAGCCTCAATCGCAGCACAAGCACGCACTTTCTTCGCGGTTCGCGGCACTGAATGTTGTTTTCGACCTCATTCGGCTGGCCGGTTTTGCATAAGGAGCTTGTCGCATCGCAAGTCCGACAAGCTCCTAGCGCTTCTTCATGAAAAAAATGAAGTCCTTGTCGGCCGCCTCGGACGCGAGCAGCGGGTTGCCGGTCTGCTTGGAAAACGCGGCGAAGTCCTTGACCGAACCCGGGTCGGTTGCGACGATCTTCAGCACCTGCCCGGAAGCCATGTCGGTGAGCGCTTTCTTGGCGCGCAGTATCGGCAGCGGGCAGTTCAGACCGCGCGCGTCCAGTTCCTTGTCGAAATCCATCGCTATCCTCGCTGTGCCTGAATCCGGGACAATTCCTTGAACTATAGTTTCATTCGCGCGCCGCTGCAAGCAAGCCGCCGCGCATGACCGGGGGCGGGCGGCGCTCAGAAGACGCTGATGTTGCGGTCGGCAAGCAGTTGCGAGAGCCGCATGTTGGCCATCGCGAGGCGGTCCACCAGCAGCTCGAGAAACGCCCCGTGAAAGTGGTGGCGGCACAGCTCGGAGGCCTTGGACAGCGTCTCGGCCCGGATCTCGATGACGGCGATCTCGGAGAGCGCCACGACGCTCGCCGAGCGGCGGAACTTCTGCTTGCCGAGATAAGCCATCTCGCCGAAGCATTCGCCCGCCTTCAGGATGTTCAGCAGGCGGTCCTGTTTGACGACCTTGACCTCGCCCGCAACCAGGATGAAGAACGAGGACCCGATGTCGTTCTCCTCGATCAGCGCGGTGTCGCGCGGATACTTGTGCCAGGTCGCGAGCCGCAACACCTCCCACAGCTCGACGTCGGTGAACTGGCGGAAGAACTCGAGCCGGCGCAGCGTGTCGAACTTCTCGCTCTCCGCGAAACCCTCGTCGCGCTTTTCCTCCCTGCCGAGCGCGGTGGCGAGATCGTGCGCGAATTCCTCCCAGGTCTGGTATCGCGCGGCGGTGTCCTTCTGCAGCGCGCGCATCACGATCGCGTCGATGCGCGGCGGGAGGTCGGGACGGACCTGGGTCGGGTGCGGGGGCTCGATGTTGATGATCTGGTAGATCATGCTGTAGTTGTTGGCCCCCCGGAACGGCAGCCGCCCGGTCAGCAGCTGGAACATCACGACGCCGAGCGAGAAGATGTCGGTCTGGTAGGTGAGCGGCTGCTCCTTCACCTGCTCCGGCGACATGTAGGCCGGCGAGCCGACCCCGCTCACCTGGGTCGTCTCGGCCGCCACCGTCAGCGCCGCGCCGAAATCCGATATCTTGATGTCGGACTCGCCGCTGAACAGGATGTTGGCGGGCTTGATGTCGCGGTGGATGACCCCCTGCCTGGACGCGTACTCGAGGGCGCGCGCGCACTTGTAGATGATCTCGACGATGGTCTGCACCGGCAGCAGGTTGTCGTGCTGGGTGTAACGCTCGAGCGTGTGCCCGTCCACGTACTCCATGACGATGTAGCTCGCCTCCTCGTCGGCCATCGCGTCGTAGATCGCCACGATGTGCGGGTGCGAGAGCTTGCCGGCCAGGGAAGCTTCCGTGACGAACAGCTTGCGGTAACGCTTGCCGTGCTCCTTGTCGCCGAGCGCCTCGGGAAACACGACCTTGATCGCGACCTGGCGGTTCTGGAACGGGTCGTAGGCCTGGTACACGGCGCCGGTGGCGCCTTTTCCCAGCTCCTTGATGACCTCGTATTTCCCGACCTTCTCCAGCACCGCCGGCAGACCGGGAACGGTGGCCGCGCGCGAAAAGTCCATGTAACACAATACCATAACGCCCCCCGGGTCGCGGCCGCGAAAACCGGTCCGGCCGGCGTTATGGCGCTGGCCTCAGCGCTTGCCCGCCTCCGCGCGCGCCTCCGCGTCCCGCTTGCGCAGCTCCCGCAGGCGCGCTTCGGCGCTGGAGAGCTGGAAGAAATCGCCGTCGCCGCTTTTCAGGCCGATCTGCAGCTGCTCGACCGCCGCGGTCAGGTTGCCCAGGCGCACGTAGGCTTCCGCCTGGGCGCGGTGCTGCGAAAGCCGCTGGTTGAGCGCGGCATAAGCGCGCGCCTGCAGAACGTAAAGCCGGTGATCGTCCGAGATGACCTGCAATCGCGCCTCGACAAGCCGTAACGCCTCGCCCGGGCGTCCGGTCCGCAGCAGCGCATTGGCGTAGTCGTACAGCAGAGCGCGGTAGGAAGGATAGGTCTTCAGCGCCTCGCGATAGCAGGCGAGCGCCGCCTCCGGGCCGCCGGCCCCGGACGCGAGCTCGCACGCGAGCGTCTCCACGATCGGGTTCGCCGGCACGAGCCTGCGCAGGGCCTCGAGCTCCTTGCGCGCCCGCGCATGGTCTTTCACGCGCATCAAGCTGGCGGCGAGCCCGTAACGGCTTGCCGCCTCGCTCAGGAACTTGCGCTCGGCAAGGCTCTGCTCGAAGAAGACGACGGCATCCCGCGGCGCGTCGAGCTGCGCCCGGAGCTTGGCGCGGATCAACTGGAAGCCGAGGCTGTCGGGAATCTGCCGGTAAACCAGTCCCTGCGTCCGGTTCTGGATGTCGGCGATGCGCTCGAAGGTCAGCGGGTGCGTGCGGAGGTACGACGGCGCGCCGGTCTCGTAGACGCGGGTCGCGCGCTGCAGGCGCTCGAAGAAGATCGCCATTGCGTGCGGATCCAATCCCGCCTGGTCGAGGATGGTTAGCCCCACGCGGTCGGCGTCGCGCTCGTTCTCGCGCGTGAAATTGAGCTGGCTCTGGATCGCGCCGGCCTGCCCGAAAGCCATCGCGGCTTCCGCCGCCTGGCCGCTCACGCGCGAGAGCAGCAGCGACGCCGCGAGCGCCGCGAGCGACACGAGCTGGTTCTGCTTCTGCTGGGCGATCATGCGCGCGATGTGGCGCTGGGTGACGTGCGCGATCTCGTGCGCCAGCACGCCCGCCAGCTCCGACTCGCTCTGCGCCGCGAGGATCAGCCCCGTATTGACGCCGATGAATCCGCCCGGCAGCGCGAAGGCGTTGATCTCCCGGTCCCGGAGCAGGAACAAATCGAAGTGCTGGCGCGCGTCCGGACTGCGCGAGGCGAGGCGGTTGCCCAGGCCGTTCAAGTAATCGGTGGCCTCGGCGTCGTCGTAGTAGCTGGGATCGGCGCGGATTTCGCGCATGATGCTTTCTCCCAGCCGCCGCTCCTGCAGCGGCGAGAAGCCGGCCTGCGCGACCTCGCCGAGATCGGGCAGACCCTCGGCCAGCGCGCACGGGGCCGCCAGCAGCAGCAAGATCAGGAATGCGCGCAAGGCCATGATAGTATGATAATTCGGATGCGCGGGAGTTCCTACGTCAAACCGCGCCCAATGCAGGGGCTGGAGAGGTGAAGAAACTCACCCACATAGACGCACGCGGCCGGGCGCGCATGGTCGACGTCGCGGACAAGGGCGAAACCCGGCGCACCGCCCGCGCCGGCGGGCGCATCCGCATGCTCCCGGCCACGCTGCGGCGAATCTCCTCCGGAACCGCCGCGAAGGGGGACGTGCTCGGCGTTGCGCGCCTCGCGGCAATCCAGGCCGCGAAGCGGACCTCGGAACTGATCCCGCTGTGCCACCCGCTCGCGCTCACGCACATCGGCGTCGAGTTCAAGCTGAATCGCAAGGCGAGCGCCGTCGATTGCGTGGCGACCGTCTCGACCGTCGGCCGCACCGGCGTCGAGATGGAAGCGCTGACGGCGGTGACGGTGGGCCTGCTCGCCATTTACGACATGTGCAAGGCCGTGGATCGCGGCATGCGCTTCGAGCATGTCCGGCTGCTCGAGAAAAAGGGCGGCAAATCAGGTCACTGGCTGGCGCGATCGGCCTGACGTGCGCTCGGCGAAGTCCCGGCGCGTTGCGCGTGCCCCTCAGATTTACTTATGGGCCAATAAAAGCCACTCCCGTAGACAGGCCTTTTGATAATGTTCTAGCATGCGGCTACATAATAATAAATTGGCATCGCGTAACGCGCGATGCAGCGGCGGCTAGCCCGCCGCCACCGACCAACAGGATGGAGGAAAGACGATGAACGAGTTGCGCAGGTCCTTTTTGAAGTTGACCGGCGGTGCCACGGCGCTCGCGGTGGTGACAATGGCCGGGCTGCTCAAGACCGGCCAGGCGCTGGCCGCCTGGAACAAGGCAGGCTTCGAATCAAAAGCGGTGGCTGACGTGCTGAAGTCGCTGGGCGCCACGGACGCCGCCGAATCGAAGGACATCGTGATCACCGCGCCGGATATCGCAGAAAACGGCGCGGTCGTGCCGATCGCCGTCACCAGCCGGATTCCCAACACCCAGCAGATTTCCGTCGTCGCGGAGAAGAATCCCTTCCCGCTCGCCGCGACCTTCGACGTGGGGGGCGGCGGCGAAGGCTACGTATCGACCCGGATCAAGATGGGCCAGACCTCCAACGTGTGGGCGGTGGTCAAGGCGGGCGGCAAGTACTACGTCGCCAAGAAGGAAGTGAAGATCACGGTCGGCGGCTGTGGCTAGGAATCTGTCGGCTACGCTGCGATATATTCCTTACGCAAAACCGCCCGCCGGCATGACACGAACGAATTTAGAATACTTGACCCCGCCTCTCTCGACTCATATACAGATGGCCAAAAGAACTCTGGTTTGCAGTTCCAACATTCTGCTTCGCGCCGGCGGGCGGTTTTGCGATTTGCAGAATGTCGGAGCTGAGGTCCGACATTCTGCAAGGAGACCACTCCGTGGCTGAACCGATGAAAATCCGCGCGACCCTGCAGGGCGACGTGGCCGACGTGCGCATCCTGATGCTGCATCCGATGGAAACGGGCCAGCGCAAGGACGGGAAAGGCAAGATCGTTCCGCTGCATTTCATCCAGAGCGTCCTGGTCACGCATAACGGCAAGACCGTGCTCGACGCCCAGTGGAGCCAGGCCGTGGCGCGCAATCCGTTCCTGGGGCTGCGCGTCAAGGGCGCGAAAGCGGGAGACAAGATCAGCGTGACCTGGATCGACAACAAGGGCGAGAAGCGCACCGACGAAGTAACCGTGGCCGGCGCGTCCTGATCGCCGGTTGGCCGAACAACAACAGGAGGAGGAAATCATGCCGAGAACGCGAAGCGGCGTCGCCGCGCTCGCCGTCATCTGCCTTGCAACGCTGGGGGCGGCTCCCGCGCTGGCGCAATCGGGCGACCCGCTCGGGGTCGGCCGCAAGATGCTGGCCGAGGACAACCCGGGTGAGTTGTGGATCGAAAAGGGCAAGGCGCTCTTCTACCAGAAGCGCGGGCCCAAGAATACTTCGCTGGAGCAGTGCGACTTCGGCATGGGGCCGGGCAGGCTCGAAGGCGCGGCGGCCCGGCTTCCGCGCTACTTCACCGATGTCGACAGAGTTCAGGACCTTGAGACGAGGCTGATTTCCTGCATGGTGCGGCTGCAGGGGTTCAGCGAGGCTGACGTCGTCAAGCGGGCGATCAGCCCCGGCGGCAGCAGCGGTTCCGACGTGGAGGCACTCGCGCTCTACATCACCTCCCGGTCGAACGGGATGAAGGTGAATGTCCAGCTCAGCCACCAGAAGGAATACGACAGCTACAAGGCCGGCGAGTACCTCTTTTTCCGGCGCAGCGGCCAGACGGATTTCAGCTGCACGCAATGCCATGGCGAGGCCAACAAGCGCATACGCCTGCAGGACCTCGTGCACATGACGAGCAAGCAGGGCGCGGAGGAAGTCGCCTCGACGTGGCCCGCCTATCGCGGCGCGCACTACGTCGTGCGCACCATGCAGTGGCGGCTCACGGACTGCTTCTGGCAGATGCGGTTGCCCGACATGAAATACGGGTCGGATATGTCGATCGCACTGACCCTGTATCTCAACTATCAAGGCAACGGCGCATTGATCAGGGTGCCGGGATTCAAGCGCTGAGGGAGCGAGGGAGCCAATGAGAAAATTATGGTTTAAATGGGTGGCGCTCGGCGCTCCCGTGCTGATTGCCGCAGGCTGCGCAACCTATCCCGATCAGGCGGCCACGCGCCAGATCGCGGAAAAAATGGTGAGCGAAGGATTCAACGCCAGCCCCGTGCACGCGAAGCGCCTCGTGCAGGACCGGTCGCAACAGATCTGCAGCAAGATCGCGGGCGCGCAGTTGACGCAGGATGAGGCAGCCGAAGTGGTCAGGCTGGCCCGTGGGTCGATCAAGTATCCGGCCTCGGGGAAGCTCGTGGGCGACTGGAAGCGCGGGGACCAGCTCGCGCACAACGGCGCCGGCGACCGGATCCTCCGTGGAAAACTCGAGAAGCGCAAGGAGAACGGCGCGCTCTGCCAGAACTGCCACGCGCTCGCGCCCGGGGAGATCAACGTGGGCAACGTGGGGCCGAGCCTGACCGGATACGGCCTGCAGCGCGGAAATTCAGAGGCGATCGCGAAACTCACCTATGAACGGATCTACAACGCCTGGGCGTATACCCCATGCTCCAACATGCCGCGCCTCGGCGCCACCGGCCACCTCACGCCGGAACAGATCACCCACATGGTGGCGTACCTGCTCAACCCTGCCTCCCCGATCAACAAGAAATAAAGCGGACACCGCGGGCCCTGCTTTATTTGCGCGCGTTCGAGCGGGCGCATCAGCGCCGCTCAACGCGCGCCATCCATGAGCCATGTCCATCACGCGGCGTGAATTCCTGCAAATGCTGGCGCTGGCGGCGGCGTACGGCGCTCCGCTCGGCGGAAACCGCGCCCGCGCGGCGGCCGCCGCCTCGAATCTGTACGATCTGCCGAAGGCCGGCGGCAACGTAACCTTCCTGCATTTCACCGACTGCCACGCGCAGCTCCTGCCCGTTTATTTCCGCGAGCCTGATGTCAATATCGGCTTGCATGCCGCCCGGGGCAGGCCACCCCATCTCGTCGGCGAAGCCCTGCTCAAGCATTTCCGGATCGCGCCCGGGTCGGCGCTCGCGCACGCCTATACGCACATCGATTTCGAGCACGCGGCGCGCACCTACGGCAAGGTCGGCGGCTTCGCGCACCTCGCCGCACTGGTGAAGCGGGTGCGCGCGCAGCGGCGCGGTGCGCTGCTGCTCGACGGCGGCGACACCTGGCAGGGATCGGCCACTTCGCTCTGGACGCGCGGTCAGGACATGATCGACGCCTCCAAGCTGCTCGGCGTGGATATCATGACCGGCCATTGGGAGTTCACCTACGGCGCCGCACGGGTCCAGGAGGTGATCGCCAAGGACTTTGCAGGCCGCATCGAGTTCCTCGCGCAGAACGTCAAGACCCTGGATTTCGGCGACCCCGTGTTCAAGTCTCACGTCATCCGCGAAATGAACGGCGTGCCCGTCGCCATTATCGGGCAGGCGTTTCCCTACACGCCGATCGCCAATCCGCGGCACTTCGTGCCGGAGTGGACGTTCGGCGTCCAGGAGGAAGCCCTGCAGAAAGTGGTCGAGGAGACGCGGAAAAAGGGCGTGCAGGCCGTCGTGCTGCTCTCGCACAACGGCATGGACGTGGACTTGAAGCTCGCCTCGCGCGTCTCCGGCATCGACGCCATTCTCGGCGGGCACACCCATGACGCGGTGCCCGAGCCGGTTGCGGTCCGCAACCGCGGCGGCACCACGCTCGTGACCAACGCCGGCTCCAATGGCAAGTTTCTAGCCGTGCTGGACCTCGACGTGCGGGGCGGAGGCGTGAAGGGCCATCGGTACCGCCTGCTGCCGGTGTTTTCCAACCTGATCGAGCCGGACGCGGAAATGGCGGATACCATCCGCCGCATGCGGGCCCCCTATGAGAGAAAGCTTTCCGAAAAGCTCGCGGTCACGGAGGGACTGCTCTACCGCCGCGGCAACTTCACCGGCACCATCGACCAGATGATCCTGGACGCGCTCATGGAGGTGAAGGGCGCCGAGATGGCGTTCTCCCCGGGCTTCCGCTGGGGCACGACCATACTGCCCGGCGAGCCCATCACCGTGGAACACGTGATGGACCAGACGGCGGTCACCTACCCCCACACGACCGTCACGGCCATGACGGGGGAGGCGATCAAGAACATCCTCGAGGACGTATGCGACAACCTGTTCAACCCGGATCCCTATTACCAGCAGGGCGGCGACATGGTGCGGGTGGGCGGCATGCGTTATCGCGTCGACCCGACGCGAAAGATCGGCGGGCGGATCAGCGGCATGACGCTCAACGGCAAGCCGATCGAGCCTGGCAGGACCTACAAGGTCGCGAGCTGGGCGCCGGTGGCGGAAGGCGCGAGCGGCGAGCCGGTCTGGGAGGTCGTCGCCCGCTACTTGCGGTCGAAGAAGGTGCTGCGCCCGGTGACGCCCAACCGGCCGGCGCTGACCGGCGTTACGGGCAATCCCGGCCTGTCCGGCTGATCCAACCGCAAAGGCGCAAAGACGCCAAGGTATCGCGAAGGGGTTGCCGGAATTCCGTGAATCAAGCGCGCCTGGCGTTTGCTTAGCGCCTTTGCGTCGTTGCGGTTCCGGTCTCGGCCTTGCTCCCGCGAGAGGCGGTGCGCAGCATCGCGTCGCGCTCGGTTAACCATTCCTTCGAGTACTCGCAGTCCCGGTAAGCGTCGAAATACGGTCCGCCCAGCGTGTAGTGCACGAGGGCGGCATCCGGCCGCGGCGGATTGTAGCCCACGAGGTGGTTCCAGCGTCCCGGCAGCGCGCCGATCAGGTCGTCGCTGCCAAGCCATTTGAACTGGTGCAGCTCGAGGCCCGAGGCCGTGTTCACGTAGTCGGGCGTGAGCGCGCGGCACTTCGCGTTGTTGAACAGCATCACGCTCGACCAGTTCTTCTTCTCGTACTTGCTCTGCGGCTCGCCGAGGAACTTCGTCGTCTCTTTCGGCACGTGGTTGTGCTTCACCACCATCACCGCGTAGCGGTCGTCGCGCAGCGTGTAGAGGCTGGCGATATCGTCGAGCATCAGCATGTCGCAGTCCATGAACACCGACCAGCCCGCGTAGCCGGACAGGCACGGCGTGAGGAAGCGCGAGAACGAGAAGTCCGTGCTCTGGAGGGGGTGCCGCTCGCGGTCGAGAACCCCCTTCAGCTGGGACAGCATGAGCGGCGCGATCGAGACCGGTTGCGTGGCCCGCGCCTGGATGCTGTAGGAAAGGACGCTGAAGGCGGCCGCCTCGCGCGCGTCGTAGCCGATGAAGACCGCGATCATGCGTTTCCGATCACCCGCTCGACGTACTGCGGGCCTCCCGGAAGGTCGTCCCGCGTATGGACCCGCACCTCCCACAGCATGCCCGCATGCCGGGTGGCGATTTCTTCCAAGAGCCGCGACCACCACTCGACCGGCCGGATCGTGCAATGCGCGTTCTCGCCGCTGGGCAGCCGCTTGCGGGCGGGATAGCACGCCACGTTGGCGAATACGAAACGCCCGGCGTAGCCGAAGATCTCTTCCACGATCCAGGGTATGTCTTCCTCCGGGCAGTGCTCGAGCACGTCCGTGCAGATCACGCCGTCGAACTTTCCCTCGGGCAGGCGGCTGAGCGGCGGGTAGCAGGGGTCGTAGCAAACGACCTCCTCCACGTTCCAATAGTCCATGACGCTCGGCCACCGGCGACCGCTGCCGTCCTTGATGAGGTGCGGCTCGTACTGGCGCCCCTTGCCGCTGCCGTAATCGAGTATCGTCTGCGCCCCGGTCCGCTCGATCAGCCGCTTGATGTGCGCGCACTGGGGCAACAGACTTTCCCCCGAGAACGTCTTTTCCGGCGGCACGCCGAGAAAGTCCTCACCCTTTTCGTGCATGGTGCGATAGAGCTGCTGCAGCTCGACATAACGCGGGCTGGGTTGGGCGCGGCTGTAGCTCATGCTGTAGGGGCGGGAATGCGAAGGATGGCTTCGGATTCTATATCAAATGGTGCAGGACCTTCGTACGCGATTCTCCGCCCACCGCGCCCTAGGAGTTTGTCGGACTTAGGGCCGACAAACTCCTAAATGCAAAGCCGCCTGCGCGAAAACGAAAGAAAAAGGCAGTGAAAACCTTATGTTCAGCCTGCCCGCGTGCCCGTTGGAGGCTAATAAGGGTCGTCATCCCGTATTTCATTCGAAATGCGCAGGCGGTTTTGCTGTGAGCAGCCTGTCGGAATGCCAAGTCCGACAGGCTGCTGGAGCGCGAAGCGCTACCGGCTCGGCGAGATCTGCTTCAATGCGCCCTCGAACGTTTTGCGTTCAACCGGTCCGCGGGCACGAGCCAACGCGGCGTTCAACTGCGCGATGGCCTCACCGGCCCGCCCGACGTCCGCGTAGGCGAGCCCGAGCTCATAATGGAGCTGGCCGACCGGCATGTCGGGGCGGCCGGAGGTCCGAATGCGGCTGAGCGCCTCCTCCAACGTTTTCACCGCGGCCGCGGAATCACCCGATGATCGCTGCACTAGTGCGAGGTGGAAACGCGCCCTGGTGTTTTCAGGCGCCAGCACCGCCGCGCGCCGTAACGCGAGCAGGGCTTGCGCCGAATTGCCGAGTCTGGCCTCGACCACGCCCAAGCCGAGCCAGAACGGGGCGGAGAGTTCGTCATCACGCAGCTTGACAGCCGTCGCGAGCGCCTCCCGTGCGCGCGGCAGGTCGCCGGTCAGCAAATAGTGTCCGCCAAGTCTCCCATAACGCCAGTAAGTCGGCGCTCGCGCGAGCGCCCAGGTCAACACCGTGACGTCGTCCTTCCATAACGGAATGGTGATTCGCACATAGGCGACGGAAGCCGGTAGCCACAGGAGCACGATTATCCAGAGGAACACGCGCCGGTAAGCCGGCTGTGTGGCAAGCAGCGTATCGGCCAGGAGGACGACAAAAGGCACCGCAAGGCATGCGAATATCAGCGGAAACGTCAGGTAGCGGCTCGCGACGGCCACCTCGACCGGAACCGACACGGCGGGAATGGGCACGATGTTGGCGACGGGGATCAGGGCGGCGACAAAGGCCAGGAACAGGCAGGCTGGAACACGGCCAGCGCCCCCTCTCCAGGCGCCCCGGAGCGCCAGCGCGACAATGCCCGCGCAAAGCGCGGCCACAGGCATTATAGCCATGGCGTCGATCGGCAGCGGGATTTGGCGGCTTGGCTCGATATTCTGAAAGGGCCAGACAGCAGCCCATATCTGCTGCGTCATGCTTGCCACGACCACCAGCACGTGTTGACCGAAAGACGCGATATAGCGCGCGGGGGATTGCATTTCGTGCAAGCCCAGGGCCGGCCCGGACACCGCAGAGCGCGCGGCCAGGTAGAGGAAGAAGGCCATCAGAAGCGCCGTATAGACCCGGTAATGCGGCGCCAGCGACTTCACCAGCGGACGGAGTCCGAGCGGGGCCGGCGCCCCCAGCAGCGCCAGATGCAGCAATGGCAAGGCGGCGACGAATCCGACGGCCGTCTCCTTGCACAGCATCGCTGCAAAAAAACAGACCGCTACCCCAAGTACTCGCGACGTGCCGTCCGCCGGCAACAGCCGGTCAACGAGCAAAGCGAGGCACAGCGCGAACGTCATCAGCAAATCGGGGCGCGCCGAAATCCAGATCACCGGCTCGGTCAACACCGGATGGAGCCCATAGATGAGGCCGCACCAGACGGCGGTGACAAGCCGGAGCGCCGGCCGCGGCGCCTGCCCGTCCAGCACGTGCCACGCAAGCAGCGTAAGCAGCAGGACGTTGGCTGCGTGAATGACGAGGTTGACGACGTGAAAAGGCTCGGGCCCGGTTTGCCCCGCCCACAATTGCAGCAGGAATGTCAGCATCGGCACCGGCCGGAACAGCACGGGGTAATCGGCCGGCGGCCGCAACAATGCCTCCTGCCACGGAATCGCAGCGAGACGCTCCGCCAGTTCGACGACGACAACCCAATCGTCCGTGACAAATGCGTTCGTGCGGGCCGGCCAGTAGACCGCTGTCACGACGACGGCGGCCAGGATTCCGCCGACCACGACCGGCAGAAAGCTCTGCGCGCGCATCAATCAGGCCGCTCCGCAAAATATCGTTTCAAACAGCCTCAATCGCAGCACAAGCACGCACTTTCTTCGCGGTTCGCGGCACTGAATGTTGTTTTCGACCTCATTCGGCTGGCCGGTTTTGCATAAGGAGCTTGTCGCATCGCAAGTCCGACAAGCTCCTAGGAGCATGTCGGACTTGGGTCCGAGATGCTCCTTAGGCAAAATCGCCCCGGATAAAAATGCGAAAGTGCCATCAAAAACCTGCCGAAACACCATCCGTAGTACGCGTTTCCCCAGGTGAAACGGCCGTGGAATTAAGCGTTATTCAAAAACAAGTGGGGCGATTTTGCTTTTAGCCGCCCGCGTCGCGCGGCTAGGCATCAGCGGCATGCCGAGGGACGATGCTTCGAATCGATGGTGCCGCCCGTGCAGTCCCGCGTCTTGCCGCTTGATGCGAGGCTCACCGCCTCCGAGACTTGCAAACTTGATTCCGAGGCGGTGGGGCTAAATAAGAAGCCCGCCTTGCGGGCGGGCTTCCCGTTGCTCAACTGTCCGTCACGTTACGGACGGCAGGTGGAAGGACGATACTTCGCATCGATGTTGCCGCCGGTGCAGCTCCACTGCTTGCCATCGCTGCTCGTCAAGGTCAGCGTCGAGCCCTGGATGGAGGAGTTGACCCCGGTCGTCTTCATCGTCGCCTGCAGGGTGACCGCGGTCGTGGCGCTGTTGCCGCCGGTGATCGTGATGTTGCTCACGTACTTGCCGGCGAGGTTGCCCATCACCGCATCGGCGGAGGACGGCCATGCGCCCTTGTCAGCGAAGTATTCGGCCAACGGGGTCTTGCCGCCGGCCGTCAGGCTCACCGCCTCCGAGACTTGCGAACGCGCGATGTAGTCCTGGTAGGCCGGAATCGCCACCGCCGCCAGAATGCCGATGATCGCGACCACGATCATCAGTTCGATCAGCGTAAAGCCTTTTTGCAGATGACTCATAGGGTACTCCTCTGAAATGTTAGCTATTGAAAAACAAGCAATTTTCATTGCTTGTTGCGATAAGGTACGCAAGCTTCGTGCCATATCGGATCGGTGCGATTCAATCGTGAAAAATTGCCGCAAAATAAGGCTGTTTTGGGCGTCTCGCGCTCCGGCGCGCAGGAAACGCCGGCCCGGCCTCTTCCGTCTGAGTCAGGAAGTGACGAAAATCGTCACTTCCTGACATCCCCCATCCCGGCCGTGGCCTCGCGGCGGGACTGCTGGAACAGGTGTCCTCGAAGCAGCTCGCGCAGCGCGCCGCGCGGTTCGGCCGGCGCTTGCGCTTCGAGCCTGCGCCACAGCGCGGTCGCCTGCTCGCGCTCGTCGCGGGCGAGGTGGCCAGTGATGGCCGCGGCAAGCAGGTAGTCCGCGCGTCCGGCACCCGCTCCGTCGCCGAGCCCGAGCAAGCTCCCGGCGATGCGCGCCGTCTCGTTCGCATCACGCTCGCCGATTGCGGCAAACAGCTCGATCCAGGCGCGCTGCGGCGGGTCGAGCCGCGCACTGCAAGGCGCGGCCTTGAGCTTGCCCCACACCGCGCGCAGCTCTTCGGGCGTCAGGAACGGCAGCATCGCGTCGGCGACCGCAAACAGCGGGTCGAGGGACACGATGCCCTGCGGGCGCAGGCATTCCACCAGCAGCACCCGAGTGAGCTCGAAGTCGCCGCGCAACGCCGCGGGAATTCGCGCCAGCTTGTCCGCTGCGCCCTCGAGCAGGTATTCGCGGCCCGCGAGGGCCTGCTGCGCGTACCTGGACCGCTTGAGCCAGGGTTGCGCGGAAACCGCGGCGCCACTTCGCGCGGATACGCCGTCGAGCATCTCGAGGGCCGGGATCGGTGCCAGCGTCAGATCGACGATGTCAACCGAATACCCTCCCATGAACCGCGCCTTGGCGGCGTTGAGGTCGAGCACCGGGAAAAAATCCGAATTGGCGGCGATCGGGAAAGTCTCGAAGTACGGCTGCAGGACCTTCCTGCCGCCGACGCGGTGCAACTCCAGGTCCGCCAGGCTCAGGACGTTGATGCGGGCGAGCTCGCGCGCGAGGCGCGGCTGCTGGAATATCTCGGACGATGCCGGCCCCAGCGGCCCGTCTCGCTTCGCGACGATGATGAGATCGATATCGTTCGGAAGGTAGATCACGTAATCCGCGAACTCGCGCGACAGCGCCTTGATGACCGACGCCACGAGGGTCGTGTTGACCTCGTAGAGCTGCATCCACTGCACGAAGAGCCCGTCCTTCGCGAGGTAGCGCTTGACGTGGCGGTAGAACTCCTCGGTGAACAGGCTCGCCACGCCGCTCACCCACGGGTTGGAGGGCTCGGACGCAATGATGTCGTAGCGCTTGTTATGCGTGGAAAAGAACGTCTTGGCGTCCTCGACGTGGACGCGGCTGCGGGGGTCCCGATACACATTGTCGTTGCGCGGGCTGAAGCCCCGCGCGGCATCCACCATGGCGGACTCGATCTCGATGGTGTCGACTTCGCGTATCGCGTCCGACGCGAGCAGCACGTGGCTGGTCAGTCCCGATCCCAGGCCGATGCTGGCCACCGTCCGCGCCTGGGGATGCAGCGCGAGCGGCAGCGCGCCGGTCAGCACCATCGTCGTTTCGTCGCTGGCCGCAGGCCCTTTGGGATCGGGATTGAGCGCGGCGTCGGACTTGCCGTTGGTGTGGATCGACACGCGCGAAGGCGTCCTCACGAGGTTTACGGTCGCCGTCTTGCCGTCCTGGTGGAACAGGATCTGCGCCTGGTCGCGCGCGAGCAGCGCGCCGTGGCGGTAGACGCCGGACGCCATCTTGTACGGGTCGAGGTGCACGAACGCCAGCACCGCCGAAACGGCGGCCAGCCCCGCGGCGGTCGCGTAAGTCGCCAGCCGGCCTCCTCCGCTGATCCGCCACAGGAGAACAAGTCCCAGGGCGATGTCTATCGCCCCGCCGGCGAGGATCAGTCCCTTCAGCCCCAGCAGCGGCATGCCGACATGCACGGCGAAAAATACACCGGCAATCGCGCCGACGGTGTTCGCCGCGTAGACCGCGCCGATCGCGCGCTCTCCCGTACCGCGGCGCAAGAGCGCGTGGGTGATGAGAGGCAGCGTCATGCCGGCGCAGAACGCCGCAGGAAACATCACGGCAAGCGCGATGAGGTGGCTGCCGAGATTGAACACGGCGTAACCGGCGTCGGATCGCGCCAGCGCGGCGAGCAGCCATTGCATGAGCTCGAAGGTCCGACCGTAGACGACGAGGGTCGCCAGCGCCAGCAGGCCCATCGCGACCTGCACGATGCCCAGAAACCGCTCGGGGTGGGTCGTTTGATCGATGCGCCGCTTGATCCACAGGCCGCCAAAGGCGAGCCCCAGGATAAACGCCGACAGCATGAGCTCGAAGGCGTGGGTCGAGCTGCCCAGCACCATGCTCAGCATCCGGATCCAGCCGATCTCGTAGATGAACGACGCCGCCCCGGTCAGGGCCGCCACCGTCAGCATCAGCGCGTAACCGCCGGCGTCGCCCCGCCCCGCGTCAGCACGTACCGGCGCGGGAAGCGCCTGCGTCACGTTCCTGGCCAGCATCCAGACGACGAGCGCCAGCACGATGTTGAGCAGCCCCGCCGTGAGCAAGGTGCCCGGCAGCCCGACCCGGGCGATCAGCACGAAACCGCTGGCGAGCACGCCCGCCGCCGCTCCGAGGCTGTTGGTGAAATAGAGCATGGCGATCGTGCCGCCGCTGTTGCCGGGGTAGCCGCGGATCAGGCCTGCGCTCATCAGGGGAAACGTCATGCCGAGCAACACCGATTGCGGCAGGATCAGGAGCGTGGAGAGCGACCACTTGAAGGCGGTGACCGCGAGCGGGCTGCCGATCGCCGGCATGATGCTGTCGTAGGCGATCCCCGAGGCGCTCACGAACGCCCCGTGGAACACCAGCGCGCACGCCCCGATCACGGCCTCGGCGGCCGCGTACCCCACCAGCAGGTTGCGCCAGCGCATCGAGTAGCGGCTGCAGAGCCACGAGCCCAGCGCCATCCCGCCCATGAAAATCGCCAGCACCAGCGTCTGGGCGTAGGCGGCATGGCCGAGGAAGAGCTTGAGGTAATGGCTCCAGATCGATTCGTAGATCAGGCCCGCAAAACCGGAGAGCGTGAACAGCGCGTAGAACCAGGCTCGCGGGATGGACAGGGTCATGATGGTTTCATATGCCAGACGGCCATTGATCGGCGCGACCGATGTGCCGGCGGAACGCGACGGGCCGGCTCCCGGACATCAACGGGGCTGCAGAATAACGCCCTTCAGCTGCCGGATGCGCCGGCCAGGCGCCGTAGTTCGGCGGCGACGGACGAAATCACCGGGTGCCACTCGCCGAACGCGGGTTGTCTGAAGACCTTCACCGACGGATACCAGGGCATTGTATCGCCCGCGAACCCGTAGCGCCATTCGGGGCCGCGGGGCGCCATCACCCAGACCGGACGTCCGAGCGCGCCGCCCAGGTGGATCACCGCGGTGCACACGCTGACCACGAGATCGAGCGCGCACACCAGCGCTGCGGTCTCGTCGTAGTCGTCGACGGCTTCAGCCCAATGCTCGATCCGCACGCCTTGCTGCTCCTGGAACGCGGCAACCGCGGCGCCGGCATCGGCGGTGTATTGCAGGCTGACGAAGCCCGCCCCGGGCGTTTGCAGTATGGGCAGCCACTGCTCAAGGGGGATCGAGCGCAGGGCGCGCCTGGTCTTGCGCACGCCGCCGGTCCACGAAATCCCGACCTTCAAGCCGGGCCCCAGCTGTGCCAGCCGCGCGCGCCAGTAAGCGACGCGCTGCGGGTCGGCCTTGAGGTAACCATCATGGCGGGGGAAAGCGTTCAGGCTCCGCCGCAGAAAGCACGGCAGGCTGCCGGCCGCGATCTCGACGTCGATCTCGCGCGCGGCAATCTCGCCCGGGAGGCCGCGATCCGGCGCCGCAGCGTACACGGTCGCGGCCGGAAAGGAACGGCGGAAGATCCCCTCCAGGCGCGGCTCGCATTCGATGAAGCAGTGCCCGGCCGCGGCGATGACCTCGGGAAGGATCGAGGCGAACATGATTTCGTCGCCCAGGCCCTGCTCGCTGTAGACCAGGATCGCGCGCCCGGCGAGCGGGGCGCCGTCCCAGCGCGGAAACGCGCCCGGCCGCGGCGGGTAGTCCTGGTCGAGCCGGCGCAATTCGTAATCGTCCCAGCCGCGCTGGTAGTCCCCGAGGAGCAGCCGCGTCAGGGCGCGATGAAACGCCGGCAGCGAATAATCGGGCCGCAGCGCGAGCGCGCGCTCGTAGCATTCGATCGCCTCCGGCAGCCTTCCGAGCTCGAGAAAGGTAGTGCCGCGATTGTCATGAAGCTCGGCATCGTCCGGCCGAAGGGCCGCGGCCGTGTCGTAGCAGGCAAGCGCCCGCAGCGGGTCGTGTAGCTTCTGGTGGGCCAGGCCGTGAAACAGGTGCGCTTCATAGCGGGACGGATTGCGCTCGACGGCCCCGGCGGCGACCGACAGCGCCTCGTCGCAGCGGTCGGACTCGATCAGCGTCACCACCAGGTTGCGCAGCGTCCCTTCGCCTTCCGGCGCCAGCTCGTAAGCGCGCCGCAGATGGACCAGCGCCTCGTCGTAACTGCCGGTCTCCTTGAGCGCAATCCCGAGATAGGCATGCGCCAGCACCGAATCGGGCGCGGCGTCGAGCGCGGCGCGAAAGCTCGCGCCGGCCTTGATGAAATCGCGCTGGAAGTAATAGACGCTGCCGAGATTGATCCAGCCGCCTTCGATGTCCGGATCCAGGGTCAGCGCGCGCTCCAGGTGCTGGATCGCCGCGGCATAGGACTGCTTGTCCCCGGCGAGCAGGATCCCGAGCCAGAAATGGGCGTTCCCGTTGTCCGGGTCAAGCGCGAGCGACTGCTCGAAGCTGTGGCGGGCGTTCTCGCGGTCCCCGGATTGCTGTTGCGACAAGCCCGTTTCAAGAAGCGATTGCGCGCGCTTTACGCGCCGGCTTCTGAGGGGTTGCGCCAGCAGGGACTTGAGGAGATTGCCCAACATCACGGGTTAGCGGGATCCGTTCGCAGGCATCCGTTATATTGACCGTCCGGACAGGACGCACGATAATGCCATGGTCGGTTCTGGTGAATCACATCGATGGGAATCTTCGGCTCGGTTTCGGGAAAGCAGGTCGACGAATTCGCGACGGCCCTGGCGCGGGAGCTCGCGGAGCGTTGCCCGCCCCCGTCGCGCGGAGCCGACAGCCAGAGGAAAATCTCCCAGAAGAGGCTGGTCAGCACGCTGGAGGCGATTTTCAACAAGGCGATCGGCTTCAAGAATCAGCACGGGCTCGGCGTATACAAGAAGGCCCGTCTCGGCAACACGTTCCGGTGGGAGCTCCAGGAGCTCGGCTACGACAAGCCGTTCGTCGAGGACGTGACCCAGCGGCTCATCGTCTACATCGCGCGCAAGGAGCCGGCTGGCGCAAAGCGCCAACCGGCGGCGGGCGCGTAAGGGCAGGCGCCGCGCCGTGCCGGGAACGCACTAGCAGCCTGTCGGACTTGGCATTCCGACAGGCTGCTCACAGCAAAACCGCCTGCGAATCTCGAATGAAATACGGGATAACAACCCTTCTTGGCCTCCAACGGGCACGCGAGCTGGCTGAACACAAGGTTTTCACTGCCTTTTTCTTTCGTTTTCGCGCAGGCGGTTTTGCATTTAGGAGTTTGTCGGCGCTAAGTCCGACAAACTCCTAGGGCCTCCGTCCCTAGTGCGGCGGGGGGACGTAGCCGGGAATCCGGGTAACGTCCACTTCGTCGATCTGGTCGGGATCGAGGAACTGCCTTGCGTACTTCTCGTACACCCTTTCCCACATGAAGACATCGAACAGGTCGGGGTCGATGTGCCCGTTCAGCTTGAACCGGCCGAGTATGGTGAGCGATTCGGTAAGCGTCTTGCCTTTCTTGTAGGGGCGGTCCTTCGCGGTCAGCGCCTCGAAGATGTCGGCAATCCCCATGCAGCGCGCCTGGATCGACATCTGCTCGCGCGTGAGCCCGCGGGGGTAGCCCTTGCCGTCCATGCGCTCGTGATGGCCGCCCGCGTACTCGGGCACGTTCTTCAGGTGCTTGGGCCACGGCAGCGCTTCCAGCATCTGGATCGTGACCTCGATGTGGTGGTTGATGATGCTCCGCTCCTCCGGGGTCAGCGTGCCGTAGCGGATGGTGAGGTTGCGGATTTCGTCGCCGCTGAGGAAATCCACCCCCTCGCCATCCGGGTTGTGCCAGCGGTAGCGTTTTGCGATCTCCTGCACTTTGGCCACATCATCGTCCTTCATCGCTTCGCCGCCGACGTTGACGCGCCGCAGGAAATCGCGGTCGTTCTCGATCGGCTCGAGCTGCGACTCAAGCTGGGCGCGGAGCGCGCCGCCGGCGCCCCCCCTGTCCAGCTCCTTCAGCCGTCCCCGCAGGGCCGCGATCTCGGCGTCCCGCTTCACGATCTCGAAGCGGGTGTCGACCAGGGCGATGCGGTCGAAGATGGTCTGCAGCTTGGTCGCCTTGTCCACCACGTGCACGGGGGTCGTGACCTTGCCGCAGTCGTGCAGCAGCCCCGCGATCTTCAGCTCGTAGCGGTCGCGCTCGGTCATGGAGAAATTCCTGAGCGGACCGACCTTGCAGCCGTTGACCGCCTCCGCCAGCATCATGGTGAGCGCCGGCACGCGCTGGCAGTGGCCGCCGGTATAGGGCGACTTGTCGTCGATCGCGGCGTTGATGAGATTGATGAACGATTCGAACAGGTTTTCCAGGTGGTTGATCAGCAGGCGGTTGGTGAGCGCGATCGCCGCCTGCGACGCGAGCGACTCGGCGAGATGCTGGTCGGCGTCGGAGAACACGACGACTTCGCCGGTCACCGGGTCCTTGGTATTGATGAGCTGCAGCACGCCGATGATCTCCCCCTCGTGGTTCTTCATCGGCACGGTGAGAAACGACCGGGAACGGTAGCCGGTCTTCTTGTCGAAGCTCTTGGTGCCGGTGAAGTCGAAGCCCTCTTCGGTATACGCGTCTGCGATGTTGATCGACTGGTCGTGATGCACCGCGTATGCGGCGACCATCGATAGGTTCGGGCGGCCCTCCTTGTCGTAGAGGTGGATCGGGTAGAACGGGATTTCTACGCCGCTCGTGCCGCCCATCGCGATGCCGAGGGTGCCGTTGCGCATGATCTCGAACTTGAGCGTCCTCTCCTCGGTCATCCGGTAGAGGGTGCCGCCGTCGGCGCGCGTGATTTCCTGCGCCGCGATCAGGATCGCCTCGAGCAGCTTGGTAATGTCCTTTTCCTGGGAAAGGGCAATACCGATGCGGTTGAGCTGCTCGAGGCGCTTGAGCAGGTCTTTCCCGCCGCCCGCCCGGCCGAGGTCGTTCATGCCATGCGCTACTTGATGCACACCGCGCGCACTTGCTGGATGTCCGTGATCCCCTGCAATACCTTTTCGATGCCGTCCTGCTTGAGCGTGCGCATGCCGTCCTCGAGGGCCGTTGCGACCATCTCGGCCACGCGCGCGTGCTCCTGGATGTTTTTCTTGATGCGGTCGGTCCCGATCAGGAGCTCATGCAGCCCCAGCCGGCCCTTGTAGCCGGTCTTGCCGCACACGTCGCAGCCCTTCGTGGTATGCAGTATCAGCTCGCCTTTCTCGTTGCCGAAGTCCTTCACCCAGTCCTCGAGCAGCTTGTCGCGCGCCGCCTTGGGATCCTTTTTCCAGGTCACCGTGTTCTGCAGCTCGAGGGAGTATTCGTCCATCAGCGCCTGGATCTCCTCGGCGGTCGCGACGTGCGGTTCCTTGCACTTGCACAGCCGCCTCGCCAGCCGCTGCGCGAGGATGCCCAGCAGCGCGTCGGCGAAATTGAACGGGTCCATCCCCATGTCGAGCAGGCGGATGATGGATTCCGGCGCGCTGTTGGTGTGCAGCGTCGCAAACACCAGGTGCCCGGTGAGCGACGCCTCGATGCCGGTACCGACGGTCTCTTTGTCCCGCATTTCCCCCACCATGATCACGTCCGGGTCGGCCCGCAGGAAGGCCTTCATGGCGATCGCGAAGGTGAGCCCCGCCTTCGGATTCATCTGCACCTGGCGCAGGCCCTTCTGCGTGATTTCGACCGGGTCCTCCGCCGTCCAGATTTTCATGTCCGGCGTGTTGAGGTAGCCCAGCACCGAGTGCAGCGTGGTGGTCTTGCCCGAGCCGGTCGGCCCGCACACGAAGAACAGGCCATAGGGCTTGTCGACCTCCTGCTTGCACAGCATCAGGTTGCGCTTGGAAAATCCCATCTTGTCGAGCGGAAGCGGCTCGCCGGCGGCGAGTATCCGCATCACGATGTCTTCCACGCCGCCCTGCGTCGGAATGGTCGCGACCCGCAGCTCGATATCGAGCGGGCCGAACTTCTTGAACTTGATCTTGCCGTCCTGCGGCTTGCGGCGCTCGGAGATGTCGAGGTCGCACATGATCTTGAGCCGCGCCGCAAGCGAGTTGCGGTAGCTCGCCGGCACCTGGATGTACGGCTGCAGCTCGCCGTCCTTGCGGAAGCGGATCTCGGTCTTGGCCTTGCCCGGATAGGGCTCGATGTGGATGTCCGAGGCGCCCTGCTGGTAGGCGTCGATGATGATCTTGTTGACGAGCTTCACCAGCTCGTTGTCGTTCGCCGCGGAGGCCACGTCCTCGGAGCCTTCGATGACCGTTTCCGCCTCGTCGTCGAGCGTGCCGAGAATATCGCCGATGTCCCCGGTATCCGCCAGAGCGCCCGTGCCGCCGCCACCGAACATCTGGTCGAGCGTCGAGGCGAACTCGCGGTTGGTCGCGACTTTGTAGACGATCTTGCTCTTGGGGTAGACGTTGTTGACCATCTTCGACGCCTTGGTCTTCTCGGGGTCGATGGCCAGCACGAGCAGGCCCTCCTTGGCGTCCTCGATCGGGATCCACTGGTTGGTCATGCAGAATTCGCGGCTCATGTTCTTCAGCAGGTCGGGCGGCTTGATGCGGTCCTGCTTGAACGGCTCGTAGGTCACGCCGAAATACGCCGACAGGGCGTCTCCCAGCGCCTGCACGGTGACCTTGAATTCGTCGATCAGCACGGTCTCGAGGTCGAGGTTCTTGCGCCGCGCCGAGCGCTGGGCGAGTTCCAGCTCCTCCGCCGAGATCACGGCGTTGGTCACCAGCCCGTCGTACTTGGTGCGCACCTGCATCATCGGGCCCTGGCGCTGGCGGAACGCGATCGCAAGGGTCTCGCACAGCTGCACCACGCCTTCCTCCATGATCGGGATGAACGGCTGGCCGATCTTGGAGTTGATGATCTGCACCACGCCGATCAGCTCCCGGGTCTTGGCTTCCAGCACCGGCGAAACCAGCATCTGCTTGGTGCGGTAACCGGTCTTGGCATCCACCGCCTTGAGGAAGTTGAGCTGCGGGCTGTAGGATTTCAGCTCTCCGTCGTCGTAGACGTCGCGGAGGTTGACCACGCGCTTGCTCGACGCGACGAAGCCGGCGACCGACTGCTCGTTGATCGGAAGCTTGATGTCCTTGAACGAATTGAGCCCGGTCTTCACCTTGGAGATAATCGAGCCCCTGTCCTCGCTCGTGAGGTAGATCGTCAGGCGGTCGGCGTTGAACAGGTTGCACAGATCCTGCGACAGCTCGAGTATGATTTCGTCGATGTTCTTGGTCGCATGGATCTTGTTCGTGACCGCCTGCAGTTTCTGTTGGAAATTCAGCTTCTCGGCCAGGTTTTCCTGGCTGACCGGCTTGCTCTGGAGTACGGTGCTCATAGCGACCTCGCCCTGTGCGTTTCCATGTTACCCATGACAGCGCCCCGCAACGCCCGTTCCACGCCGCGTTGCGGACTGCGCGCCCCGATCAAAACTCGAATACATGGTTGTTCTGCAGCATCCGCGGCCTGCGCTCCTTCACCTGGACGGCGATCTGCTGCATGATGAGCTCGGATTCGCGCGGCTTGAGATGCGTGATGTAAATTTCCGGCGAAAGCTTGAGCTTGGCGAGCTCCTCCGCCAGCAGGCTCGGGCACAAGTGCCGTGACACGCGCGCGAGCTCGCGCTCGCGGTCCGAGAGCGCGGTCTCGATGATCAGGTACTTCAGGTTCGGGATTCCGTTCACCACCGTCCACAACGCATCGTTGCTGGTCGTGTCCCCGGTGAACACCAGGCTCGCCCGGCCCGAATCGAGCCGGAAGCCCACCGCCGGCACCACGTGGTTGGCGGGCAGCGGCGTAATTCGGCGCCCGTTCACCGCCACCTCGCTTCCCAGCGCGACCGCCTCGTAGCGAAGCACGGGATTCTTCGCGTCGGGTATCTGGGTGAAGTCCGGCCACAGCTTCCAGTTGAAGAGGTGCTCCTTCAGGATACCGAGCGTTTCCCGGGTCGCGTGCAACGTGAGCGGCCGGTCGCGCATCCAGCCCACGGTATCCACGATGAACGGGATGCAGGCCACGTGATCCATGTGGGAGTGCGTGAGAAAGATGTGGTCGATCTGCGCCAGCTCGTTGATCGAAAGGTCGCCCACCCCGGTGCCGGCATCGATCAGCGTATCGTGATCCAGCAGCATCGAGGTGGTCCGCAAATCGCCCCCGATGCCGCCGCTGCAGCCGAGCACCCGCAGTTTCATTACTTGGTCTCAAATTTCCACGCGCCGTCCCACCCGGCCCCCGGCGGGTTCGCGCGCAGATAGGCGGTCCGTTCGATGAATGCATCATAAAGCCCGTTGTCCGGCGCAATCTTCTTGAGGTTCAGCAACTGCAATTCGGCCTGGTCCCATTGTTGTGCCCGGTAATACCTAAGCGACTGATTCCACAACTCTATTTCGTTCAGCTTGGCCGGGTCGACCTGCCCCTCCAGCCCCAGCGGCTGATAAATGGCGACGGCCTCGTCCTTGCCCTTCACCCGCACCCGGTCGACCTCCCGGCAAACGACCCCCGAGATGCGCGCCTTGGTGCCCTCGCCGATAATAATATCAGCCCCATACTGCTTTGTGATGCCTTCGAGCCGCGAGCCCAGGTTCACGGCGTCGCCCATCACGGTGTAGGCCTTGCGGATTTTCGAGCCCATATCGCCGACCCGCATCACCCCCGAGTTCACGCCGATGCCGATCTTGAAGGTGGGCCAGCCCTTGGCCTTGAACTTCTCGTTGAGCAGCTTGGCCTCATTCTGCATGTCCAGCGCCGCGAGCACGGCATCCATCGCGTGCCGGGTGTCCGCGACCGGCGCACCCCAGAACGCCATGATCGCGTCGCCGATGTACTTGTCGAGCGTTCCGCGGTGGCGCTCGCGGATCACCAGGCTCATCGTGGTCAGGTAATCGTTGATGTAAACGGACAGGTCCTCGGGCGTGAGGCTTTCCGAAATGGTCGTGAATCCGCGCACGTCGGAAAACAGCACCGATAACTCCTCGGCGCGCGGCGCCATGTTGAACTGCTGGGGATTCTCCGCCATCTTCTCCACCAGCTCGGGCGGCACGTACTGGCCGAACAGGCCGGTAATCTGGCGCATGCCGCGCGCCTCGACGAAGAAGCCGTAGGCCGTGTTGAACGTGAACATCGTCAGGATGAGGATCACGCCCGATGCGATCGGCAGCACCAGATGGCCGTTCTGGAACACCAATACGTTGACCACGAGCGCCGAGACCAGCACCAGTATCGTCACCAGTGTCGAGCGCAGCGGGTTCAACAGCGGCAGTAACAGGGCAAGCAGCAGCCCCGTCACCAGCAGCAGCGTGAACTCCGCGCCAAGCACGTACGGCGGCCGCTGCTTGATGCTGCCGTCGAGCATCCCCGCGATCATGTTGGCGTGCACCTCGACCCCGGGATAGACCGAGTCGACGGGCGTTGCCCGCAGGTCGAGCAATCCGGGGGCGGTCGTGCCCACGAGCACGATCTTGCCCTTCAGCTCGGCGGGCTCGATGCGATCGTTGATCACGTCAACGAGGGAATAGTACTTGAAGCTGCCCTTGCGCCCGCGGTAGGACACCAGCGCGCTCGCGGTGTCGTCCACCGGAATCCGCAGCGAGCCGACTTCCAGCCACTCGAGATCCGGATACCCCTCGGGCGCGAGCGACGCGTCCGGGGAAATCGTCTTGACCGGCGGCGAGCCGAGCAGCACGCGCACCATCGCCAGCGACAGCGGCTCGAAGTAGCCGCCGCTGTACTCGGCGAGCATCGGCACGCGCCGCACGATGCCATCGTCATCGGTATGCGAGTTGAAATGCCCGGCGCTGATGGCGGTCTTCTGCAGCACGTCGAGGTTGGCGGTATAGCCGTGCCAGGTGGTGGTCCGGATGGGCCTGCCAACGAACGATTCGGCGGTGAAGATCGGCGGCGGCAACGTCCCCTTCTTCGGCGCCAGCCCCGGCTCGTCGCTGGAGAATATGTAACCGAGCACGACCGGGCGGCCTTTCATCTTGCGCGCGAAGATATCGTCGTACTCGAGCTGCGGCTTCACCTGCTTGAGCACGGACTGGAACTGGGGAACGTCGCGCAATTCCCCGGCGCCAAGCCGCTCGAGCACGCGGATGCCGGAGGATTCGTCGCGCTCCGCGAACACCACGTCGAAGCCGAGCACGGCGATCTGGTAGCGATCGAACAGTTTGTCGAGCAGCAGCGCCAGGCGGTCGCGCGCCCATGGCCAGCGGCCTTCCCCGCCTTTCTCCTTTTCCGCGAGGCTTTTCTCGTCGATGTCGAGAATAACGATGCGCGGATCCACGCCGCCCGGCATGGTGAGCCGCAGCCGCATGTCGTAGATGATCGACTCCAGGTTGTCGATCAGGGGAAGCCGGTAGCGCTCCACCGCGTGGCCGAGGAAAATCGCGACCACGGCGATGCCGATGATGATGCGTGGAAAATGCTTTCTCAAACCGACATCCCCTGCCCGCCGCGATTCATGTATGTTTTTCCATCAGTCAACGGCCCGCGCCCGACGCGCCGGCCGGGCGCGGTTCACATGCCCGGGACCGGTGCCCCGCTACGGTGGCGGCGGTGACGGGCGCGTTCTGGCGGGAGCGCGCGTTTCCGGCCCGCCGACCCACTTATTTCTTGACGAAAAACTCCATCTTCACGCCCGCCAGCTCGATCACGTCGTGATCGTTGAGCGGGCGGGCCTGCGCGTCGAGCGTCTTGCCGTTGACGACGGGGAAGCTGGCGCCCTCGACGTGGGTGATGAAATAGCCCTGCGGCCGCCGCGTGATAACCGCGACCTGCAATCCCGGCTTGCCGAGCGTGGTGAGATTCTTGGTGAGCTCGATCTCCCTGCCTGCGCTCGAACCGGTCAGGATCTGGAGCGCCGCAAGCAGTTGCGATCCCGCCGCTGCCGGCTTGGGTGGGGCCGCCGCCGGGGCCGCTGCCGGCTTGGGTGGGGCCGCCGCCGGGGCTGCCGCCGGGGCTGCTGCCGGCTTGGGCGAGGCCGCCGCGGGGGCTGCTGCCGGCGCCGCTGCCGGCTTGGGTGGGGCCGTGGGCGCGACCTTGGGTGGCGACCGCATCACCATGGTTTTCTCGAAATCCTCCGCCGGAGCCTCGCTGACGGCAGCGGCTTCGACCACGTATTTCATCTTGTACTTGCCGATCTCAATCACGTCGTTGTTCTGCAGGATGTGCTTCTTGATCAGGTTGCCGTTGACCGTCGTGCCGTTGGTGCTGCCCAGGTCCTCCAGGAACGAATCGTTCAGAATGGTGACGATGCAGGCATGCTCGCCGCTCACCGCCAGATTCTCGATCTGGATATCGTTCTGCGGCTTGCGCCCGATGGTCACGCGCTCCTTGTTGAGTGGGATCTCCCTGATCACCGACCCTTCCAGACTGAGAATCAACTTCGCCATGGTGGTATCCCCGCCTTCTATCTGAACCAACCCGTCAACTTTTCACGCCAGCCCGTGCGCGCCGGGAAATCCTTCACGATCCGCACCAGGATTACCGAGATGTTATCCCGCCCCCCGTTGTCGTTTGCCTGCTGTACCAGCTGCTGCGCCGCCAGCGGCAGGTTCGCCTGCAGCGAAGCCAGCGTCAGCTGAATGTCCTCGTCGGTCACCATGTCGGAAAGGCCGTCCGAGCACAGCAGATAGATGTCCCCCGGCTGCGCTGGATACGTATGAACCTCCGTCTCCACCTCCGGATCGATGCCGACGGCGCGCGTCACCAGGTTCTTGTTCTGGGAGTGCCTGGCTTGCTCCTTGGTGATCATGCCGCTATCGATCTGTTCCTGCAACAACGAGTGGTCGCGCGTGACCTGCCCGAGCGCCCCGCCGCGCAAGCGGTAGAGCCGGGAATCGCCGATGTGCCCGACCGACATCTGGTTGTCGTGCCACAGCGCGACAACCAACGTCGTGCCCATGCCCGAATACTGCGGCTGGCTCTGGGAAGCGTTATAGATCGCGGAATTGGCGCGTGTCGCGTGTTCCGAAATCAGCTGCTCGGCGGTCTGGCCGTTCAGATCCTCGGGCCGCTTGTCCGCGAGCACTTTCTTCATCTCGGTCTTGATCAGTTCGACCGCGATCCCGCTCGCGACCTCTCCAGCGTTGTAGCCGCCCATGCCATCGGCCAGCACTGCCAGCCCGATCTCCTGGTCGGCCGCGATGCTGTCCTCGTTGTGCGAGCGCACCATGCCGGAATGGGTCGCCGTCGCTATTTCGAGCGCGGATCGCAGATCGATCATCGCTTTCCCCTATGAGCTCGTGGCCGGCGCCGCCGGCGCCGCCGGCGCCGGCGCGGCCGCCGGGCGTGGCGCGGCCGCCGGGCGCGGCGCGGCCGACAGGCTCTGCAGGCAGAGCCGCAGCGCCTTGGCCATCTGCTCGCCGTCCTGATAGCGCTGATCGGGGTTCTTGGCAAGCGACTTGTTCACGATCGCCGCCACGCATGCCGGCAGCTTCGGGTTGTGCGTCCGGACGTCCGCGTGCGCTTCGTTGGCGATCTTGAACATGAGCTGGGCCATCGACTCGCCCTCGAACGGCAGGCGCCCGCACGTCATCTGGTACAGCGCCACCCCCAGCGAAAACAGGTCCGAGCGCCCCTCGATTTTCTTGCCGGCGAGCTGCTCGGGCGACATGTAGGAAGGCGTGCCGAGCACCATGCCGGTCTTGGTCTTGGACGAGTCGGTGATGCGCGCGATGCCGAAGTCGGTGACTTTCACGGTATCGCTTTCCAGCTCGTACATGATGTTGGCGGGCTTGATGTCGCGATGCACGACGTTGTTCTTGTGCGCGTAGGCGAGGGCCTCCGCGACGCGCGCGAAGATCGACAGCACCGTGGCAAGCGGCAGCAGCTTGTCGGGCTTGACGTAAGGCACCAGGTCCTTGCCTTTGAGAAATTCCATGGCGATGTAGGCGAGATCGTGCTCTTCGCCCGCATCGTAAATCGTCACGATATGGGGATGGGTCAGCCGGCCCGCGGTTTCGGCCTCGCGAAAAAAACGCTCCATCACGTCCTTCAGTTCATCGGCCTCGAATTCCTGCGACAGCGCCATGGTCTTGATCGCCACCACGCGCCCGATCTTGGGATCCTTGCCGAGATAGACGATGCCCATCGCGCCCTTGCCGAGCTCCTTCTGGACCTGATAGCGCCCGAGCATGGGCTTTTCGACGCCGCCGCCAGGCAGGATGACCGTGCCGCCGGGGTGCCCGCCGCCGGCGCCTCCCAGGATCACGGTTTCCGACATCGCCTTGGCGCGGTTCAACCGGCTTTCCAGGTCGCGGAACTTCGGGTTGTAATCCGCCATGAACCGGAATACCGACTCCGCCTTGTTGAACTGCCGCTTGCGCTCGAAATCGAGCGCCAGGTTGTAGAGCAGGTCCATCACGCCGTCGTCGATCGGGAGCTTCCTGAAGCAGTCGAAGGCGGTGTCGAGCTGCCCCTGCCCCTGGTAGGCCAGCCCCAGCATGCGGTTGCTCTGGGCCGACTCGATGTCGAGCTTCTCCTTGCCGCGCTCGGTGACGAGGAAGCGCTTGCTGATCAGCGCCGCGTAGCCGATGGCGAGCAGCACCACCGGGGCCATCAGCTGCAGCCACATCAGTTGCGCCGCCATCAGCGCGAAGTGCGCGACGATCAGAGCAACGCCGATTCCCAGGCTCAACAGGCCCGCGGCGGCGGCCTTGAGCCGCGGCAGCACCAGGATCAGGTAAAGCGCTACGAGCAGGAGCGCGAGCCGTTCCACGATCCAGCCCCACGTCGGCGCGACGAAGAAATGCTCCTGAAGGATGGACGACACCGAATGCGCAAGCGTCAGCACCGACGGCATCGCGGGCGAGACGGGCGTCACCGTGGTGCCCGCCAGTCCGGCGGCCGTCGCGCCGATCAGCACGATCTTGTCGCGGTAGGTATCGGCCTGGATCTTGCCGTTGAGGACATCGTAGAACGAATCGACGCGGAAGGCGGGGCGACCGTCGCGATCGTGGTAGAAATAGGTGTACATCTGCAGCGCCGGGTCGGTGCCGATTCGCAGCTTGCCGAGGGAAACCCCCTCGCCCGCGTGGACCTTGATGTCCGCGGGACCCAGGTTGAGGTATTTCGCCGCAATCACCATGGACAGGGAGGGAAATATCCTGCCGAAGTGCCCGAGCACGAGCGGCTCGGTGCGGACGGCGCCGTCGACGTCCGGGTTCGCGTTGAGATGGCCGAGCCCCGCGGCGGCCTTGCCCAGATTCTCGATCGGAATCTCGATCCGGTCGGTGGGCAGCGCCGCGTCCCCGCCACCCGCCTGGGGTATCGCGTTCTTCAGGACGAAGTCGGGAAGCGCCTTGTCGGGCTTGCCGCGCGGCTCGGCGATCCGGAACAGCATCGGCAGGATGACGTTACCCGCCTTGGCGTAGCTCCCGGCGAGCTTGCGATCGGTGTTGAGCGACTGCTCGGCCTCCTTCAGCAGCCCGACGAACTGCGCGAGCTCACCGGAGGGCGCGGTGGCGGGCGCGCCGGGGTCGGCGCCGGGTTGGGAGCTGGCCGCTGATTTTTCGGCGAACTCGATCAGCCTGAGGATGTGCTGATAACCGCTGTCGATCTGCGGCTCGCTGAGCAGCACCGTGCTGCCGATCACCTTCGGCTTGGCGCCCGCCAGCAGGTCGGTCATCCTGGCGAGGATCTCCCGCGACCACGGCCAGCGTCCGATCTTCTCCAGCGATTGCTCGTCGATGACGATGACGTGGATGTCCTTCAGCGGCTCGCGCGCGGTGGCCTGCACGCCCAGGTCGTAGACCTTGCGCTCGAGGCTCTGGATCAGGTCCCGGCCGGACATGACGAGGACCAGCAGCGCGACCACGACCCCGAGAAACCAGTCGGCTCGCCAAAAGTCGAGTTTTTTCATCCCTGTCCCTGCATTTTGTTTTTCTTTTCTAGCGGGTTACCGTTTTTCACTCATCAATTCTACGATATTTATCGGAAAAGTATATGTTTTTCTGGCAAGTGATGGATCAAACTTCCCATGAATACAGGATATTACGGCGGCAGGCGTGACCGAATGGACTAGCAGCCTGTCCGACACATAAGTCCGACACGCTGCCAGGGCGGCCCGATTCTGCGGCACCAGGGGTCCGGGCGATGTCGCGCCGGGGCGCGAACGCGCGATTAGACCCAGTGAATCAACAGCGTGGCCCGTAATCGCGCCACGATGCGGGCCCGGGGAATCAGCTGCCGAGTATGGTGCCCGCGGCAAGGCCCGCGGCGCGCGCGAATTCCCCGCCGGAGACCTTCTTGCCGTCCTCGCCGCGCGCGCGCAGCACTTCGATCAAGCCACCCTGCGCGGTGACCTTGAAGCTCGTCTCGGTGACGCCGGAAACCTCGCCTACCTTGCCGACCACATCGGCGAAACGGCGGAAGGAATGCTTGCGCGCGTCGAAGATCTGAAGCTTCTTGCCGTTCAACGTGGTCCACGCGCCCGGGGCGGGATTGCAGCCGCGGATCACGTTATAGATGAAATCCACGTGGTGCGCCCAGTGTATGCGGGCCTCGGCTTCCCGGCACCACCCCTCGTAGCTGGCCTTCGATTCGTCCTGAACGGTTTCCTGGTGCTTGCCGGCGAGCACCAGGTCGGCCGCCTCCAGCATGGCGTGCACGCCCATCGCGAACAGCTTGTTGAAATAGACGTCGCCGATCGTCTCGTCCGGCCCGATATCGCATTCCTTCTGCAGCACGACCGGGCCCTCGTCGAGCCCCTCCGTGGGACGGAAGATCGTGAGGCCGGTGCGGGTGTCGCCGCGGATGATCGGCCAGTTGATGGACGACGGGCCGCGGTACTTGGGCAGCAGCGAGGGATGGTACTGGATGGTGCCGAGGCGCGGGATCCTCACCAGGCTGTCTGGCGCGAACTGCAGCACGTAGGCCATGATGCCGATGTCAACCTTGAGGCGCTTCAGGGCCTCGTGCGCCTCGGCGTCCCGCAGCGATTTGAACTGGAATACCTTGAGCCCCTTCTCCTCGGCCGCCGCCCGCACGGGATCGGCCTTCGCGCCGGGCTTCTCCGGCGCGCAGAACACGCCGGCGACCTCGTCCTTGCGGGCGAGAAACGCCTCCAGCACCGCTTTTCCGAAATCCTGCTGACCGACGATCGCAATCTTCATGTTTTCGTCTCCGTTTCAAATGAGACGGCGCGTTGAACGGCAGATCAGGATGCGGGCGTTGCGCCTCCCGCGCCCTACCCGTCCGTTCCGACGCGCCGCGAGCTGACCGGGCGCGCGAGCGCTCCGCTCAAGCGGCCTTCTTGGGCGGCGTCGAGAATGCGCCCTTGCCCTTCAGCTGCGCGATCTTTTCCTCGCTGTAGCCGAGGACCTCTCTGAGGATCTCCTCAGTGTGCTCGCCGAGCAGCGGCGAGCGCGCGATGTCGGCCGGGGAATCCGACAGCTTGATCGGCATGCCGACGTTCCACCATTTGCCGCGCTGCGGGTGGTCGAGCTCGACCCACATCTGACGGCCACGCACGTGCTCGTCGTGCGTCAGGTCCTCGGTCGACATGACCGGCCCGCAGGGCACGTCGAGCGGATTGAGGATCGCCATCAGCTCGCGCTTGCTGTACTTGAGCGCGAACTCGCCGATGATCTCCCACATGTCGTTCTGGTTCGCGCGCCGATCCGCGACCTTGGCGAACTTGGGATCGGTCGCCAGATCCGGCATGCCGACCTCCGGTCCGATGCGCTGGGCGAGCGCGTTCCACACCGCCTCCTGCACCACGATGTAGAGGAAGTCGTTCGGCCCGCCAGGCTTGCAGCGCACCGCGTTGCCAAGCTGGCCGCCGCCCGAGTCGTTGCCCGCGCGCGGCACCGCGCCCATGCCCTTGTGCGTGCCCACCGAGTACTCCGCCAGCGGGCCGCGCGTCAGGCGCTGATGGTCGCGGAACTTGACCCGGCACAGGTTCATGATCCCGTCCATCATCGCCACTTCGACGTACTGGCCCTTGCCGGTGCGGTCGCGCTGGCGCAATGCCGCGAGCAGGCCGATCGCGAGGTGCAGGCCGGTGCCGGTATCGCCGATCTGGGCGCCGGTGACGAACGGCGGGCCGTCGGGCACGCCCGTGGTGCTCATTGCGCCGCCCATCGCCTGCGCCACGTTTTCGTAGGCCTTGAACTGAGCGTACGGGCCGGTGGAGCCGAAGCCCTTGATCGAGCCCATCACGATTCGCGGATTGATCTCGCGGATTTTCTCCCACGGAAAGCCGAAGCGGTCGAGCACGCCGGGACCGAAGTTCTCCATAACGATGTCGCACTTGTTGAGCAACTCGACGAATACCTGCTTGCCCTCGGTGCTCTTCATGTTGACCGTGATCGAGCGCTTGTTGCAATTGAGCATCGTGAAGTACAGGCTGTCGGCGTTCGGCACGTCGCGCAACTGCCCGCGCGTCGCGTCACCCGCAGGATTCTCGAACTTGATCACGTCCGCTCCCATCCACGCGAGCAGTTGTGAGCACGTGGGCCCCGCCTGCACGTGCGACATGTCGAGTATGCGGATTCCCTTGAGTGCTTCCATTCTGATCTCCAAAAAAACTCTGCGGCAGATGAAAGGCGACCTGCCCTTGCTCAACGTTTACTTAGTACCCGTTTTCATAAATATGGCAACGGATGTCCACCGGGACTCACTGGCATAGATACGTTGCCGAACTTACGAACCAGGGTACTTAGAGCCCCTCGGAAAAAAGACGCCAGGGGCCCTGATGTAGGGGAGCATGAGGGGAGTATCCCCTCATATTGTCAGCCTCCTATTTCTTTTTTGCGCTCGGATTCAGGCTCGTGATACGACCGCTTTCGGTGCCGGCGGTTTCATCGATGACGGCATTGATGAGCGTGGGCTTGCGCGAGCGGATGGCTTCTTCCATTGCCTTGCGCAACTCGGCCGGGGTCGTGGCGTGCACGCCCACGCCACCGAAGGCCTCCATCAGCTTGTCATAGCGTGCACCCTTGACGAACACGGTGGGCGCCACATCGGGGCCGCCGGTCGGATTGACGTCGGTGCCGCGGTAAACGCCATTGT
>JACPTK010000106.1 GCA_016192825.1 Betaproteobacteria bacterium | reverse complement strand
TCACTATGAGCGCGCGCACTGCGGCGGCGATTGCTTGCATGAGAGCCGGATGCGGGAAACCTGCACGTCCGGTTCGACGAGGGGGGAGGGGTAGTGTTACTTTGTGACACTACTTCCTCCTCTACTCTACCGGCTAATTTAGGTTTTTCATGCAAGTTACGTCCATGCACTTCAAGGCGACGGCGAGCGCCAAGCTCTCCAACGCCAACCTCCAGTCTGCGTTGAAGCGGCTGCAGGGCAATTTCGTGCGCGGGCGCGCGGAGCGCGTCGCCGAGATGGGCAACTACGAGGAAACGCGGTCCGCCGCGGCGGCGATCCGCGACCGCGCGCTCGCGAACCTGGATTTGTACCTGGCCGAATTCGAGCGCAATGCCGTGGCGCGTGGAGCCGTCGTGCACTGGGCGGAAACGCGCCAGGATGTGAATCGGATTGTTTGCGACATCGCGCGGCGCCACGGCATAAAAAAGGCCTGCAAGTCAAAGTCAATGGTGACCGAGGAGTGCGGTCTGAACGAGGCGCTGGAGGCCGCCGGCATCGAGGTCGTGGAGACCGATCTCGGCGAATACATCCTGCAGCTCGCGAAGGAGCCGCCCTCCCACATCGTCGCGCCGGTGGTTCACAAGACCCGCGAGGAAGTGTCGGACCTGTTCGAGGAAAAACACCGCACGCCGCGCAAGACCGGCATCCCGGAGCTCACGCGCGAGGCGCGCGAACGGCTGCGCGGCCACTTCGTGACCGCCGACATGGGCATCTCGGGCGCGAACTTCATCGTGGCCGAGACCGGCTCGACGCTGATCGTCACCAACGAGGGCAACGGCCGCATGGTGACCACGCTGCCGCGGGTGCACGTGGCGATCACCGGCATCGAGAAAGTGGTGCCGACGCTGGAGGACGTGGCGACGCTGATGCGGCTGCTGCCGGCGCACGGCACGGGGCAAACCATCTCCAACTACATCTCGGTCACGACCGGGGTGAAAGGGGAGGGCGATCGCGAGGGGCCGGAGCATTTCCACGTCGTCCTGCTGGACGGCGGACGCAGCGAGATGATGGGCGGCGACCTGCAGCCGATGCTGCGCTGCATACGCTGCGGCGCGTGCATGAACCACTGCCCGGTGTACCAGAGCGTGGGCGGCCATGCTTACGGCTGGGTCTATCCCGGCCCGATGGGCTCGGTGCTGACCCCGAGCTACGTGGGGCTTGAAAATGCGCTCGACCTGCCCAACGCCGCGACTTTCTGCAACCAGTGCGGCGTGGTATGCCCGGTAAAAATCCCCTTGCCCGATCTCATGAGGAAGCTGCGCGAGCGCCAGTTCGAGCGCAGGCTGAAGCCGTGGCCGGAGCGGCTCGGGCTCGCGCTGTGGGGCTGGGTGGCGCGGCGCCCGGCGATCTATGCGATGATGACAGCACTCGGCGCGCGCATGCTGGCTTGGATGGGCGGCGCCGGAAAGCGGTTGCACCACATCCCGTTCGGCGGCGGCTGGACCGCGGGGCGCGACCTCCCGGCGCCGCAAGGCCGCACGTTTCGTGAACTGTATCTAGATCGAAAACAGAGAAGCTGAACCACAAGCGGACCTGAGCACGGGTATCCACCACCCCGTCACCTTCGGTGCCACCCCTCCTCGGAGAGGAGGGGAATAATTTCTCCCCTCGTTTCAAAGGAGGGGTGCCGGCATAGCCGGCGGGGTGGTTCCGTCAAGCAATTGAGAAACGCTCAATACTGTAGGGGTTTACGATGAACAAGCCAGTTGAAGCGCAAAACCTCGCAACCGTGGATTTGTGGGTCGGGGGCAGGCGGCAGAGCGCGAGTTCGACACGTTTCGGCGACGTGACCAATCCCGCCACCGGCGCCGTGACCCGCAAGGTACCGTTTTGCAATGCCGCCGACATCGACGCGGCGGTGAAAGGCACGGCGGCGGCGCTGCCGGGGTGGCGCGACACCCCGCCGCTGCGGCGCGCGCGGGTGATGCAGAAGTACCTGCAGCTGCTGCAGGCCAATCAGAAGGAGCTCGCGCGGCTGATCTCCGAGGAGCACGGCAAGACGCTGCCCGACGCGACGGGCTCGGTGCAGCGCGGCATCGAGGTGGTCGAGTTCGCCTGCGGCATCCCGCACCTGCTCAAGGGCGAGCACTCGGAGAACGTGGGCACCGGCGTGGATTGCCACACGGTGCGCCAGCCGATCGGCGTGTGCGCCGGCGTCACGCCGTTCAACTTCCCGGTCATGGTGCCGTTGTGGATGTTCCCGGTGGCGATCGCCTGCGGCAACACCTTCGTGCTCAAGCCCTCGGAGAAGGTGCCGTCGGCCTCGATGCGCATGGCGGAGCTCTTCAAGGAGGCGGGCCTGCCCGACGGCGTGCTCAACGTCGTGCATGGCGACAAGGAGGCGGTGGATGCGATCCTCGCCCACCCCGGCATCCACGCGGTGTCCTTCGTGGGCTCCACGCCGATCGCCCGCCACATTTACGAAACCTGCGCGAAGAACGGCAAGCGCGTGCAGGCGCTGGGCGGGGCCAAGAACCACGCGGTGGTGCTGCCCGACGCCGATCTCGAGTTCGCGGCCGACGCGCTGATCGGCGCGGGCTACGGGTCCGCGGGCGAGCGCTGCATGGCGATCTCGGCGGTGGTCGCGGTGGGCGCGGCGGCCGACCCGCTCGTGAAGCTGCTCAAGCAGAAAGCGGAGGCGATCATCGTCGGTCCGGGCGACAAGGAAGGCGTGGACATGGGACCGCTCGTGACCGCGCAGCACCGCGACAAGGTGTCGGGCTACATCGACCAGGGCGTGAAGGAGGGGGCGAAGCTCGTCGTGGACGGCCGTGGCCAGAAAGTCCCCGGATACGAAAACGGCTTCTTCCTCGGCACCACGCTGTTCGACCACGTGACGCCGGGAATGAAGGTCTACCAGGACGAGATCTTCGGGCCGGTGCTCGTCGTGCTGCGCGCGGATTCGCTCGAGGACGCGATCGCGCTCGTGAACCGCAGCCCCTACGCCAACGGCACGGCGATCTTCACCGAGTCGGGCGGCGCGGCGCGGCGCTTCGAGAACGAGATCCAGGTCGGCATGGTCGGGGTGAACGTCCCGATCCCGGTGCCGGTCGCGTTCTATTCGTTCGGGGGCTGGAAGAATTCGTTGTTCGGCGACCTGCACATGCACGGCATGGAGGGCGTGAAGTTCTACACCCGGACCAAAGCGATCACCAGCCGCTGGCCGCACCAGGACACGCCGGCGCCGGGGCTCAACATGCCCACACTGGGATGACGGCACGAGAGTTTGCAGTTTGCAGTGGGCAGTTTGCAGTTGCTGCCAACTGACGGCTGCCAACTGCCAACTTGATGATGAGCGCGCGCGAAAACATACTGGCTCGGATCAGAAGGCGGCAGGGGAAGGCTGCGATACCGGACGCTGCAGAGCGCGGGGCCGTGCGCGCACACCTCGCCGCGCACCCGATCAACGCGCGCCCGCGCATGGACTGGGACCCGGTCGCCCGGTTTCGCGAGCGGGCGCTGGGGCTCGCGAGCACGGTGGACGAGGTGGAGGAAATCGCGGCTGCACCGTTTGCGGTCGCCCGTTATCTTGAAGTTTCCGGTCTGCCGCGCGCGGCCGTGTGCTGGCCCGAACTCATGGCGCTCGATTGGCCTGGCGCCGGGATACACGTCGAGGCGCGCGCGGCGCGCGAAGCGGACCTCGTCGGCATTACCGGCGCGTTCTGCGCGATCGCGGAGACCGGCACGCTGATGACGGTTTCAGGGCCGCGGACGCCCCCCACCGTGAGCCTGCTGCCCGAAACCCACGTTGCCATCATCCCGGCGTCGCGGATCGTGCGCGGGATGGAGGAGGCGTGGCGGGTCCTGCGCGACGAGCTGAAGCTGCCGCCGCGCGCCGTGAATTTCATCTCCGGCCCGTCGCGCACCGCCGACATCGAGCAGACCGTGACCCTCGGCGCGCACGGGCCCTACCGCGTGCACATCGTGTTGATACGAGCGTAGATCCGCTGTAGTCCGACAGGAGGCGCCAATGACCAGATGGACGATCGCATTGTGCTGGCTGGCATGCTGGGTTTCGACCGGCGCCGCGGCGCAGAAGTGGACGGTGTACACGCCGGCGGAGAGGGACTTTCAGGTGCTGTTCCCGCAACCCCCAACGCGCGCGGCCGAGGCGGAGGGGGCGGTCGCATTCAAAGCGCGGGCTGAGGACATCGAATATGTCGTCTATCGCCGCGATCCGCGCCAGGATCCGGCCGGCGATGGCGCTCGCGCCATCGAGCGGCGACTGCTGCGGGAACATGGCGACGACCGGGCGGTCCGGCGAATGGGCGAGGACGATGGCTACCCCGAAACGGAGGAGCACGTCTTCAGGATTACAAACACGATGAGCATCCATCGCCTGTTCGTCGCGCGGGATCGCTATTACGAGCTGGTGGTGCGGTCATACCTGGAAAATTTTCCGGAGGCGCGCAATACGGCGCGCGATTTCTTCGGCTCGTTCCGGGCGGCGGGCATTGGCTTAGCCCCGGCAACCGCAACGCCGGGAGTCGCGCCGGACGTGCTGTGCAAGGACCGCTCCAACGCCTTCTCACGCACTTTCTGCGAGTACCGCACCTGCCTGCAGCCGGGCTACTTCAGTCATCCGTACTGCAAGCAACTGTTCGGCCGATGAGCGACGCATTGCCGCCGCAATCGGCGCTGCTGGTCCTGGGCGGCCTGGTCGCGCTCTATCTCGGCGCGAACGCGCTCGTGAAAGGCGCGGCCTCGCTCGCCCTGCGGCTCGGCATGAGCCCGCTGCTGGTGGGCCTGACGGTGGTGGCGTTCGCCACCAGCACCCCGGAGCTGTTCGTGGTGGTCGGCGCAGCGCTCGACGGACGCGAGGGGCTCTCGATCGGCAACGTGATCGGGGCCAACATGCTCAACACGGGACTCATCCTGGGCCTCACCGCGCTGATCATGCCGCTCAGCGTCCAGTTCCAGCTGGTGCGCGTGGACGTGCCGATCATGATTCTCGCCGCCGTCGCGCTCATGCTCGCGGCCGCCGATGGCGTCATCGGGCGGCTCGACGGCGGGATGTTCCTCGGCGCGATCGCGGGCTATCTGGCTTTCAGCGTCGTCATGGCGCGGCGCGAACACAGCCGGCGGGTGCTCGAGGAATACCGCGAGGAGGCGCCGCACGTGAGCCGGCACATCGGTTTCGACGTCGGTTTCGTCGTGCTGGGGGTGGCGCTGCTCGCCGGCGGCGCGGAACTCCTGGTGAGCGGCGCGGTGGGGATCGCGCGCGCCGCCGGCCTGAGCGATACGGTGGTCGGCATCACCGTCGTCGCGCTGGGAACGACCCTGCCCGAACTCGTGACCTCCGTGCTCGCGGCGGTGCGAAAGCACGGCGACATCGCCGTGGGCAACGTGGTGGGATCGAACATCTTCAACGTCTTCTGCGTCATCGGTTTCGCCGCAACGCTGCATCCGCTGGATGCGAGCGGTGTTGCGCGCCGCGAATTGCTGACGCTGCTCGCATTGTCCGCGTTGGTGCTGCCCGTAATGTGGCGCGGCTACGTCGTGAACCGCATCGAAGGCGGGGCGCTGGTCGCGTGCTACCTCGCCGCCATCGCGTTCGTGCTCGGCGCCCTGGATTGAGCGCGCCCCGACGGATCAGGCAACCCGTTGTCATGGCCTTGCGGATCAACGCGTTATCATTACGGCGCCGCCCGCGGCGGGAACTTTTCCCGGCGCGCCCGGACACATTGAAATAAGACCGAGAATCCCGCTTCCGCTGGATCGCGTGCGAGGACGACGCGGACCGACGTCATGACAACCATTCACAGCCGCGCGAATCGCGCCGTCGAGGAGGAGCTCCTCACGCCGCACGATGTCTATCTGTTCAAGGAAGGCACTCACGGCCGCCTCTACGAGCGCCTCGGGTCGCACCTGGTCGTGTCGGAGGGCCGTGAATGCGCGCGCTTCGCGGTGTGGGCCCCGAATGCCGACGCGGTGTCGGTGATCGGCGATTTCAACGGCTGGGACCGCCGGCGCCACCCGCTGCATGCGCGCGAAGACGGGTCGGGCATCTGGGAAACGGTCGTGGCCGGCGTTCGTCAGGGCGCGCTGTACAAGTACTGCATCCGCTCCCGCTGGAGCGGCCAGGAATTCGAGAAGGGAGATCCCTTCGCCTTCTGCTGGCAATGCCCGCCCGCCACCGCCTCGCGCGTCTGGAGCCTGGATTACCGCTGGGGCGACCAGGACTGGATGGCGCGCCGCGGTCGCGCCGCCGCCCTGGACGCGCCCATCTCGATCTACGAGGTTCACCTCGGCTCCTGGCGCCGCGTGCCGGAAGACGGCGGCCGCTCGCTCGGCTATCGCGAGATCGCGGCGCCGCTCGCCGACTACGTGAAGGAGATGGGCTTCACCCACGTCGAACTGCTGCCGGTGACCGAGCACCCTTTCTTCGGCTCGTGGGGCTACCAGACCACCGGCTACTTCGCGCCGACGGCGCGCTACGGCACGCCGCAGGACTTCATGTACCTGGTGGACCACCTGCACCGGAACGGCATCGGCGTGATCCTCGACTGGGTGCCGTCGCATTTTCCGAACGATGCGCACGGGCTGTGCTATTTCGACGGCACCTATCTCTTCGAGCACGCCGACCCGAAGCAGGGCTATCACCCGGAATGGAGCAGCACCATCTTCAACTACGGCCGCCACGAGGTGCGCGCGTTTCTCCTCTCGAGCGCGCTGTTCTGGCTGGACCGCTACCACATCGACGGGTTGCGGGTGGACGCGGTCGCCTCGATGCTCTATCTCGATTACGCGCGCAAGGAGGGCGAGTGGGTGCCGAACCCCCACGGCGGCCGCGAGAACCTGGAGGCGATCCAGTTCCTGCGCCTGCTCAACGAGGCGGCGTACCGGGACCATCCCGACGTCCAGGTGATCGCCGAGGAATCCACCGCCTGGCCGATGGTGTCGCGGCCGGTCCATCTCGGCGGCCTCGGATTCGGCCTGAAGTGGAACATGGGCTGGATGCACGACACGCTCGACTACATGGCGCAGGATCCCGTCCACCGGAAATACCATCACGACCGGCTCACCTTCTCCCTGATTTACGCCTTTCACGAGAACTTCGTGCTGCCGCTCTCGCACGACGAGGTGGTGCACGGCAAGGGGGCGCTCGTCGGCAAGATGCCGGGCGACGCGTGGCAGCAGTTCGCGAACCTGCGCTCGCTCTACGGCTACATGTGGGCGCATCCCGGCAAGAAGCTGCTGTTCATGGGCGGGGAATTCGGGCAGCGGCGCGAATGGCAGCACGAGGAGAGCCTCGAGTGGCACGTGCTGCAATATCCCGAGCACGCGGGACTCGGGCGCTGGGTCGCGGACCTCAATCGCTGCTATCGGACCGAGCCGGCGCTGTACGAGGTGGACTTTGACGAGCGCGGCTTCGAGTGGATCGACTGCCACGACGCCGAGCACAGCGTGCTGTCGTTCCTCCGCAAGTCGCGGGACGGCGCGGGCACCGTGCTGGTCGTGTGCAACTTCACGCCGGTGCCGCGCCACAATTACGCCGTTGGCGTGCCGCGCGGCGGGTTCTGGCGGGAGCTGCTGAATTCGGACGCCGCAATCTACGGCGGAAGCGGGATCGGCAATCTCGGCGGGGTGGAGGCCGCCCCGGTCCCGGTGCACGGGCGGCAGCGTTCGCTCACCCTCACGCTGCCGCCGCTTGCGGTAGTCTATTTCCGGCATGAGGGATAGCGCGCGGAGGCTCGCATGGATCTGAGTCCGGCCACGGCGGCGGCGGCGACGGGCACCGTGCTCGAAGGGCGCGTGCGGGCGGTGATCGAGACCGTGCGGCCCGAGGTCGACGGCGGCCGTTTCCCCGTGAAGCGCGTCGTCGGGGAGCGGGTCACGGTGGAGGCGGACGCCTTCGCCGACGGGCATGACACGCTCGCGTGCGTGCTGCGTTACCGCCACGAGGCCGACGCGGACTGGAGCGAGGCCGCCATGCGCCCGATCGGCAACGACCGCTGGCGGGGCGCCTTCGAGGCGCAGAAGCCCGGCCGTTACCGCTACACCGTCAGCGCCTGGGTCGATCATTTCCTCTCCTGGCGCCACGACTTCGCGCGGCGCGAGGAGAGCGAGGACATCGCGGTCGCGGCGCGCGCGGGCGCGGCGCTCATCCGGGAAGCCGCCGGACGCGCCGAGGCGGCCGACGCGGCGCGGCTTCGCGGGTGGGCGGGGGATCTCGAAGGCGCCGCCGACACCCAGGCGCGCAGGCGGGTGGCGCTCGACGAGGAGCTGGCGGCGCTGGCCGGGCGCTGGCCCGATCGCCGTTTCGCGGCAACCTACGGGCGGGAGCTCGCCGTGGTGGTCGATCCCGAGCGCGCGCGCTTCTCGACGTGGTACGAGATGTTTCCCCGCTCGGCCGGCTCGCGGCCGGGGCGCCACGGCACATTCCGCGACTGCGAGAAGCGGCTCGACTACATCGCGTCGATGGGATTCGACGTGCTCTATTTCACCCCGATCCATCCGATCGGGCGCTCGCGGCGCAAGGGGCGCAATAACGCGCTCGATCCGGCGCACGACGACGTCGGCAGCCCATGGGCGATCGGATCGGAAGCGGGCGGCCACAAGGCCATCCTTCCCGAGCTCGGCACGCTCGAGGATTTCCGCCGCCTGGTCGCGCGCGCGAGGGCGCGCGGGATCGAAATCGCGCTCGACCTCGCGTTCCAGTGCGCCCCCGACCATCCGTACGTGAGCGAGCACCCGGAGTGGTTCCGCCAGCGCCCCGACGGCACGGTGCAGTACGCCGAGAACCCGCCGAAGCGGTACCAGGATATCTACCCGTTCGATTTCGAGTCGGAAGCGTGGCCGGCGTTGTGGGAGGAGCTGAAGAGCGTGATCGAGTACTGGATCGCGCAGGGCGTGCGGATTTTTCGCGTCGACAACCCGCACACCAAGTCCTTCGCCTTCTGGGAGTGGGCCATCGCCGATATCAAGAGCCGGCACCCGGAGGTGCTGCTGCTGTCGGAAGCCTTTACCCGGCCCAAGGTGATGCACCGGCTTGCCAAGCTCGGCTTTTCCCAGTCGTACACCTATTTCGCCTGGCGCAACACCAAGCGCGAGCTCACCGAGTACTTCACCGAGCTCTGCGGCGGCGAGGACCGCGAGTACCTGCGGCCGAACGTGTGGCCCAACACGCCGGACATCCTCACCGAGTACCTCCAGCACGGCGGCCGCCCGGCGTTCTGCGCGCGCCTGCTGCTCGCGGCGACGCTCGCCGCGAGCTACGGCATCTACGGCCCGGCCTTCGAGCTGCTGGAGCGCGCGCCGCGCGAGCCGGGCAGCGAGGAGTACCTGGACTCGGAGAAATACCAGATACGCGAGTGGGACATCGACCGGCCCGAGAGCCTGCGCGAGTTCATCGCGCGGGTGAACGCGATCCGGCGCGACAACCCCGCGCTGCAGCGCGACTGGAGCCTCGCGTTCCTCGGCGTCGACAACGATCTGCTGATCGCCTATCGCAAGGCGACCGACGACCTCTCGAACGTCGTCATCACGGTGGTGAACCTGGATCCCTATCACCGCCAGGCGGGCTGGCTCGAGTTCGACGCCGCGGCGTTCGGGCTCGATACGCGCGCCTCGTACCAGATGCACGACCTCGTCTCCGGCGCGCGCTACTTGTGGCACGGGAGCCGCAATTTCGTGGAGCTCGCGCCCGGGATGGGGCACGTCTTCCGGCTCCGCCGCCGGGTCCGCACCGAGCGCGACTTCGACTACTTCATGTAACGAGCGCCGTGAAAATGCCTGACGCCGCTCGACCCCTCACCCCTTCCCCTGTTGTTTCCCCGGCTTTTCACGCCTGTAATCCGAGCCGTTCATCGAGTGCACGCATAGCGGCATCGGTCAATGGTAGTCGAGGTAGGGCACATAACAGTTTAGCCAAAG
>JACPTK010000105.1 GCA_016192825.1 Betaproteobacteria bacterium | reverse complement strand
GAGCGCGCGCACTGCGGCGGCGATTGCTTGCATGAGAGCCGGATGCGGGAAACCTGCACGTCCGGTTCGACGAGGGGGGAGGGGTAGTGTTACTTTGTGACACTACTTCCTCCTCTACTCTACCGGCTAATTTGAGGTTTTCAACGTGCAATTTGAGGTGACCGCGACCGACGGCGCGGCGCGGCGCGGACGGCTCACGCTCCCGCACGGCGTGGTGGACACGCCCGCGTTCATGCCGGTCGGCACCTACGGCACGGTGAAGGCGATGAGCCCGCAGGAGCTGCGGGACGTCGGCGCCCAGATCGTGCTCGGCAACGCCTTCCACCTCTGGCTGCGGCCGGGGCTCGACGTGATCGCCGCGCACGGGGGGCTGCACCGCTTCATGGGGTGGGACGGCCCGATCCTCACCGACTCGGGCGGCTACCAGGTGTTCAGCCTCGGCGAGTTGCGCAAGATCACCGAGGAGGGCGTTCGCTTCCAGTCGCCGGTCAACGGCGACCCGTGCTTTCTCACGCCCGAGGAATCCGTGCGCATCCAGCGCGTGCTCAACGCCGACATCGTCATGGTGTTCGACGAGTGCACGCCGTACCCCGCGGATTTCGAGCAGGCGCGCGACTCGATGCGGCTGAGCCTGCGCTGGGCGGCCCGCTCGAAGCGCGCGCATGAGGGCGACGACAACGCGCTCTTCGGCATCGTCCAGGGCGGCATGCACGAGCCGCTGCGCGACGAGTCGCTCGCCGGGTTGCGGGAAATCGGCTTCGACGGCTACGCCATCGGCGGGCTGTCGGTGGGCGAGACGAAGCGCGAGATGGCGCGTATCCTCCGCCACACCGCCCCGCAGCTTCCCGCGGACCGGCCGCGCTACCTGATGGGCGTCGGCACCCCGCCGGACATCGTGGCGGCGGTCGCCGCCGGCATCGACCTTTTCGACTGCGTGCTGCCCACGCGCAACGCGCGCAACGGCTGGGTTTACACGCGCCGCGGCGTGGTGAAGCTCCGAAACGCGCGCCACCGCGACGAAGTCGCTCCGCTCGACGAGGAATGCGCCTGCTACACCTGCCGCCACTTCACGCGCGCCTATCTTCACCATTTGCAGCGCGTGAACGAAATACTGGGGGCGCGGCTCAACACGCTGCACAACCTGCACTACTACCACGAGCTGATGCGCGGGCTGCGCAGCGCAATCGAGCAGCGCCGGCTCGCGGATTTCAGCGCCGAGCTGAAAAATGCAAATAGACAGGATTAACAGGATTCACAGGAATCATTCAAAACCCCGAAGCGTCGCTCTGAATTCGATTTAATCCTGTAAATCATGTGAATCCTGTCAATTCGTTGTTGATGTTTGGCAGAAAACAGGTCAAATCGTGTTAAAATCCAGCCCCTTACGCGGGGCATGGCCCCGTTCCGACAGACTTTTGGAGAGACCGCGGTGCTAATCAGTTCAGCCTGGGCCCAGGCCGCCGGCGCCCCCGCCGGGGGCGGCGGGGGATTCGAGAGCATGATCCTGATCGTGCTGATGTTCGGGGTGCTCTATTTCCTGATGATCCGCCCGCAGATGAAGCGCGCCAAGGAGCACAAGACGATGATCGAAGCGCTGCAGAAGGGCGACGAGGTGGTCGCCGCCGGCGGCGTGCTCGGCCGCATCAGCAAGCTCAACGAGAACTACGTGACGCTCGAAGTGTCCGACAAGGTCGAGATCCAGATCCAGCGCCCGTCGGTGCAGCTCGTGCTGCCAAAGGGCACCCTCAAGAACATCCAGTGAGGCGCAAGGCGGGCGGCGTGAGCGGTCGTACCCAGCGCATCATCCGCCTCGCGCCTGAATCGACATACTCGACACACCTCGCCCCGGGCAAATGAATCGCTATTCCCTCTGGCAATACCTTCTCATCGCGGGCGCGGTGGCGCTGGGTCTCCTCTATACGCTTCCCAACTTCTTTGGCGAGGTTCCGGCGGTTCAGGTTTCGCCGGTCAAGGCGGTGCTCAAGGCCGACACCGCGCTCATGGGCCGCGTCGAGGACGCGCTCAAAAAGGGCGGCATCGCCGCCACCGGCGTGTTCCTGGACGCGACCAGCGTCAAGGCGCGCTTTGCCGACACCGATATCCAGCTCAAGGCCAAGGACCTCCTGCAGGCGCAGCTCGGCGACGATTACATCGTCGCATTGAATCTGCTTTCCAACAGCCCGCGCTGGCTTGCCTCGATCGGCGCGCTGCCGATGTACCTCGGCCTCGATCTGCGCGGCGGCGTGCACTTCCTGCTGCAGGTGGACATGAAGGCGGCGCTGGCCAAGAAGATGGAGGCCACCGTCAACGACATTCGCAGCAACTTGCGCGAGAAGCGGATCCAGTTTACCGGCGTGGCGCGCGATGGGCAGGTCGTCACGGTGCGCTTCCGCGACCCGGCGATGCGGGAAAAAGGGCTGGCGGAGATGGCGCGTACCCTGCCCGATCTCGATTTGAAGGAGGCCGGCGACGCGGGGGAACCGCGCGTCGTGACCACGCTCAAGCCCGAGGCGCAGAGGCGCACCCAGGATTTCGCGATCCAGCAGAACATTACCACGCTGCGCAACCGCGTCAACGAGCTGGGCGTGGCGGAGCCGATCATCCAGCAGCAGGGGGCGGACCGCGTGGTGGTGCAGCTGCCGGGCGTGCAGGACACCGCCAAGGCGAAGGACATCCTCGGCCGCACCGCGACGCTCGAAGTGCGCATGGTGGACGACGACAACACCAACAGCCCGGCGGCGCTCCAGGCGGCACAGGCGGGACAGATCCCGTTGGGCGACGAGCTCTACCTCGAGCGCGACGGCCGGCCGGTGCTGGTGAGGAAGCAGGTCGTCCTGACGGGGGACCGCATCAACGACGCGCAGCCGGGGTTCGACAGCCAGACCGGCGAGCCCGCGGTGCACATCAATCTCGACGGCACCGGCGCGCGCATCTTTCAACAGGTCACGCGCGAGAACGTGGGCCGGCGCATGGCGATCCTGCTGTTCGAGAAGGGCAAGGGCGAAGTGGTGACCGCGCCCGTGATCCGCTCCGAAATCCCCGGGGGTCGGGTGCAGATCAGCGGCCGGATGACGACGCAGGAGGCGCGCGACGTCTCGCTGCTGCTGCGCGCCGGGGCGCTCGCCGCGCCGATGGAGATCATCGAAGAGCGCACGGTGGGCCCGTCGCTCGGAGCGGAGAACATCCGCATCGGCTTCCACTCCACCTGGTACGGATTCGCCGCGATCGCGGCGTTCATGATCGCCTACTACACGCTGATCGGCGTGTTCTCGGTTGTCGCGCTCGCCGTCAACGTGCTGTTCCTGGTGGCGCTGCTCTCGATGCTGCAGGCCACGCTGACGCTGCCGGGCATGGCGGGCATCGCGCTGACGATCGGCATGGCGATCGACGCCAACGTGCTGATCAACGAGCGCATCCGCGAGGAGCTGCGCGGCGGCAACACGCCGCAGGCGGCAATCGCCACCGGCTACGACCGCGCCTGGGGCACCATTCTCGATTCCAACATCACCACCCTCATCGCGGGGCTCTTCCTGTTCCTGCTTGGCTCCGGGCCGGTGAAAGGGTTCGCCGTGGTGCTGTGCCTCGGCATTCTCACTTCGATCTTCAGCGCGGTGATGGTCTCCCGCGCGATGGTCAACCTCTACTACGGCGGCCGCCGCCGGCTCGACAAGGTCTCGATCGGCCAGGTCTGGCGGCCACAGGCGCCCGCCAAGTGAGGCGAGTGGAGAGAGGTGTGAGGCGTCAAAACCGTCAATGCGCGGCACGCGGGAGTTTCAACCGCATCCCGCATCCCGTATCCCGCATCCCCCGCGGAAGGAGAGCGTAGCGATGGAATGGTTCCGCATCAAGCGCGACATCCCGTTCATGCGCCATGCGCTGCTCTTCAACGTGATCTCCGTCGTCACGTTCCTGGTCGCCGTGGGCTCCCTTGCCACGCGCGGCCTCAACCTCGGCGTGGATTTCACCGGCGGCACCGTCATGGAAGTGGCCTACCGGCAGCCCGCGGACCTCGGCAAGATCCGCGAAGTGATGGCGCGGCTCGGGTTCACCGAGGCCTCGGTGCAGAACTTCGGAACCTCGCGCGACGTCCTGATCCGTCTGCCCGCGAAGCAGGGCGTGACGAGCGCCAAGCTCTCCGAGCTGGTGATGCAGGAGCTGAGAAAGGCCGATCCTGCCGTCGAGATGCGCCGCGTCGAGTTCGTCGGCCCCCAGGTCGGCAGCGAGTTGCTCGAAGCGGGGTCGCTCGCGCTGCTGTTCGTCTCGATCGGCATCGTCGTCTACCTCGCGCTGCGGTTCGAGTGGAAGTTCGGCGTGGCCACGATCATTGCCAACCTCCACGACGTCGTGATCATTATCGGATTCTTCTCGATTTTCCAGTGGGAGTTCTCGCTGCCGGTGCTCGCCGCGGTGCTGGCGGTCCTCGGCTACTCGGTCAACGAGTCGGTGGTGGTGTTCGACCGGGTGCGCGAGACCTTCCGCAACCGCCGGATGCGCAGCCTGTCCGTGCCGCAGGTGCTCGATCACGCGATTACCGCGACCATGTCGCGCACCATCATCACCCACGGCTGCACCCAGCTCATGGTGATCTCGATGCTGATCTTCGGCGGCGAGACACTGCACTACTTTGCGCTCGCGCTCACCATCGGTATCCTTTTCGGCATTTATTCCTCGGTGCTGGTGGCGAGCCCGATCGTGATGTGGCTGCGGGTGACGCGCGAGGACCTGGCCAGGCCGGAGGTGGCAAAAAAGCCGGGCGAGGACGGCGCGGTCGTCTGATGCCGTTCCAGCCTTGATTGGTCACGACGAACGGCCCCCCGCGCCGCATCATGCTCCGGGCGGTTGTCGCCGACAGTCCGCGATAGCTGGAGCGGCATAACGTGGATCTTCTCACCGGCTTTATCGACATCGTCCTGCACCTCGACCGGCACCTCCAGTGGCTGGTCGCGAATTACGGCGCGTGGATCTACGCCATCCTCTTCGCCATCGTGTTCTGCGAGACCGGCCTGGTGGTGATGCCGTTCCTTCCCGGCGATTCGCTGCTGTTCGTCGCGGGCACGCTGGCCGCGGCCGGCAACATGTACGTGCACGGGCTGTTCGCGGCGCTCGCTTGCGCCTCGTTCCTCGGCGACAACACCAATTACTGGATCGGCCGCTATCTCGGGCCGCGCGTGTTCACGCGCGAGGGCTCCCGATTTCTCAACCCCGGGCACCTCGCGCGCACGCAGCGCTTCTACGACAAGTACGGCGCGAAGACGGTGTTCTTCGCGCGGTTCGTCCCGATCATCCGCACCTTCGCGCCGTTCGTCGCCGGCGTCGGCCGCATGCGCTACGGGCGTTTCCTGTTCTACAGCTTCTCGGGCAGCGTCGCCTGGGTCGGATCGCTCGTCTACGCCGGCTACGCCTTCGGCACCGTGCCGGCGGTGAAGCAGAATCTTTCCTGGGCGATCGTCGCCGTCATCCTGATCTCCATCATGCCCGGGATCGTGGAATACCTGCGCCATCGCTCACGGCCGTAAGAACGAATAAATCCTGTCTATATTGTGAATCTCTACCTGCGGTTGTTCCTGCTGCTGTTCCGGCTGATCGGGCTGCCGCGCACGGGGCCGCTCGAGGAGTCGCGCGTCGCCTTCCGCGTGCTGCCCAACGACTGCGACGTCAACCTGCACATGAACAACGGGCGCTACCTGTCCTTCATGGACCTCGGGCGCGTGCACCTCGTCGCGCAGATCGGACTGCTGCCCGTGATCTTGCGCCGGCAGTGGCGGGCGGCCCTCGGAGCGGCGGAGATCAACTTCATCCGCGCGCTCGCGCCGTTCCAGAAATTCGAGCTCGTCACGCGGCTGGTCACCTGGGACGACAAGTACGCCTACATGGAGCAGCGGTTCGAGTCGGGCGGCGTGCTGTGCGCGCACGCCATCGTGAAAGGGCTGTTTCTCGACGCGAGGGGCAAGGTCAGCAATTCAACGGTCGTTGCGGAGCTGGGCTGATACGAGATGCGAGATACGAGATGCGAGATAAAGAGGTAGTTTAAGGGATCTCTGCAAAAGTCTATATTTGTCACCCCGGCGCACGCCGGGGTCCAGTGAATTAAAGTGTTTTTTGGATCCCGGCTTTCTCCGGGATGACTTCGATGCGCAGCGCGCCGCCGGAAGCGGCGACTTCTCTATTTCCGATCGGCAGCGATTCCGTAACCACGACGCGGGCGCCGGGCATGCCGGCGAGCAGGGCATCCTGGTCGGCGACCAGCCGCACCTCGGCGGCGTGGAGGCGCTTCAGCCGCGCGCGCAGACGCCCGCACCAGCCGGTGAAATCCGGCTCCTCGTGCGCGAAGAAATGGGAATACGCCGCCGTGCGGTCGGCCGGCGTGGCGGGGTCAAGGATGACCTGGATCAGGCGGAGGAACGGGTCGTCCTCGACGGCGAAGACGGTTCCGGGCCAATAAGTTCCCCATTACAGCCTGTCGGCTCCGCGGCAAGCAAGAGCGATCATTCATGCATTCACACCCACCGCGCACGACACCTAGTCCGACAGGCTGCTAGATGCGCCGTGCAAGCTCGGCGGCCTTGCCGAGGTAGGTCGCCGGTGTGAGCGCGAGTAGCCGCTTCTTCTCCGCTTCCGGAATCCTGAGACCCTTGACGAACGCGTGCACGGAGTCGCGCGTGATGCCCTTCTTGCCGCGCGTCAGCTCCTTCAGCTGCTCGTAGCCGCCGGCGATCCCGTAGCGCCGCATCACGGTCTGGATCGGCTCGGCGAGCACCTCCCAGTTGCCGTCCAGGTCTTCCTTCATGCGGTTGCGATCGGCCTCCAGCCTGCCGAGTCCGCGCAGGCACGAGTCGTAACCGAGCAGGGTGTGCCCCAGCGCGACGCCCATGTTGCGGAGCACGGTGGAATCGGTGAGGTCCCGCTGCCAGCGCGAGACCGGCAGCTTCTCGCTCATGTGCCGCAGGAGCGCGTTGGCGACGCCGAAGTTGCCTTCCGAGTTCTCGAAGTCGATGGGATTCACCTTGTGCGGCATGACGGAGGAGCCGACTTCGCCTTCCTTGAGCTTCTGCTTGAAGTAGCCGAGCGAGATGTAGCCCCACGCGTCGCGGTCGAGGTCGATCAGCACGGTGTTCACGCGCGCGCAGGCGTCGAACAGCTCGGCGATCGAGTCGTGCGGCTCGATCTGGATGGTGTACGCGTTGAACTCGAGCCCGAGGCCCTCCACCAGGCCGCGCGCGAGCTTTTCCCAGTCCACGCCCGGATAGGCGGCGAGGTGCGCGTTGTAGTTGCCGACCGCGCCGTTGAACTTGCCGGTCAGCTTCACGCCGGCGATGCGCTCGCGCCCCCGCACCAGGCGGTGGGCGACGTTGGCGAGCTCCTTGCCGAGGGTGGTGGGGGTCGCCGGCTGGCCGTGGGTGCGCGCGAGCATGGCACAGTCGGCGAGCTCGTGGGCGAGCGCGGCCAGCTTCTCGAGGATGCGGTCGAGAGCCGGCAGAATCACCTTGTCTCGGGCCTGTTTCAGCATCAACGCGTGCGCGAGGTTGTTGATGTCCTCGGAGGTGCAGGCGAAGTGGATGAACTCCGCGACCTTCACGAGCTCGCGGTTGCCCGCGAATTTCCCGCGCAGGAAGTGTTCGATCGCCTTGACGTCGTGATTGAGCCTTGCCTCGGTCGCCTTCACCGCCTCGCCGTCGGCTTCGGAGAACCTCGCGGCCACCTCTTCGAGCTGCGCCAGCGTGGGCGGCGAGAACGGCGGCACTTCCTTGATGGCGGGCGCGGCGGCGAGCGCCTTCAACCACTCGATCTCGATTTTGACGCGGTAGCGGATCAGCGCGAGCTCGCTGAAGGTGTCGCGCAGCGCCGCGAGCTTGTTGTGGTAGCGGCCGTCGAGAGGGGACAGCGCGGTGAGGGGGCTGAGGGCCATAACGCCGAGATAGGGCTGGTCGGCGCGATTTTACCATTGCATCACGCCGGCTCCCGGGGTCCCCCGCGCCGTCACTGCGCCGAGAGCGCTTTCTCCACGATGGGGCGCCTGAGCCGCGGCGCGTACGTTTCGATGAAGTCGAAGAGGAAGCTGCGCAGGTAGTCGTTGCGCCGTAGGCCGAGATAGTCATTGATCGCATAAGGTGCGAGTGTCAAAATCTGGGTCGTGACGATTCCCGAGGAGCGCGCCATGAGCGATCTGACCGTATTGAATCCCCGCATTGCGGGCGACGCGCCGCCTGCGCCGCTGGCGCCGCAACTGCGCGCGCTGCGGGATGCGCGCATCGCGTTCGTCGACAACAGCAAGGTCAACGCTGACCTGTTTCTGAGCCGGCTGAAGCCGCTGCTGGAAGCGCGGCACGGCGCCCGTCTGGGCGTCACCTTGCGCAAGCTCGCTCCCAAGGACGAATTGTCCCCGGACGAACTTCAGGCCTTGCGTGGACACGATGCGGTGATCCAGTGCTTTGGCGACTGCGGCACGTCCACGTCGATGAGCGTCGCCGATGGCGTCGCCCTGGAGCGGCTCGGCGTACCGACCGTGACGGTTTGCAGCAGCGCATTCAGCGGAGCGGCCCGCTCGCAGGCGGCCGGGCGCGGCATGGGCGACCTGCCGATCGTGGAGATCCCCCATCCCATGCACACGGCGACGGAGACCGTGGTGACGCAGCGGGCTGAGGGGGTGATCGAGAATGTGGTGGCGGCGCTGACGCGGCGCGCCCCGGGCGCACGCGGGGCGAGCGCGGATAGGTTGCCGGAACAGATGCAGCTGCCGGATGCGCCGGACGCGCTCCAGGAATTCTTTTTCGCGCAAGGCTGGACGGACGGGCTGCCGGTCGTGCCGCCGACCCGGGAGGCCGTGCGCGCCATGCTGGTCACCATCGACCGCGTTCCCTCGGAGACGGTCGGTCCGATTCCGCCGCGGATGCGCCTGGCCACGATCGAGAAGATCGCGATCAATGCGGTCATGGCGGGCTGCCGCGCGGAAACCTTTCCGGTCGTGCTGGCGGCGGTCGAGGCGGCGCTCGACGAGAACTGCCGGCTCTACGGGATCCAGACCGCGACCAACAACACGACGCCGCTGGTCATCGTGAACGGCCCGGCTGCGAAGCAGGTGGGCTTCAATGCTCGCGGCAACGTGTTCGGCCAGGGCAATCGCGCGAACGCGACGGTCGGCCGGGCGCTGCAGCTCGTGCTGAGAAACATCGGCGGCGATCTCCCCGGGGAAACCGACATGTCCACCCAGGGGCAGACGGGAAAATTCACTTTCTGCATCGCCGAAAACGAGGACGAGAGCCCGTGGGCGCCGTTTCACGTCGAGCAGGGCTACCGGCGCGAGGACAGCACGGTGACGGTGATCGGCGCCTCCGCCGGCCACAACGTGTTCACCTACGGCTGCGAGACGGGCGCCGAAATCATGGATCATTTCGTGGGCGCGATGACGGCGATGGGGCACAACAATGTGATCTTCCCCACCGGGCCGCTGCTGGTCCTGAGCCCCGAGCACGCCCATACGCTGGCGCGGGATGGATACGACAAGGCGCGGATCCGCAAGGAGTTGTTCGAGCGGGCGCGCATTCCGCTCTCGCGATTCGGCGCGCGGACCGTGCGCGGGCTCAAGCACCGCCGCTCGCGCTGGTTCGCCCAGGCGGGCGATCCGGCGCATATCGGTGTCGCCGACGATGCGTCGCACATCCACATCGTCGTCGCCGGGGGAGCGGGAATCCATTCCCAGTTCGTCCCGACCTCGTTCAGCTATCGCCCCGTGACGAAGCCGGTGCGCTTCAAGTCCTGATTCGATGGCCGCCGCGGCGCCCGCTTCCGCCGTCACCGAATCGCTCGCGGCATGGCTGTGCCGCACGCGATGGAGCGACCTGCCTGACGACGTCCGCCGGAAGGCGTCGGACGTCGTTTACGACTCCGTGGGCGCGATGATTGCGTGCTCGCAGCTCCCCGAAGTGCTGGCGCTCGTCCGGTTCCTGAACAAGATGGGCGGCGCGCCCGAGTGCACCATGATCGGGCACCTGGGACGCACCAGCCTGGTCAATGCCGCGATGGCCAACGGCGGCATGTCCCATGGCGACGAGGTCGACCCCGTGCACCTCAGATCGGTGGGCGGCCATGTCGCTTCGGGACCCGCGCCGACAGCGCTCACGGTCGGAGAGTGGACGGGCGCGAGCGGCCAGGCGGTGCTGCATGCGGTCGCGCTGGGTTACGAAGTCGGCGGCCGGCTGATGACCATCTTCTACCGCGAGCGGGACTACGTCGCGCGCCGCTTTTATCCGACCGCAGTGGTGGCCGCGATGAGCTCCGCCGTGACTGCCGGGGTGCTGCTCGGGCTCGGACGCGAGCCGATGCAGGTTGCGCTGTGCCTCGCCGCCTACCAGGCGGCCGGCCCGGATAACATGACCCGGGATCCCGCCCACATGGGAAAGACCTTCCAGGTCGCGGCGGCCAACCGCAACGGCGTCACGGCGGCGCTTCTCGCGCAGGACGGGTGCCGCACGCCGCCGGACATACTGGACGGCTCGCACAGTCTTTTCGATGCTTACCTGGGCGCGCCGGACGCCGGAGCGGAAATGCTCGCGGATATCGGTGCCTACTATTCGATCACCGATGTCATGCACAAGCGGTATCCCGTAGGGAGCCCGAACCAGGCGTACCTGCAGGGCCTTTTCGGGCTGATGGAGAAGCACGCGGTTCGCCCGGACGACATCGAATCGGTCGAGGTTCAGATTCCGGCGCGCGGGTTGAAGCGCGTGCCCACCACGCGCCACGCCTCGATATCGGCGCTGACGGTGTGCGCGATCGCGGCCGCCCACGGCAAGCTGGACTTCTACCGGCTGCACGATCCCGCCGGTGCGATGGACGCTGCGGCGATGGACATGCAGAAGCGCGTCCGTTTTGTCGGTCGCGACGACTGGACGGATCTGCAGGCCGGCCACCGGGCGATCGTGACCATCCGGACGCGCGGCGGCGGCGCGTTGACGGGAGAAGTGCGGCACCGGCCGATGGACGCGGCCGAGCTCGACCGGAAGTTCCGCGAGCTGGTCGAGCCGCGCCTCGGCGGAGAGGGGACCGACCGGGTCGGACGGCTGCTGAAGCAGCTCGATTCCGCCGCGAGCGTGAAGCCCCTGATGGAGGCGTTGCAGCGCGCGTAGCATGGCGGATGCGGCATTACCGGCGCGAGACTGCGATAATCGCCATTGGGCCCCCCGGGCCATGGCGATGGGCCGCAACCTGCCGTCGGCTGAACAAGAAAACGCGAGGAGGCCACACATGAAAGGCAAACTGTTGTCGAAGGCAGGCGCATTGACGTTCGTGTCGGCGATCGCCGCGGCAATGCCGGCCTGGTGCCAGGCGCAGGGTGAACAGTATCCCTACCGCCCGATCCGGCTGATCCAGCCGTTTCCGCCGGGCGGCGGCGCCGACGTCGCGGCGCGCTTCGTGGGACAGGGGTTGTCGGAGCGGCTGGGCCAGACGATCGTGGTGGACAACCGCGGCGGCGCCGGCGGCTCGATCGGCACCGAAATCGCCACGCAGTCGTCGCCGGACGGCTATACGCTGCTGATGGCGACCGCCAGCACGATCGTCATCAATCCGCTCGTGAACAAGGTCCGTTTCGAGCCGATCCGGGATTTCGACGCTGTGGTGCATATCGCGAACGTCCCGCTCATCCTGGTCGTGCATCCGGCGGTGCCCGCGAAGTCGGTCCGGGAATTGATCGCCATGGCGAAGGCGAAGCCGGGTACGATCAACTTCGCTTCGTCTGGCGAAGGCACGATCAGCCATCTTGCCGGAGAATTGTTCAAGGTCCTTACCGCTACCGACATGGTGCACGTGCCGTACCGGGGCGGAGGCCCGGCGCGGACCGCGTTGATGGGCGGGCAGGTGCAGGTGAATTTCGGCAACATGCTCGCGTCCGCGGCCGACGTGCGCGCGGGGCGGCTGCGCGCATTGGCGGTCAGCGTCGCGCGGCGCACGAAGGGCATGCCGGACGTGCCGACCATGCAGGAGGCGGGCGTCGCGGGCTACGAGGTCATCCAGTGGAGCGGCATGCTGGCGCCGCACGGCGTGCCCCGGTCCCACATCGACAGGATCAACCGCGAAGTGAACGCGGTTCTCGATCAGCCCAGGACGCAGCAATTCTTCCTGAAGGGCGGATCCGAAGCGGTCGGCGGCACGTCGCAGGCATTCGGCACTTTGATCAAGTCGGAGATCGCGAAATGGAACAAGGTCATCAAGCAGGCAAAGCTCAAGTCGAAGCGGTAGCGGCGCAGGCGGCCAGCCGGAGGCTGGCCGAGTATGCCGTCGGCCTGACTTACGACCGCATTCCGCCGGAGGTCGTCGAGCGCGCGAAGGACTGTGTGATCGACACCGTCGGGGCCTGCGTCTTCGGCTCGCAGCTGCCCTGGACGCAGACCGTGATCGAGTATTCCCGGCGCAACAGCGCGCCGGGCGAGTGCAGCGTGTTCGGCACGCTCGTCAAGGTGCGCGCGCCGTTCGCCTGCCTGAGCAACGGCGCTTCGGTCCACGCCTTCGAGCTCGACTGCCTGTGCGAGCCCAGCGTCGGCATCCATCCCAGCGCCGCGCTCGCCGTGCCGGGCCTGGCGCCCGCGCAGGGCCGCAAGATGAGCGGCAAGGCGCTGCTGTCCGCGATCGTCGCGGGCTACGAGGTGCTCTACCGCATCGGCGACTCGGCGAAACACTCGATCGAGAAAAACGGCTTCCATTCGCCGGGGGTCGTGGGGCCGTTCGGCACCGCCATCGTCATCGGCCGGATGTTCTCGATCGACGCGAAGCAGATGGCCAACGCGCTCGGCATCGCCGGCTCGACGAGCGCGGGCCTGATGGAGTTTTCCAGGACGGGCGGCATGGTGAAGCGCCTGCACCTGGGGCGCGCCGCGGAAGCGGGATTCATGGCCGCGGTGCTCGCGCGCGACGGCTACACCGGGCCAGAGGGCGTGCTCGACGGGAAGTTCGGGTTCCTCAACGTGTTCTGCAACGGCGGGGACACGGCCCGGTTGACGAAGGACCTCGGCTCGGTATGGCACGTGATGAAGACCAAGATCAAACGCTATTCGTGCCACTCCACCGCGCAGGTGCCGGTGACACTTGCGCTGGACCTCATGGAGAAGCACCGGATTTCGGGAGACGACGTGGCGGGGATCGCCATCGCCGCCGGTGAGAAGACGGTGACCCAGCACGCCATCAACGAGCCGCGGGATCTCACGATGATGCAGTACAGCGTGCCGTTCTGTGTGGCGACCGCGCTGTACAAGGATCCGCTGGACCCGCGCGTTTTCTCGGAAGCGACCCTCAACGACCCGAAGATCCGCGCGTTGTGCAAGAGCGCACAGGTCGAGCTGCTGAAGTCCTCGCCGGGCTACCAGTCATCGGCGTGCCGTCTGACGCTCACGATGAAGAATGGCAAGGCGCTGACCGCGGAGGGGCACGATTTCAAGGGCACGCCGACGATGCCGCTGACGCGCGAGGAACTGCGCGACAAGTTCCTGAAGCTGACCGCGCACCGCGACCGGGCGAAGGCGGAGCGGCTGTTCTCGCAGCTCGCGGAGGCGGAGAAAGTGAAGGACTTCAGCACGCTGGACTTTGCGTTGTAGAAATTAGCCGCAAAGTCGCAAAGACGCAGAGACGATCGAAACAGAACCGCGGATAAACGCAGACACACGCGGATAAAATCAAGAGCTGAACGGCCAAGAAGAGCAAATCAATAAAGCAGGGATGAGGGCGGAGGGGCCGTCACCCCCATCCCCGCCCTTCCCCCATCAAGGGGGAAGGGAGATAACAGCGCTACGCGCGGTGAGGATCGAGGGATGAGGATTTACGCAGGGGTTTGCTGTTAGCGTTAATCCTGTTAATCCTGTCTATTTGTTTTCATTGGCGTTCTTGGCGTCCATGCCATCTTGGCGGCTAATTTCCGGCTTGTAGTTCTTTCCAGCCGTCGTAACGAATCCGCGCGACGATCTCGAAGTCGCTTCCCAGCGGCCTGACCACGGCCGCTTCGCCTTCGGCAAGGTAGGGCGCGCCGGCAACCGCGTAGAACGGGTTGCCGTGGCTGGCGATGACGAGATTCGCACCGGGCGGAGGTGGGGCGGAGAGCAGCTTGCGCAAGCCGGCGTAGCGTTCCGGGCTCGGGTCTCTCGCCGGCCCACCGCGAACGTCTGAGGATTTTTCCGCCCGCCGGAATGCCTGCATTGCCGTGTCCATCGTCCGGCAGCGCGGGCTTGCGAGCACCGTTCCTATGGGAATCTTAAGGTCGCGGAAAGCAGCGCCGATTTGCCGCGCCTCCTCACGCCCCTTGTCCGTGAGCGAGCGCTGGTTGTCGCAGTCGTCATCGCCTTTCGAACGCGAGTCGTCGCGCGAGAAGTCGGTAGCGGTATGGCGGAAGTAGATCACGTAGCCGCCCTTGCGCAGCTCCGCGAGCAGCGCCAGGCCGGCGACCGGCATGGCCGGCAGCGCGCTGCGCCCTGCTGCGGGCGGTGGCGCGGGCTGGAATACAGGCTGCTGCGCAGGCGTTAGTGCAGGCAGCAGCGCAAGAGCGCAGAGAAGTAATCGGGCAGGAATCACGGGAACAAGGAGTCTCCGCGTGCGCGCGGAGATTCCTCACCAAAGGATAAGACCGCCAAGGAGCCTTGTAAAACGTTCCTCCATCATGGCTCCCCGGTACTGCCGATTGCCGACCTCTTTGGCGAAGGGCATGATAAGCGACGACGTGTCGGCCAAGAATGCGTAAGGGGAGCCATGTATTGTCCAAAATGTGGTCAGCAGAACGACGATAACGCAAGATTTTGCGTGAAATGCGCTGCGCAGTTGCCGTTTTCCGCGGCCGCAGCGGAACCGGCGTCTGGCGCGACCGGCATCTACGCCGGATTCTGGAAGCGGTTTGCCGCGGTGGTGATCGATTACCTGATACTCGTGGCCTCGGCAGCGGTCGTGGGCGGCATCGTCGGTTTCATCTACGGGGCGAGCTCGGGCTCGTTCAACCAGAAATCGGCGGAAGGGCTGGGCAATATCGCCGGTATCCTCGTGTGGTGGCTGTACTACGCGCTCATGGAAAGCTCGAGCCGGCAGGCGACGCTCGGCAAGATGGCGCTTGGCATCAAGGTGGTGGACCAGCAGGGCAGACGCGTCTCCTTCGGACGCGCGACCGGTCGCCATTTCGCGAAGCTCCTTTCCGGCCTGATCCTGATGATCGGCTACCTGATGGCGGGATTCACGGCGAAGAAGCAGGCGCTGCACGACATGATGGCGGGATGCCTGGTCGTCAACCGCGGCGCGACCGAGGAGGCGGTGCGCCAGGGTGCCCCCGCTGCGCGCATGCCGGTTTGGGCCATCGCGCTGATCGTCCTGGCCGCGATCGTATTTCCGGTCGGCATCCTCGCGGCGATCGCCATACCGGCGTACCACGATTACACCGTGCGCGCCCGGGTGGCCGGTGCGCTGCAGGTCGGCAATCAGGCGACGCGGGCGGTGGAGGACTTTTATCTGCGGAACAAGACGCTGCCCCGGGATATCAGGGAAGCCGGGATGAAGGACCCGGTTTTCCGCGACGTCAGGCGTGTGAGCGTGGACTCGCGCACCGGCGCGGTCGAGGTGGTGCTGGCGGCAGCGCCGCTGGAGGGCAAGTCCATCGTGCTTACGCCTCAACGAGAGAACAACAATCGCATCACCTGGATTTGCTCCAGCAGTGATATCCGAGGGAAATACCTCCCTGCCCGTTGCCGAAAATAGCTCGTTCGCCGCCGGACGCCGCGCTGCGCTGAAATCACTCGCCGTCCTCGCGGCCGCGCCGTGGTGCGCGTCAACCAGCCCGAAGGGCGTGATTCGTGAATCACGACTCACGCGCTCAGCAGGGCGGCCACGGAACATCGTGTATCCTTGCGCCTCGCCAACAATCCGCATCAAGCAATGTCCGGGGTTCACAACGTGGCCGCCCGGTCTCTCAAGGACTGGGGCCTGCTCGCGACCCTCGTCGCGCTGTGGGGCTCGAATTTCATGTTCGTCAAGCTCGGCGTGGCGACGGTGCCGCCCGCGACGCTGGTCGCCTCGCGGCTGGTGATCGGCGCCATCATTCTGGTCGCGGTCGTGCGGGCGCTGGGCCACACCTTCCCGCCGCTGGGGCGGGCATGGTTGCCGTACGGGGTGCTCGCGGTGATCGGGAATTCCCTGCCGTTCTGGCTCATCACGACCGGCCAGAAGTCCATCGACAGCGCGCTCGCGGGCATTCTCATGGCGATCATGCCGCTCACGACGCTCGTGCTCGCCCACTTCTTTGTCGCCGGCGAGACGATGACGCGCAACCGTCTCGCGGGCTTCCTGCTGGGATTCGCGGGAATCGTGGTGCTGATGGAGCCGGCGGTCCTGACCGGACTGGGCGGATCCTCGGTCGAGATCCTTGCCCAGCTGGCGGTCCTGGGCGGCGCGCTTTGCTACGCGACCCAGAGCGTGCTCGTGCGCCTGATGCTGAGGGGCGACGTGATGGTGGCCTCCGCCGCGATCATCGCCATCGCGGCGATGATCAGCCTGCCGATCGCGCTCGTCGTGGACCAGCCGTGGAATCTCTCCCCCAGCCGGGCGTCGGTCCACGCCGTGATCTGGATCGGCGTCGGGCCGACCGCGATCGCGACCCTCGCGTACCTGAAGCTGATCGGCTCGGCGGGGCCCACCTTCATGTCCCTGGCGAACTATTGCACCCCGGTCGTCGCCTTGCTCCTCGGCGTGGCGCTGCTGGGCGAAGCGCCGGGCGCCAACGCCTATACCGGTCTGCTCCTGATCCTTTCGGGTATTGCGCTGAGCCAGCTGCGCCGCTCTAAAGGCGGGGGATAAGTGACGAGTGATAAGTGGTCGGGATTCCCGCACTGCGGGTATTGACCCTTATCACTTGTCACCTATCACTCGTCACGCCTGTCCCTCAGCCGCCCGTTCCTTGAAAACCGCCGTTCGCGCCCCCAATTACCGCGCATGTGAGCTGAGTCACGGTCCCGGCGGCGGGATCGTGTCATCCTCGGGCGGCAGTGGGCGTTATAGGCGATATGGGCGCGGCAATGAACGTCATCTACAGCAGCGACAACTACTACGTGGTGGAATACCCCACGCAGCACGGCTACGAGCTGGTGGACAAGCGTGGCCAGCGTGGGACATTCTTCCAGGGCGATGTCGCGGACCGCTTCGTGCACTCGCTGCAGGACGCCGTTGCCGAGGACGCCTCGGTCGAGCACGTCGACGAGTTCCTGGGCGGCTTCGACATCCTCCTCAACCAGCCTCTCGTCGTCCACTAAGGTTTGCGGACCGGAGTCCGCAAACCTAACAAGGTTTTGAGTGGTCGGGCATGAACAGTGAGGAACGGCGCTCGTTTCCGATTACCACACTGACTCCCATATTTCAATCTTGATTCATGGTCATGAAGCGTTAGCTTCGTGATCGTGCGGGCTCGTCGCGGTCGAGCATTCTCTTGAGCGCGGCGAAGTGCAGCTCGGTCTGCTCGCTGTCCTGCGCCATCTGGTCCGCGGTCAGCCCCGCGATCTGCTCGGGCACGACGCGAAGCGGTCTGCCGGTCCCCATGGCCAGCACCTGCAGCATGCACGCGCGCTCGAGATAGTAAAGGTCGTCAAAGGCGGTGGCGACCGAGGGGCCGCACGCGGCGACCCCATGGTTGGCCAGGAACAGCACGTCGGCGTCCTTCGCCTGCGCGCACATGCGATTGCCTTCCGCCTCGTCCAGCGCAAGCCCGTTGTAGCTGTCGTCGTAGGCGACGCGCCCGTGAAACTTGAGCGCGTTCTGGCTCGCCCATTCGGGATCGGCCGGTATCACTTCCGACCGGTCAGGGATTCCGGTGGCCGATGGCCCGGGAAATGTTCTCGGCGGTCTGCCGGACCTGCGCAGCCCAATTCCTGTCGAGCCGGTCGGAGGGGGCGGAAACGGAGAGTCCGGCGACGAGGCTGCCCTCGTCGTTGTAGATGCCGGCGCCGATGCAGGAGACGCCTTTCTCGGCCTCCTCGTTGTCGAACGCGAAGCCCTGGCGGCGGATCTTATCCAGCTCCTGCGCCAGGCTACCCGCGTCGGTGAGCGTGTTCTCGGTGTATTTCGGCAGCCCGGTGCGCCGGGAGTACTCGATGCATTTCTCCGGCCCGTCCTCGGCGAGAAAAAGCTTGCCCACCGCGGTGATATGCAGCGGCGCGCGCGCGCCGATGATCTGCACCACCCGCATCATCGAGCCGTTGCCGGAGGTCCGCTCGATATAGACCATCTCGTCGTCGTGGCGCACCGACAGGTTGATGGTCTCTCCCAGGTTCTGGTGCAACTGCTGCATGTGCGGCAGGGCTTCCTGGCGCACGCTGATGCGCGACTTGACGAGGCTGCCCAGTTCCAGCAGCCGGATGCCGAGCCGGTAGGTCCCCGGTTCGATGCGATCCACCAGCCGGTTGTCCACCATGACCGAGAGAATGCGATGGGCTGTGGAGGGATGCAGGCGTGTTTCGCCGGCGAGCTGCTTCAGATTGACGGGCGTGGCGTGCCGGGCGAGCGCCCCGAGGAGGCTCATCATGCGCTCGATGACCTGGATCGAGGACTTGGCGGCTTTTTGTGCCATAGCAAGGGCTTATTCAGAGTTTGGCGCTCGATTTTATATGCTGAAATCGGCAGCGACAACCCAAAATAGCCAGTTTGCGGCCCGATCTAGAGCCCTACCACAGATATCGCCAGTAATACATTGTTTTTGCTATAATATGAGGCTCCTCCGGACGAAATGCACTCGTACTCGCCATGGGAAAGACACCAATCTTTGCACGCAGCCGCAACGGAAACGGCCGCAATGGCCGTAATGGAAACGGTCGCAATGGCCACGGCCGGAGCGGCAATGGTCGAAATGGCAATGGCCGTAGCGGCACGTCGGCGGAACACGCGGCACAGGAAGTCAAAAATTACATGACGCCGCAGGGTTACGCGCGTCTCAAGGCGGAACTCACGAAGCTCGTCGTCAACGAGCGGCCGGATCTGGTCAAGACCATCCAGTGGGCGGCGTCCAACGGCGACCGTTCCGAGAACGGCGACTACATCTACGGCAAGAAGCGCCTGCGCGAGATCGACCGCCGCATTCACTATCTCAACAAGCGTCTCGACGACGCCGAGGTGGTCGACCCGGCGCGGCGCGGCGTTTCCGACCAGATCTACTTCGGCGCGACCGTCACGTACGCCTACGTGCGGGGCGGGCGCGACGAGCGCACCGTCACCATCGTGGGCGTGGACGAGGTGGACGTGAAACGCGGCCAGGTCAGCTGGCTCTCGCCCATCGCCCGGGTGCTGCTCAAGAGGCGCTCGGGCGACGTCGTCATACTCGCCACCCCCTCGGGCGAGGCCGAAATCGAGATCATCGGCGTCCAATACCGGGCGTCCGCCTAATGATTCTCGTGTAAATTCCTGATCAGGCATTTGCACCTCGAATCTCCCCTCTCCGCTCGGGAGAGGGGCGGGGGTGAGGGATGAGGGTCGTCAAGCACTCTTACGACCCTCCATCAGGCCGGCAACCCTTCATTTTGAAGCCGCCACCCGGATTCGGGATTGATTCCGAAACGCCCGAACCAGCCGCCGGCCGTCCCGGCGTCTGTCCCCCGCCCGCTCGACGTGCCTGCACCCGTTGCCGCGCGGCATGTGCCCCGATACCATTCGTTCAACCGTGACCGTTTCCTTCTTCACCGCCGCACTTTCCAGCTGGCGCGCCGCCCACATCGCGGTCCCCGACCTGCGCGCCGACGACGTCCCGCAGGAGGCGGTGGTGAAGCTCTCCATCAAGGCGGTGGCGAACGCGCGCACGGCCGATAACCTCGGCGCCGAGCGCGAAGGCACCGGCGTGGTATTCGGGGAAAAAGGGCTGATCCTCACCATCGGTTACCTCATACTCGAGGCGGGCTCGATCCTGATCGTGGCCGGCGACGGGCGCGTATATCCGGCGAGCGTGGCCGGCTACGACCACGCCACGGGATTCGGCCTGTTGCGCGCCGGGCTCGACTGCCGCCCGCTCGAGCTGGGCAGCTCGGCGGGCGTGCGCGAGCTGGCCACGGTTCTGGTCGCCGCCCACGGCGCTGCTGGGGGCGCCTCCCGCGCCTGCGTGGTTTCGCGGCGGCGCTTCACCGGCTGGTGGGAGTACATGATCGAGGGCGGAATCTTCACGGCGCCGCCCCGCTTCGAGCACAGCGGCGCGGGCCTGCTCGATGCCGACGGAAAACTGGTCGGCATCGGATCGCTCTGGGTGAGCGACGCGCTCGAGATCGGGGCCGCCTTTCCCGGCAACATGTTCGTGCCCATCGACCTGCTGAAGCCGCTGCTCGACGACCTGCTCGCGACCGGGCGGGGCCGCGCGCCGGCGCGGCCCTGGCTCGGGGTCTATTCCGAGGAAATCCAGGGGCACGTGGTGGTGACGCGGGTGCTGCCCGAATCGCCGGCGGAAAATGCCGGGCTTTCCCGCGGCGACATCATCCTCGGCGTGGGCGGCGAGGCGGTCGGGCGCCAGAGCGAGTTTTACAAGAGACTCTGGTCGAGCGGGGAAGCCGGCTCCTCGGTCGTCCTGCACGTGCTGCACAAGCGGACGGTGCGGCAGCTCACGGTCCAGACAATGGACCGGATGGCATTCCTGCGGCCTTGGGCCATCTAGCCCGAACGGCGTGATTCGTGATTGGTGATTCGTGATTGGAAAAAGCCGCTATCGCCAGCGACGACTGGCGGTTTCCTGATTCGTCATTCCGGCAGAGGCCGGAATCCAGGGCGCATTGACTGGATGCCGGTTATCACCGGCATGACGGTATCGGCTATCGGCAACCATGTCGCGGAGCGCGACGCCGGAGGTGCGCGTCGAGATTGAGGCTAGTCGCCGGGCGCTCAGGTGCCGCGGGAGACGATCCAGTAATCGACCGCGCGCCCGATGCCGCGGCGGAAGCCCTCGATGCGCAGCACCTGGCCGGGCGTGATGTTGGCGAGATTCACCTCGGTGCCGAAATCCTCGATCAGCTTCACGTGCTGCTGCGGGAAGCGGTAGGGGTCGGCCTCGATGAGGAGCCGCTCGAACCACGTCTGCGTCCTGAGGGCGGCGATGGCGTCGGCGCGCGCCGCGACCAGCATGTCGAAGTCGCTCTGCTCCACGATGACGTGCTCGATGCCCTGGCGGCCGACCGCCTCGACCACCGCGCCCAGCTCGTCGAGCGAGAGCGGCGCCGCCGGGTTCTTGCGGCCGAACTCGTACTTGATGTAGATGCCGCGCTTCTGGAAGCGCTCGATCATGCGGCTGCGCTCATCGGGCGTGAGCGAGACGTAGTTCTCGGAAATCTCCAGCCCGCCGATATCGAGGTCGGCCAGCAGCGCTTCCAGCCCGTCGAGCTCGTTCCGCTGCCAGGCGTACTCGAACAGGATCCCGCCGGCGAACGGCACCACGCCGTAATCCCGGTAGAGCCGCGCCGCGGCGCGCGCCGCATCGCGCGGCAGCAACAGCGCGTTGAGCGCGTAGAGCTTCGCGTAATCGATGTAGTCGGCGCAGGCCTCGAGGAGATTGCGGATGCCCTCGGGCGCGCCGGTCCAGCCGAACGTGTCCGGCCCGAAGTCGATCATCGAGGTGATGCCGCGCCGGCGCGGCTTGGAGGAACGTGGCGGGAGGGCGAGCGTCATGGCTTGCGCGCTTTCCGGGTCCGCGCGGACCCGGGAACGTAATCGTCCGGCGCGCCGGGCGGAATCGGGGGGTGCGCTTTCAGGCTTTCCTGGAACGCGTGGATCATGCGCCGCATCGGCGTGCGCACCCAGCTCGACACGGCGTGCACGTCGGTTTCCTCCTTCGGGTCCTGCAGCAGGTTGAAGATCACCGGCGACTCGAGGTGGTTCGCGCCCGCGTTGGGCTCCGCCTCCCACACCAGGTGCATTTTCCAGTTGCGCCATTTCACGGCGCGCGGCTCGTTCTTGATGTAGAAAACAAAGCCTTCGCGGCGGGAGCGGCTCTGCTTGCCGCGGAAGAAATCGAGCTGGTCCACCCCGTCCACCGGCCGGTCCGGGGGCACGCCCGTTCCCGCGGCGCGCGCGAGCGTCGGATAGAGGTCGGTGACGTGCACGATCTCGTTCGACACGCCACCGGCGGGAACGCGTCCCGGCCAGCGGATCAGCAACGGCGCGCGCAACCCGCCTTCCATCGCGGTGTGGTAGGTGCCGGTCCAGGGGCCCGCGGTCCCGCGCCACGGGCGGCGGAATTCGGGGCCGTTGTCGCTCGCAAAGATCACCAGCGAGTCGCTGGTGATCTTTAATGAATCCATTTCATCCAGAATCTGCCCGACGCGGTGGTCCATCTCCGCCAGTGAATCCGCGAAATCGCCCGCGCCCGTTTTCCCGGCGAAGTCCCGGTGCGGCAGCGTCGGGTAGTGGAGCTGGGTGAGCGGCACGTAGGCGAAAAACGGTTTCGCCGCCTTCACCTGACGGCGCATGAAGCTGCGCGCGCGCGCGACGAGGTCGGAGTCAATGCGCCGGCGCATGTCGAGGTCGTAGACCGCCACGTTGCGGGCGGGCCTGCCCCTGCGACCTTCCATCACCCGGGGCAGCGGCACGATCCGCGGATCGTAGCCGGGGGAGGCCGTAAACATGCTTTCGTTGGTGGTGCGCGGGATGCCGTACCACTCGTCGAAGCCGCGATCGGTGGGAAAGCGGCCCGCGCGGTCGCCGAGGTGCCACTTGCCATGGATCGCGGTGGCGTAGCCGCGCGCGGAGAGCAGCTGCGCGATCGTGATCTCCCAGGGGATGATGCCTTGCGGCAGTCCCGCGGGAACCGACTGCAGCGCGCCGGTGCGGATCGGGTGCCGCCCGGTCATCAGCGCGGAGCGCGTCGGCACGCAGTCGCTCTCGACGTTGAAGTTGGTAAGCCTGAGGCCTTCGGCGGCGAGCCGGTCGATGCGCGGCGTCGGCGCGCCGCGCAGCACCCCGCCGCCGTAGCAGCCGAGCTCGCCCCAGCCGAGGTTGTCGGCGAGGATCAGCACGATGTTGGGCGGTTGCGGCTTGCGGCGTTGCGCCATGCGAATCAGGGCGTCCGAAGTTGCACGGCATCCTAGCACAGCAAGTGCCGGCGCCCGGCACGAGTCCACGACGTGATTTCTGGGATAATGCCCGACAGCCGGGAGGAAACGCGCGACGCGCGGCGGACCAGTCACCAGTCACCAGTCACGCTTTATCAGGAAGAAATGCGCGTCGGTCTCTTTGTCACCTGCCTGGTGGACCTCATGAGGCCGCGGATTGGCTTTGCCGCCCTCAAGCTGCTCGAAGCCGCGGGCTGTGACGTGGTGGTGCCGCGCACGCAGACCTGCTGCGGCCAGCCGGGCTACAACTCGGGCGACCGGCGCTCCGCCGCCGTCCTCGCGCGCAAGGTGCTGGACGAGTTCGAGGGCCTCGAGTACGTCGTGGCGCCGTCCGGTTCGTGCGCCGGGATGATCCGCACGCACTATCCGGAGCTGCTGCGCGATGCTCCGGATGAACTCGAGCGAGTGCGCGACCTTTGCGAGCGGACGTACGAACTGACAGATTTCCTGGTGAACGTCGCCAAGCTGGACGCCGTCCCAGGAAATCTGAACGGAACGATTACTTATCACGACTCCTGCTCCGGGTTGCGGGAACTGTCCATCAAGGACCAGCCACGTCAACTTCTCGCCAAAGTGCCGGGATTGAGCCTGATTGAGATGGAGGAAGCAGAAACCTGCTGCGGCTTTGGCGGCGCCTTCGCGCTCAAGTTCGGCGAGATCTCCACCCACATCGCGGAGCGCAAATGCGTCAACATCGCCGAGTGCGGCGCGGACGCGGTGGTGCTCGGCGATCTCGGCTGCATGCTTAACATCGAAGGGCGGCTGCGCAGGCGCGGCGACCTGACGACAAAGGTCCTGCACGTCGCCGAGGTGCTCGCCGGCAGTGATGATTAGCCGCAGATACACACAGATAAGGTCGAAAGCAACTCGTCAGGCGCATGCAAGACAGGGTCAATGAAGCGGCGAACCGCCTCCTGGGTCGTCGTCGGCTGCCGGCAACAATCCCGCGAATCGGCCTTGAGCGCCATCCACGAATTGCAGCGTGACTTCGCCGAACGTCCGCTTCTTCTTGCTGGCGCTGTCTGCCGAATGGATCAACTGCTTGGGGACAGACCACTAACCCGAGTGAGAAAAGCGGTTCTGACGGCTGTGTCGAAGCCGCTCCACATACCGGCCAGGAGGTATGAGCACCCACCCCCACCCTCTGATCCCTCCCCCATCGAGAGGGAGGGAAGGGTTACAGCGCTGCGCGCCATGAGGATGGAGCGATGAGGCGTCCCAGGTAGTGCGTCTCAGATAGACCGTCCCAGAAGTGACGACTGATGACGTGACGCGACGCTGCGGCGCCTCAAGTACGCGGCCCGCCAGAGGGAGTCGTTAGGCTTTGATCCGAGAGGGCGGGATCAGAACGACACGGCCCTTGACCACCGCTGCTACTGGATTGCCGGCACGCTTGTGCTGACGCAGCGCTTCGCGCACGGCTTGCCGCGCGGCGCGTACGAGAGCACGCGCGTCGAACCACAATTCGCCGTTGCGCCGTCGAGAGGCTCTTTTCCTAGCGTTTCGGGAAGGTGTCTTTTTCATGCTGCTCGCGGAGTCGATCCCAAGGCCCAGCTTTCACGATCTGCACGGGGCCACCGATATTTCGCCATGCGATCGGTTTCGGTGCATCGATCTGTGAATTGTCCAGCATCAGCCAGGAATCCGCAATCGGGCGGTAAATGTTGAAAAAATTGCCCAGGCTGCGTGCGTACCGTCTGCGCACAATGCTTTCTGCTACGTCATGCCCGCCGCGCCTCACGCGCTCCGCAACCCGCTGCACCGCCAAGTCCGCGCCCGAGAGCCATAGATAAATCAGATGAAATACGTAGCCATCGGACTGCAATCCTTTGATCCACGGGGCAAGACTGCGGCTGGATAGAGTGGATTCGAGGGCAAAGTCGGTCTTCGTCGCCGCGAGATCGTGCATCCGCCGCAACATGACCCGACCGGCCGCGAACGCAACGCGATCTGGATTGAACGCAGAGAGTCCGCCTGCGATAGCGTCGGCGTTGATGAATTCGTCAACCTGCAGCGTATCCCGCAGCAGCTTCGGTGCGGTAGTTGACTTGCCGGACCCATTCGCGCCGGCTATTACCACCAGATTCGCCATGATTCGCTATTTTGCAGCAGTTCGAGCTCCGACAAACAGGGGAGATTTGTCGGCAGTGCCGCAGCTCCTCCACCCGCCTGCCCAGCATCGTGGCGATCTCCGCTTTGAAACGTTCGTGGACTGCTTGGGGACGGACTTAGCTGCCACAACTGGGTCGAACCTGCGCAATGCGTTGATCCTGCGGTAGAAGAACTCCGTAAAGTGGCTGCCTAGAGGCTTAGACAGTCATTTTTGGTAGTAAAACGCCCGCTCTAAGCGAGTGAAGGGATGTCACGTTGCCGTAGCGCGTCGCCAACCGTTATCGCGCCAGGCCCGATCGATGGCGCGGTTCTTCGCGCGGCACGTAGGAAACCTTCGGCCGCGCCGTGCGTGATCTGAAAGGCTTCGTGCGCGAGCGAAGCGGCGAATTGTAGTGCCAAGGCGTGCATTCAGATATCCTTATCAAATATTCAGCGGGGAATCGTCGAACCCGCCTTCGGTCAGCCGGGCGGCGGCGTCGAAGTGATTTTCACAAATGGCACGCAGCCGAAGACCGTCACCGGACCAACGAAGATCCCGGATGAATGAGATGCGTATCAGACTCGAACCACGGTGGACTAAGCGGTTACTCGAACTCCCCGAATCAGGAATGGGCTACCAGCGCGTAGACATTCGGCTCGTCGACGGACGAGAACTGAAAGACGTTGTGGTGTTCAACGCCGAAGAAATCGAAGTGCCGGATGAGTTCGCGCGAGCGCAGATCAAGGACGTTCGGTTGCACGCGGCCTGATTTCCTCTCCAGTTCAAAGCCGGGCACATGTGCCCGTTTCCGGCGATGATTTCGGGAAAGACCGCTAAGCTGAGTGAGAATAGTGGTTCTGACGGCTGTGTCGAAGCCGCTCCACTCGCGGTGACGAGAACGCATGGTGCGGGTGGCGCATCGAAGCCATCGAGGTCTGGAGCGACGCCCACGCCGCCAATTCACGCACGCGATGGTATCCTTATCAAATGCCGAGACTCGCGGATGAGTTCGCATGAGAATCGCATTCATGGGTTCGGGCGGCGTGGGCGGCCTGATCGGCGCCCGCCTCGCACAGGCGGGCTGCGATGTGTCCTTCATCGCCCGGGGGGCGCATCTCGCAGCGATGCGCGAGCACGGGCTCCTGCTGGAGAGCCCGGTGGGCAACGTGCATTTGCCGAAGGTGAGGGTGACGGATAATCCCGCAGACCTCGGGCCGGTCGATCTCGTCATCTTCGCCGTCAAGCTCTGGGATACGGCGGCGGCGGCGCGCTCGATCCTGCCGCTGCTCGGGCCGGACACCGGCTTCATGTCGCTCCAGAACGGCGTGACGAAGGACGACGTCCTGCGGCCGATCGTCGGCGAAAAGCGGTTGATGGGCGGCGTCGCGTACATGGGGACCGCGATTTCCCGCCCCGGCGTGATCCTGCACACTGGCACGATGCAAAGGGTCGTCTTCGGTGAATACGACGGCCGGCGCACGAAGCGTGCCGTAGCGCTTCTCGAATGGCTGCAGAAGACCGGTATCGACGCCCGGCTGAGCGATGACATCCGCCGCTCGCTGTGGGAGAAATTCGTGTTCCTGGTCGGCATGGCCGCGGTCACGGCCACGATACGGCTGCCGCTCGGGCCGATCCTCGCGCACCCGCTGACCCGCCAGTTCTATCTCGACGCGATGCGGGAAGCGGCGGCGGTGGGAAGGGCCCACGGCGTCCGCCTGCCGGAGGATATCGCGGACGAGCGTCTCGCGTTCAGCGACACGCTGCCGGGGACGATGACCGCTTCGCTGCAACTCGATCTCGAGCGCGGGAACCCGCTGGAAGTGGAGTGGCTCTCGGGCTCGGTGGTCGAGCTCGGCGCGGCTGTCGGCGTGCCGACGCCCATCCACCGTGCGGTGCGGGATATCCTGATCCTCCATGCCCAAGGCAGAAAGGCGTGAATGGTGAATAGTGAATGGTGAATGGATTTTGCGTGCCTGCTTCGCGCTTCTTGCGGTTGAATCCAATCACCAATCACCAATCACGAATCACGCTCTTGATTGATGGCCGTGACGCCACCCAAGCTGACCGTCCGCAATCTCCGGGCCACCCCGGTGCTGGTGCCGATGACCTACGTGCTCGGCACCAGCGTGCAGGCGTTGCGCGAGGCGCCGCTGCTGCTCGTGGACCTCGAAACCGAGGAAGGCGTGACCGGGCATGCCTACCAGTTCTGCTATCTGCCGGCTGCTGCTCCCGCGATCGTTACGCTGCTCGAGGAGGTGCTGCGTACCATAAAGGGCGAGCGGATGGAGTCGGTCGCCCTGTGGGGGAAGCTCGCCAGGCGCTTCATGCTGATCGGCGTGCAGGGCATCGTGCGCATGGCGATGGCGATGTTCGACGTCGCGTGCTGGGATGCGCTTTCCCGGGCTGCCGGTACGCCGCTTGCGCGCTACCTCGGCGGAACGATCCGGCCGGTGCCCGCTTACAACAGTTGCGGCCTGGGTTTGATGGCGCCCGCAGCCGTCGCGGACGAAGCGGAGAAGCTGCTCACCGGCGGTTTCAAGGCGGTGAAGCTCCGCCTGGGGTATCCGACAGCGGAGGCCGACCTTGCCGCGGTGCGCGCCGTGCGCTCCCGCCTTCCGGCAGGCAGCGAGCTGATGGTGGATTACAACCAGGCGCTGACGGTAGAGGAAGCGATTCGGCGCGGGCGGATGCTCGATGACGAGGGTGTCTACTGGATCGAGGAGCCGGTGCGCCACGACGATTACGCCGGTTGCGCCGAGATCGCGCGCACCCTCGCAACGCCGGTGCAGATCGGCGAGAACTTCTCTCTGGTCCATGACATGGATCGGGCGCTGGCTGCGCAATCCTGTGATTTCGTGATGCCGGACCTGGAGCGCATTGGCGGCGTCACCGGCTGGCGGCGCGCGGCGGAAACCGCCCGCTCGTCTGGCATCGGGATGTCTTCCCACCTGTACCCGGAAGTGAGCGCCCATCTGCTCACGGTGACGCCGACCGCGCACTGGCTGGAATACGTGGATTGGGCAAACGCGATCCTCGCCGAGCCGCTGCGGATCGTCGACGGCTGCGCGGTCCTCTCCAGCCGCCCGGGCAACGGGCTCGCGTGGAACGAGGACGCCGTTCGGAAGTACCGGATGAGCTGACCGGAATCGGTGGCGAGGTCAAGTACTCGGTAACCCTGTTTATTTCTGTTTGGTTTCCTTGGCGCTCTTGGCGTCTTGGGTGTGCCAGGCCAAGCCTGGCTGATCTTGTGAACTGAAAGGAGTTTACCCTGTGAATTACCCGTTCAACAGGTAGCCAATCGAGCGCGTTGTCCGAGCAATCGGCGGCGCGAAGCCTCGTGCGGCG
>JACPTK010000104.1 GCA_016192825.1 Betaproteobacteria bacterium | reverse complement strand
TGCGATCACCGAGCGCCGGTGAGTTGAATTTCTTAAGATGGACCTGAGAAATGTAGTGGTCGAGTGGCATGCACTGTCATTCTTCCGGCGGCTTTTCGAAGAAGAAACATTCGGGCAGGAACGCCTGCGCCATGTACTCGATATCCTTTGCGGACACGCCGCACGCTCGGAAGTGCTCCCGCCACGTGTGGACGGTCGTGACCACATTCTCAATTTCTTTCCTCGCCGCTTCGGTCGTAAGTCCGAATTGCTCGCATTGGGAAAGCAGGTTGTAGATGCTTGCCGTGCGGCCATAGGTGCCGATGGTCATCGCGAGGTCTCTGCGTTCGAGGCTGACCAAGGGGGCCGGCACCAGGTCGTAGGCCGGAGTCAGGAGCCATCCACGCTTGGTGCGCAGCACCGCGTGGTTGCGGGGATGGTCGTCGTTGTTGGTGACGGCGGCGTTGAAGACGACACGCCGGAAAAGCTCCACGCGATCGCCGTCCGGCTTATCCGACCAGCGGCGCAGCTCATCGGCCAGCAAGGGATAGGACCAGCGTACCCGGTCTACATGGCTGTCCTCGCAGTCGAGCATGGTGAGCCCGCTGACGAGCCCGAAGCGGAGATAGCCCCCCTCCGTGTGCTCGCGGTCGAAGCGCTCGACCATGAGCGCTTCGTGCCCCGCGACCGACTCAAGGCGGGAATTGCACACGGTGATTCCGCAGCGGCGCGCAAGCTCCGAAGTGGCGTATTCGACTCGCTGAAGATTGCAGCGGTCGCCCTTCCCCGGAAACTTGCCGAGCCACAGGCGATTGCCGTCCTCAATGGTGGCCTTGGGCCTCGCGCCGCCCATGGAGGTGCCAGGTTCGAGCTGCTCGAGGATGTGGACAGGCACTCGCTTCCCCTCCTCTATCGCTTCCGCGGCTTCGATCAGGTCCGCGAGCTGGTGGGTTCGGTTGTGTCGGCGCCCCGCCTTCGGAGCATCCAGCGTCGCGCCGACGCTCAGGTTGCCGGCGCCGTCCTGCGGACCATTCAGCAGGTAGTCGATTTCCTCCAGGTCGCGTGGGCTGCGTTGCAGCTTGTGCTCGATCACGCGCCGTCCCCACGCGTCGGGCCCGGCGTCGCGCACGGCACCGGGAATGCCCTTCAGCTTGGTGAATTCCTGGACGGTGTCGCCAAGCGGAAGCTGGAACGAGTCGAACGCGACCGCGTCCTTGCGCTCCAGGTAGCGGTCGCCGTAGCGAAAGCGGCCGACGTATGTTCCATCGCGCAACTGCTCGACCTTCAGGAGCGCCGCAGGCACCGTGTCGAGCGTGCCGGGCAGTTGAACGTAGACGTAGGCCTGGCGCTCAGAAGGCATATTCGTTCTTCGACTTGCGCGACTTGCGCACGCGCGCCGGCCGGCGCGACGCCTCCAGCGTCTTGCCGTGGATATCTGCGTCGGGATGCGCGACGCCATCCAGCGTCTTGTCGAGGCCGAGCACCCATAGCACGGTAACGTAGGCACCCATCGCGACGCCGTGCTTCCCAAGCTCAAGGGCGTTGAGGGTGTTGCGATTGATGCCGGCCTTGGCCGCGACCTCGGCGATTGACATGCCGCGCCGCGTCCGGGCAAGTCGCACGCGGTGGCCAAGCTCCTTGATGCGCTCGGTAGCCTCGATAGGGGTGGTCTTCGTGATGCCCATAATTTTAGGCGCTAAGTTGTATAGTGCCTAATATAATGGGCTAATACGGCTAGATAAGTCAACATGAATTTGGAAAATTTGCCTAATAAAATAGGCTATATATGACATAAAGCCTAAAATAACAGGCAATCGATGAACGGTGTCGTTGTACCGACCGCTTAGCAATGCAGCGAAAATTCATTCACAAGTGGCAGGCTTCCAAGCGCCGGGGATCCCCATGAAGTTATCCGCTGCAAAGCTCAAACGATTGATCGAAGAGGCTACCGTAGATGCCTACGGCGAATCCGAGCAGCGTGTCGGGTTCCTCACGCTGATCGAGGAAAACCTTGCGCTCCCTTTCGTTACGCGAATTCTGGACGTGGAAGTTGCGGTCGAGCGCATCGACATGAATACGGCCGAGGAAATCGTCGCCATTTGCCGCCGGGGTCGAACCCGGCAAGCGATTCCGGTACTCGATCTCCCACTGCCAAAGCCAATACCAAAGGGAGCGGAGTGGATCGAGGCGTACCGCCGCTGGGCAAAGGGAGGGTGAACGCAAGTCATGAGCGAATACCAATACTACGAATTTCAGGCGCTCGATCGTCCGCTCACGCAATCCCAGATGCGGGAACTTCGGGGTTTCTCCACCCGCGCAAAAATCACCCCGACGCGCTTCGTCAATGAATACCACTGGGGCGACTTCAAGGGCGATCCGGCGGTCTGGATCGAGAAATACTTCGACGCGTTCTTCTACTACGCCAACTGGGGTTCGCGGCAGTTCATGCTGCGTCTGCCCGGTCGTCTCCTCGACTACGAGATTGCCCGGCGCTACTGCCGCGGAGACTCGGCGCTGGCACGGCGCAAAGGGGAGCACGTCATACTCGAATTTCACTCGGAGGATGACGAGGCGGAAGACTGGGGCGAGGACGACGCCGAGCTTTCGGCCCTGATCCCCCTCCGTGCGGACCTTGCCCGGGGTGACCATCGGTGTCTCTACCTTGCCTGGTTGCTATGCGTTCAGGCGGGCGAGGTCAACGATGACGCCGAAGAACCACCCGTCCCGACCGGGCTTCGCGCACTCACCGGTTCCCTTCGAGCATTTGCCGAATTCTTGCGGATTGATGGTGATCTGATCGATGTGGCGGTCGAAGGCAGTCCGGACCACGAGGATCCGATCTCGAAGGAGGACATGAAGCGATGCATCCAGTCCGTTCCGGACGCGGAGAAGACCAAGATGCTGCTCGAGTCGGCGCTGGACGGGACGAATCCACAGTCGGAATTGTTGAAAAGATTCCGGGGTACTCGGAACCTTGGAATGCCGCGCCTGGAAAAGGCGCGCACCGTCGCTCAACTTCGGAAGGGCGCCCTGGAACGCGCCGAAGCGCGGAGGCGCCAGGCGAAGGAACGAGCCGAGCGCGAACGCATCCGCCGCGAGCGGGAGGTTCGGGCGGCACGCGAGCGCTATCTCAACGATCTGGCGAAACGAGGCGAAGAAGCCTGGGCCAGGGTCGATCGGCTGATTGCGACCAAGCAACCGAAGAAATACGACGAGGCGGTGACTCTGCTGGGTGACCTCCGAGAGCTCGCGACGCGCGACGGGAAAGGCCAAGAGCATTCGGCCCGCCTGCGGCGTATCCAAATGCAGCACGCGGGAAAACCGACCTTCATCAACCGGCTCCGCAAGGCGGGACTAATAGACGGGCCTAAAGAGCCACTTCTAGCGGTTGATCGCGGAGCGCGCTGACCTTCATGACCGAGAAGCCGAGCACGTTACCCTTCTCGTCCACTTTCTCCATGACGTGGGGGTTGGCAGTCTCGCGATAGAAACCGGCGCGACGCTCGAACATGACTTCGAGGTAATCGCCTTCCTTGTCGTACCAGATCTTTACGTGCTTTTCGGCCATATGAAGAAGACCTTCCTGCCGGCGGCCGAACAGCGCACGCGCAAGCCGGCGCACTGGGCGTCCCCGCGCTCCTCGCCAGCCTGCATGTACGCGATAATCGCGGCGGTCAGGGGCTGCGGTTTTTTCAGTGTAGGTTTGCGCCTCATGCAGCCTCGCGAAGCGGCGACCTATACCGCCACCTACACTGAATCGGCGGATAAGAACTTGCAAACACTTGCCCGGTCTTGAACAGAATAACCATCGATCAAGGTTAATTTCTCTTGCAGCGACAAGATATTACAGCGCAAAACGGCAAGCAGGAGAAGGGGCCGGATGCGCCCGAAATTTCCGGACACACGCCGATGATGCAGCAGTACCTGCGCATCAAGGCGCAGCATCCGGACATGCTGGTGTTCTACCGCATGGGCGACTTCTACGAGCTGTTCTACGACGACGCCGAGCGCGCGGCGCGCCTGCTCGACATCACGTTGACGCGCCGGGGGGAGTCGGCGGGCGAGCCGATCAAGATGGCGGGCGTGCCGCACCACGCCGTGGACCAGTACCTGGCGCGGCTGGTGAAGCTGGGCGAATCCGTGGCAATCTGCGAGCAGATCGGCGACCCCAACGCCTCCCGCGGCCCGGTCGAGCGGCAGGTCACGCGCGTGGTCACCCCCGGCACGCTGACCGACGCGGCGCTGCTCGAGGAGAAGCGCGACAACCTGCTGCTCGCGCTGTGCCCCCAGCGCGGCACGATGGGGCTTGCCTGGCTCTCGCTCGCCTCCGGCCGTTTCGCCGTGATGGAAACGGCCGCCGCAAATGTGGCCGCCGAACTCGAACGCCTTGCGCCGTCCGAGATCCTCGTTCCCGAGGACGCGGCGGCTGAATTTTTGAACGGCTCGACAACAGCCGTAAAGCGCCTGTCGCCGTGGCAGTTCGACCTCGATGCCGCCCGGCGCGCCCTCGCCCGTCAATTCGAGACGCACGATCTTTCGGGATTTGGCGCCGCCGATCTCACCGCGGCCGTTTCGGCCGCCGGCGCGCTGCTCGAGTATGCGCGTTCCACCCAGGGCACCGCGATCGCCCACGTCAAGTCGCTGACGGTCGAGCAGGAGCGCGCCTGGGTGCGCATGGACCCGGCCACCCGCCGCAACCTCGAGCTGACGGAAACCATACGGGGCGAGCCCGCGCCGACGCTGTTCTCCCTGCTCGACACCTGCGCGACCGGCATGGGCAGCCGCTGCCTGCGCCAGGCGCTGCACCACCCGCTGCGCGATCGCGCAACGCTCGCCGCGCGGCTCGACGCGGTCGGCGTGCTGGCCGGTAATGGAACCGGCACGCCGCACCAGGACCTGCACGCACTGTTGAAGCAATGCGTGGACGTCGAGCGCATCGCGGCCCGCGTCGCGCTGCGATCCGCCCGCCCGCGCGACCTCTCCGGGCTGCGCGAGACGCTCGGGCTCCTGCCGGAGCTCGGCGCGGCCCTCGCCACGCTCGCGAGCCCGCGGCTCGCCGCGCTCGCGCAAGCCCTGGCGCCGCAGGACGCGCTGGCCGCGCTGCTGGCGGCCGCGATCAAGCCCGAGCCGGCCGCGGTGCTGCGCGAGGGCGGCGTGATCGCCGACGGCTACGACGCCGCGCTCGACGAGCTGCGCGCGATCCAGTCGAATTGCGGCGAGTTCCTGCTGGAACTCGAGGGACGCGAGCGCGCCCGCACCGGCATCGCCAACCTCAAGGTCGAGTACAACCGCGTGCACGGCTTCTACATCGAGGTGACGCGCGCGCAGGCCGACCGCGTGCCGGCCGATTACCGGCGGCGCCAGACGCTCAAGAACGCCGAGCGCTACATCACGCCCGAGCTGAAGACCTTCGAGGACAAGGCGCTCTCGGCGCAGGAGCGCGCGCTCGCGCGCGAGAAGCAGCTCTACGAGAAGCTGCTCGACGAGCTCGCCCCGCACATCCCGCGGCTGCAGGGCGCGGCCGGCGCGCTCGCCGAGCTCGACATGCTGGCGGCCTTCGCCGAGCGCGCCGTGGCGCTCGACTATCGGGCGCCGGAATTCGCGGACGAGCCGCTGATCGAGATCGAGGGCGGGCGGCACCCGGTGGTGGAACGCCAGGTCGAGAGCTTCATCGCCAACGAAGCGCGGCTTACGCCCGAGCGCCAGATGCTGATCGTGACCGGCCCCAACATGGGCGGCAAGTCCACCTACATGCGGCAGGTGGCGCTGATCGCCCTCCTCGCCCACTGCGGCTCGTTCGTGCCGGCGCGGCGCGCGCGGCTAGGCCCGCTCGACGCAATCTACACCCGCATCGGCGCGGCCGACGATCTCGCCGGCGGGCGCTCCACGTTCATGGTGGAGATGACCGAAGCGGCCTACATCCTGCACCACGCAACGAACGCGAGCCTGGTGCTGATGGACGAGATCGGGCGCGGCACCTCGACGCTGGACGGGCTCGCGCTGGCGTGGGCGATCGCGCGCCACCTCGTCGAGAAGACCCGCAGCCTCACGCTCTTCGCCACCCATTACTTCGAGATGACGCTGCTCGCCGAGGACTTCCGCCAGGTGGCGAACGTGCACCTCGACGCGGTGGAGCACAAGGACCGCATCGTGTTCCTGCACAGCGTCGAGGAAGGCCCCGCCAGCCAGAGCTACGGCCTGGAGGTAGCGGGGCTCGCCGGCGTTCCCGGCGCGGTCATCCGCGCCGCGCGCAAGCGCCTCGCCGAGCTCGAGGAGCACGGGCTCGCAGCGGGCCCGCAGCGCGACCTCTTCTCCGGGCGCGTTCCGGACGCGCCCGGAGCACCTGCCGGCGAGGAACACGCGGCGCTGAAGCGGCTGCGCGACATCGACCCGGATACGCTCACGCCCCGCGAAGCGCTGGAGCTGCTGTATCAGCTGCGCAAGCAACTCGACGAGTGAAGGACGAAAAGCTTTGACACGAAGGACACAAAGGACACGAAGGAAATCAAAATAAAAGGGAACGTTCCACTTAATGGGTAAGAACCTCACTGGTAGGGTAAGGCCCTGGAGGTGCTCTCATGGGGCTTTACGACTACCGTCACATCATTGCCAACGAACGAACTTGCTACTGGTTCATCCATCGTTTGCGCTGGCC
>JACPTK010000113.1 GCA_016192825.1 Betaproteobacteria bacterium | reverse complement strand
TATCCTGACCATTGCCTACTTCGACCGCCTGGGCGTGCCACGGCTCTCGTGACCTCAACTTCTCGAACCGCCCGGTGCGGACCCGCATGCCAGGTGGTGTGGGAGGGGCGCGATCACCTTTGATCGTCCCCTATCCCGATTGGTGCGCCCGGCAGGGCGCACTCACTGTCCTCTACACACCCGGCATGGGGAGGTGTTAGCCGAACGGCAAGGGTGTCGCGGGCGACTGCGAATCTGGAGGAAGCTGAAGGCAAAGCGCTGGCAGGCCCGGGCAGCCGCGCCGGTCGGATTGTCCCCATGTGACTACATAGTGCTATAATGTGGTCACTTCCGAACGAAACACGAGATCACCGCCATGAGCGAAGCACGCGCCAGCATCCGCGAACTGAAGAGCAGGCTGAGCCACTACCTGCGACTGACCCGCGCGGGGGAATCGGTGGTAATCACTGACCGCGGGGTTCCCATCGGGCGCATCGTCCCCATGGGGCCGGAGTTGGCGGAGCGCCTCGCGGCGATGCGCGACGCCGGCCAGGCGCAATGGAGCGGCCGGAAACTCGCGGCCGTGAAACCCATCGCCAAGGTGCGCGGTCGGCGCACCGTAGCGGAGCTGCTGGTGGAAGACCGCGAATGATCGTGTATCTCGACGCGAGCGCGCTCGTAAAGCGCTATGTCGCCGAGGCCGGTTCCGCAGAGGTCGGCGCGCTGATTGCGGAGGCGAGTGCCCTGGGCACTGCCGTCCTCAGCCGCGCCGAAGTCGCCGCGGCCCTCGCCAGGGCGGTTCGCGTCAAGCTGGTTACCAAGAATGCCGCAGCGGCGGCGCTCAAGATTTTCACCGCCGACTGGGAACACTTGATCCGCCTTCAGCTTACGGAAGCGCTTGCCGCGCGTGCGGGCGCCCTTGCATGGGAACATGGCTTGCGCGGCTACGATGCCGTTCACCTAGCGACGGCGCTTTTCTGGCACGAAACGCTGGGCGAGCCGGTTGCCGTCGCGACGTTCGATCGCGAACTGTGGAGTGGCGCTCGCGCGAGCGGGCTTGCGGTCTGGCCGAAGGCCCTGCCATGAACATACTCGCGACATGATCTTCCTCTTTACTGACTTTGGAGCCGCCGACATCTACGTCGGGCAGGTGAAAGCCGTGCTGGCGGAGCTGGCGCCGGAAGAGGCTGTCATAGACCTCCTGCACGAAGCACCGGCGTTCAATGTAAAGGCTGCCGCGCATGTCCTCGCCGCGCTCGCGGAAGGGGTGCCGCGCGAGGGCGTGATCATGGCGGTCGTGGACCCCGGCGTCGGCGGCGGGCGCGACGCGGTGGTGGTCAGGGCGGAGGGAAAGTACTTCGTCGGGCCCGACAACGGACTGCTGTCAGTCGTCGCTTCCCGCGCGGCCAGGAAAACGGTGTGGTCGATCAAATGGCGCCCGCGCAAGCTCGCGCGCTCCTTCCACGGACGCGACCTCTTTGCTCCGATTGCGGCCGCGATCGCGAGCGGCGCCTTTCCCGAAGGCCGTCTCGAGCGCAAGCCCCGGCTCAAGGCGAATTTCGGGGCCGAAGACCTCCCGCAAGTGATCTACGTGGACCATTACGGCAACGCCATGACAGGGCTACGCGCCGGCGGCCTGCCGCGCGGCGGGCGTCTGGTGGTGGACGGCCGCTGGATCGCCCGCGCGCGGGTTTTTTCCGAGGTGCCGCCGGGCGAAGCGTTCTGGTACGAGAACAGCATCGGACTCGCGGAAATCGCCGCCAATTCCGCCAGCGCCGCCGCCAAACTGGGCCTCACGGTCGGAACCGCCATCGGATTTTCGAGCTGATGGCGGGTGGCGAACGAGGATGATGATCGTGAGGGCGTGAGTGCGTTAGAGCGGGAGAGCGACAGAATCCGTGAGAGCGTGAGAGCGCGAGAGCGGGAGATAGAAAAATCCCTCTCACGACCTCCCGATCTCCCGGCTGTTTCGAATCACGAATCACGAATCACGGTTCAAATGATCTGGACCATCGGGCACGGAAACCGATCCATCGAGGAGTTCCTCGGACTCCTCAGGGAGGCCGGCATCGAGCGCCTGGTGGACGTGCGCGCCTACCCTGCCTCCCGCCGCCATCCGCAGTTCGCGGGCGAGGCGCTGGAGCGCTCGCTGGCCGAGGCGGGCATCCGCTACCTCTGGGAGGGGAAGGACCTGGGCGGACGGCGCAAGCTCGCCAAGAATTCGCTCCACGTCGCCTTGAAAAACCCGGGCTTCCGCGCCTACGCCGATCACATGACGACGGACGAATTCCGCCAGGGCGTGGAACGGCTGGTCGAGATCGGGCGCTCGACGCGCGTTTGCGTCATGTGCGCCGAGCGCCTGCCGTGGGAGTGCCACCGCACCCTGATCTCCGACAGTCTGTTGGCGCGCGGGATTCCGGTCACCCACGTCACGGCCCCCGGCAAGGCGCAGCCGCACGTGCTGAGCAAGCTCGCGCGGCGCGAGCGGGGCACGCTGATCTACGACGCGGGGGAACAGCTGGGGCTCGGGCTGGAACCTTGATCCAAAGCAACCGGCGGCCCGGCACGGGTTGCTAGAATCCACTCTCGGACACTACCGCCGGAACTCCGCACTCTGCCATGCCCCTCCGCCCCGATTTCAAGGCCCGCGCGTTGCTGTTGGCTGAGCGCATCGACCTGCGCACGTGGAAGATCGATGAGCGACTCGCGTCCCACCCCGCCGCGCTGGCGGTGCCGGGCGGAGGGCTCGTGGTGCTGTTCCGCTACGGCGTGGTGGTTTTTTTCGACGCCACCGATGCGGAGCAGTCCGAGTTCATCGGGATGGTCAAGCCCCTCATGGCGGGGCCCCTCGAAGCGCCCGAGAGCGAGGACGTCGAGATCCGCATCGATCCCAAGGCGCGCGAGGGCATGCGCGGCGAGCGGATCCTGCTCGCCAACGACGACATCGAGCGGCTGCAGATCGTTGCCGACATCCTGTCGAAGAGTGTCGTGCTGGCCTTGCACGAGTCGCAGATCGCCGGCAGCTTCGACCGCATCGAGCCGCTCGCGCGGGAGCTCGAGCGGCACGGCCGCGTCGGCAGCGAGGCGAAGGAGCTGGTCCGGCACCTCGGCGCCATGCTGCTCTCCGAGCAGCTCATCATCGGGCGGGTCGCCGTGGCCGAGAAGCCGGAACTGCTGTGGGAGCGCCCGGACCTGGAGGGCCTCTACATCCGCCTCGAGGACGAGTTCGAGCTCAAGGAGCGCCACATCGCGCTGCGGCAGAAGGTGGAGCTCATCGCGACCACCGCCCAGACGCTGGTGCAGCTTCAGCAGAGCCGCCACTCGCTGCGGCTCGAGCTCTACATCGTCATCCTGATCGTGATCGAGATCGTGCTGATGCTGTACGAGCTGTTCTTCTGGCATCCCTGAAGGCCGTGATGAGTGACGGGTGATGGGTAATGAAAAAAACGGCGATCAATCGCGTCATTCGAGTCAGACGCGATCAGACCCAGTGGAGTTAGTGCGCCCGCTCTATCTACGCAGGGTGTTCAGGTGGTTCGCATGAGGTGCTTTCGAGATACCATGAGCGTTAGGACGATGACTACAAAGATGAGGTCCAACGTATCTGCCGTAAGAATAAGTACGCGTTGCCCGAATTGGTTCCATGCTAGCAGCGCCCCTACCATTAGGCACATTAGAACGGTTATGCGGTACGCAAAGGCGTTCTTCTTACCCATCAAGTATCCTAACCAGGCTAACGCGTAGAACATACAAACAACGATGCTATATGCGTTTTGCAGCAGTCCCTCATTCCAGATTCCTGCCCAGACATAGCCAAGGAACCAAGAAATTGCAAGATACAACCCACCCAAAAGAAGTAACGCGGAGAGAATCGCGTCTACACGGTTCGTTTGCATTATGGCCCGCCTGCAGATCCCGGGTCGGACCACGCCAAGCATATGGATTGACAGGATTTCACGCTCAAAAGAGGCCGCTTTTTGCGCTTAGAACGCCAATTTCTGGGCCAAAACTAGGCATCTAAGCGAACGCCTCAAAAAAGCGCTCCTAAGCTCCCCGGATGACCTAATTTTTCATTCTTGTCATTACCATCAGTGCGTTTGCGCTGACCCGTATATCGACCCGCGTTAGCCGTGTCAGCTCAGTCCGACGTCGCTATCCGTTTTTCCCCTTTAATGCGTTTGTCGATTAATTGCTTGATGACGTAATACACAACAGCACATGCAAGGGCGATTAGGGAGGAGACGATGAAAGCTATGTCCGCCCAGGCATCCAGGTAGCCACGCCATAGCATATCAACGCCGACTAACACCATTGCCGGCAGCATCGCCGAAACCAGGAAGTACACCCACGCTGTCCTCAAAAATTTCATCGCCATGACGGATACCATGAAGCAGAACAAACAGTAGCCAGCGATGAATATGAACTGGTTCATATGAATGCGGCCCTCAATCGGGTTTGCAGACGCCGTTCAAGCACTTCTCGCGTGCCTTCCGAAACTGTTCGTCAGCGGTCTGCGAATAAATAATCCTGTAGCAGTATTCTTGAGCCGCGCGTTGACATGTCGGCTGAACGTATGCAAAAAAACAAAGGACCGATCACGGGTCACGATTCACGACTCACGAATCACGCCGTTCAAGCCGTAAGGCGGGAGAGACACGTTCAGCGCGGGCGCCGCGCACCGGGCAGGTATTTGCAGGCGTCGGCCACGCGGGCGTCGCACGCCGTGACGAGCGCGCGCCGTGCTTCCTGGTCCCGGCCCTGCATCATCAGCAGCACGGCGTAGTTGTAGTTCGCTTCCCCGTCGCGAGGATCGATCTCGAGCGCGCGGCGGTAGCTCGCCTCGGCGTCCGCGCCCCGGTTGAGGGCCGCAAGGACCACGCCAAGATTGGTGTAGGCGTCCCGGTGCGTGGGGTCCAGTTCGACGGCCCGGCGGCAATCCGGCAGCGCGCCGCCCGGATCGTTCACCATCATGCGCACGAAACACCGCTTGGCCCAGGCCTCAGCGTAACGCGGATCGAGCCCGATCGCGCGGTCGATGTCCGCCAGCGCCGCTTCGTGCTTTCCCGTGCGCGCGAACAGGGTGCCGCGGCCCAGGTAAGCGTCCGCGTCCCGCGCGTTGAGCGCGATCGCCTTGTTGAAATCCTGCAGGGCTTCCTCGTGCCGCCGCGCCTGCAGATGAATGAATCCGCGGTTATGGTAGCCGCGCTCGACGAACGGCGCGCTTTCGTCGGTGTTCTTCCGGACCACGTCGTCCCACAGCTTCAGCCCGCTCGAGAAGCCGCCGAGGCGGTCCTGCAACGGCAGGATCAGCGCCACGCAGGCGGCGCCGAGGACGACGTAGCTCCGTTTTTCCCCGAGGCGCCACAGCAGGGCGGGAAGCACGGCCGTGAACCCGCTCATCCAGAGATAGCTCCGGTACAGCACGAAGGGCTCCTGGATCCGGACCGTCGCCACCTCGGTCAACGCGAGCAGCCAGGGGTAGAGGAGCCCGAATCCGAGCAGGCCTTTGCGTCCGCCCTGTCGCAGCAGGAACGCCGCGAGCAACGGGTAGGCCAAGTACGCCGCGAAGCCCGCGGCGTGCGGCCAGCTGAGAAGCTGTGTGGGAAACGGCGGTCGCACATCGATCGACATCCACCCGGTGTACGGGACGCACCATACCAGCAGGTAGCGAAAGTACAGCAGCCCCTGGTTGATCACGCTCAAGGGATAGAGGCTGCCGCCGCCCGGCTCCGCGCCCGATTCGGCCGATCGGGGCAGCAGCTGCGGGGCGAAAGGCTCGTAGGGCGTGCCCAGGAACCCCTTCGCTTTCAGCACCACCAGCAGGCCGATGGCGGCGAACACTGCCGCGGGGATCGCGAGCTCGCGCAGCAGGCGCCCGGACCAGCCACGCACGAGGAGGGCAAGCGCGCCGGCGACCGCGGGCACCATTACGCTGTGTTCCTTCGAAAACACCGCGAGGAGATACGCCGCGGCGGCGGCAAGATAGTACGGGAGCGATGTCCGGAGCAGGCCCTCAAGGAACAACCTCAGGCAGAGCACGCTGAAAAGCGTGGCAAGGAGGATCGTCCGCTGCACCAGGTAGGCGACGCCGTACGCGGCGACGGGATGGAGCAGGAAGATCAGCGCGGCGAAAAAAGCGAGCCAGGTCGTATGGCGACCGCTGTGGCCGTCAGCCCCGGAAGGCCCGGGGAGCACCGCTCCGAACAGCCGCGAGAAAAACGAAAACAGCAGCGCCGCCGTCGCCGCGTGCAGCACCACGTTGATGGTGCGGTGCCACGCCCATTGCAGGCCGACGATGTCGTAAGTCCAGCCGAACGTCGCGTAAGCCACCCAGCGGAAGTCGAAGCGGAACCCTTCCGCGGCGAAATGCCTCAGGACATCCACGCGCAGCAGGCGGTCGTCGAACACGAGCGGATTGCGCACGGCGCCCCAGTAGAGCGCGAGCGCCAATCCGAGGAACACGCAGGCGACGAGGAAAACAGGCGGCCCGCGGCGCGGCAATGAAGGCGGCACGGACGCGCGTTCGTGCCGCTTTCCGCGTTTCGCCATCCCGGAACGTCAGTTTGAGGCGGGGATCGGGCCGGACCGGAAGCCGCTGAACGCTTTGGCGCGCCTGCGGCGCCGAATCCGGGCGGAGAGGTCGGCCGGCCGGGTCACGCCGCGCCGGAACCGCCGATGCGAAGATCGGCCGCGTAGGGCCTGCCGGGGTAGTGGAACGCCACCGGCCCGTCGGGCAGGGAGTCCACGAACTGGCGCACGAACGGGTCCTTCGAGGTGCGCACGTCCTCGACGCTGCCGTGGGCGGCGACGATGCCGCCGGCGATGAAATACACGTAATCCGCGACCTTGAGCGACTCCACCACGTCGTAGCTCACGACGATGGAGGTCACGCCGAGCGCGTCGTTCAGGCTGCGGACCAGGTTCGCGACCTGATTGAGCGAGATCGGGTCGAGCCCGGCGAACGGCTCGTCGTACATGATGAGCATGGGATCGAGCGCAATCGCGCGCGCGAGCGCGACCCGCCGCTGCATTCCGCCCGAGAGCTCGTTGGGCATCAGGCGGTGCGCGCCGCGCAGCCCCACGGCGTGGAGCTTCATCATCACCAGGTCGCGGATCACCGGCTCCGGCAGCGCCGTGCGCTCGCGCATGGGGAAGGCGATGTTCTCGAACGTCGAGAGGTCGGTGAACAGCCCGCTCCTCTGGAACATCATTCCCATCTTGCGCCGCATCAGGTAGAGCGCGTCGTCGTCCATCTCGTGCACCACGCTGCCCTCGAACCTGACGCTTCCGCCGTGCGGCTTCAGCTGGCCGCCGATCAGCCGCAGCATCGTGCTCTTGCCGCAGCCGCTGGTGCCGAGGATGGCGACGATCTTGCCGCGCGGGACCTTGAGATGGATGCCCTTCAGGATCGCGTTGTCGTTGTAGGCGAACCGGAGGTCCTCGATCTCGACGAGGTTTTCGGAAGCGCTGGAATTCATGGCGTCATCTTACCAAAAGCGTGATGCGTGACGAGCTCAAATACCCACGCCTTCATTCGAGGCCACGACTCGCGCCTGTCTTGGCTGGATTTCACATTAGATGCTGCGGCAAGCGCCGCCATCCACATGCCACGCCGCGCCGGTCACGTAGCTCGACCGCTCCGAGGCGAGGAACGTCACCACGTCGGCGACTTCCTCCGGCCGCCCCATCCTTCCTACCGCCAGATCGGCAACCCGCTCCTTCCGGATGTCCGCCTCCGGACGGCCGGTCAGGGCCGCGAAACGGCGCATGGTCTCGTCCTGGATGTTGGTGTCGATGATGTAAGGCACGACGGCGTTCACGAGAATGTTGTCGCGGGCGAGCGCGAACGCGAGACACTTGGTCAGGTTCAGCACCGCGACGTTGTTCACGCCGACGGGTATCGTCTGGCTGCCGCCCTCGCGCGCCGCCAGGCCGGAGAGGTTGATGATCCGCCCCCAGCCGCGGCCTTTCATCGCGGGGACCGCGTAGCGCAGGCAGCGCACGTAGCCGTTCAGCTTCTGCTCGAAGACTTCCGCCCAGCGTTCCTCCGTGAGCGTCGTGAAATCGGCCGGCATCACGGTGGCGGCGTTGTTCACCAGGATGTCGAGGCGGCCGAACGCCTTCAGCGTAGCCTCGATCAGGGACCTGGCTTTGGCGTCGTGGCGGAGATCCGCCGCGGTCGCGCGAACCTCGCCGCCCGTCTCCCGCTCGAGCGCCGCCCGCGTGGCTTCCAGCCGTTTCGGGTCGCGCGCGGAGATCATGACGCGCGCGCCTTCCCGCAAAAGAGAGTCGGCAATCGCCCGCCCCACGCCCCGGCTGCCGCCGGTCACAATCGCGGCTTTCCCCCGGAGCCCCAGGTCCATCGCTACTGGCTCTTGTAGATGCCGGCCACCTTGGAGACCCGTTCCCACTTCTCCGTTTCGCTGCGCAGGAAAGCGCCGAACTGCTCGGGTGTCGAGCCGACCGGATCGGAGCCCATGGTGGCGAGCCGCTCCCGGAGGTCTCTCGCCTGCAGATGCCGCGCGGTATCACGCTGCACCTTCTCGATGATCTGGCGCGGCGTGCCCGCCGGGGCGAGCGTCCCGCCCCAGCCGGTCACCACCACCCTGGGCAGCCCGGATTCGACCATCGTCGGCGTGTCGGGGAATGCCGTGGCGCGCTTTTCGCCGCAGGTCGCCAGCAGGCGCAGCCGCCCCGTGTCGATGTGGGACGCCACGCCGACCGACGTCGCGAACAGCAGCGCCACCTGCCCGCCGATCGCCTCGGTGATCGCGGGCGTCTCGCCCTTGTACGGCACGTGCGTCATCTTCAAGCCCGCCTCGAGTCGCAACAGCTCGGCGGCGAGGTGGGTGAGATTGCCGATGCCGAACGATCCGTAGTTGAGCTCGCCGGGGCGCGACTTTCCGAGCGCAACCAGCTGCTTCACCGAGCGCGCCGGCAGGTTGGGGTGGACCACCAGCACTATGGTATTGCTGACGGTCTGCGTGATCGGCGCCAGGTCGCGGAACGTGTCGTAGGGCAGCGACTTGTAGACGTGGGGATTGATGGTGAGCACCGAAGTGAACGCGGCGAGGAGCGTGTAGCCGTCCGGCTTGGCCTTGATGGTTTGCTCGAGGGCGATGATCCCGTTCGCGCCGGGGCGGTTGTCCACGATGACCTGCTGGCCCCAGGTCTCGCTCAACCTCTGGGAGATCAGGCGTGTATAGATGTCCACCCCGCCGCCGGCGGCCGTGGGTATGACGATGCGCACCGGGCGGGCGGGGTACGGCTGTGCGGCGGCCGTACCGGCGACGAGTGACGAAACCGCGGCGAGTGATATGAGAAATTCCCGCATGGGCATGCGCTCCTCCCTCAGAAATAGGAAAATCAACGCGCCACTCGACGGCGTACTGTGCCGATGCAACGCTGCCGTGATGCCTGATCAGCGCTCAGTGCGCCCGATCGGGCCTGCCCATTGCGCTTCACCGTCGGATCCGTGCCCCCGGGGTTCTTCGCAACGGACATTGTGGCGAATCATGCGGCCCCCGGGCGAGCCAAGTCAAGCGTGTGCATCAGGCCAATACATATTGCACTGATGTTTGGTAAGGAATTGTTTGGACTACCCGCAGATCGTTGACGCCCGTAGCATTGCCGGTCAGGCGGGCAGGCGAGGCAAAACGTGAATTGGTTATGACGACGTTCGGAATGCCGGTTTTTCCGGCTACTGCTTCCGGCCGCGCCGCGGCAGGGGTGTGGTTACCCCAGGCGCCGTTGCCGGAGATCAACCCGTTAATTGACCGATAAAGAGGAGAAGAACCATGGCAGCAATCGCGTCACGAGTGCGGATCGTGACAACAGGCGGAACCATATGCATGAAGGTTGATCCGAGGACCGGTGGAGCCGTGCCCGCGCTCAGTGGTGAGGATTTGATTGCTACTGTGCCCGGGCTGGCTCGTGCGGCGCGCGTGGAAGTGGAGGACTTCATGCGCCTGCCCGGAACGGACATGGGCCCGAGCACGTGGGCACCCCTCGTGCATCGTCTAAGGGCCATCTTCGATCAGGACCACGATCTGAGCGGCATAGTGGTGACACACGGAACGGGACTCCTGGATGAGGCCGCCTACTTCGCGGATCTGGGATTGCGCGAAAGCCGTCCCGTTGTTTTCACGGGAGCGGCCCGCAATGCTTCCATCTGGGACACGGATGGCCCGCGCAATATCCTCGGGGCCACGCACGTCGCCGCCTCATCCCAAGCACGGGACATGGGCGTACTGGTGTGCCTTAACGATCAGATCCACGCCGCTCGAGATGCCGTGAAACGCCACGCCAATTCCGTGGAGGCGTATATGTCCGGCGATCATGGCCTGCTGGGCAATGTCTACTACGACACTGTGCGAATCTATCGTAAACCCACGCGGCACCCGCACTTTTCTGTTGACAGCATCGATCCGCGGGTCGAGATCGTAATGATGTATTCAGAGTCGGACGGGCGCCTGGTGGAGGCATGCATCGATACCAAGGTTTCCGGCATCGTGATCCAGGGCGTCAATACCGGAAATGTGAACACCGCCATGCACAACGCAATTCTCAAGGCGATGGCGGCCGGTATCGTTGTAGTCCTGACTACGAATTTGCCGATGGGGCAGGTTTATCCGGTATACGGCTTCGCGGGCGGCGGAAAGGCGCTCATGGATGCCGGCGCGATCATGGCCGAGGACTTGAAGCCACGAAAGGCGCGGCTTCTCCTGATGTACGCGCTCGGCCAGACCCGCGACCCGAAAAGACTTCAGGAGATCTTCCACGAGGCGTAACTGCGACGATATGCGGAAATCAACAGGGTCAGTGCAACTTTACCGCTGCGCCCCCCTGAAATCCGGCACTGCTCCCGTTTTCTTCCACTCCTGCCGGGGCTTCCTATTTCGCCGCGGTTTCGGCCACGCAAATGCTTTCAAACTCGCCCAGGCCCTGGATCGAATGCCCCAGCCGGTCGCCGGGCGTCAGCTTCGGCAGCATGCCGCGCGCGCCCGTGAAGACGATGTCGCCCGGCTCGAGCGTGCAGATGCGGGTGATGAACTCGATCATCTCGGGAATCTTGATGATCATGTCCCGCGTGTTGCCGGTCTGGATGACCTTGCCGTTGTGCGAAAATTTCAGTTCGAGATTCTGCGCATCGACCTCATCCCGCGTGACGAGATACGGCCCCGTCACGCCGAAGGTATCGAAGGACTTCGATTCGAAGGCGAGCGCGAAATTGTAATAGGCCTCCCCGGGAAGGCCGAATTCAACGATGTCGGGTCGCGCGCGCCGCACCCAGTTGGACATCAGGATGTCGATCGCCGAGAGATCGTTGCCGATGGTATAACCCGCGATCACGTCCCAGACGTCCTTCCGGGCGACGTTCCGGGCCGTTCGTCCGATCACCGCGACCAGCTCCATTTCCGGCTGGACATAGCTGGAAATTGCGGGCAGCACCACGGGTTCCTCGGGACCGATCACGCACGAGCGCGCCTTCTGGAAGATCGGCGGGGTCTTGGGCTTCGTCGGCCAGAACTCGCGTATCTCGGGGTAATTGCCGCCGATCCCGAGGACCTTGCCGGGCTTGGGCACCGGCGCCAGGAGGCGGACGGAAGACAGCGGCAGAATGGCCTCGCTGACGACATTCCCTCCACCGGCCCCAGCGGCCGCCACGACCTGGCGGGCAAGCGCCAGTGCCGGCTCCCCCGCCTCGAGGAACTCGACCATGTCCCGGCCGAGGAGTGATGTCGCCATCGCCTCGGCCCGGTTTTCGTTCACGCCGAGTGACTGGTAATACAGACGCGCCCCGGCGACGAGGTCGACGACCGAGGATTTCGAAACGAGTGTTCCAATTCGGGCAATGCCTTCTTTTCTGTAGCTCACAAGCTTCATCACACCACCTTTTCGTCTGATTGAACGTCATGGAGCGGGCCGTGCGGCGCGCCCCATTTCCGCGGGCGAGCCCCGCGGCGAACTCCGCGTCAGCCTACTCGATCTCGAGGCGGGCAACTTCGATCGTTCCGCCTGGCTTTTCGACCTCGGGACGGACGAACTTGCCGAGCTCCTCCGGCGCGCTCGGTATCGGAAGCATCCCTACGCTCGCGAGCGTCTCCCTGGGTCCGGGAGGTCGAGGATCGCTCAGTCCGCTAGGCGGACTTGCGCGCCCGCTTCTCGTCGCCCGCCCGCAGCAGATCCATCAGCCGGCGCGCGGACTTGAGGTCCTCCAGCCGCGTTACCGACGAGATCGCTTCCTCGATCTGCGCCTGCGGCAGCAGCGCCTCGCCGTAGACGCGGAACTTCTCCTCGATCTGGGCGCGCGTCAGCGGATTCTCGGGGGATCCCCTGGGATGGTCGCAGCGGACGGCAAGGGTTTTGCCGTCCGTCGTTTCCGCCTCCACGATCGCCTGAATGCCGTTCAGCGCGGAATCGGCCTTCACTTCGACCTGCTCGGCGGCAAAGCGCGCGAGCTTGGGATCGTTGTAGCGCGCCGGCTCGAACTGGGCGAGCGTCAGCGCGCGGTCGTGCAGGATGGCGGCCGCCGCGTAGTGGATCGAAAGCAGCGCCTCGAACTTGCCCTTGTAGCGGGGGAAGATGCCGTGCATGTCCACCGCGGCCTTGTCGAGCGAGACGCGCACTTTTTTCACCTGGACGGCTGCGACGCGGTGCTTTTCGACGAGATCGAACATCGCGGTAATGACCGCCTGTATGGTGGTGGCGGAGGGCCACAGGCGCAGCGCGATTCTCTCCAGCTCCCAGCGCTTGCCCAGGTCCGCGGTGGCGGCGTCGGGACGCCCGCCATTCGAGTAAGTGTTGTAAAGGCCGCCGTCGCGCGCGGTGAGGAACTCGCGCGTCGCCACGAATTTCTGCTGCGCCAGCAGCGCCGCCATCAGCCCCGAGAGCGCGCCCCGGCACTGGTGGAACTTGACCGTCGGCGTTCCCCACGCGGCGAACGTGCCCGCCGCCTGGCTGCCCGCGAGGCCGAACGCGGTGGCCATGGTGTCCGCGTCGAGGCCGATCAGCCGGCCCGCCGCCGCGGCCGAGCCGAACGGCCCGATGACGCCGGGCCCGTGCCAGCCGCGCTTGCGTGCTTCCGGGTAATCCCAGCCGAGCCCGACGCGCGTCAGCGTCTCGAATCCGGCGGCGAGCGCGACGAGCAGGTCGCGGCCCGATGCCGAATCGCGCTCGGCGATCGCCAGCGCGGGCGGAACCACTTCCGGCGTGACGTGGGTGAGCGTGGGACGGTGAACGTCGCACATCGTGACGGCGGTGACGAGGTAGCCGTTGAGCAGCGTCGCCCCGGCGAGCGAGGAGCGCTCGCCGCCGATGATGCTGCTTTCCTGCGACTGGGCGAGCGCTGACGCCAGCGCCGAGACCTGGCGCGTCTCCTCGCCCAGGTGCCCGGCCACCGCGCACGCGAGCGTGTCCAGCAGCACGTCCTTGCAATACTCCCGGGCGCGCTCGGGAATCTGGTCGTAGGTCAGCGTGGCCGCGAATCGTGCCAGCGCCTGGGTCGCTTCGATGGCCATGTCGTTCTCCCGGGGGGCTCGAATTGTTCTGGAAGCAGGGCAGGGGGCCCATCATAAGCCCCGCCTGGGGAAATGAAAACCGGAAAGCGTGATAGGTGATAGGTGATAAGTGATAGGTGATAGGAGCCCACTCCCGCGCGAGCGCGGGATTCTTATCACTTATCACTCATGCGTCAGTCGGCCTCCGCCGGCGGCCGCGGCGGGCCTTGCGGAACTGATGACGACGCGATCGCGGCCGGCGGTCTTGGCCCCGTACAAGGCTTGGTCCGCCGCGCGCAGGAGGGACTCGGGGCCGTGAGCGTGGTTCGGATAGAGTGGGTTTATATCGTGGACTTCCGAACGATGAAGCGTGGCCCGTGACTGGATGGACCCGGGAAATCGGGAGATCGGGAAATCGGGAGATCGGGATACCGTAAGATCGGCGGGAGTGCAAGTTGCACTCCCGCTCTCACGCCCTCGCGTGATTCGGTTTCTGCGGCGGATGTCATAATGCGGAGACGGATCCTCGCCAGGGGCCACGCCATGATCACAGCAGACACCGCCCGCATGCTCGCGCGCTACAACGCGTGGGCGAACCAGCTCATCTTCGACGCCGTCGCCGCGCTGCCGGACGGCGAGGCGACGAAAGAGCGCAAGAGCCTGTTCAAGAACATGGTCCACACGCTCAACCACAACTACGTCATCGACCGCATCTGGCAGGCGCACCTCGAAAGGCGCGAGCACGGCTACGAGGCCCGCAATACCAAGGACCATCCGCCGCTCGCCGAGCTGTGGCGCACGCAGCAGGAGATCGACCGCTGGTACATCGACTGGAGCGACGCGTTGTCGGACGCCGCGCTCGACGAGAAGGTGAATTTCACCCTGATCGGCGGCAACCAGGGCGTGATGACGCGCGGCGAGATTCTGCTCCACGTCGTCAACCACACGAGCTATCACCGCGGCTTCGTCGCCGACTTGTTCTACCAGGTGCCGGCGCGGCCTCCTACCACCGACCTCCCCGTGTACCTGCGGGAGGTCCCAAACGCGTGACCCATGACGGGTGACTCGCGACTGGCACGACGTGACTGAATGTCCGAGCCACCCCTGTCCAGCGTGACCGGGCGCGCCGCGGCCGCCGCTAGCGCGGCGGCTCCGGCGCGGGACGCCGTCCCGGCGCAACCCTCGTTCGCGGCGCTGCGCCACCGCGGCTTCCGGATCTATTTCGTCACCACGGCGGCCGCGATGATGGCCGACAACATCGAGCACGTGATCAGCTACTGGGTCATGTTCGAGAAGTTCCATTCGCCGGCCCTCGCGGGGTTCGCGGTGCTCTCCCACTGGCTGCCGTTCCTGCTGTTCTCGGTCTACTTCGGGGCGATGGCCGACCGCTTCGACAGCCGCCGCATCATCCAGGTCGCGATGCTCATGTTCATGGTCGTGTCCTTCGCCTGGGCCCTGTTGTTCTTCACCGACACGATCGAGGTATGGCATGCGGCGGTCCTGCTCGTCGTACACGGGATGGCGGGGGTGCTGTGGGCGCCGGCGAGCCAGGTGCTGATCCACGACATCGTCGGGCGGGAAAATATTGTGAGCGCGGTACGCTTGAATGCGACGGGCCGGCAGCTGGGCGTGTTCCTCGGACCGGGTGTCGGCGGAGCACTCATGCTGCTGCTGGGCCCGGCGGCCGGCCTCGTCGTGAACGTGCTCATTTACCTGCCGCTCACCTGGTGGCTCTGGAAAGCGCCTTATGGCGCCGACCGGCGCCGCCAGGGCGCCACGGCACGATCGGGCGGATTTGCCGACGCCGTGGGAACGCTTCGCGAGGTCTCGGGCAACCGCACGATCCTGTCGATGATACTGCTGGCGGGCGTCTCTTCCCTTCTCGTGGGCAATGCGTTCCAGGCGCAGATGCCGGAGTACGCCCAGGACCTCGGCACCGAGAAGGCCGATTTTTCCTATGCCGTCCTGCTCGGCGCCAACGCGGCGGGCGCCTTCATCGGCGGCATGATTCTCGAGTCCGGGGGGCTGCTGCGTTCCACGCCGCGGACGGCGATCGTTCTCACGATCCTGTGGTGCATGAGCATCGCCGCCTTCGCGGCCACTGCGAGCTACCCGGTCGCGGTCGCGCTCATGTTCGTGGCCGGCTTTCTCTCCCTTGCGTACGGCTCCATGGCCCAGGCACTGGTCCAGCTCGAAGCGCCGGCCCACCTGCGCGGCCGCCTGATCGGGCTGTTCCAGATGTCCAACAACGGCCTGCGCGCGTTCAGCGGGATCACGGTCGGCCTGGTGGGCAGCCTGATCGGGATCCACTGGTCGCTGGCGCTGAGCGCGCTCGTTCTTCTGGTCGTCACGGCCGTCCTGCTGGCGTTCTCGATGCGAACGCGTTAGGAGTTTGCCGAGCCACGGCTCGGCAAACTCCTGACCCGCGACCCACTTCCGCAACCGGGTGAAGGTATCCAGGACAATGGCTGGGATCCCGAAGGTCATTGTGGCAGGGGCAGGGCCGGTAGGATTGCTCACCGCGCTCGCGCTGGCGAAGCAGGACGTTTCCGTCCTGGTGCTCGAGGCCGAGCCCGGGCTTACCGTGGACCTGCGCGCGGGCACCTGCCATCCGCCGTCGTACGAGATGATGGCGCCGTACGGCATTACCGACGAGATGCACAGTACCGCGATCCGGGTGCCGCGCTGGCAGATCCGCGACGCCGCAATTTCGACGAATTACGGCAGGCCGCCTCGACGGTGGAGGGCGCGCGCAACTTCCTGCTCATCTCCAGCATGATCGCGAGCGTGCGGCGGGCGAATGCCATTACCTGAACCCGGTGATGGGTGATGAGTGATGGGTGATGAGCAGTGGCGCGCGTTGCCCTACAATTGGGATTGAAGGGCCGATGAAGGAGGAGAACCGATGGCTCAATCTGCGCAAACACCACCGTTCCGTGCCGACCACGTCGGCAGCCTGCTGCGCCCGCCTGAGTTGAAGGAGGCGCGCGAGCACGCGAAACGGGGCGAGATCGACGCCGCGCAGCTGCGCGCGGTCGAGGACAAGTGCATACGTGGCGTGGCCGCGTTCCAGGAATCGGTGGGCCTCCAGAGCATCACCGACGGCGAGTTCCGCCGCGACTGGTGGCACATCGACTTCCTGCGCGGTTTCGACGGGGTGACGACGGTCCAGGGCGCCACCTTCGGCGTGCATTTCCAGGGCGCCGACGAGCAGCCGCCCCTGATGCGGGTTACCGCGAAGATCCGGCGCTCGAAGCCGAGCATGCTGGACCACTTCAAGTTTCTCAAGAGCGCGACGAAGCGCGCGCCCAAGTTCTGCATGCCGTCGCCGGCGATGCTGCACGCGCGGGGCGATCGCGAGGCGCTGAAGAAGACCTATCCGGATCCGAAGGAATTCTGGGCCGACCTCACGCGGGCCTACCGCGAGGAGATCCGCGACCTCTACCAGGCCGGCTGCCGCTACCTGCAGATCGACGACACGACGATTGCCATGATGGGCGACCCGAAGGTGCAGGAAACGTTTCGCAAGCTGGGCGACGACCCGAAGGCGGATACTGCGATGTACGCCGACGCGGTGAATGCGGCGATCCGCGACGTGCCGGACGACATGACGGTCTGCGTCCACACCTGCCGCGGCAATTTCATGAGCACCTGGCTCGCCAGCGGCAGCTACGATTTCGTCGCCGAAACCGCGTTCACGCGGCTCGACGTGGACGGATTCTTCCTCGAGTACGACACCGAGCGCGGTCTCGCGGCAGTACGGGATTCCGGTCTTCACCGTCGTGCTCGACAATTCGGGCTGGTCGGCGGTGAAGGAGTCGACGCTGCGCATGTATCCCGATGGCGCGGCGAAGTCGGTCGGCGAATTCGGCGCGCGGCTCGCGCCCGACGCGGACTTCGGCAAGATCTGCGAAGCGGCGGGGGGCTACGGGGAATTGCTGACCGATCCCGACACGGCACCGGCGGCGATCCGGCGCTGCCTCGACACCGTGCGGGGCGGCCGCCCGGCGCTGCTGCACGCGAAGATTCCCGTTCTCTGAACGGCAGGGATGAGGGATGAGTAGGAAACCTCTAGCCCGACTCCCAATGGGATGACCAGCAACCCGCTATGTGTGGGCTTTTTTCTGAAATACGCGCGTCGCGCACAAATTGTGGCGTACGTCGAGCATGGCTGTTCTCGCTTATTCGTGTATTAGGCGTTAAACTGAACACGAGGCAAGTCTAAAGTGCATAAAGACTATTTAAATGAATAAGTTAGAGCAACAGAGCGAGGTGCTCGACCGGCTGGGTTCAATTCGTAGCGAGATTCGCAATGAATACGCTCAACAGCATCGGAAGCCTTGGGTTATAGGCTTTTCCGCAGGCAAGGATAGCTCCGTACTTTTGCATATTGTTATTGACGCCCTGCTCACTGTTGCTCCAGAGGACAGGACTAGGGATATCTATGTGCTCTCCAACGATACGCTGGTGGAATCCCCTGTATATCAATCATGGGTGGATGATTCGTTAGACAACATACGTCAAGGTATGGCGATATTGGGTCTGCCGGTGAAGGTAATAAAAACGTCTCCTGAGGAGAACACTTCGTTTTGGGTGAACCTCATTGGCCGTGGTTATCCAGCACCGAGCCGCGGTTTTCGGTGGTGTACAGATCGCATGAAGATAAGGCCCACTACTCGATTCATCAAAGAAAAGGTATCTGAAGCGGGCGAAGTCATTTTGTTACTTGGAGTCCGAAAAGACGAGTCTGCTGTAAGAGCAGCACGGATAGATGCCTACTCCAAAAAATCCGAGGACGGAAGACTCCACCCGCACCCTGATTTGCGAGGTTGCCTAATCTTCCGCCCGATAATGGACCTATCGACGGATGATATCTGGAGTTTCCTTGCGGAGTCACAACCACCATGGGGTGGAGACTATCGCCAGTTAATAGCGATGTATCGCAACGCTAACGGAGGGGAGTGCCCCTTTCTAATTGATCCTGATGATGCGCCATCATGTGGGACGACATCAGCTCGATTTGGTTGTTGGACATGCACAGTTGTTGAAAAAGATAATTCGCTTGCGGGGTTAATTGACGCAGGGTTTAAAAACCTGGCGCCCTTGGCTTCATTTAGGGATCGCTTGAAGGACGTATCCAACAAACCTGAATATCGCAGCAAGATCCGGCGTGATGGTTCGCCTGGATTAGGGCCCTTAACGATGGACGCACGCAGGATGTTGTTGGCGGAATTGCTCTCTATCCAAGAGGAAACGGGATTGTCACTAATCTCCACGCAGGAAATTCGTCTTATTAGAGATCAATGGGAGCAAGACGCGAGCGATGCAGTGATTCGTGATGCTAGGCGCGTAACAAGTTTTGTTTTAAAAGAGGCCACGTCGTGAGGCCACCGCCGTGTTTCGAAGATAGGGAAGCAAGAAGAATAATCGATGGCATTTGCGAAGCTAATCAGATAGACACCCAGTTGATATCTGATTTGTGTGAAATCGCCCACACGTACTCAGGGTCCGGACGCTCGCACGGTATCACCGAAGACATCATTAGGTGCATTACAGAGTTTGAAGCGAGAGTTGGTCGTCGTCGCAGTTAAGTCTTCCCGTCATGTATCTCGCGACCGTTAATCTCGTAAATTGGCGTAGCTATCGTGACGCCAGATTCCGGTTTAAGGCGCCAACTCGAAAAAAGCCCCTTGTGCTCGTTGGTGCAATGAATGGCCACGGTAAGACAAGTTTTTTGTTGGGAGGCAATGTCCCGCAGCGTGTTGAACGGTGAAGCGGTGGCGGCTCCGGGTTTTCACATTTGTCAGACGCATTAGGACGAATACTCGGTGTGGCGTGTGGACTTTGGGATCGTCGAATTCGTCAGCACGCGCTCTAGCATGTT
>JACPTK010000112.1 GCA_016192825.1 Betaproteobacteria bacterium | reverse complement strand
GATGGTAATGCCGGGGGACAACGTGTCGATCACGGTGTCGCTGATCCAGCCCATTGCGATGGAAGAGGGGCTGCGCTTTGCCATCCGCGAGGGCGGCAAGACCGTGGGGGCCGGCGTGGTGGCAAAGGTTATCGAGTAAGGATCGAGGATTGAGGATCGAGCGATCGGTTTACTCTCATTCCTAATAACTCAATCCTCAACCCTGAGGTTAAGAATGGCAACGGTAAAAAGTCAGAAAATCCGGATCCGGTTGAAGGCGTTCGACTACCGCCTCATCGACCAGTCCGCGCTCGAGATCGTGGACACCGCCAAGCGCACCGGCGCGGTGGTAAAGGGCCCGGTGCCGTTGCCGACGCGCAAGCAGCGCTTCGATCTGCTGCGCTCGCCGCACGTGGACAAGAAATCGCGCGAGCAGCTCGAGATGCGCACTCATTTGCGGCTGATGGACATCATCGACCCCACCGACAAGACGGTGGACGCGCTGATGAAGCTCGACCTTCCCGCGGGAGTGGACGTCGAGATCAAGCTGTAACGATGTGAGTCGTGAATCGTGAGTTGTGAATCGAATCACGCATCACCAGTCGCGAATCACTGAGGCAGACGCTGGCCAATTGCAGCCGGTACCTTTGGACAAAAGGCGAAGAACATGAGTTTGGGATTAGTGGGACGCAAGGTCGGCATGACCCGCGTGTTCACGGACGATGGCGATACCATCCCCGTGACCGTGGTGGACGTGTCGAACAACCGCGTGACCCAGATCAAGACGGCCGAGACCGACGGCTACAGCGCGGTGCAGGTCGCATACGGACGCCGGCGTCCGGGCCGCGTCAACAAGGCGACGGCGGGGCATTTCGCCAAGGCAGGCGTGGAGGCGGGCCACACCCTGCGGGAGTTCCGCGTGAACGTGGACCAGCTCGCCAACCTCCAGGTGGGCGGCGCGGTCGGCGCGGACATCTTCAAGGTCGGGCAGAAAGTCGACGTTTCCGGGACCACGCAGGGCAAGGGCTTCGCCGGCGTCATCAAGCGCCACCACTTTTCATCCAACCGGGCGAGCCACGGCAATTCCGTTTCGCACAACAAGCCGGGATCGATCGGCCAGAACCAGGACCCCGGCCGCGTTTTCCCCGGCAAGCGCATGGCGGGCCACATGGGCGCCGCCCGCGGCACCGTGCAGAACGTCGAGATCATCCGTATCGACCCGGAGCGCCAGTTGCTGCTGATCCGGGGCGCGCTGCCCGGCTCCCGCGGCGGGGACGTGACGGTGAAGCCGGCCGTCCGCGCCGCCAGGGCGAAGGGGGCCGCCCAGGCCAAGCCCGCCGCCGGAAAACAGGCGAAGAAATAAACGGGGGCGCCATGGAACTCCAGGTCATCAACGAGCAGGGCAAGCCGACGGCGACGGTCGCCGCGTCGGATGCCGCTTTCGCGCGCGAGTACAACGAGTCGCTGGTGCATCAGATCGTCACGGCCTACCTGGCCAACGCGCGGCTGGGCACCCGCAAGCAGAAGGCGCGCAGCGAGATCAACAAGTCCAACAAGAAGCCTTGGCGTCAGAAGGGCACCGGCCGCGCGCGCGCCGGCCGGGCGTCGTCGCCGTTGTGGCGTGGCGGCGGCAAGATCTTCCCCAACCTGCCGGACGAGAACTTCAGCCAGAAGATCAACCGGAAGATGTTCCGCGCGGGGGTATCGTCCATCCTGTCCCAGCTCGCGCGCGAGGACCGGCTGGCGGTCGTCGAGAAGTTCACGCTGGATGCGCCCAAGACCAAGCTGCTCGCGCAGAAGCTCAAGGGCATGGGGCTCGACGATGTCCTGATCATCACCGACAGCCTTGACGAGAACCTGCGACTTTCCTCCCGCAACCTGCCCAACGTCGAGGTCGTGACCGTGGGCCATGCCGATCCGCTGTCTTTGATGCAGCACGCCAAGGTACTGGTGACGCGGGGCGCCGTGGCCAAGCTCGAGGAACTGTTCGCATGAGCGCTGCCGCCCCCAACGCCAAGCAGCAGGAGCGCCTGATGCAGGTAATCCTGGCGCCGGTGATCTCGGAAAAGAGCACTTTCGTCGCGGACAAGAGGAACCAGGTGATCTTCCGGGTCGCTTCCGCGGCGACCAAGCCCGAGATCAAGGCGGCGGTCGAACTCATGTTCAAGGTCCAGGTTCAGTCGGTGACGGTTGCCAACGTGCGCGGCAAGAGCAAGCGCTTCGGGCAGTTCATGGGCCGCCGCAGCCACTGGAAAAAGGCCTACGTCAGCCTCAAGCCGGGCCAGGAAATCAACTTTGCCGAACAGGCGGAGGCCAAGTAATGCTGGTCAAGCTCAAACCCGTCACGCCCGGCCAGCGCCAGCAGGTCAGGGTCGTGAACCCCGATTTGCACAAGGGCGGCCCGGTGCCGCACCTCGTCGAGCGCAAGCTGAGGCGGGGCGGCCGCAACGTGCATGGCGAAATCACCATGCGCCACCAGGGCGGCGGCCACAAGCAGCATTACCGGAAAGTCGACTTCAAGCGCGACAAGGACGGCATCACGGCCAAGGTCGAGCGCCTCGAGTACGATCCCAACCGCAGCGCGTTTCTCGCGTTGCTGTGTTACGTCGATGGCGAGCGGCGCTACATCGTCGCGCCCAAGGGCGTGGCGGCCGGAATGCAGCTCGTATCGGGGCCGGAAGCGCCGATCAAGGCCGGCAATACCCTGCCGCTCAAGAACATCCCCGTCGGCACCACCGTCCACTGCGTCGAGATGCTGCCCGGGAAGGGCGCGCAGATCGCGCGTGCCGCGGGCGCTTCGGCGCAGTTGCTCGCGCGGGAGGGCGACTACGCGCAGATCCGGATGCGCTCGGGCGAGATCCGCAAGGTGCACATTAACTGCCGCGCCACCATCGGCGAGGTGGGCAACGAGGAGCATTCGCTGGAATCGATCGGCAAGGCGGGGCGCGTGCGCTGGCGCGGCGTGCGCCCGACGGTGCGCGGGGTGGCGATGAACCCGGTCGATCACCCGCACGGCGGCGGCGAGGGCAGGAAGGCCGCGGCACGCGACCCGGTCTCCCCCTGGGCCGTGCTGACCAAGGGCTACAAGACGCGCAAGAACAAGCGCACCGACGCGATGATCATCCGCCGCCGCAATGCCAAGGCCGTTGGAGGCTAATTCATGGCACGCTCGATCAAGAAGGGACCGTTCGTCGACCTCCACCTGATCAAGAAGGTGGAAACGGCGCAGAAGAACAACGACAAGCGCCCGATCAAGACCTGGTCGCGGCGCTCGACCATCCTGCCCGATTTCGTCGGGCTCACCATCGCCGTGCATAACGGCAAGCAGCACGTTCCGGTATACGTCACCGAGAACATGGTCGGCCACAAGCTCGGGGAGTTCTCGCACACGCGCATCTTCAAGGGCCACTCCAAAGCCGGGTCGGCCCAAGCGGCGGCCGCGGCGGCGGCGGCGGGTGGCGACCGGAAATCGGCGCCAACCCCGGCCGCGGCGCCCGCCGCTCCCGCTGCCCCGGCGGCCAAAGCGTAGAGGGCGGAAATGAATACGACTGCCAAGTTGCGCGGCGTCCGGCTCTCGGCCCAGAAGGGCCGGCAGGTGGCGGACCTCATCCGCGGGAAACCCGTGGAACAGGCGCTCAATATCCTCCAGTTCACGCCCAAGAAGGGCGCGGTGATCATCCGCAAGGTGCTGGAGTCGGCCATCGCCAACGCCGAGCACAATGACGGGGCCGACATCGACGAGCTCAAGGTCACGTACATCGTCGTCGAGCGCGGAACCTTCCTTCGCCGCTTCCGCGCGCAATCGAAGGGCCGCGGCGCGCGCATCAACAAGCCGACGTGCAACGTCATCCTTGCCGTCGGGGACGGGAGAAAGTAGAGATGGGTCAGAAGATCAATCCGATCGGTTTCCGGCTCGCGCTGAACCGCAACTGGGCTTCGCGCTGGTACGCCAACAACAAGGCGTTTCCGGCGATGCTGCTCGAGGACATCAGGGTGCGGGAACATCTCAAGAAAAAGCTCGCCCATGCGGCGGTTTCGCGGGTCGTGATCGAGCGGCCGGCGAAGAACGCGCGCATCACCGTGCACAGCGCGCGCCCCGGCGTGGTGATCGGCAAGAAGGGCGAGGACATCGAGGCGCTCAAAGGCGAGCTCCAGAAGATGCTGGGCGTGCCGGTGCACGTCAACATCGAGGAAGTGCGCAAGCCCGAGACCGACGCGCAACTGATCGCGGACTCGATCTCCCAGCAGCTGCAGAAACGCATCATGTTCCGGCGCGCGATGAAGCGCGCCATCACCAACGCGATGCGCCTCGGCGCCCAGGGCATCAAGATCGCCAGCGCGGGCCGGCTGAACGGCGTGGAAATCGCGCGCTACGAATGGTACCGCGAAGGCCGCGTGCCGTTGCACACGATGCGCGCCGAGATCGATTACGGGGTCTCGGAGGCGAAGACCAGCTACGGCGTCATCGGCATCAAGGTTTGGGTGTTCAAGGGCGAGGTACTGGCGAAGAGCGACCAGCCGGCGGCGGCGATCGCCGCGGCGCTAGCCGCGCCGCCCCCGACGCCTGCGGCGGCGGACAAGCCCGCGGCTGCGCCCGCCGGCGACAAGCCGAAGAAGCCGCGCACGCCGCGCAAGCCGGGCGCGAAGACGGGCGCGAAACCAGGAGCGAAGAATGCTGCAACCCGCAAGGCGTAAATATCGCAAGGAGCAGAAGGGCCGCAACCGCGGCATCGCGACGCGCGGCAACAAGGTGAGCTTCGGCGAGTACGGGCTCAAGGCGACCACCCGCGGGCGCCTCACCGCGCGCCAGATCGAGGCGGCGCGGCGCGCGATGTCGCGCCAGATCAAGCGCGGCGGGCGCATCTGGATCCGCATTTTCCCGGACAAGCCGGTGTCGCAGAAGCCGGCGGAAGTGCGCATGGGCAACGGCAAGGGCAACCCCGAGTTCTGGGTGTCCGAGATCAAGCCCGGAGCGGTGCTCTACGAGATGGACGGCGTGAACGAGCAGGAGGCGCGCGAGGCGTTCCGCCTGGCGGCGTCGAAGCTGCCGCTGCGGACGACGTTCGTCGCGCGGCTGGCGGGAGGTTGATCCCGTCCCACCTTGTTGTTCAGGGATACGGGTAGTTTGGAGATGAATATGACGTATTTCAGGGCTGTTGGGATGGCGATCGATAGTTGGAACGGGACGAGACGATGAAGGCGGCCGAACTGAGGGCGAAATCGCCGGACGAGCTGCAGCAGGAGCTCAATGCGCTGCTCAAGGCGCAGTTCAGCCTGCGCATGCAGAAGGCCACCCAGCAGCTCACCAACACGAGCCAGCTCGCCAAGGTGCGCCGCGACATCGCGCGCGTGCGCACGCTTCAGGCCGAGAAGGCGAAAGGACGGGGCAAGACATGAGCGAAGCGGCAAACAAGCGCCAGCTGACCGGCCGCGTGGTCAGCGACAAGATGGCGAAGACGGTTACCGTGCTGGTGGAGCGGCGCATGCAGCACCCGCTCTACGGCAAGTTCGTCACGCGCTCCAGCAAGCACCACGCCCACGACGAGGCGGCCGAGTGCAAGGAAGGCGACCTGGTCCTGATCGAGGAGTGCCGCCCGGTCTCCAGGACCAAGTCGTGGCGCGTCGTCAAGCGGGTGGAGAAGGCCAAGATCGTGTGAGGGAATGAATGAGGGGATAGCTCCCCTCATACTCCCCGACATTAGGCGGACAGCAATTTACACAGTTTTACGTTGCGGAATCAGCGGGATACCCGTATAATTCGCAACCTTTCCGCCGCGCGCCCGACGGCCGCGGCGACCGACCCGGACGGGCTCCAATACTGGCCGCGACGCGGCGAAGTTGGAGAAGACAGTTTAGCGAGAGAACGATGATTCAGATGCAGTCCGTACTGGACGTGGCCGACAACACCGGCGCCCGCTCGGTGATGTGCATCAAGGTGCTGGGCGGCTCGAAGCGCCGCTACGCGGGCATCGGCGACGTCATCAAGGTCAGCGTGAAGGATGCCGCGCCGCGCGGGCGCGTGAAGAAGGGCGAGGTCTACGACGCGGTCGTGGTGCGCACCGCGAAGGGCGTGCGCCGCAGCGACGGCTCGCTGATCAAGTTCGATTCGAACGCCGCCGTGCTGCTGACGCCCAAGCTGGAGCCGATCGGCACGCGCATCTTCGGGCCGGTGACGCGGGAGCTGCGGACCGACCGTTTCATGAAGATCGTCTCGCTCGCGCCGGAAGTGCTGTAAGGGGACGGAACATGCGCAAGATCAGGAAAGGCGACGACGTCATCGTGATCACGGGCCGCGACAAGGGCAAGCGCGGCACCGTGTTGAGGATCGTGGACGCGGACCACGTGGTGGTCGAGGGGGCGAACCGCGTGAAGAAGCACCAGCGCCCGATCCCGATGAAAGGCATCACCGGCGGCATCGTCGACAAGGAAATGCCGCTGCCCGTCTCGAACGTGGCCCTGTTCAACCCCGGGACCAAGAAGGCCGATCGCGTCGGCATCCGGTCGCTGGAAGACGGGCGCCGCGTTCGCTACTTCAAGTCCAACGGCGAAGTGATCGACGTATGAGCGCAGCCAAGACCAAGGACAGCAAGGACGCCAAGGGCGCCAAGGAAGCCGGCAAGGAAACCAAGGGCCAGAAGGAAGCCAAGGGCCAGCAGCAGGCCCGGCCCCCGAAGGAAACGAAGCAGCCGGGGGCGCCGAGGGCGCCCAGAGAAGCGAAGGAAGCCCCGGAGCAGAAGGAGCCGAAGGAAAGAAAACCGGAACGGCCCGCGCCGGTGCCGCGCCTGCAGATTCATTACCGCGACGCGGTGGTGAAGCAGTTGATGGAGCAGTTCGGCTACACGACGGCGATGCAGGTGCCCCGGATCGAGAAGATCGTGCTCAACATGGGCGTGGGCGAGGCGGTCGCCGACAAGAAGGTGATGGACAACGCGGTCTCCGACATGGCCAAGATCGCCGGCCAGAAGCCGCTCGTCACCAAGTCGCGCAAGTCGATCGCGGTCTTCAAGATCCGCAGCGGCTACCCGATCGGCTGCAAGGTCACGCTCCGCGGCCGGCGCATGTACGAATTTCTCGACCGCCTGGTCAACGTCGCGATGCCGCGCATCCGCGATTTCCGCGGCATCTCGGGTCGGGCCTTCGACGGCCGGGGCAACTACAACATGGGCGTCAAGGAGCAGATCATCTTCCCCGAGATCGAGTACGACAAGATTGACGCGATCCGGGGCATGAACATCACCATCGCCACCACCGCGAAATCCGACAACGAGGCCAAGGCGCTGCTCGCGGCCTTCCGCTTCCCGTTCAGGAACTAGGAGCTTCCGAGGGCACACCCTATGGCAAAAACCGCCGTGATCAACCGCGACAAGAAGCGCCGCGAAACCGTCAAGAAATTCGCGGAAAAGCGCAAGGCGCTGCTTGAGCTCGTGAACAACCTGAGGCTTTCCCCGGAAGAGCGCTACGCAGCGCGCGAGAAGCTGCAGAAGCTGCCGCGCGACGCTTCCCCGGTGAGGCTCAGAAACCGCTGCGCGCTGACAGGGCGCCCGCGCGGCGTCTACCGCAAGTTCGGCCTCGCGCGCGGGAAGCTGCGCCTGATCGCGCTGCACGGGGAGATCCCGGGCGTGATCAAGGCGAGCTGGTAGGGAGAGGAGAGAAACACATATGAGTATGACCGATCCCATCGCCGACATGTTGACGCGCATCCGCAATGCCCAGCAGGCGGAGAAGCTGTCGGTGGCGATGCCCGCGAGCAGGGTGAAAGCGGCAATCGCGCAGGTGCTGAAGGATGAGGGCTATGTCGATGACTTCGCGGTGCGCGAACTGGAGGGCAGGCCCACGCTCGAAATCAGCCTCAAGTATTACGCCGGCAAGCCGGTGATCGAGAAGATCGAGCGGGTGAGCCGGCCGGGGCTGCGGATCTACCGCCCGAAGGACGAGCTGCCGAAGGTGATGAACGGGCTCGGCGTGGCGATCGTCTCGACTTCCCGCGGCGTGATGACCGACCGCAAGGCGCGGGGCCTGGGTGTCGGCGGCGAAGTGCTGTGCATCGTGGCGTGACGGAGACTTGCCATGTCGAGAATCGCTAACGCACCCGTCACGCTGCCCGACAAGGTCGAGGTGGCCATCACGCCGGGCGAGATATCGGTGAAGGGTCCGCTCGGGACGGTCAGCCAGAAGCTCTCGCAAGAGGTCAAGGTCGAGAAGGTGGAAAATCGCATCGAGTTCAAGGCCGCGGGCAACTCTCGCCTGGCGAACGCGATGTCCGGCACGTTGCGCGCGCTCGTCGCCAACATGGTGACGGGCGTCACCAAGGGCTTCGAGAAGCGGCTGACGCTGGTGGGCGTGGGCTACCGCGCGCAGGCCCAGGGCGACAAGCTCAACCTCACGCTCGGCTACTCGCACCCGCTGGTGCACCCGATGCCGAAAGGCATCAAGGTCGAGACGCCGACGCAGACCGAGATCGTGATCAAGGGCATGGACCGGCAGGTGGTCGGGCAGGTGGCGGCGGAAGTGCGCCGCTACCGCAGCCCCGAGCCGTACAAGGGCAAGGGCGTGCGCTATACCGGCGAGCAGGTCGTGATCAAGGAAACCAAGAAGAAATAAGGCGAATCGAGGCAGCCCATGTTTGACAGGAACCAGCAGCGTTTGCGCAGGGCGCGCCAGACCCGCTCCAAGATCACGGAGCTGGCGGTGGTGCGCCTGACCGTCCACCGCTCGAACAGCCACATCTACGCGCAGGTGATCGACGCGAGCGGCTCGAAAGTGCTCGCGGCCGCCTCATCGGCCGAGAAGGAAGTCCGCGGCGGCATGACCTACGGCGGCAACGTCAAGGCGGCGGCCGAGGTCGGCCGGCGCATCGCCGAAAAGGCGAAAAAGCTCGGCATCGAGAAGGTCGCTTTCGACCGCGCGGGCTACAAGTACCACGGCCGCGTCAAGGCCCTGGCGAACGCCGCGCGCGAAGCCGGCCTCAAGTTCTAGATCGGATCGGATCATGGCGAAACTACAGGCATCGAAAATGCAGTCCGGCGAGGACCGGGGCGACGGGCTGCGCGAGAAAATGGTCGCGGTCAACCGCGTCACCAAGGTGGTGAAAGGCGGCCGCGTGCTCGGCTTTGCCGCGCTGGCGGTGGTGGGCGACGGCGACGGTGGCATCGGCATGGGCAAGGGCAAGGCCCGGGAAGTGCCGGTTGCAATCCAGAAGGCCATGGAAGAGGCGCGCCGCAAGCTGGTCAAGGTGAGCTTGAAGGGCGGCACGCTGCAGCACTCGGTCATCGGGCACCACGGCTCTTCCCGCGTCTACATGCAACCCGCCTCCGACGGCACCGGCATCATCGCCGGCGGCCCGATGCGCGCGGTGTTCGAGGTGATGGGCGTCCACAACGTGCTTGCCAAGTGCCTGGGCTCTACCAACCCCTACAACGTGGTGCGCGCCACCATCAACGGCTTGACCGGGATGAACACGCCGGCCCAGATCGCCGCCAAGCGCGGCAAGTCGGTCGAGGAAATCACGGGGTGACCATGGCGAGCTCGAGCGGAAAGACCGTCAAGGTGACGCTGGTCAGGAGCCCGATCGGCACCAAGCAGCAGCACCGCCAGTGCGTGCGCGGATTGGGCCTGCGCAGGATTCGCCAGACCGTGGAGCTGCCTGATACGCCGGCCACGCGCGGACTGATCAACAAGGTGGCGTACCTGGTGAAGTGCGAGTAGGAATTTCGGCGTGCATACGCCGAAATTCCTTAATGGAAAAAACTCAATTTGAACGACGATAACGTGAAACTGAATTCAATCAAGCCGGCCCGCGGCTCCAAGCGCCCGAAAAAGCGGGTGGGGCGCGGCTTCGGCTGCCACGGCAAGACCGCGGGACGCGGCCACAAGGGTCAGAAATCGCGCGCCGGCGGCTTTCACAAGGTCGGCTTCGAGGGCGGGCAGATGCCGCTGCAGCGCCGGGTGCCGAAGCGCGGCTTCGTCTCGCCCCTGCGCGACGACACCGCCGAGGTGCGGCTGTCCGACCTGCAGAAGGTCGCGGCGGACGTGATCGACCTCGCGGTGCTGAAGACCGCGGGCGTGGTGCCGCAGCCCGCGCTGCGCGCGAAAGTGATACTCGCCGGCGAGATCAAGCGCAAGGTGACGCTCAAGGGGCTACTCGCCTCCAAGGGCGCCCGCGCGGCGATCGAGGCCGCCGGCGGCAGCGTGGAGCTGCCCGCGCCCGCGCAGCCGGCCGGCAGGCTCAAAGCGAAGGCCAAGGGTGAATCCGCCCCGGCCGCCGCCAATTAAGGGACGGAGCGCACTTGGCCGCAACCGATTCATTGCTGGGGCTGGGCAAGATGGGCGACCTGAAGCGCCGCCTGCTGTTCCTGCTGGGGGCGCTGATCGTCTTCCGCATCGGCTCCTTCATCCCGGTGCCGGGCATCGATCCGGAGCAGCTCGCGGAGCTGTTCCGCTCCCAGCGCGGCGGCATCCTCGACATGTTCAACATGTTCTCGGGAGGCGCGCTCTCGCGCTTCACGATCTTCGCGCTCGGCATCATGCCCTACATCTCGGCCTCGATCATCATGCAGCTGATGAGCGTGGTGTCTCCCACGCTGGAAGCGCTCAAGAAGGAAGGGGAGTCGGGCCGGCGCAAGATCACCCAGTACACGCGCTACGGCACCGCCGCGCTCGCGCTGTTCCAGGGCATGGGCATCGCGATCGCGCTGGAATCGCAGCGGGGGCTCGTGATCGAGCCAGGCATGGCGTTCCGGCTCATCACCATGGTCACCCTTACCACCGGCACGCTGTTCCTGATGTGGCTCGGCGAGCAGATCACCGAGCGCGGCATCGGCAACGGCATCTCGCTCATCATCTTCGCCGGCATCGCCGCGGGGCTCCCCCAGGCGGTCGCCGGGACGCTCGAGCTGGTCCGTACCGGGGCGTTCTCGATCCTGATCGCGCTCGTGATCTTCGCGCTGGTGCTGGTCGTGACCGCCTTCGTCTGCTTCGTCGAGCGCGGGCAGCGCCGGATCCTGGTCAACTACGCCAAGCGCCAGGTCGGCAACAAGATCTACGGCGGCCAGAGCTCGCACCTGCCGCTCAAGCTCAACATGTCGGGCGTGATCCCGCCGATCTTCGCCTCGAGCATCATCCTGTTCCCGGCTACCCTGGTGGGCTGGTTCGGCTCGAGCGAGGGCTTCACCTGGCTCAAGAACATCGCGGGCACGCTGTCCCCGGGACAGCCGATCTACGTGATCCTCTATGCCTCGGCGATCATCTTCTTCTGCTTCTTCTACACGGCGCTGGTGTTCAATCCGAAGGAGACCGCCGACAACCTGAAGAAGAGCGGGGCCTTCGTCCCCGGCATCCGGCCGGGCGACCAGACCGCGCGCTACATCGAGAAAATCATGATGCGCCTGACGCTGACCGGGGCGGTCTACGTCACGCTGGTGTGCCTGCTGCCCGAGTTCCTCATCCTCAAGTGGAACGTGCCGTTCTATTTCGGCGGCACCTCGCTCCTCATCATCGTGGTGGTGACGATGGATTTCATGGCGCAGGTGCAGGCCTACATGATGTCGCACCAGTACGAGAGCCTGCTCAAGAAGGCGAATTTCAAGGGGGGCATGTTCCCGACGCGCTGATGGCCAAGGAAGAGACGATCCAGATGCAGGGCGAGATCGTGGAGACCCTGCCCAACGCGACGTTCCGCGTGAAGCTGGAGAACGGGCACGTGGTGCTGGGGCACATCTCGGGCAAGATGCGCATGCATTACATCCGCATCCTGCCGGGCGACAAGGTGACGGTGGAGCTGACGCCCTACGATTTGACGCGCGGGCGGATTGTTTTTAGAGCGAAATGAAGCTGCCAGCTGCCAGCCACGAGCTGCCAGCTGTGCGGGGCACAAGGGTTTGGCTGAGAGCTGATAGCTGAAAGCTGGGAGCTGAGTATGAAAGTAATGGCATCGGTGAAGAAGTTGTGCCGCAACTGCAAGATCGTCCGCCGCAAGCGGGTGGTGCGGGTGATCTGCAAGGACCCGCGGCACAAGCAGCGCCAGGGTTGACCCCGGCGCGTTTGATTTTGGGTTGAAAATTAACGGCTTAGACGCTAAAATCGCGAACTTTTTGCTGCGAGGACAGGCATGGCACGGATCGGCGGAGTCAACATTCCCAACCAACAACACGCGGAGATCGCATTGACCGCGATCTTCGGCATCGGCCGCGCGCGCGCGCGCGCGATCTGCGAGGCGGCGGGCGTCGACCGCTCCGTGAAGATCAAGGACCTGTCGGACAACCAGGTGGACAAACTGCGCGAGCAGGTGTCGAAGATCCCGGTCGAGGGCGACCTGCGGCGCGAGGTCTCCATGAGCATCAAGCGCCTGATCGATCTCGGCACCTGGCGCGGCAAACGCCACCGCCTGGGGCTGCCGGTGCGCGGCCAGCGCACCCGCACCAACGCTCGCACCCGCAAGGGTCCGCGCAAGGCGGCGGTAAAGATCATCAGGCAGGTTGCTGCAGGCTAAACAGGAAAATTCGATATGGCAAAAGCCGCCACCCGGGTGCGCAAGAAGGTCAAGAAGAACGTGGCCGAAGGCATTGCGCACGTCCACGCATCCTTCAACAACACCATCGTCACCATTACCGACCGCCAGGGCAACACGCTCGCGTGGGCGACCTGCGGCTCGAACGGCTTCAAGGGCTCGCGCAAATCGACGCCGTTCGCCGCGCAGGTCGCGGCCGATCGCGCCGGGCGGCTCGCGCAGGAATGCGGCGTGAAGAACCTGGAGGTGCTCATCAAGGGCCCCGGGCCGGGACGCGAGTCGGCGGTGCGGGCGCTGAACGCCGTGGGCTTCAAGATCACGCAGATATCAGACGTGACGCCGGTGCCGCACAACGGCTGCCGTCCGCCGAAGCGGCGCCGCGTCTGAGGAGGAGTTTGTCGGAGACGACAAACTCCTGATGCAAAACCGGCGCCAAGAGCATTGCGAGAGGACATGACAGACATGCGAATTCACCCACCCTGTTTTGGGGTCCAGCGGTTCGAGCCGGGATCGTTTCCCGAATCGTCCGCCGGTTTTGCTGTTAGCAGCCTGGCCGGACGGTCTGGTCCGGCAGGCTGCTAGGGAGAACCATACCGTGGCCAGAAATCTCGACGCGAAATGCCGGCAGTGCCGCCGGGAAGGCGAGAAGCTCTTCCTGAAAGGGGAGAAGTGCTTCACCGACAAATGCGCCATCGAGCGCCGCAATTATCCGCCGGGGCAGCACGGCCAGAAGAGCAGCCGGCTCTCGGGCTACGGCGTGCAGCTCCGGGAAAAGCAGAAAGTGCGCCGCATCTACGGGCTGCTCGAGCGCCAGTTCCGCAAGGTCTATCACACCGCGGACCAGATGAAGGGCATCACCGGCGAGAGCCTGCTGCAGCTGCTGGAGAGCCGGCTCGACACGGTGGCCTACCGCATGGGCTTCGGGTCCTCCCGCACCGAGGCGCGCCAGATCGTGCGCCACAACGGCATCCGGGTGAACGGCAGGCGCGTCAACACGCCCTCGTTCCAGTGCCGCCCGGGCGACGTGATCGAGGTCGCCGAAAAAGCCAAGAACCAGTTGCGCATCAAGGGAGCGGCCGAGGCGGCTGAAGGGCGCGGCTTCCCCGAGTGGCTTGAGGTGGACGCAAAAGCCCTCAAGGGCAAGTTCAAGGCACGGCCGCAACGCAGCGAGCTGCCGTCAACCATCAATGAATCGCTCGTGGTCGAGCTTTACTCCAAGTAACTCCGCCACAGTCTTATCGCAGAGGTACCCGAGCCATGCCTAGCACCGCTTTTCTGAAGCCCCGCATCATCGACGTCCAGAACATCTCGCCGTACCACGCCAAGCTCACCATGGAGCCGTTCGAGCGCGGCTACGGCCACACCCTGGGCAACGCGCTCCGCAGGACGCTCCTTTCCTCGATGCCGGGTTACGCGGCGACCGAGGTCAAGATCAGCGGCGTGCTGCACGAGTATTCCACCCTCGACGGCGTGCAGGAGGACGTGGTCGACCTCCTGCTGAACCTCAAGGGCATCGTGCTGAAGATGCACAATCGCGCGGAGGCGCTGCTGACGCTCAAGAAGAGCGGCGAAGGCGCGGTCACTGCGGGCGACATCGAGGCGATGCACGACGTCGAGATCGTCAATCCCGATCACGTCATCGCGCACCTCGCCGCCGGCGGCAAGCTCGACATGCAGATCAAGGTCGAGCAGGGCCGCGGCTACATCGCGGCCACCACCCGCCGCACCTCCACCGAGGAGGGGCGCAGCGTCGGCTCGATCCTGCTGGACGCCTCGTTCAGCCCGGTGCGCCGCGTGAGCTACGCGGTGGAAGCCGCGCGCGTCGAGCAGCGCACCGACCTCGACAAGCTGGTGATCGACGTCGAGACCAACGGCGCGATCGAACCCGAGGAGGCGGTGCGCTACGCCGCTCGGATTCTGGTCGAGCAGCTCACGGTGTTCGCCGATCTCAAGGGCCTCCCGACCCAGATCGAGGAGAAGAAGGCGACGCAGATCGACCCGGTCCTGCTGCGTCCGGTGGACGATCTCGAGCTCACCGTGCGCTCGGCGAACTGCCTCAAGGCCGAGAACATCTACTACATCGGCGACCTCATCCAGCGCACCGAAACCGAGCTGCTCAAGACGCCCAACCTGGGCCGCAAGTCGCTGAACGAGATCAAGGAAGTCCTCGCTACGCGAGGACTTACATTGGGAATGAAACTCGAAAATTGGCCCCCCGCAGGACTCGAGAAGCTGCAAAGCTGAAAAGACGGGAGAGCGGGAGAGCGTAAGAGCGGGAGCGCGACAGAATCCGTGAGAGCGGGCGAGCGATTTTTCCACCTCCCGACCTCCCGATCTCCCGAAGTCATACCCTTGCCGCCTGCCATTCATGTAGGAATTCGCAATGCGCCATAGACACGGATTACGCAAGCTCAACCGCACCAGCAGCCATCGCCTGGCGATGTTCCGCAACATGGCGAACTCGCTGCTGCGGCACGAGGCGATCCAGACCACGCTGCCCAAGGCGAAGGAGCTGCGGCGCGTGGTCGAGCCCATCATCACGCTCGGCAAGAAGCCCTCGCTCGCCAACCGCCGGCTCGCGTTCGACCGCCTGCGCGACCGCGAGGTGGTGGTGAAGGTGTTCGACGAGTTGGGGCCGCGCTACGCGAAGCGCAACGGCGGCTACCTGCGCATCCTCAAGTCGGGGCTCCGCAAGGGGGATAACGCCCCGATGGCGTTCGTCGAGCTGATGGACCGGCCGGAGGGCGGCGCGGAAGCCGGAAAGGACAACAAGGAGGGGGCCCGCAAAGGGGTGAAGAAGGAGGCCGCCAAGGCAGCGGCATAACTAGCACTACGATTCACTTAAAAGCCGGCTCAATGCCGGCTTTTTTCTTGTGCGCCCAGCATGGGCGCGATCTTGGAGGTGAAAGTCCTCTCGTGAGCTGACCACAGCGAACGAAGCGAAGTGCAACTGCGCGAGGGCGACCGAGCGTGGGAAGGAAGCGCGGAGCGAAACTGCGAGCCGATGGACAAG
>JACPTK010000102.1 GCA_016192825.1 Betaproteobacteria bacterium | reverse complement strand
TTGCTATCATCCATCTGGGCTGACCCTCCTGCGTTATGCAACACGGATTCGACACCCGCATCGTAACGCCTCGAGGCTCTCAGCCCATCTTCATCTCAATGATCTTGATGGCCTTTCTCTTAAGGTAGTGCCATTGGGGCCAGGCTCGAATTATTGAAATGCGAACCTGGCCCCGTTGATTTCCGGATACGTTGAAGTCCGAGAATCCCAGCCAGCAGCAAAATGGCCCAGCTAACCAACTCTGCGGCATCGCTTAGCAGGTAAGAGCCAAAATGCGCGGTTTGGATTGAGAGCCCGGCGATGGTAAAGGTGAGTGCGACTATGTAAAACTCATAGCGCTCACGCAAGCGGATAGCGATCTCTCTATTCGGATCTGATTGCATTGCCGCCCAAGAATATTAGAACAGGTCACCCCCAACTCCACCGAAGAACGATCGATGAGGTCAGACTCGATTGATTCCTGCTATGTGTCGAGCATATCCCATTCGCTTCCAAGTACCCATCGAAGCGCAGAAAGCTTCCCGTTGACCATGCCCCAATCGAAGTCGTCCCATGGCCCGAGGTTCTTCTTTCCATATTGGCGCTCAACCCGTTTTGCTGCTTTGAGGGCGCCACGCCACACATTTCGAAGCACCGTTTGTCGCGAGCCACGCGGCCGGGGATAGGTTTCTTTGTCTACAAGCTTGACCCTTCCTTTCTCGATTCCGATCCGCAAGTTCCAATGCCGGTTGTACCAAACTTGATGAAAAAGGAGGTCCTCAGCCTTGAGGATTTCGTGTAGACCGCGCGGCTCGTCATTAAAGGAATACTCGAACATCGCTTCGGTAACGAACGACGGGTCCACTTTGCGAAGCGCTTCAGGAAGATTAATGAAATATCGTGATTTGATTCTTGAGAATATGGTGTTTAGGTCAGCATGCGGTAGCTTGTGGTTGCCGTTTTCTACGCTGAAGTCAGTCTTGTTGTGCGTCACGAAGGCGAATCTTTCACCAGATAATTTATTGCTCCGGGCACACTCATCATATGTCTCGATGAGCAGAGCGTCGGCCATTGAGTTCTTACCGTGATGGCACGGTGCCTTGCGGTCGATCGCTCGCTCAGCCGCCTTAAGTTTGACGGACTGGGATGATGCAATCGCTGGCTCGGCTGTTAGGAGTTTCCAGATGCGATCAAGTACATTTGCAGCAGCGCCTCCGACGATTGGGATTTTGTGGTCAACATCATCGAGATAAGCTAGGACGATCTTGGTCCTGCGCTTGTCGCTTCCCGCTTTCCCAACCGCCTCTTTGACCAGTTTGAAATGCGTTGAAAGGCTTCTTGCACTGTCTTTCTCGATTCGCTCACGATTGCGTTGGAACTCATCTAACACCACCGATGGCACGATTAGAGAAATCAGTTTCTGCCTGACCATCTGTTCGACTACACCAAGCACCGGATGCTGCTTTGGGTCCTTGGCAAGGTCGAACCAGACGCATGTATCAATAAGAATTTTGAACATGAATCACTCCAATCAGCTATTGATCTGCGCAGACGTCGGAAGAGGCAAGAACGTCTATGCGGTCAGACCCTCTGAATAGAGGCGTTTCTTTAATACGTTGGCCGCGTCAGGCTACTGTCAGTCGACCCACGATCCACAACCCATGACCCACGCGGTTCTGCGCTCAGGCGGCAGCCTGTTTGCGCGTCTCACTGGCGATGATCGCGGTAACTTCGCGCACGTCCTTGAGGTTCTCGAAGCCCTGGATCGCCGAGTAGAGTTGCGCGGCGCGCTCGCCCGGCAGCACGCGCACGGCGCAATTGTCGAATTTTTCCTTGAGCAGCGACGCCGGCAGCGGGTTGTCCGAGGTGCGCCCGAACGGCTGGTCCGTCTTCGCCGACAGCACCGCGCCGCCGCGCAGCGTGATTCGCACTTCCGCGCCGAAGTGGTTTTCCGCCGGGAACTGCGCGGTGGTATAGGGCGCGGCATGCACGCGCGGGAGCAGCCTGCGCACCGCCGGCTCGTCGAACGCCTTCCCCTCGAAGTGCTCGATGGCGATCTTCCTGTCGAGCAGCGCGCGGACCATGCAGTACTGCACGCTGAATTTCGCGTCCAGGTCGCTCTTCGGCTCGGGCCGGTTGGTGTGCTCGAGCCGCCGCGTGTGCGTCCATACGTCCACCCGCTCGATATCGTCGGCGGCGGGCTTGTGCTCGCGGGCGAGGCCGAGAATCGCATCCAGCGCGGAGTGCGTGCTGCCGCAGCAGGGGTACTGCTTGATTGCGATGCCGGGCTTGACGATGTCGAGCGGCTTCGCCCACGCCGGGAGGATTTTCGCGGCGTCGTAATTCCCCTCGCCGTTGAAGACGTTGAAGAAGCCCTGCTTGTGCTCGAAGGCGCGGTCGCCGGCGGTGAAGCCGTCGCGGGCGAGCAGCGCGGCGAACAGCCCGTTGCGCGTGCAATGGCCGATGTGCAGCGGCTTCACCATGGTGCCGAAGTTGGACTTGATGCCGGAGGCGAGCGAGGCGGCGATGGCGAGCGCCGTCGCGACCTTGTCATCGGGCAGCCTGAGGAGCTTCGAGCAGGCCGCGGCGCTGCCGAACACGCCGAGGGTGGCGGTCGGGTGCCAGCCCTTGGTGTAGTGGTGGAACTGGACGCCCATCGCGATCTTGCACTCGGTCTCGAAACCGGCGACGTAGGCGGCGAGGAATTCCCGTCCGCTCGCGCCGATGTCGTCGGCCAGCGCGAAGAGCGCGGGGAGGACCGGCACCGAGGGATGGCCGCCGAACGTGTTGTTGCAGTCGTCGTAGTCAAGCGCGTGGGACGCGGTGCCGTTCACCAGCGCCGCGTCGAGGGGGCCGGCGCGCCGGCCCCGGCCGAAGATCAGGCTCGGCCCCTCCATGGAGTACAGCGTGACGTTCTCCACGATGCGCGTCGCGTCCTCGCGCGAGCCGGCGAGCGTCACGCCCACCATGTCGAGAATGCCGACCTTCGCCCAATGAATTGCCGCGTCCGGCAATTCGTTGAACGAAAGGGAATTGATCCGCTTCGCAAGTTCGAGTGTGAGTGCCATAGGGATACCGGTGGATTGTGGGTCGAGGTTTGTGGGTAGTGGGTCGATTACTCCAGTTTGCAGTCGCCAGTATGCAGTAGTCAGCAAGCAATCGGCAGTTGTAGCTTACTGACGGCTGACAACTGCTGACCAGCGGCTGACGGCTGCCAACTAGCGTAATTCGAGCTTCGCTTCGTTGACGAGCTTACGCCACTTGGCGATTTCCGACTTGATGTGGGCGCCGAACTGCGCCGGGCTGCTGCCGACGGCCGTCGAACCGTCCGCGGCCAGCCGTTGGACGACGTCCGGGGCGCGCAACGCCGTGCCGATTGCCCGCGACAAAGTGTCCACGAGGGCGCGCGGCACCTTCGCCGAGGTGATGACGCCGTACCACTGATCGACCTCGTAGCCCGGAACGCCGGCCTCCGCCAGGGCGGGAAGCTCGGGGGCGGCCGGCGCGCGCCTGGCGGCGGTGATCCCGAGCGCGCGCAGGCGGCCGGCCTGGATGTGGGGCCGCGTGCCGAGCAGGGTGCTGAACACGATCTGGGTTTCCCCCGCGATCCCCGCCCGGATGGAGGCCGCCCCGCCCTTGAACGGGACGTGCACGATGCGAACGCCGGCCAGGTGCGCGAACATCTCGCCCGCGAAGTGCTGCAGGCCGCCGGTTCCGGACGAGCCGAAATTGAGCTTGCCCGGGTTCGCCCTGGCGTGCGCGATGAGGTCCTTGACCGATTTCACCGGGACCGACGGATTGACCGCCATGACGTAGAACAGCGAGGTCGCCTGGGCAATGGGGTGCAGATCCTTCTCGAGGTTGTACGGCAGCCTGGGATTGGTCGCGGCGTTGACGGTATGCGACGCCGAAATGAGACAGATGGTGTAGCCGTCGGGATTCGCCTGGGAGGTGATGTCGACGCCGATCGCGCCCGCGGCGCCCGGCCGGTTGTCCACGATGACCTGCTGGCCCCACGTCTCGGTGAGTTTTTTCGCGATGGTACGGGCGGTGATGTCGGTCCCGGCGCCGGGCAGGAAGGGAACGATGAAACGGACCGGCTTGCTCGGATAGTTTTGCGCCATCGCACTCTGGCCCGCTGCCAGCACGACAAGCGCAACGAAAATAGCGACCGCAGTGGAGCGCAAAACTACTATCTTCATGACTCGCTTTCCTCCTGTTTTTTTGCAGGCACCCTTATATTATGCCGTTCCCGCTGGCTTTGCCGAAGCTGTTTTCCCCGCCTTGGCGTCGTCATTGGATATCCTGATTGGAACGGCATGATGGGAACGGCATCACGGGATCTCGATATCCATCAACGGCGCGTATTGCTGGCCGCCGTGTCCGTCGGCGTCGAGCAGGTCACCCTGGAACACCGGGCGCGGGATGGACGCCTTTATCGCCAGCGCGTTGTCACAGAAGAAGAATTTCACCCGGTCGGGTGGCAGACCATAGCGTTTCGCCACAGCATCCCGAGTCAGGGCTCCTGACTCTTTGACGCGGCGATACATCGCCGCGTCATCGAACATGATGTCGAAGGTGAGCTCGAAAGGCCCGGCGTTTTTGCTTCGAATGAGCTTTGCGAGTCGGGCAAGCGATGTCATGGCCTATGCTCCGCGGCTTAGAAACAAATAGACAGGATTGACATGCCTGCCCCCATCCTACCTTCCCCCGCATGCGGGGGAAGGGGATACACAGGATTAGATCGAAAAACAAGTGCAAGGGCTTTCTCGGGTTTGGTCTGACTTAATCTTGTTAATCCTGTAAATCCTGTCCATTACAGCTTCTTGTTCTTCGGCCCGTTCACCTCGAAAAGCTGCATCGGGAACATCTCGTAGGGATCGTCCGGCTCGACGACGTGGTTGACGTTGAAGCGGTAGACCGCGCCGCGGTCGAGGTGCGCCGGGTTGTAGGGGCAGGCGAGCGCGGTGATGAGCCCGCTCCATTCGGGAATCGGCAGGTGCAGCGCCTGGTGGCGCACGATGCCGGCGATGGCGCTCGCGATCTCCTGCGTCGGCGCGGTCGCCTCGATCAGCAGCGCCAGCTCGTGCGAGCGGATTTCCTTCACCGGCTCGAGCGCGCCCATGGTGCCGTCTTTGCCGTAGATGCGGATGTGAATATGGTATTGGTCCCGGTCAAGCGCGGCTCCATACACTTGTTCGACCCGTCCATGAATGCGATCCAGGAGCCGCGCTATCCAGTCGTCGATCTGGCGGATGATGAAGGGATCGCGCACCGAGCCGATGACCACGCTCTGGAAGCCGACTTTCTCGGCGCCCTCGAGCTTGACGGTGTAGCGGTCCGCGGGCAGAAACCGGCTGCCGGAGACCCTGACCGCTCGCTCGCCGACCGCTTCGTAACGGGAGTGCGTCAGGTCCAGCGTCCCCGAGCACTCCACCAGCCTGAAGGGGTCCGCGTTCTCGTAGAGGCTGTGCGCGGCGATGCTCTGCGGCGTGCAGCGCAGCTGGGGGTCCGGCGCCTCCACCTCGAAGTGATCGCCGCGGATGAACGCCATCATGCAGTCCGGCGTCTTGCGGTTCACCACGGCCGCCGCGCCGCACTCCAGGATCTTCGCCGCGTGCCACGCGAGCGCCTCGGGAAAGCCGTGCTTCACCGGCAGGCCGGCGAAGATGGCGGTGTCGCTCGAGCGCCCGGCGATCACCACTTCCGCGCCGGCATCGAGCGCGCGCACGAAGGGCTCGGCGCCCATCATGCCGACGAAGCGCTCGCCGCGGGCGATGGTCGCTTCGTCGAACTCCGGCGCCGGGTCGAGCGGCCGGATGCGGCCCTCGCGCAGCCGGCGCAGGAGATAGTCCTTCGGCTGTTCCGCGTGGATCAGCGCGAGACGGAACGCGAGCTTTTCCTCCGCCGCGACCTCCTTGAGGATGTCGAAGGTCCACGCGAGGTGCGGGTCGGCGCCGGCGGTGCCCGCGGAGCCGACCAGCAGGGGAACGTTCAGGCGCCGCGCGCCGCGCAGCATCAGCCTGAGGTCGCGCTTCACCGCCGCGCGCGGGAACGCCGGAACGCCGGAACCGAGATGGCTCGGCCCCGGGTCGGTCGAGCCGGCGTCGCAGCCGATGAAGTGCGGCTTGCGCGCGAGGGCGGCTTCGAACGAGACCTCGAGAAAGCCCGAGCCGAGCACGCCGGTGGGTGCCAGCACTGTCATTTCGTTCATCTGACCGGTTCCCTGATCCGTTGCACCGCATTCCGTATTCAGGCGAAGTATAATCAAATCGTTCCGCGAATGACTCAGAGGAGGAAACCATGAACGTTATAAAACCGGCACGGGCGCTCCTGATCGCGCTTCTCTGGGGGGCGGCGGCGGTCGCGCAGCCGGCCGCGTTCCCCGACCGCAACGTCCTGATGGTGGTGGCGGGGAGCCCGGGCGGCGGGCTCGACCTGACCGGTCGCGCGCTGGAGCAGACGATGCTGGAAACGCGGCTGCTTCCCACGGGCTTCGTGCTCAAGCACATGGGCGGAGCGGGCGGCAACCTGGCGAAAACGTACGTCCACCAGCGCGGCGGCGATGCCTACACCCTTTACGTCGAGTCGAACCGCATCTACGTCAACAGGCTGGTCGGGACCACCCAGCTCGATCATCGCGACCTCACGCCGATCGCGCGGTTGACCACGGAGTACCTGGTCTGGGTGGTGCGCGCGGACTCGCCGTTCAAGTCCGCCAAGGACGTCCTCGATAAGCTCAAGGGCAACCCCGGTTCCGTCGTGTTCGGGGTGGGCACGGTGCCGAGCAACGACCAGATGAACATCCTGCGCCCGGCGCTCGCCTACGGCATCGATCCGAAGCAGATCAAGATCGTGCCGTTCAAGAGCGGCGGCGACCTGATGATCCAGCTGCTCGGCGGGCACGTGCCGGTGATCTCGACCGGGCTGTCCGAGGCGATCGAGCAGGTGAAGGCGGGGCGGGCACGGGTGCTGGCGGTGTCCTCGCCGAAGCCGCTCGAGGGAGAGATAGCCCGGGTGCCGACCTGGCGCTCGATGGGGATCGGCGTCGAGATCCTGCACTGGCGCGGCCTCTTCGCGCCGCCGGGGACGCCCGCGAGCACCGTGAAGTACTGGGACCAGACGCTGGCCAGGATGGTCCGCAGCGACTCGTGGAAGAAGGCGCTGGACAAGCATGGCTGGTTCAACGCCTACGCGAGTTCCGCCCCGTTCCGCAAGGACCTGGACCGCGAGGCCAAGGTCTACACCGAGATCCTGACCAAGCTCGGCATGCTGAAGGCGCGGGCGGCGAAGTAGAAGCGGAGCGAACGCGCATGCGCGCGGTTCCTGCATCGATCGTCGCGCTGCTGGCTGGTTTCAGCAAGTCGGAAATCGAGCGCTGGACCGAGCTCGTCGAGCGGTCGAATATCCGCGCCTAAGGAGCTTGTCGGACCCAAGTCCGACAAGCTCCTAGGGCAAGCGACAAGAACGTCAAGAAGCAAATAGACAGGATTAACAGGATTTACAGGATTTGTTCCGGCTCTAATCCTGTTAATCTTGTAAATCCCGTCCATTCTTCGCTTCCAAGGCAGGTTCAAGCAGAGGAGAACGCGATGGTGCTGCTCTACGATCCCACCGCGGCGCCGCAGGCCGCGCCGGTCGCCGCCGGCAGGAAGCTCGACACGCTGGCCGGCACGGTGGTCGGGTTCATCGACAACGCCAAGCCGAATTTCAACCATCTCGTGGACGACCTCGCCGAGCTGCTGATGGCGAAGTACGGCGTGAAGCGGGTCATCAAGCGCCGCAAGCACTCCGCGTCCGTGCCCGCGCCCGAGGAAGTGGTGCGGGAGCTCGCCGATCAGTGCGACGTGGTGATCGCCGGCTCGGGCGACTGAGGGTCGTGCGCGTCGTGGAGTGTCCACGACAGTGTCGAGATCGCGAAGCGGGGGCGCGCCGCCATCACCGTCTGCTCCACGGCGTTCCTGACGCTGGGGCGCGCGCAGGCGAACGCGCTGGGCAACCCGGCGCTGCCAATTGCGGTCATCGCGCACCCGTTCGGCTTGCGCAAGCGCGACGAGGTGCGCGAGATGGCCAGTCAGTGCGCAAGCGACATCGTGACGCTCGTCACGCAGCAGAACCATGGCGAAGGGTGATGAGGGTGTATTAAGGAAGCCCGCGCGCGCCGAAGGGCGGGCTTCCTTGTTTGAGGCGCCCGACGACATCGACGCGATCCACCGCCTGTTCTGCGAGCGCAAGTGGAGCGACGGGTTTCCGATCATTCCCCCGACCGTCGAGCGCGTCGCGCGCATGCTCGAGCGCTCGCGCCGGCCGCCGGACGAGGTCGTGGCGAGCGTCGCGCCGGGTTTTGGCGCGGCGACCATCGAGCGCGTCGCGATCAACGCCGTGATGGCCGGCTGCGAGCCGGAGTATCTGCCGGTCGTGATCGCGGCGGTCGAGGCGATGGCCGCGCCGGAGTTCAACCTGCAGGGCATCCAGGCCACCACGAATCCCGCCGGCGTCTGGGTCATCGTCAACGGCCCCGCCGCGCGGCGGCTCGGGGTCAACGGGACCTATAACTGCCTCGGGCAGGGGACGCGCGCGAATGCGACAATCGGGCGCGCGTTGCGCTTGATTCTCCAGAACGTCGGCGGCGCCCGTCCGGGCGAGATGGATCGCGCGACGCACGGCTATCCGGGCAAATACTCGTTCTGCTGCGCCGAGAACGAGGAGGCGAACCCGTGGGAGCCGCTGCACGTGGAGCGCGGCTTCCGGCGCGAAGCGAGCACCGTCACGGTGGTGGGCGCCGAGGGCACGATGAACATGAATACCCACGCCAAGGATGCCGGCGAGCTGCTGCGCGTCATCGCCGAGACGATGGTGCACCCTCCGAGCAACGAGTATTGTTATGGCAGCGAGCCGTGGCTGGTTCTCGCGCCGGAGCACGCGGAGGTCCTCAAGCGGGACGGGCTTTCAAAAATGGACGTCAAGCGCCGCCTGTGGGAGCTGACCAAAATGCCCGCCGCGCGCATGGCCGCAAGGGACCTGCTGCGGGTCCAGGCCTCCCGCGGCAAGGAGCTGGGGGAGATCCGGCCGGACACGCTGCTGTCGATCGCGAAACAGCCGGACGACATCCGCGTCATCGTCGCCGGCGGCCCGGGCACGCATTCGGTCTACGTGCCGTGCTTCGGGAACACCCGCGCCGTCACGCGGGAGATCGCCGACGCGGGCTGACGCGGCGTCCGGCGATCAGCCGCCAGCTACCAGCTACGAGTTGCCAGCTACCAGCTGCGAGCTACCAGCTACGAGTTGCCAGCTACCAGCTGCGAGCTACCAGCTACCAGCTGCGAGCTACCAGCTACGAGTTGCCAGCTACCAGCTGCCAGCTGCGAGCTACCAGCTACGAGCGAGATAGCGAAACTAGCCGACTCAGGGAGGTGATATGACGCTATTTATTACTTACGACGCAGGCGCCGATTGCAATTACGTCAACCGACGGTTGGTGGCCTCAGCGGCGCGACGCCGGCGGCCACTTCTGTGCCGTGCAGGGTTTCCGGTATCTGGGACGTTGAACGTCCGTTCAGGGTCGCCACCGGCTGCTGCCCGTCAGGCCGCGATTACGACATAAAAGGATCCCTTTTCCGCGCGGCGCTTGACGGGCTCGTTGATTGGAGACACATTGTCATCATTCCACCAAACAACTATACGAGGAGAACCGCATGGCAAAACCCTTGTGGCTCGCGATGGGCGGAATGATGCTGCTTGCACCCGCAATTGCCTATTGCCAAGGCTACCCATCCAAACCGATCCGCATCGTCGTCCCGTTCGCCCCCGGTGGAAACATTGACATCACGGCGCGGGCCATCGCTCCCGGACTCACGGAAGTTCTGGGGCAACCCGTGATCGTCGAAAACCGCACCGGCGCGGGAGGCAGGATCGGCGCCACTGTGGTCGCCAAATCGCCGCCCGACGGATACACGGTCCTGCTCGGCGCACCCGGCACGCTGGTGTCCCAGCCGGTGTTTCGCGACGGTGTCGAGTACCATCCGCTGCGCGACTTCGTGTACACGTCGCGCATTTCGCTCGTTGCGAGCGCCCTCAGCGTGCATCCCTCGCTGCCGGTGCGCAGCGTCAAGGCGCTCATCGCGTTTTCAAGGGCGCGTCCGGGAGAGCTCTTGATGGGATCGGCGGGCCTGGGTTCCGGCGGGCACCTGATGGGTGCCCTGTTTCAGTCGATGGCGAAAGTGAAATTCACGCACGTGCCGTACAAAGGCGGCGCCGCCGCATCAGTCGCCATCCTCACCGGGGAGGTCCCTCTGGCATTCGATCAAGTCAGTTCGTCGGGACCCTACATCAAGGCAGGCAGGCTGCGCGCACTGGCGGTGACGACTCCGCAGCGCTCGAAGCTCTTGCCCGACGTGCCGACGATCGACGAGTCGGGGGTCCGCGGCTACGATTATTCGACGTGGACCACGCTCGCGATTCCGGCCGCAACGCCCAAAGAAGCGGTTCAGAAGCTGCGCGATGCGATCGATGCCGTCATTGCACAGCCGCGCACGCGCGCAGCGTTCGAGAAAGTCGGCGCCGAAGTCGTCCCCAACTCCGCCGAGGAGTTCACGCGCAGACTGCAGCAGGACTTGGCAAGGTGGGCTCGCATCCGCAAGGAGACCGGGATCAAGATCAATTAGCTAGCAGCCTGTCGGACTTACCTTGATGAACGATCGGCGTGAACGCATGAGTGACCGCTCCGGGCCAGGATCGAGCCGACAGGCTGTAATGGGGTACTTATAGGCAGTTTCCCGGTCCACCTGAACAAATCGGCTCATCACCAATGCCTCGCAAACCATGTTGTCCTGCCTGCCTAACGTACCACCGTCATTCAGGTTGACGCCGACCCCTCCCAAACTGCACTTCCATTTAGCAGCTTGTCGGGACAGCGAAAGCCCGACAAGCTGCTAGGCGCACGGGCAGCTCGATGCCTGAATCACGCGTAATCCGCGCTGAGCGGCGTCGAGCCCCCTTTGTGAATTTCGAGGCCCTCGCCAATGATGACCTCCGGTTTGCGGTGTGGCACCTATCGAGACCTGACTGGCGCGCGTCCGCTTTGGGTCGTCACCGGCCGCTGCCCGTCAGGCCGCGATTACGACAACTCGTGGCCGCCGGGCCTTGAGGACATGGGGCGGCGGCCACCAACTCTGCGCCATACGACCCACCCACGCTGTTTTTAACACGGGTTTCCGGGGGTATTAAGGAAGCCCCAAACTGGCCCGAAAAGCGCCATTCAGGGCGTACGCGAATCATGTGGCGCATTACAATGGGATTTTCATTCAATTTGGCAATGTTTCACTTAATGGGTAAACGCTGCGTCGAAGACACCAGCCGCTTAAGCATAAACGCTATGAAATCGGTGTCTTGTGGCATGCGATGCTTGATGTCAGCTTCTGCGAGATATCTCGGCAGGTGTTTGGGG
>JACPTK010000101.1 GCA_016192825.1 Betaproteobacteria bacterium | reverse complement strand
GATGGTAATGCCGGGGGACAACGTGTCGATCACGGTGTCGCTGATCCAGCCCATTGCGATGGAAGAGGGGCTGCGCTTTGCCATCCGCGAGGGCGGCAAGACCGTGGGGGCCGGCGTGGTGGCAAAGGTTATCGAGTAAGGGAATGAAGCGTGAGTCGAATCACGGAGTTTAAAGGCCAGTAGCTCAATTGGCAGAGCGTCGGTCTCCAAAACCGAAGGTTGGGGGTTCGAGACCCTCCTGGCCTGCCAGATTGGGTTACGAATGGCGGGTTGCGAGTTTCGGGCTGAGGACATGAAACGCAAGGCGGTCGCAGGCGTTCAACCCGGAACACGAAACTCGAAATCCGAAACTGAAATGATGCCGGACAAGATCAAGATTGCCGCGGCGCTGGTGCTGGTTGCGGCGGGTGTGGCGGGATTCTATTACCTGGACCAGAGCCCGATGATTCTGCGCGTCGCGGCGGTGCTGGCGGGCCTGGTTGCGGGCGTGGTGACGTTCTGGATGTCGGCCCCGGGCAAGCAGTTCCACGGGTTTGCCCAGGAATCGGTGGCGGAAACGAAGAAGGTGGTGTGGCCGACGCGCAAGGAAACGCTGCAGACCACCGGCGTCGTATTCGTCTTCGTGGTGGTGATGGCGCTGTTTCTTTGGACGGTCGACGCGAGCTTGCTATGGGTCGTGAAGAAGCTGTTGGGTCAGAACGGATGACGGGCAAGAAATGGTACGTCGTGCACGCCTACTCGGGGTTCGAGAAGAGCGTGCAGCGCGCGCTGCTGGACCGCATCAAGCGCGCCGGCATGGAGGGCAAGTTCGGCCAGATCCTGGTGCCGGTCGAGGAAGTCGTGGAGATGAAGAGCGGCCAGAAGGCGATCAGCGAGCGGAAGTTCTTCCCGGGCTACGTGCTGGTCGAGATGGAGATGACCGACGACACCTGGCACCTGGTGAAGAATACGGCGAAGGTGACCGGTTTTGTCGGCGGCACCGCGACCAAGCCCACGCCGATCTCCGAGAAGGAAGTGCAGAACATCCTGCACCAGATCCAGGAGGGCGTGGAGAAGCCGCGCCCGAAGGTCCTGTTCGAGGTCGGCGAGGCGGTGCGGGTCAAGGAAGGGCCGTTCGCGGACTTCCACGGCAACGTCGAGGACGTCAATTACGACAAGAACAAGCTGCGCGTGTCGGTGACGATCTTCGGGCGCTCCACCCCGGTGGAGCTGGATTTCAGCCAGGTGGAAAAGGCGTAGTCGTAGTGGAAGTTGGGTGAGTCGATTCACGAATCACGACTCACGATTCACGGATTTTTGATGGGGAGGGCGCCCGGCGCGCCCGTTCGGACCCGGAAGGAGAAGCAATGGCGAAGAAGGTAGTCGGTTTCATCAAGCTGCAGGTGCCGGCGGGCAAGGCGAACCCCAGTCCGCCGATCGGCCCGGCGCTCGGCCAGCGCGGGCTCAACATCATGGAATTCTGCAAGGCGTTCAACGCCCAGACGCAGAAGATGGAGCCGGGTCTGCCGGTGCCGGTGGTCATCACGGCGTATCAGGACAAGAGCTTCACCTTCGTGATGAAAACGCCGCCGGCGAGCGTGCTCATCCGGAAGGCGGCGAAAATCGAGAAGGGCAGCTCTCGTCCCAATACCGAGAAAGTGGGGAAAATCACCCGCGCCCAGGCCGAGGAAATCGCCAAGGCGAAGATGCCCGATCTGACGGCGGCGAACCTCGACGCAGCGGTGCGTACGGTTGCCGGCAGCGCGCGCAGCATGGGCGTCGACGTGGAGGGGTTGTAATGGCTTCCAAACGCTATGACGCGATACGCGCCAAGGTCGACCGCGCCAAGTCCTACCCGGTGCACGATGCATTGAAGCTCGTTAGGGACGGCGCGACCGCCAAGTTCAACGAGTCGGTGGATGTGTCCATCAACCTCGGCATCGATGGTTCGAAGTCCGACCAGACGGTGCGCGGCTCGGTGGTCCTGCCGCAGGGCACCGGCAAGAGCGTGCGGGTTGCGGTTTTCGCGCAGGGCGACAAGGTCCAGCAGGCGAAGGACGCCGGCGCCGATATTGTCGGGTTCGAGGACCTCGCCAACGAGATCAAGGGCGGCAAGATGGATTTCGACGTCGTGATCGCCAGCCCCGACGCGATGCGCGTGGTGGGGCAGCTCGGGCAGATCCTGGGACCGCGCGGGCTCATGCCGAATCCGAAGGTGGGGACGGTCACGCAGGACGTCGCCGCGGCGATCAAGAACGCCAAGGCCGGCCAGGTTCAGTATCGCGCGGACAAGGCAGGCATCGTTCAATGCACGATTGGCCGCGCTTCGTTCACGATCGACGCGCTGGTGGAGAATCTGAAGGCGCTGGTGGACGCGGTCAACAAGTCCAAGCCCTCGAGCGTGAAGGGGATCTTCCTGAAGAAGGTCTCGGTGTCGAGCACGATGGGCGCGGGCGTGCGCGTGGACCAGGCAAGCTTGCAGCAGTAAGAGAGGGAACGAGGGGATATTTCCCTCGTGCTCCCCTACATCAGGGGCCGTTTCAACTGGTTTGAAACGGCCGGGAAGTATAAGACCCCGGACTGGAGTCCGGGGCAGCGCTTTGGGCCGCCGGAGGCGCACCACCGGCGGGTTGTCAAAGACCGTAGGTACCGAGAGGTTTAATTTTTTGGGAACGGACGGGGGAATCACGGGTCGAAAGCTGCCCCAGGGCGGTTCTCAATCCTCGATGCTCAATCCTCAATCCTCAATCCTGAATGTCCTACGCAGACGGCGCACCCGAAACAGGTTTTGTGTCTGACTCCTGGATCATTGGTCGCCGTGTTCGTGAAAGGAGATAGACCTTGAGTCTAAATCTGGAGCAGAAGCAGGCGGTGGTGGCCGAGGTGAGCGCACAGCTCGCCAAGGCGCAGACCGTGATACTGGCCGAGTACCGCAGCATCCCGATCAAGGACATGACCGAACTGCGCAGGAAAGCGCGCGGCTCGGGCGTCTACTTGCGGGTGCTGAAGAACACCCTGGCGCGCCGCGCGGTCGCCGAGACGCCGTTCAAGGGGCTCACCGACAAGATGGTCGGGCCTCTCGCCTACGGCATTTCGAGCGATCCGGTGGCGGCTGCCAAGGTGCTGCAGGAGTTCGCCAGGGAACACGAGAAGTTCGTGATCAAGGCCGGCGCCATGCCCAACATGGTGATGTCGGCCAGGGAAGTGGCGGAGCTCGCGAGGATGCCGAACCGCCAGGAACTGCTCGCGAAACTCGTGGCGACGATGCAGGCGCCGGTTGCGAAGTTCGTCCGCACCCTGAACGAGGTGCCGGGCAGGTTCGTGCGAACGGTGGCGGCGGTGAGGGACCAGAAAGAGCGGCAGGCGGCCTGATCCATTGAGGCCCGCCGGACCCGGATTTCGGATAACACAACTTTAGATCTGACAGGAGCAAGCAACATGGCTATTGCCAAGGCAGAAATACTCGACGCGATCTCGAACATGACGGTGCTGGAGCTCTCCCAGCTCATCAAGGACATGGAAGACAAGTTCGGGGTCTCCGCGGCCGCAGCGACGGTGGCGGTTGCGGCGCCGGCGGCTGGCGGCGCCACAACCGCGGCGGAAGAGAAGACCGAGTTCACGGTGATGCTCACCGGTGCGGGTGCCAACAAGGTCAACGTCATCAAGGTGGTGCGGGCCGTGACCGGGCTCGGTCTCAAGGAAGCAAAGGATCTCGTGGACGGCGCGCCCAAGCCGGTCAAGGAAGGGGTTTCCAAGGCCGACGCGGAGGGCGTGCTCAAGCAGCGCACCGAAGCCGGCGGAACCGGCGAGATCAAGTAACCGCAATGTGGAGACTTGGCTGGCGGGACGCCGCCAGCCGGTTCTATTTTTTGAACGGGCCGCGTTTTCCTGCACGCCGGGCGGCATGCGCCGCGGGGCGTGTCGCGGCGGTCGTCGTTCGCAATCTGATTTCTACCTGGAGCTGATATGGCGTACTCCTTCACCGAGAAGAAGCGCATCCGCAAGAGCTTTGCCAAGCGCGACGTCGTGCTGCCGGTGCCGTTCCTGCTGGCCACCCAGCTCGACTCGTACGCGGGGTTCCTGCAGGAGCACGTCGCCCCGGAAAGCCGCAAGACCGAGGGCCTGCAGGCGGCGTTCAAGAGCATCTTCCCGATCGAGAGCCATTCCAAGAACGCGCGGCTGGAGTTCGTGAGCTTCACGCTCGGCGAGCCGCCGTTCGATGTCAAGGAATGCCAGCAGCGGGGGCTGACTTACGCCGCTCCGCTGCGCGCCAAGGTCCGGTTGGTCATCATGGACAAGGAAGCGGCCAAGCCGACGCCCAAGGAGGTGAAGGAGCAGGAAGTCTACATGGGGGAAATTCCCCTCATGACGAGCACCGGCTCGTTCGTGATCAACGGCACCGAGCGCGTGATCGTGTCGCAGCTGCACCGCTCGCCGGGCGTGTTCTTCGAGCACGACCGTGGCAAGACGCACTCCTCCGGAAAGCTGCTGTTCTCCGCACGCGTCATTCCGTACCGCGGCTCCTGGCTCGACTTCGAGTACGACCCCAAGGATTACCTCTACTTCCGGGTCGACCGCCGCCGCAAGTTGCCGGTGACGATCCTGCTGAAGGCCCTGGGCTACACGCCGGAGAAGATTCTCTCCGAGTTCTTCGCGTTCGACACGTTCCAGCTCGGCAAGGATGCCGTGGAATTCGAGCTCGTGCCCGAGCGCATGCGCGGGGAGATGGCGCGCTTTGACATCACGACCAAGGGCGGAAAGCTCATTGTCGCGAAGGACAAGCGCATCACGGTGAAGCACGTGCGCGAAATGGAGCAGGCGGGATTGCACCGCATCGCCGTGCCGGAAGACTTCGTGATCGGCCGCGTGCTGGCGCACAGCGTCGTGGACAAGGGCACGGGGGAGATCCTGGCCAGCGCCAACGACGAGATCACCGAGCAGCTGCTCGCCAAGCTCAGGGAAGCCGGGGTCGCCAGGGTCCAGACCATCTACACCAATGATCTCGACCAGGGGCCGTACATTTCCCAGACCCTGCGCATTGACGAAACCGCGGACCAGCTCGCTGCGCAGGTGGCGATCTACCGCATGATGCGGCCCGGCGAGCCGCCGACGGAGGAGGCGGTGAAGACGCTGTTCCACCGCCTGTTCTTCGCGGAAGAAACCTACGACCTCTCCAAGGTCGGCCGCATGAAGTTCAACCGGCGGGTGAGTCGCACCGAGCTCACCGGCACCGGCACGCTTTCGGCCGACGATATTGTCGCTGTCATCAGGATCCTGGTGGACCTGCGCAACGGCAAGGGCGAGATCGACGACATCGACCACCTTGGCAACCGGCGCGTACGCTCGGTGGGCGAGCTCGCCGAGAACCAGTTCCGGGCCGGGCTGGTGCGGGTCGAGCGAGCGGTCAAGGAGCGGCTCTCGCAGGCCGAGTCCGAGAACCTGATGCCGCACGACCTCATCAACGCGAAGCCGGTGTCGGCCGCGATCCGCGAGTTCTTCGGCTCCTCGCAGCTTTCGCAGTTCATGGACCAGACCAACCCGCTTTCGGAAATCACGCACAAGCGGCGCGTGTCCGCCCTCGGTCCCGGCGGCCTCACGCGCGAGCGTGCCGGGTTCGAGGTGCGCGACGTGCATCCGACCCACTATGGGCGCGTGTGCCCGATCGAGACGCCGGAAGGTCCGAACATCGGGCTCATCAACTCGCTCGCGCTGTACGCGCGCACCAACGAGTACGGCTTCCTCGAGACGCCCTACCGCAAGGTGAAGGACGCGCGCGTCAGCGACGAGATCCATTACCTCTCCGCGATAGAGGAGGGGCAGTACATGATCGCGCAGGCGAACGCGGCGCTCGACAAGCAGAACCGCTTCTCCGACGAGCTGGTGTCGTGCCGCCACCGCAACGAATTCACGCTCTCGACACCCGACCGCATCGAATACATGGACGTGGCGCCGTCGCAGGCGGTGTCGGTCGCGGCCTCCCTCATCCCGTTTCTCGAGCACGACGACGCCAACCGCGCGCTGATGGGCTCCAACATGCAGCGCCAGGCGGTGCCGTGCCTGCGGCCGGAGAAGCCGCTGGTGGGCACGGGACTCGAGCGCACCGTGGCGGTGGATTCGGGCACTGCGGTGCAGGCGCGCCGCGGCGGCGTGGTGGACTATGTGGACGCCTCCCGCATCGTGGTGCGGGTGAACGACGAGGAAACCGCGCCCGGCGAAGTCGGCGTGGACATCTACAACCTGGTCAAGTACCAGCGCTCCAACCAGAACACCAACATCAACCAGCGCCCGCTGGTCAAGGTGGGCGATCGCATCGCCAGGGGCGACGTGGTGGCCGACGGCGCTTCCACCGACACGGGCGAGCTTGCGCTGGGCCAGAACATGCTGGTCGCGTTCATGCCGTGGAACGGCTACAACTTCGAGGACTCGATTCTCATTTCGGAGCGGGTCGTCGCGGACGAGCGCTTCACCTCGATCCACATCGAGGAGCTCTCGGTGGTCGCGCGCGACACCAAGCTCGGGTCCGAGGAAATCACGCGCGACATCTCCAACCTGTCGGAGTCCCAGCTCGCCAATCTCGACGAGTCCGGGATCATCTACATCGGTGCGGAGGTCGAGGCGGGCGACGTGCTGGTCGGCAAGGTGACGCCCAAGGGCGAGACGCAGCTGACCCCGGAGGAGAAGCTGCTGCGCGCGATCTTCGGCGAGAAGGCCTCCGACGTGAAAGACACCAGCCTGCGCGTGCCTTCGGGCATGTCCGGCACCGTGATCGACGTGCAGGTGTTCACTCGCGAGGGCATCGAGCGCGACAAGCGCGCGCAGCAGATCATCGACGACGAGCTGAAGCGCTACAAGAAGGACCTCGCGGACCAGCTGCGCATCGTCGAGAACGACGCCTTCGAGCGGCTCGAGCGGCTGCTGATCGGCAAGACCGCGAACGGCGGGCCGAAGAAGCTCGCTCGCGGCGCCAAGATCACCAAGGCTTACCTGACGGAGGTCGAGCGCCACGGGTGGTTCGACATCCGCGTGGCGAACGACAAGATCGCGGCGCAGCTGGAGAGCATCAAGGAGAGCCTTGCCCAGACCAAGGCGCTGTTCGACAAGGCGTACGACGAGAAGAAGAAGAAGCTCACCCAGGGCGACGAGCTGCCGCCGGGCGTGCAGAAGATGGTGAAGGTCTATCTCGCGGTCAAGCGCCGGCTGCAGCCGGGCGACAAGATGGCGGGGCGCCACGGCAACAAGGGCGTCATCTCGAAGATCGTGCCGGTCGAGGACATACCGTACATGGCGGACGGTACGCCGGTCGACATCGTGTTGAACCCCCTTGGCGTGCCGTCGCGCATGAACGTCGGGCAGATCCTCGAGACCCATCTCGGCTGGGCCGCCAAGGGCCTGGGCCTGAAGATCGGCGAGCTGCTCAAGTCGCAGGCGAAGGCCGCGGAGCTGCGCAAGCTCCTCAACCGGATCTACGAGACCGGCGCGCGCCACGAGGATCTCGGCTCGCTGGGCGACGAGGACGTGGTGCAACTCGCCGCGAACCTGAGGGACGGCGTGCCGTTCGCCACGCCGGTGTTCGACGGCGCCACCGAGAAGGAGATCAAGGAGATGCTGGAGCTCGCCGGCCTGCCGCGCAGCGGGCAGGTCACGCTCCACGACGGTCGAACCGGGGCCGCCTTCGAGCGGCCGGTGACCGTGGGCTACATGCACATGCTGAAGCTGCATCACCTGGTCGACGACAAGATGCACGCGCGCTCGACCGGCCCGTACAGCCTGGTCACGCAGCAGCCGCTCGGGGGCAAGGCGCAGTTCGGCGGCCAGCGCTTCGGCGAGATGGAGGTATGGGCGCTGGAAGCCTATGGCGCGGCCTATACCCTGCAGGAGATGCTGACCGTCAAGTCCGACGACACGGAAGGGCGGCGCAAGGTCTACGAGTCCATCGTCAAGGGCGACCATCGCATCGAGGCCGGCATGCCGGAATCGTTCAACGTGCTGGTGAAGGAAATCCGCTCGCTCGCGATCGACATCGACCTCGATCACAACCGTTATTGATCCAGTGAGGCGTGAGGAGTCGACCGAAGCCCAACGCCAATTGTCTCGCTCAACGAGGAACGCGAAATGAAAGCACTGCTCGATTTGTTCAAGCAGGTCACGCAGGAAGAAGAGTTTGACGCGATCAAGATCGGGCTTGCCTCGCCCGAGAAGATCCGCTCGTGGTCGTACGGCGAGGTGAAGAAGCCGGAGACCATCAACTACCGCACCTTCAAGCCGGAGCGCGACGGGCTGTTCTGCGCCAAGATCTTCGGCCCGGTCAAGGACTACGAGTGCCTGTGCGGGAAGTACAAGCGGCTGAAGCACCGCGGCGTGATCTGCGAGAAATGCGGCGTCGAGGTGACGCTCTCCAAGGTCCGCCGCGAGCGCATGGGCCACATCGAGCTCGCGAGCCCGGTGGCGCACATCTGGTTCCTGAAATCGCTGCCGTCCCGCATGGGCATGGTGCTGGACATGACCTTGCGCGACATCGAGCGCGCGCTTTACTTCGAGGCGTACGTCGTGATCGATCCGGGCATGACGCCGTTGAAGCGTGCCCAGCTCATGACCGAGGACGATTATCTCGCCAAGGTCGAGGAGTTCGGCGACGACTTCACCGCGATGATGGGCGCCGAGGGCATTCGCAATCTGCTTCGCAGCCTCGATCTCAGGAAGGAAATCGAAAAGTTGCGCGACGATCTCGCCGCGACCAGCTCGGATACCAAGATCAAGAAGATCGCCAAGCGGCTGAAGGTGCTGGAGGCGTTCCACAAGTCCGGCATCAAGCCGGAGTGGATGATTCTGGAGGTGCTGCCGGTGCTGCCGCCGGAGCTGAGGCCGCTGGTGCCGCTCGACGGCGGTCGCTTCGCGACCTCGGACCTGAACGATCTCTACCGGCGCGTGATCAACCGCAACAACCGCCTGAAGCGGCTGCTCGAGCTGAAGGCGCCCGAGATCATCGTCAGAAATGAAAAGCGCATGCTGCAGGAGGCCGTGGACTCGCTGCTCGACAACGGCCGCCGCGGCAAGGCCATGACCGGCGCCAACAAGCGGCCGCTGAAGTCGCTTGCCGACATGATCAAGGGCAAGAGCGGGCGCTTCCGCCAGAACCTGCTCGGCAAACGCGTCGACTATTCCGGCCGCTCGGTGATCGTGGTGGGACCGCAGCTGAAACTGCACCAGTGCGGCCTGCCCAAGCTGATGGCGCTGGAGCTGTTCAAGCCCTACATCTTCCACAAGCTGGAGGTGATGGGGCTCGCGACCACCATCAAGGCCGCGAAGCGGATGGTGGAAGACCAGGAAGCCATCGTGTGGGACATCCTGGAAGAGGTCATCCGCGAGCATCCGGTGATGCTGAATCGCGCGCCGACGCTGCACCGGCTTGGCATCCAGGCGTTCGAGCCGGTGCTGATCGAAGGCAAGGCGATCCAGCTGCATCCGCTGGTGTGCGCGGCATTCAACGCCGACTTCGACGGCGACCAGATGGCAGTGCACGTCCCGCTGTCGCTGGAGGCGCAAATGGAGGCGCGGACGCTCATGCTCTCCTCCAACAACATCCTCTCGCCCGCCAACGGCGAGCCGATCATCGTGCCTTCGCAGGACATCGTGCTCGGGCTCTACTACATCACCCGGGAGAAGGTGGGGGCGCGCGGCGAGGGCTCGATCTTCACCAACCTGTCCGAGGTGTCGCGCGCGTATGACACCAGCCAGGTCGAGGTCAACACCCGCATCACGGTGCGCATCAAGGAGGTCGAGATCGATGCGGACGGCGAGAAGCGCGAGAAGCTCGTGCGCCACGGGACCACGGTCGGGCGCGCGTTGCTGTCCGAAATCCTTCCGGCGGGGCTGCCCTTCGAGCTCATCAACAAGCCGCTCAAGAAGAAGGAGATCTCCCGCCTCATCAACGCGTGCTTCCGCCGCTGCGGTCTGAGGGAAACAGTCATTTTCGCCGACAAGCTGATGTACACCGGCTTCGGCATGGCGACCAAGGCCGGCCTCTCCATCGCGGTGGACGACATGCTGATCCCGTCGCAGAAGAACGAGATCATCGCCGGCGCCGAGAAGGAGGTGCAGGAGATCGAGAAGCAGTACACCTCCGGCCTGGTGACCCAGGGCGAGCGCTACAACAAGGTGGTGGACATCTGGGGTCGCGCCGGCGACCTGGTCGCGAAAGCCATGATGGAGCAGCTTGGCGTCGAGCCGGTGGTGGACTGGGACGCCAAGCGGCGCGAGTGGGTGCAGCGCAAGGACAAGAAAGGCGCGCCGGTGATGCAGGAGTCGCTCAATTCCATCTACATGATGGCCGACTCCGGCGCGCGCGGCTCCGCGGCGCAGATCCGCCAGCTTGCCGGCATGCGCGGCCTGATGGCGAAACCGGACGGCTCGATCATTGAGACGCCGATCACCGCGAACTTCCGCGAGGGCCTGAACGTGCTGCAGTACTTCATCTCCACGCACGGCGCGCGCAAAGGTCTCGCGGACACCGCGCTGAAGACCGCCAACTCGGGCTACCTTACGCGGCGCCTCGTCGACGTCACCCAGGATCTGGTGGTGACCGAGGATGACTGCGCGACCAGCCAGGGCGTCTCGATGAAGGCGTTGATCGAAGGCGGTGAAGTGGTCGAAAGCCTGCGCGAGCGCATCCTCGGTCGCGTGTGCGCGGCCGACGTCGTCAACCCCGAGAGCGGCAAGGTGACGCATCCGGCCAACACGCTGCTCGACGAGGACGCGGTGGAGGCGATCGAAGCGGCCGGCATCGATGAGGTCAAGGTCCGCACGCCGCTGACCTGCGACACCCGCTTCGGGCTGTGCGCCAAGTGCTACGGGCGCGATCTGGGGCGCGGCACACCGGTCAACGTCGGCGAAGCGGTCGGCGTGATCGCGGCGCAGTCGATCGGGGAGCCGGGCACCCAGCTCACCATGCGCACCTTCCACATCGGCGGCGCCGCTTCGCGGACCGCGGTGGTGAGCCAGATCGAGAGCAAGTCGAACGGCGTGGTGCGCTACAGCGCGGGCATGCGCTATGTCACCCATTCGCGCGGCGAGCTGGTGGTGATCTCGCGCAACGGCGAAGTGCTGATCCACGACGACAGCGGCCGCGAGCGCGAGCGCCACAAAGTCCCGTACGGGGCGACGCTGCTCGCGCGCGACGGCGAGGCGGTCAAGGCCGGCCACGTGCTGGCGACCTGGGATCCGCACACCCGGCCGATCATCACGGAGTACGCGGGGCGCATCAAGTTCGAGAACGTCGAGGAAGGCGTCACGGTCATGAAGCAGATCGACGAAGTGACCGGGCTGTCGACTCTCGTTGTCGTCGACCCCAAACGCCGCGGCAGCATTCAGGCCAAGGGACTGCGCCCGCAGGTGAAGCTGCTCGACGAGCCCGGCAACGAGATCAAGATGGCGGGCTCCGATCAGTCGGTCAACATCACCTTCCAGATCGGGTCCATCATCACCGTGCGCGACGGGCAGGAAGTGGGAGTGGGCGAGGTGCTCGCGCGCATCCCGCAGGAGACGTCCAAGACCCGCGACATCACCGGAGGTCTTCCGCGCGTGGCGGAGCTGTTCGAGGCGCGCTCACCCAAGGATGCGGGCGTGCTGGCGGAAATCACCGGGACGGTCTCGTTCGGCAAGGACACCAAGGGCAAGCAGCGCCTGGTGATCACCGATCTCGACGGCGTGGCCCACGAATACCTGATCCCGAAGGACAAGCACGTAATGGCGCACGACGGCCAGGTCGTGAACAAGGGCGAGATGATCGTGGACGGCCCGGCGGACCCGCACGACATCCTGCGGCTGCTGGGCGTGGAAGCGCTTGCGCGCTACATCTGCAACGAGGTGCAGGATGTCTACCGGCTCCAAGGCGTGAAGATCAACGACAAGCACATCGAAGTGATCGTGCGCCAGATGCTGCGCCGCGTGCAGATCGTCGAGCCGGGTGAAACCCGCTTCATCACCGGCGAGCAGCTCGAGCGCGCCGAAGTGCTGGAGGAAAACGAGAAAGTGGAGGCCGATGGCAAGAAGCCGGGGACGTACGAGTACCTGCTGCTCGGCATCACCAAGGCGTCTCTCTCCACCGACTCGTTCATCTCGGCCGCGTCGTTCCAGGAGACCACGCGCGTGCTCACGGAGGCGGCGATCATGGGCAAGCGCGACGAATTGCGCGGCCTCAAGGAGAACGTCATCGTCGGGCGGCTCATCCCGGCCGGCACGGGGCTCGCCTATCACCGCATCCGGCGGCGTCAGGGCGCCGCGGTTGAATTCGCAGAGCCCGCGGCGGTGGTGGAAGAGGCGGCGGGGACCGAAAGTCACGAGCAGGTCGCTTGACTCAGGTGACCTAACCCCTTAAAATTCACAGTCTTTTTACCCGCCGGTTGCCCAGCACGGGGACGCCGGTGACAAGCGCAATAACCTAGGCAGGGACGGTGGCGACGCCGTCCCCGCTTTTTTGGAACCGGCAAACGGCGCGAATCGTTTTTAGAAGTTGCGTTAAATCATAGCGTTAAGCCGGTTAATGCACGCGTAAGCAGGTGAGCCAGGACATGCCAACCATCAACCAGTTAGTGCGCAAGGGGCGTTCCCCGACGCGCTGGAAAAGCAAGGTGCCGGCGCTGGCCGGATCGCCGCAGCGACGCGGCGTTTGCACGCGCGTCTACACGACGACCCCCAAGAAGCCTAACTCCGCGCTGCGCAAAGTGGCCAAGGTCCGGCTGACCAACGGCTTCGAGGTGATCGGCTACATCGGCGGCGAAGGGCACAACCTGCAGGAACACTCGGTGGTGCTGATTCGCGGGGGGCGCGTGAAGGATCTGCCGGGCGTGCGCTACCACGTGGTGCGCGGCTCGCTCGACACCGCGGGCGTCAAGGACCGCAAGCAGGGCCGCTCGAAGTATGGCGCTAAGCGGCCCAAGGCCGCTTAGCGCTAGGGCGCACAGGATTTAGGAAGCCGCACGCGGCTTGGGCCCAAGGCCGCTTAGCGCTAGGGCGCACAGGATTTAGGAAGCCGCACGCGGCTTGGGCCGAAGGCCGCCTGAGGAAAAACGAGCAAACTGGGAAAACTGGGACAGCAATGCCACGACGCAGAGAGATCCCGAAACGCGAAGTCCTGCCCGACCCGAAATACGGCAGCCAGGACATCGCCAAATTCATGAACGTCATCATGACCGGCGGCAAGAAGTCGGTCGCGGAGTTGATCGTGTACGGCGCGCTCGAGCAGATCAAGAAGAGGACCAGCAAGGACCCGCTGGAGGTCTTCAACCAGGCGATCAACAACGTGAAACCGATGGTCGAAGTGAAGAGCCGGCGCGTCGGCGGCGCGAATTACCAGGTGCCGGTCGAAGTGCGACCGGTGCGGCGCGTGGCGCTCGCGATGCGCTGGCTGCGCGATGCGGCGCGGCTGCGCGGCGAGAAGTCGATGGACGCACGGCTCGCGAGCGAGCTGGCCGAAGCCGCGGAGGGCAAGGGCGGCGCGATGAAGAAGCGCGAAGAAGTGCACCGCATGGCGGAGGCCAACAAGGCATTCTCTCATTACCGCTTTTAGCGGCAATGAGAGAATTTTGAGTTATGAATTTTGAATGTTGAGTATCGGTTCAGCCACTAAACACTTAACACTCAAAATTTAACACTGGTTCGCAAACGTGCCCCGCAAGACCCCCATCGAGCGCTACCGGAACATCGGCATCACGGCCCATATCGATGCCGGCAAGACCACGACCACCGAGCGCATCCTGTTCTACACCGGCGTCTCGCACAAGCTCGGGGAAGTGCACGACGGCACCGCGATCATGGACTGGATGGAGCAGGAACAGGAGCGCGGCATCACCATCACGTCGGCCGCGACGACCTGCTTCTGGAAGGGCATGGACGGGGCCTCGCCCGAGCACCGCATCAACATCATCGACACGCCGGGCCACGTGGACTTTACGATCGAGGTGGAGCGCTCGCTGCGCGTGCTCGACGGCGCGTGCACGGTGCTGTGCGCGGTGGGCGGCGTGCAGCCGCAGACCGAGACCGTGTGGCGCCAGGCCAACAAGTACCGCGTGCCGCGCTTGATCTTCGTCAACAAGATGGACCGTACCGGCGCCGACTTCAAGCGCGTCTACGAGCAGGTGCAGGCGCGGTTGAAGGCGAATCCCGTGCCGATCCAGCTGCCGATCGGCGCAGAAGAGAAATTCCTGGGCGTGATCGATCTCGTCAGGATGAAGGCCGTCTACTGGGACGACGGCACCCAGGGCATGAAGTTCGAGGCCAAGGACGTGCCCGCCGAGCTGATGGAAGAAGCCAGGGAATGGCGCGAGAAAATGATGGAGTCCGCCGCCGAGGCCTCCGAAGAGTTGATGAACAAGTACCTCGAGAAGGGCGATCTCACCGTCGACGAGATCAAGAAGGGCCTGCGCACCCGCACGCTGCACGGGGAGATCTTCCCGATGCTGTGCGGCTCCGCGTTCAAGAACAAGGGCGTGCAGGCGATGCTCGACGCGGTGATCGATTACATGCCTTCCCCCGCGGACATCCCGCCGGTGAAGGGCACGAAGGAAAACGGCGAGCCGGACGATCGCGCGCCGAACGATGACGCGGCGTTCGCGGGGCTCGCATTCAAGATCATGACCGACCCCTACGTCGGCCAGCTCACCTTCTTCCGCGTCTATTCCGGCGTGGTGAGCACGGGCGACACGGTCTACAACCCGATCAAGGGCCGCAAGGAGCGCCTCGGCCGGCTGCTGCAAATGCATGCCAACGACCGCGAGGAAATCAAGGAAGTGCGCGCCGGCGACATCGCGGCGGCGGTGGGCCTCAGGGAGTACACCACCGGCGACACGCTGACCGACCCGCAGAAGATCATCACGCTCGAGAAGATGGAGTTCCCGGAGCCGGTGATCCACGTCGCGGTCGAGCCGAAGACCAAGGCGGACCAGGAAAAGATGGGCATCGCGCTGAACCGCCTGGCGCAGGAGGACCCGTCGTTCCGCGTGCGCACCGACGAGGAGTCGGGGCAGACCATCATCTCCGGCATGGGCGAGCTGCACCTGGAGATCATCGTCGACCGCATGAAGCGCGAGTTCGGCGTGGAAGCGAACGTCGGTGCTCCGGAGGTGGCGTACCGCGAAACCATCAGAAGGCCGGTCGACAAGGTCGAAGGCAAGTTCATCAAGCAGACCGGCGGGCGCGGCCAGTATGGCCATGTCTGGCTCAGGATTGATCCGCAGCCGCCTGGCACGGGCTTCGAATTCGTGGATGCGGTCAAGGGCGGCAACGTGCCGCGCGAATTCATCCCCGCCGTCAAGAAGGGGATCGTGGAAACATTGCCGAACGGCGTGCTCGCGGGGTTCCCGATCGTGGACGTGAAGGCGACCCTGTTCGACGGCTCGTCCCACGACGTCGATTCGAACGAAAACGCGTTCAAGATGGCCGGCTCGATGGCGTTCAAGGAGGGCCTGCGCCGCGCGAACCCGGTGCTGCTCGAGCCCATCATGTCGGTCGAGGTGGAAACACCCGAAGATTTCATGGGTAACGTCGTGGGCGACCTCAGTTCGCGGCGCGGCGTGATCCAGGGCATGGAAGACATGCCGGGCGGCGGCAAGGCGATCAAGGCCGAGGTGCCGCTCGCCGCGATGTTCGGCTATTCGACCACGATGCGCTCGCTCTCCCAGGGGCGCGCGACCTACTCCATGGAATTCAAGCACTACGCCGAGGCGCCGAAGGCTATCGCCGAGGCGGTGATCAACAAGTACACAGGCAAAGAAGAACGAAAATGACAGTCCTATTTCCGTTCTTCTTTATTGAAGCCATTTGTTTTTTTGCGGATCAGAATTCGTCTGTGACGAATTCTGTAAATGGAAGGCGGATTGATTGATTTTTTTGCGGATTCATCGCGTCAAGTCGGATTGATCGGATTGGATGGCAGGCCGGAAGGCCTAAGGGCACAGAGAGCGGAGCAAAAAAATGGCGAAGGGTAAATTTGAGCGCACGAAGCCGCACGTGAACGTGGGCACG
>JACPTK010000018.1 GCA_016192825.1 Betaproteobacteria bacterium | reverse complement strand
GTCCAAGCTGGTAAACATCACTATGTGGCCATCACCGCTTGCATGCGCAAAATGCTCGTCATCCTCAATGCCATGCTCAGATCCGGCAAACCTTGGAAAGCCTCACACCATCCTTGACTTTTAACGCAGTTGCTCTGTGTCTATGCTTTGAACGTTTTTAAAGGAGTCCGTCATGAACTGGATGCGTGACCCCACTGCGGAAACCTCGCCCGTGAAGCGGCCGCGGCGCGCGCCGCCGAAGTCGCTCGAGGGGCTGACCATCGGCCTGTTCGACATCGGCAAGACGCGCACCCCCGAGTTTCTCGACCGGGTCGAGAAGCGCTTCAACGAGCGCGGGCTCAAGACGAAGCGCTGCGGCAAGCCGACCAACTCCAAGATCGCGACGCCCGAGAACCTCCAGAAGATCTCGTCCGAGGTCGACGTCATCCTGATCGGGCTGTCCGACTGAGGGTCCTGCACGTCGTGCAGTCTGCACGACCTCATGAACTTCGACAGCCGGGGCATCCCCGGCGTCTCGGTCGTCACCACCGGCTTCACCGACGCGGTGGAGACGCAATCGAAGGCGCTCGGCTTCGACCCGGCGATCCTCTACGTCCCGCACCCGATCCAGAACCGCACGGCGGACGAGCTGAAGAAGATCGCCGACGACGCGGCGGAAAAGGCGCTTAGCATGCTGACCGCGCCTCAGTGACAAGTGATGAGCGATAAAGTGTACTTGCGCAGCGGCCTGATCTGACAGTTACCATCAACTTTCACTTGTTACGCTCTTCGCGTACGCGTCAAATCAGCCGAGCGAGTCGATAAACTCGACCATCTTCCGGCGCGTCGCGGCGCCAGGCAGCCGCCCGCGCCCGGCGTTGAGGTTGTCCACCATGTATTCCGGCTTGTCGGTGCCGGGCATGACGCAGTTCACCGCCTCGCTGGCGAGGAGGTACTTGAGGAAGAACTGGCCCCAGGTCGTCGCGTCGAATTCCTTCGCCCACCCGGGCACCGGCTTGCCGCGCACCGCGCGGAACAGCCTGCCGCGGGCGAACGGCAGATTGACCAGCACGGCGGTGCCGGTCTCCGCGGCCACCGCGAGCAGCCGCTGCTCGACGCTGCGCTCGGCCATCGAGTAGTTGACCTGGATGAAGTCGAGCTTCTCCTGCTGCAGGATCTCGATCAGGCGGTCGTTGGCCCGCGCCTGGCTCTGGGAGTGCGTGACGCCAATGTAGCGGCACACGCCGCGCTCCTTCCACTCGCGCGCGAGCGCGAGATGCGCCGCCGCCTCGTCGCGGTCGACAAAGCCGATGTTGTGCCGCTGCATCAGGTCGAGCTTGGCGGTGCGCAGCCGCCGCAGCGACTCCTGCATTTCGGCGGTGGCGCCGTCGCGGCCGGGCGCGCGGAACTTGGTCGCGAGAAACACCTTGTCGCGAGCCTTGAGACCGGCGAGAAGATCGCCGACCACGCTCTCCGCCGTGCCGTACGACGGGGCGGTGTCGATGAGCCGCGCGCCGCCGTCGAGCAGGGTGCGGATGACCGTGCTTCGTTCCGCGCGCTTTGGCGCGTCGTCGCCGATATCGAAAACGATCGCGGTGCCCAGGCCGATGACCGGCAGGCGTTCTCCGGTGCGCGGAATGGACCGGGTCAGCACCGGCGTGGCGGCGGCGGCCGGGCCGATCCCGAGAGCGGCGGCGCCCAGCCCGGCTCCCAGGGCGAGCACCTCGCGGCGCGTGAACAAACGGCCGACATGATTGATCCCGCGTGTCATATCAAGATTAAACCCAACACCAACATTCCTGAAAGGCCCTGTTTGTTTGCGCTTTGATCTAATCCTGTAAATCTCGTTAATCCTGTCTATTTCCTTGATCTTGACGTTGCTTATCTGCGACCAGCTTCTATCGTACGGCGTTCGTGCGCCCGGCCGAGCGCAAGCGCGAGGGCGAGCCAGGCGGCGGTGACCGGCACCGTGGCGAGGGAAATTGCGCCGAGGTCGAAACCCAAGCCGCGCAGCGCGGCAAACAGCCAGCCGCTTGCCGCGTCGGCGCCGCGAAACACCACGATGTCGATCACGTTCTTGGCCTTGTATTTCTCCTCGCGCGCGAGCACCGTGAACAGCACTTCGCGCGCCGGGTTCGAGATCGCGAAATTGGCGGCGCGCTGGGCCGCCTGGAAGGCGATCACGACCCACAGCGCCGGCGTTAACGCGAGCGCGAGGAAGCCGAGGCCGAAAACCAGGGGCAGAAAAGCGGCGGCCGGGCCGGCGCCAAAGCGCGTGATCAGCCGTCCCGTCGCGGCGAACTGCACGAGGAGGGTCAGTATCGCGATCGCGAGGTCGATCGTGGCGAAGATCCGCGTGCGCACCGCCGGATCGTCGGAAGCGGCGGCCACGATGTTGGCCTGCTGGAAATAGAGAAAGGTGCCGGCAAGCGACAGCAGCGACACCCACAGCGCGATGCCGGCGAGATACGGCGAGCGCAGCACCATCGCAATGCCGTCCAGCCAGCCGCCGCCCAGTCCCGCGGCGTCGGTCCGTTCGGCGGGCGCGGCAGCCGCTGTCGCGCGGGTTTCGGACTGGAGTTGCGGCGCGGCGCTTTCCAGGCGTGCCGCGCACAACACCGCGGCTTCCAGCAGGAGCGCGGCGAGGATCAGGAGATTGACGGGACCGAGCGGCACGACGAGACCGACCGTCACCGCCGGTCCGAGCAGCGCGCCGGCGGATCCGCCGGCCGCGATGAAGCCGAACAACCGCTTGCCCTGCTCGGCGGCATAGAGATCGGCCATGAAAGACCAGAAAACCGAGACGGCGAACAGGCTGAATACGCTGATCCAGACGAAAAACACCCGCGCGACGTGGACCGTGCCGATGTCGAGCGACAGCAGCAGCCAGAAGATGGCGATGTTGGCGGCGAAGAAATGGTAGACGAGCGGAATGAATAGGCGGCGCGGCAGGCGCGTCACCATGGCGCCGAACACCGGCACCACGGCGAGCATGACGAAGAAGGTTGCCGTGAACAGCCATGGCAGGTTGCGCACGCCGCCGGCGATGCCCATCTCGTCGCGCAGCGGCCGCAGCACGTAGTAGCCGGCGAGGAGGCAGAAGAAATAGGCGAACGACCAGAGCAGGGCGCGGACTTCGCCCGGCCGGACGTTGACGACGCGCGCCAGCCAACCGTTCATGGTCTCAAATAGCCGCAGAGGCGCAAAGTCGCAAAGCTTCCGAAACGCGATAACAGAATCCGGGATGCAATCTGCTGCACCTTTGCGCATCCTTTGCGCCTTCGCGCGTTTGCGGTTTCCATTCTGGGTCAGGCAAGGCCCGATACCATACAGCGAATCGCGAATCGGCGCGCGCCACGCGCACAACAGGGCGCGCGCCTCGATTATTCCCGTCCCGACTTGCACGATTCCCGGCTTGTTTGACGGGGGTCGCGCAGAATAAGATACTGCCTTCCGCGGCTTCCCGAATACATCCACAACGGGATGCCGCCCGCCAACCCGTCAGGAGGATACATGCACTTGTTGCGCTCAATGCCGCGCGCCGCGCTGGCAGCGGCCATGCTGGTCAGCGTTTGCGCCGTCGCCCAGACCTATCCCGTGAAACCGATACGCGTCATCGTGCCCTTCGGCGTCGGCGGGCCGGCCGACATCTACGCCCGTTTTCTGGGCCAGCACATGCAGAAGCCGCTCGGACAGCCGTGGGTCGTGGAAGCCCGGCCCGGCGCCGGCTCCATCATCGGCACCGATATCGTGGCGAAATCGCCCGCGGACGGCTACACGCTGCTGGTCATGTCGAACACCCACACGGTCAACGAGTCGCTGGTCCCGAAGAAGCCGTTCACGCTGATGAAGGACTTCGTGCCGGTCGCCCCGATCAATTACTCCGACCTGCTGCTGGTCGTGCACCCGTCGCTTCCCGCGAGGTCGGTGAAGGAGCTGGTGGCGCTCGCGAAGCGAGCCAAGGGCGGCATGAACTACGCCTCGTCGGGAACGGGCACGCCGTACCACATGGCCGGCGAGCTGTTCAAGGCGCTGGCCGGTGTGGACATCCTGCACGTCCCCCACAAGAGCAGCGGCGAAGCGCGCACCAGCGTCATGAGCGGACAGACCGAAATGATGCTCGATGCCATCACCACCATGCTGCCGATCGCGAAGGCCGGCAAGGTGAGGGCGCTGGGGACCTCGGGGCAGAAACGTTCCGCGGTTGCGCCCGATATTCCGACGATCGCGGAAGGGGGCGTGAAGGGCTACGAGACCACGATCTGGATCGGGGTCATGGCGCCCGCCGGCACGCCGAGGCCGATACTGGAGAAGCTCAACGCGGAGATCACCAAGGTCGCCACCCGCGCGGACGTGCGGGAGGTGTGGGCGAAGCAGGGCGCGACGCCGATGTCCATGTCGGTATCCGGGTTCGAGAAGCATTTGCATGCCGATATCGCCAAGTGGGCGAAGGTGGTCAAGACCGCCGGCGCCCGGGCCGACCGGTAAGCGGCGTTCTTTGCTCGGCCGTGACTCGTGACTGGTAACTGGAGGAGGAAAACATGAAAACGACAACGTTGTTCGCAGCGCTTCTGGCAACCTTCGCGGCGATGCCCGCGGCGGCCCAGGGCTCGTTTCCCAACCGCGCCATTTCGATGATCGTGGCGTTCCCGCCGGGCGGGGTCGCCGATGGCACCGCCAGGCCAACCGCCGCCGCGATGGAGAAGGTGCTCAAGCAGCCGGTTAACGTCACCAACCGTCCCGGCGCGGCCGGCGCGGTCGGCAACTCGGTGGTGGCCAACGCCAAGCCCGACGGCTATACCATCCTGATGGCGCTCTCCAGTATTTCCGTCATCCCGGCCGCCGACGAACTCTTCAACCGCAAGCCGGCGTACTCGCTCGACCAGCTTGTGCCGATCGCGCTCATCTCGGCCGACCCCACGATTCTGGTCGTCCACCCGTCGCTGCCGGTCAAATCGCTCAAGGAATTGCTGGCGCTGGCCCGGTCCCGCCCGGGGCAGCTCTCGTTCTCGTCCTCGGGCATCTACGGCGCGCTGCACATGCCGATGGAAATGTTCCTGCACGCGGCTAAGCTCAAGATGCGGCACTTGCCGACCGCGGGGGGCGGCCCCGCCCTGATTGCCGTGCTCGGCGGGCACGTCGAGCTGACTGCGGGAGGGCCAGCGGCGATCACCGGCCATGTCAAGTCCGGCAAGCTGCGCACGATCGTGAGCTGGGGCGGCGAACGGCATCCGGCCTATCCCGACGTCCCCACCTTCAAGGAACTCGGTTACAAGAACGTCGAGTACTATATCTGGGCCGGCCTGGTCGCGCCCAGGGGTGTGCCGGACCCGGTGATGAAATCGCTGCGCGACGCGGTTCGCATGGTGGTGAACGATCCGGACTTCAAGAACATGATGGCCAAGCTCAACTCGCCGATCCGGTACATGGACGCGCCCGAGTTCAGGAAATACTGGGATGGCGATGCCAAGCGCCTCGCGGCGCTGGTGAAGGTGGTCGGCAAGGTCGAAGCCAAGAAATAGCTGCCAGCCGTCAGCTATCAGCTTTCAGCCAACCCGAGACTGCTGCACGCCGTAAGCTGGTGGCTGGAAGCTGGCGACTGAAAGCTTGGTAGGCAATCCAGATGACTTCTGAGCCATCGAGCATTGAGCGGAAGCGGGGTGGCCTGAAGAGCGACCAGCTCTCGGGGTTGATGCTCCTCGCGCTCGCCCTCTACGTGGGGTGGGAGAACCGCGCCTATCCCGTCGGCACGCTGCAGGAGCCCGGGCCCGGCTACATGCCGCTCATTCTCGTGGTCTTTCTCGGCGCAACGGGCCTGCTGATCGCGCTGTGGGGCGCGAAGTCCGCTCCGCTGGCCTCGATGAATTGGACAGAGGCGGCGCGCGCGGTGGTGATACTCGTCGCGTGCGGCGTGGCGACCTTCGCGCTGGAGCGCATCGGCTACCGGCTCACCGTCATCGCGCTGCTCATCTTCTTTCTGGGCGTGATCGAGCGCAAGCGGCCGCTGCCGGTGGCACTGGTCGCGGCCGGCTTCAGCTTCGCCTCCTTCTACATCGTGGGCGACCTGCTGCACGTCCCGCTGCCTAGAAGCCCCTGGGGGTTCTGAAGTGAAGGCGAAAGGCGAAAGGCGGAAGGTAAACGGGTTAAGGCCCAGTCACCGGTCACCAGTCACCAGTCACGAGTCACGCTTCATCCGCGTTGATGGCTGAGACTTTCCAGAACCTGATGTTGGGCTTCTCGGTCGCGCTCCAGCCCTCGATCCTCGTCTACGCGGTTGTCGGCTGCCTGATCGGCACGCTGGTCGGCATGATGCCCGGCCTGGGACCGCTGGCCGGCATCAGCCTGCTGCTGCCGGCGACGTTCGGGCTGAATCCGATCGTCGCGATCGTGCTCCTGGCCGGCGTTTATTACGGCGCGATGTACGGCGGCTCGACCACGTCCATCCTGATGCGCATCCCCGGGGAGGCGGCGTCGGTCATGACCTGCATCGACGGCTACGCGATGACGCAGAACGGGCGCGGCGGGCCGGCGCTCGCCATCGCGGCGATCGGCTCGTTCGTGGCCGGCACGGCGGGCGTGGTCGGCCTGATGCTGCTCGCGCCGACGCTGGCGGACTGGGCGCTGCGCTTCGGGCCGCCGGAGTACACGGCGCTTCTGCTGATAGGGCTGTTCATCCTCGCCTACATGAGCGGGGGCTCGATGCTGAAGACGCTGGCGATGGCGGCGCTGGGCCTGATGCTCGGCATGATCGGCATCGACGTCATGACCGGCTACACGCGCTTCAGCCTCGGCATCGTCGAACTGGGGGACGGGGTGGGCATCGTGCCGGTGGCGGTGGGGCTGTTCGGCGTGTCCGAGATCCTGCTCACCGCCGGCGCGGTGGCGGCGCCCGAGGTTCAGCGTCCGAGGCTGCGCGACCTCGTGCCTTCGGGCGAGGAATTCCGGCGCTCGGCCGGCCCCGTTGCCCGCGGCAGCCTGCTCGGCTTCATGATCGGCATCATTCCGGGCTCGGCGCACATCATCTCCTCGTTCGTGTCCTACGGGATCGAGCGGCGGATTTCGAAGCATCCCGAGCGGTTCGGCAACGGCGCGATCGAGGGCGTGGCGGGCCCCGAGTCCGCCAATAACGCTGCCGCCACCGGCGCATTCGTGCCGATGATGGCGCTTGGAATCCCGACGAGCCCTGTGACCGCGGTGATGATTGCCGCGATCATGGTGCACGGCATTCTGCCCGGGCCGATGCTCATCCAGACCCAGCCGGAGCTGTTCTGGGGGTTCGTCGCCAGCATGTACGTCGGCAACGTCGTGCTGCTGATCCTGAACCTCCCCATGGTGGGTGTGTTCGTCAATATCCTGCGGATTCCCTACGGCTACCTGTACCCGTGCATCCTCTGCTTCTGCATCGTCGGCACCTACTCGGTGTCCAACAGTCTCGTGGACGTGTGGATCCTGCTCATCATGGGCGCGATCGGCTACGCGCTGCGCAAGTTCGGCTACGACCTTGCCCCGGTCGCCCTGGGGCTGGTGCTCGCGCCCATGCTGGAGCTGTCCCTGCGCCAGTCGCTCACCATGAGCGCGGGCGACTACGGCATCTTCCTCGAGCGGCCGATCGCGACCACCATGCTCGGGCTCGGCGTGGTGCTGCTCCTGTTCGCCCTCAAGCCGCTCGTCTTCAAGAGCAAGGACTGGCGCAGCGAGGTCGGCCTCGAGAAGCAGTGAGTGGTGATTAGTGATTGGTGATCAGTGATTGGAAAAGGCGCCTGCGGCTTTCGGCTGTGGTTCTGGCACTTGGTCCACTCACTACTCACCATTCACGCCTCCCGGCTTGAGCTAGCAGTGTGTCGGACTTTGGGTTCCGCGCGGGTTCTCGGCGGGCGGGGTCATCATGATCGCCGATGCCGGCGGGCGACACACTGCTATCGGGAACGCCAGTTTACAGGCGAGGGCGGTCAACCTGAACGGTGCAGGCGCTGGTGACGGACAACGGGTTCCTGAGCGAGGCCAACCTCCCGGCCTGCGCGGCGCCCGAGGCCGAGGGGGCTCTGCCCATTGCGCCGCTCATTGCAATGGGACGGGAGCGGCATCACGTTGAATAAATCACTCATTAGCAGCCTGTCGGCTCGGAGATAACCAGGAGCGATGTCCCATGCATTCACCCCGATCGTTGATCACGCCAAGTCCGACAGGCTGCTAGAATCGCAGAGATGAAATTCCTGAGGACGCTTGCTTGTGGGGCGGTGGCGCTGTGCGCCTCGCTCGCGCACGCCGCGGACGTGGAGCGCACCGGCGGGCCGTACGTCCCGACGCCGCCCGCCGTGGTGGAGAAGATGCTGGAGCTCGCCGGCGTCGGGTCCCAGGATTTCGTGGTCGACCTGGGTTCGGGCGACGGCCGCATCGTGCTCGCCGCGGCGACGCGTTACCAGGCGAGCGGCATGGGCGTGGACATCGATCCCGAGCTGGTGGAGGTGGCCAACGCCTTGGCCCGCAAGCAGGGGATTGCTGGGCGCGTGCGGTTTCTGCGCCAGGACGTGATGGCGGCGGACCTGAGCCGCGCCACCGTGCTCACGCTGTACCTCCTGCCGGGCATGATGGCCAGCCTGCGCCCCAAGCTGCTCGCCGAGTTGAAGCCCGGCACCCGCGTCGTGTCGCATGATTTCGGCTTCGACCAGTGGAAGCCCGACCGCAGCGTCACGGTGGAGACCCAGGAGAAGTACGACATGACCGGGATGTGGACCTCGGACGTGCACCTGTGGATCGTGCCGGCCGCGGTTCAGGGCGCATGGCGCGTGACGCGGGCGGGCGAAGAGGGCGAGCCGTCCCGGCTCGAGATCCGTCAGGGATTCCAGCAGTTCGAAGGGCGGTTTTCGCGCGGCGGGCGCACTTTCACGTTCCGGGACGGGCGCCTCGAAGGCGTGCGGCTGAGCTTCGCTGTCCCGGCCGGCAACGGGCGCAGCGAGCGCTACTCGGCGACGGTGGGGCGCGACCGGATGAACGGCGAGGTCCGGGACGGCGAGGCAGTGGTCGCGCGCTGGAGCGCCACGCGCATTCCGTGAGCGCGGGGCGCGCGCCCGGACTCGCGTTCCTGGTCGGCACGCTGCTCGCCGCCCAGACGTTCGGCACCCTGGCGACCATGACGCTGCCCGCGGTCGCGCCCAAGGTGGCCGCGACCTACGGCATCAGCGCCTCCCTGATCGGCTACCAGATCAGCCTGCTCGCCGCGTTCATGCTGGTCTCGCTCACCTTCGGCAGCCGCCTGTCCGCGCGGTGGGGCGCCTGCCGCGTGACCCAGTACGCCCTTTTGCTGCTCGCGGCCGGTTGCCTCACGGCGACCCTGCCGCACGTCGTGTTCGTGTTCGCATCCGCCGTGGTGCTGGGCCTGGGGTACGGGCTGCTCTCGCCGCCGTCGTCCCAGCTGCTGGCGCGATTCACGCCGCTTGCGCGCCGCAACCTGATTTTTTCCCTGAAGCAGACCGGCGTGCCGCTCGGCGGCATCCTCGCGGCGGCGATCACGCCGGCGGTCGCGCTGAGTCTGGGCTGGCAGTGGGCGCTGGCGGGCAGCGCGCTCGTGCTGTGCGGGCTGGTGGGGTTGATGCAGCGCGCGCGGCCGCACTGGGACGACGATCGCGATCCCGCCGCGAAGGTCGCCATCAGCCCCTTCGCCGGCATCGCGATCGTCTGGAACCAGCTCGCCCTGCGCTTGCTGTCGGTCTCGGGCGGCTGTTTCGTCGTCGTGCAAGTCTGCCTGCAGACCTTCACGGTAGTGCTGTTCGTGGAGCAGATCGGCATCGGGCTGATCACCGCCGGCATCGTGCTGACGGCCTCGCAGGTGGGCGGGGTCTTCGGGCGCGTCTTCTGGGGCTGGCTCGCCGACGTCACCCGCAGCTGCTTCGGCGTGCTGTCGGTGCTTGCGGGGGTGATGCTCGCGACCTGCCTGCTGGTGCTGGCGCTGAAGCCGGCGTGGCCGATCGCGGTGGCGTGCGCGTTGTTCTTCGTCCTGGGCTCGACCGCGAGCGGCTGGAACGGCGCCTTCCTCGCGGAAGTCGCGCGGCTTGCCCCGCGCAGGGAAATCCCCGCCGCGACCGGCGGCTCGCTGTTCGTCGTCAACGTCGGCAAGATGATCGGGCCGATCGCGTTCACCAATGCCTATCTTCTCTCGGGGAGCTACACACTGGTGTTCGGATTGCTGGCGCTGCCGGCCGCGATCGGGCTGGGGTGCGTGCTTGCCGCGCACCAGCTCGGCGCGCGAGTCGAGCTGCCGGCTGCCGCCAAGTAACGCTAAAACCGGACGCTGCGCGCCGGTTTAGCTCCGCGCGTTGGAACGGACGAATCAATCGCCGTTCAACGCGGGGAAATTGAGTATTTAACGTGTTGTTCTGCGGCGGGCCACTATGACATCTGAACTGGTACTCCGCACAAGGCCCGTCCGCAGCAACAAAGGGTTCGGCGGCATGCAATTAAAGTGGTGGCTCGCGCCCCCGACTGGTATGCCAGAACGCAAGAACCTCGAGAGCATCGCCAGATGCACGGTAATACACGTAGTACCGAATGCGGGAAAGCGTGACGCGACGCACCCCCTCCAGAGCCGCGCGGCGTGCGCGTGTACCAATGCCAGGTTCCACAGACAGGAGACCAAGGATGCGATCGAGATCTTGACGCACTGCGCCCGGCGCGAGCGGCCGGTACTGTGCCCACCACGCGGCCGCTTCCTCGATCTGCGCTTGAGCCTCTCGGGAGACCTTGATCTGGAGCGGCGAAGTCACCCGAAGCGGCGCAACTGTTCCCGGAGCTGTTCCCAGGAGACGACCTCGCCGCGCTCAGCTTGGGCGATGGCAGCAAGGAGAGCCTGCTCTTCCTCAGGTGAGACGTCAAAGGTGTCGTCGTCGTCACGGGCGACCACGGTTACGACCGAACCCTCCGCTAAGGGTTCTCCCTCCAGAACGACTTTTCCGTCAACGATTTTCCCGGTTGCAACCTTCATGCTCGATATCCTACTCCATTGAAAGAACGCGTGCATCATGCCGTCGAACGTCGGGCTTGGTAGCTTGAGGCTACCATTGAAGAACGTGTTTGCCGACACGACCATTCTTTTCCGAAAAGGAGGCCTCGAATGCGATTCTATACCCGGCAGCATCGGCATTACTGCGGCGTGGAAGCGTTCGATCCCGAGCGCTGCTTCGCCCACTGACAGAATTCGGTGCCGCGGCGCGCAGCCGCAACGTTCTAACTGGAGCCCATGGGCGCGCGGCCAGCCACCATCGCTCGACCGATGCCAGTGTGCCTTCCAGCACGCCGCGAGCGTGGCCGCAAAGCATGCGCCCGGCAGCCCTCACGCGTTGATGGGACGCGTACGCGGCACCGAACCTCCGACTCGACATCGTGAACGCTCTTTGCTCTGCCTGCCCCTTCCCCGAGCGCGGCACTCACTGGAGGGGATCCGCGCGATTCCCACCCCGACGCATTGAATGCGCCGGATGGGGCCAGAAGTCGTTTCCCGGGCGTCGCGCGGCGCGCGCGACGACGCCGGCGGCAATCAAGCGCCGGCGTCTGACCCACGATAGGTGTTTGGACCAGGCACCGCCTGCGAAACCCGCCACCTGAAACCAAGTCGGGTTGCAGCAAGAGCACGAACGACGTCGAGAAACCTTAGCGCGAGCTCCGCTCGCGCCGGAATTCCTTTACCCCTTGACGCGCCGGGGCCTCATAGGGGTTAGACGGCTGTTGTTTGCTCCCGCGGGTGCAGGCTCAGATACTCCCGAACTTCGAGCTGCATACGGTCAATCTCAGAGAGAAACCCTGACACGGCAGCCCGGTAGTTGACCGGGTTGGTTTCCGTATTGCGCAGGTGTGCGACTTGAGTCTGGAACTGGGCAATACGGTCCAGCGTCACCTTTAGCTCTTGATCGTTCGCAATCATGACTATGCCTCCGTGATTTCCACGACACCCCGCCGGGTTCCGTCGCGCTTGAGCTGCCAGCCCCGAACCGCCGCCTCCTCGTTGGGTAGGGCGGCAAGCTGACGCAGCCAGAAAATGCTCGCTCCAAAGTGCGCCTGTGCAGCAGGGTGGTCGAAAACCAGGCGCGCCTCTCCCGTGACTTGACCAAGATCAAACGTATCGTGCATGACCAGGAATACATCGACGTCGTCCGGGTCGGGTTTCGCGGTCACAAACGAGCCGAAAACGATGCATCGCTTCAGGGCACCCGTTGCAGAGGCCAAGTCGTATACGCGCTTGAGGCCATTCCGACGAGTCTACGCTGAATTGTAGATTGGCCGAAGTGGTTCAAGACCTCCTGCAATGAGGCGCGATGCACGCCTTGCGGTAGGTCTCCCATCTCAGCGATAAGCGGTAAAGGCATGGATGACGGTGACCTGGATCGATGATGACTGCGATTGTATCGCCGTCTCTCGGTGACCGCGCGCTACGGATTCGAGCCGTCTAACGTTCGCGTTGAGCGGGCGCCGAGGAGCGAAGCGACTAGGGCACCCGGCAGCGCCGCTGACGGGCGCTCCGCTCGAATGCGTGGTTCAAGTAAGCCGCTTCGCGGCAGTGTATTGCGCACACGGAAGTAGTTTTCCTGTTCGTACCAGCCGAGCCGCCAGGTCCTGGCCTGAGCTGATCATATCTGTTCTTCTCCTCGTACCGTCGCGTCGCGGCGGGCTTGC
>JACPTK010000100.1 GCA_016192825.1 Betaproteobacteria bacterium | reverse complement strand
CTATGAGCGCGCGCACTGCGGCGGCGATTGCTTGCATGAGAGCCGGATGCGGGAAACCTGCACGTCCGGTTCGACGAGGGGGGAGGGGTAGTGTTACTTTGTGACACTACTTCCTCCTCTACTCTACCGTCTTGGCGGTTAATTTTTGAGGGGTAATTCGACCCGAACGCGCAGGCCGCCGCCTTCTCGCGCAAGCAGTTGCACGCCGCCGCCGTGCATCCGCGCGACGCGGTCCACGATGGCGAGCCCGAGGCCCGTCCCGGTGCCGGAGCGCGCGGCGTCGAGCCGCGTGAATGGCTGCAGCAGACGCTCGGCCTCGCGCGGGGGAATGCCGGGACCGCGATCGAGCACTTCCAGCACCGCGCGTCCGCCCGCACTGGCCGTCACGACCTCGACCTCTCCCTTGCCGTGACGCAGCGCGTTGTCCACCAGGTTGGCGATGAGCCGCTGGATGGCGATCGGCCGCAGCGCCAGGGGAGGGAGCGGCGCCAGCCGCGCGGCAACGTCTTTGCCCGCGCGGGCGTAGCGGTCGCGCAGCTCGCGCGCGATGGCGTTGAGATCGCCATCGGGAACGACGGCCTCGCCCTCCGTGACGCGCGCGAAGTCGAGGAACTGGTTGATCGCGGCGTCGATGTCCTCGATATCCTGCACCACGCCGGCTTTCAGCGCGGCGTCGCCCTTGTCTTCCAGCATTTCCAGGCCCAGGCGGATGCGCGACAGCGGCGTGCGCAGGTCGTGCGATACGCCCGCGAGCAGCAGCGCCCGATCGTCGTCCAGGCGCTTCAAGTCCGCGCTCATTCGATTAAAGGCGCGGGCAAGGGTGCGGATTTCCGTCGGCCCGCTTTCGGCGACCGGCTGCGGCGTCCTGCCGCGGCCGATTTCGTCCGCCGCGCGGGTCAGCTCGCGCAATGGGCGATTGATGCGCGCGACGATCAGAAAAGCGCCGGCGAGCGCGAGCGCCAGCACCAGCACGCCCCAGCCCACCCAGCGCAGGGGGTCGGCGCGCTCCAGCCGCGAGCGCGGCAGGAACACCCAGTATTCGTCGTCGTCTATCCGGAAGCTCACCCAGGCGCCGCGAATGCCGTCCCGGGTCGTGGCGAGCCGCGTCTCGCCGCCGAGCTGGCGCCTGACTTCCCGCTCCACCAATTGTACGAACGGCCGGTCGGGCAACGGCGCCACCTTCTCGCCCGGACGGCCGACGTAGACCTGGATGCCTTCCTCCTGGGAGAGATCCTGCAGCAGCAGCAGGCGCTTCGAGGGGTCCGCGGTGATGAGCGCGGCGCGCGTGAGGTTGACTACGCTCGCGATCTGCTGCGCCACCTGAAGGGCGCGCGGTTCGCGCTCGGTCATGCGGAAGATCTGCAGCCAGGCAACATGCGCGACGGCAAGCAGCAGCGCAATCAGCAGCACGCTGCGCCACAGCAGCGTCTTGGGAAACAGGGTCATGCGCGGATCGCGGATCGCGGATCGCGGTTGGTGTGAAGGTCGAACGGCATGAGCAAACTCGACCCGCGAGTCACGAGCCGCCAGCCGCGCTCTTGCCGTCAGGAATAAAGACGTATCCGAATCCCCACACGGTCTGGATGTAGGCGGGCTTCGCCGGGTCGGGCTCGATCAGCTTCCGCAGGCGCGAGACCTGCACGTCTATCGAGCGGTCGAACGCTCCGAACTCGCGGCCGCGCGCGAGCTCCATGAGCTTGTCGCGCGAGAGCGGGGTGCGCGGGTGCTGCACCAGGACCTTGAGCAGGGCGAACTCGCCGGTGGTGAGCGGCATGTCCTCTCCGTTCTTCGCGAGGCTGCGCGCCGCGAGATTGAAGCGAAAGGCGCCAAACTCCACCACCTGAAGCTCGGTGGAAGGAGACCCCGGCGGGGCGGCGGGCGGGCGCCGCCGCAATACCGCCTGGACGCGAGCCAGCAGTTCCCGCGGGTTGAACGGCTTGGGCAGATAGTCGTCCGCGCCGACCTCCAGCCCTACGATGCGATCCACTTCGTCGCCTTTCGCGGTCAGCATGATGATCGGCAGGTTCTCTCCGCCGCCGCGCAGCCTCCGGCATACCGACAGCCCGTCCTCGCCCGGCAGCATCAGGTCGAGGACCATCAGGTCATAGCGCTCGCGCGCGAGCTGCCGGTTCATCTCGGCCGCGTCGTGAACCGCGCGCACCGCGTAACCCTGCTCGGCGAGATAGCGCTTGAGCAGGTCCCGCAGCCGGGCGTCGTCATCGACGACGAGGATCTTGGTCTTCAATTCGGTCACGCACTTATGCTAACCGCTCGGGCAACTGCGCGCCAGAATTTTGTAACAGTTTGTTGCCTGCCGCGACGCCGAAACAAATTGTTGCAAGGTTCCCGGTGCATCGTGTTCCGCCACGCGGTCAAAACCCGTACGATGGCGTACCTGGTCTACCCGGCGCCGGCACCCGGGATACACGTCGTGATTCCCGGCATCTACATCCCGTTTCGATAAGGGATGACGCGGGAAGGGGGCGGGCGAATCTCTGCCGCGATCTCTGCGTCAGTGACCGGCACATCTATAATGTGACTCACGACGCCCGGACGAGGCGCCGATCGGACGACGGAGATCGCCTGGTGTTGAAATTGCTCTTGATGGCCGTTGCAGGCGTGCTGTTCCTGGCGCCGGTCACGCATGCCCGCGACCGGCAGCCGGGCTTCGGCGCGTGGATGCAGGCGCAGGGGCAACACGCGAAAAAGGATCCCGGACCGCCGCGGCGCGCCGAGCGCGACAAGCGCGCCGAGCGCGACAAACGGCATCAGGGCCGCCTCACTGAAGAGGAACGCCGCCGGTTGCATCGGGATCTGGACCGGGCCAACCGCGAAATCTACCGCCGATAGCAGCCTGTCGGCGTTGGCGGTCCGACAGGCTGCTATAAGGCGGCGGCACGCGCGCCGGGCGGGGCTCGCGGCGTCGGGAAGCCGGACGGGAATGGCGCTTTTCGGGGGTCAGGGTCTGACCCAGCCCCCGGGCGGCAGTTCACCTATGACGGCGTGCTGGGGCCGACCGGGCACCGTCCACATCGTGTTCCCCGCGCCGGGCGGCTTCCTCGCGCCGCGGCCCTCAAACCGCTAGAATGTGCATTGGCAGCCGCCCGCGGCCCGGGCGGCGGTTCCGGCTTTCCGGTCGGGGACCCATTGCGGGACCGGGGACCAATAACGGGACAACAAAACCATGCTTGCCACGCGCATCCGACAGAAGGACGGCATTTTCTATTTCGCGAGCATTCCGGCGAAGGACATCCTCGCCAAGGTGCGCTTCATCAGCCGCTTTTACGGGGAAGGGGAGCAGATCGCGCCGCAGGTGATCTCCCAGAGCGACGAGATCGCCCAGTTCATCGCCCGCATCGAGCACAGCGACGCGGCGTTCCAGCGCCAGCTCTCTCGCGCCAAGGTCCGGGCGCTCAAGAACTTCTACGAGATGGCGGTGAACCAGCCGCCGATCCCCGGCACCGTGCTGCTGTTTACCAATGAAAGGCTCGGATTCACGGCCCTGGGATCGGACCAGAGCGTGGGCCACCTCCAGGAACCGGGCGCGAAGTTCCTCATCATCGACGGCCAGCACCGCCTGGCGGCGCTGAACTTCTATCTGCGCGAGCGCCCCGGCGAGGGCAACAACATCCACGTCCCCTGCGTGATCTTCGACGGGCGCACCGAGGATTTCGCGGCGGAGATGTTCGTCATCATCAATTCCACGCCCACGCGGATCAACAAGAGCCATCTGGTGGACCTCTACGAGCGCATCTCCTGGGCCGAGCCCGACCGCCGCTTCGCCGCGCGCCTGGTCGACAAGCTCTACCGGGAGGGCGACAGCCCGCTGAAGTACCGCATCAACCGCCTCGGCGGGCGCAGCCAGCAGGAGAAGTGGATACTCCAGGCGGAGCTGTTCAACGAGCTGCACCGGTGGGTGAGCGGCGAATGGCGCAAGATCCAGCGCACCGGCCACGGGCTGCGCGAGACTGACCGCTATTACGCCATCGTGCGCGATTTCCTCAAGGCGTGCCAGAAGGTATGGGCCAACGCCTGGGGCCACCCGAATTACATGGTCACCAAGCCCGTCACGCTGAAAGCGATGATTCGCGTTTGCGCCGACCTGGCGCGCGCCGACGCCGAGCCGGCGGACGGACGCCAGCAGCGCTGGGAGAAGCGGCTCGCGCCCTGGACCGAGCGGATGCGCGAGTTCCGCATCGAGGGCTTCTACGAGCGGTTCCCCGCCAAGGGCCAGATCGAGCGCGTCGCGCGCCTGCACCGCGACCTCGCGAAAATGGCCGACATCGAGGTCCAGAGCCGCCAGCGCGCCAGCGGCCAGTAACGATCTGGATGAAACCGCAGATACACGCAGATACACGCCGATATTGGGTTGCAGCAGCCTGTTTTTCTGGGAATTTCATCTGCGTTCATCCGCGTTTATCTGCGGTTAACTCTGTTGCTGGGGTCCTGAGGCTGGTCTCCCACGGACGTCTGTGAATCGAGGGCGCGCTATCGCGCCGTTTCCTGGCGCGCCGGCGCGAGGGGGGGCGCACCGCGCAGCGCCTGCGTCAGCGCCGCGAGGATGGACACCGCGATCTCGGCGGGCGATACAGCGCCGATGGGCAGCCCGACCGGGCCGTGGATGCGTGCCAACTCCGCATCGCCGAAGCCCTGATCCCTGAGACGCGCCAGCCGCGCGGCGTGGGTCTTGCGGCTGCCCAGCGCGCCGATGTAGAAGGCCTCCGATCGCAGCGCCGCCGCCAGCGCGGGGTCGTCGAGCTTGGGATCGTGGGTAAGCGTGATCACCGCGCTGCGCCGATCGGGTGCGAACGCGGCGAGCGCGGCACCGGGCCATTCGTGCGTCATCGTCACGCCCGGGAACCGGCGCTCGGAGGCGAATGCGCTGCGCGGGTCGATGACCGTGACGTCATAACCCGCGGCGACCGCCATCGGGATCAGCGCCTGGGCAATGTGCACCGCGCCGACGAGGGCGAGCCGCCGCGGCTGCGCGAAAACGTGCAGGAAATAGCGCCGGCCTTCGCGCTCGACAACCCGGCTGCGATCCTCGGCCAGCGCGCGCGTGGCCTCGCCGGCGAGGTCGGCGCGAAGCGCTGCGTCGCCGGCGTCGTCGCCGCCGGCGAGGAGACCACTGCGCCCGTCCGCCAAGTCGATTGCAAGGAGTGCCGGGCTCCGGGCCGCGCGGGCGCGCCGCAGCGCGGCGAGCAGGTCGTCCTGCCCGGCGAGCGAATGGACGAAGATCTCCACCTTGCCGCCGCAGGCCAGGCCGACGTCCCACGCCTGTTCGTCCGAGACGCCGAACCCGAGCAGCCTGGCGGGGGCCCCCTTCAGGATCGCCCGCGCCTCGGAGATCACCGCGGACTCGACGCACCCGCCGGATACCGACCCTACGAACTCGCCCGCGTCGTCCGCGGCGAGCTGGCTGCCGATGGGGCGGGGGGAAGACCCCCATGTCGTCACGACGGTGGCGAGCGCGACCTTGCGTCCCTCGGCGCGCCAGCGGGCGGCGGTGTCGAGGATCGCGTCGGTATCGTCGCGCTGATAGGCGGCGGAGGGGTTCGGCGTCATGGCATGCGTTCCTCAGTCAGTGTTGCATTTGGCGGACTGAATCGAATCACGACTCACGGGTTTCACTTGGCCGCAGTCACCATGATCTCCACCCGAGTGTCGGGAGTGGCGAGCCGCGCTTCGACGCAGGCGCGCACGGGCTTGTTGTCCGGATCCACCCAGGCCTTCCATGCCGCATCCATCTGCTCCTTCTCGCGGATGTCGGGCAGCCACACCTGAGCCCACAGCAATTTCGACTTGTCGCTGCCGGCCGCGGCAAGGGCGGCGTCGATCTTCTTCAGGACCTCCTCGGTCTGCGCCTTGCAGGAGGCGCTCTTGTTGTCGGCAGTGGTGCCGGCGACGTATACCAGCCCGCCGTGCTCGACGGCGCGACACAGGACGGGACCGGGATTGTGGCGCTTGATGCTCATGGGGTTTCTCCTTGGGTGACGGTGCGAACCGGGCGCGAGCGCGTTAGTGCCAACACGCTAGCAAGGCGGACGCGTCCGCGTCAAACGCTTGGTGCGATCGCGCATGATGCATTAAAGTATCGGACGATGGAAACCTCCAACTCGCTTCCGCTTTCGGGCATCCGCGTCGCCGAGTTTTGCCACGTCGTGATGGGGCCGACCTGCGGCCTGGTGCTCGCGGATCTCGGCGCCGAGGTCATCAAGGTCGAGCCGCCCGAGGGCGACCATACCCGCAAGCTCGTCGCCTCGGGCGCGGGATTCTTCCCGACCTACAACCGCAACAAGAAAAGCCTGGCGATCGATCTCAAGTCGCCACAGGGGCGCGAAGCGGTGCTGAGGCTGATCGCGAGCGCCGACGTGGTCACGGAGAATTTCCGCCCCGGCGCGATGGACAAGCTCGGTTTCGGCGAGCGGGCGACGAGAAAGCTCAATCCCCGGCTCATCTACTGCTCGCTGAAGGGTTTCCTGGCGGGCCCGTACGACCACCGCACCGGCCTCGACGAGGTGGTGCAGATGATGGGCGGGCTCGCCTACATGACGGGCGGCCGCTACGGACCGCTGCGCGCGGGCGCTTCCGTCAACGACGTGATGGGGGGCATGTTCGGCGCCATCGCGATCCTGGCCGCGCTCCACCAGCGCGGCCGGACGGGGAAAGGCCAGCACGTGCAGAGCGCGCTCTTCGAGAACAACGCGTTCCTCATGGGGCAGCACATGATGGAAGGGCTGGCGACCGGCAAGCCGGTATCGCCCATGCCTGACCGCATCCGCGCCTGGGCGCTCTACGACAACTTCAAGACCCGCGACGGCGAGCTGGTGTTCGTCGGCGTGGTGACCGATACCCAGTGGAAAGTGTTCTGCGACGCGTTCGGGCTGGCCGATCTGCTCGCCGACCCGGCGCTGAAGACCAACCCGCAGCGGGTCGAGGCGCGCCCGCGCATACTGCCGATCGTGACTGCGATCTTCGGTCGCATGGCCAAGCAGGAGCTGATGGACAGATGCGAGACGCTCGGCCTGCCGTTCGCGCCGATCGCCAGGCCGGAGGATCTCTTCGACGATCCGCACCTCAACGCTTCGGGCGGCTTGACGCCCGTCACGCTGCCCAGCGGCGCGAAGACCAAGGTGCCCAACCTGCCCATCGAGATGGACGGCCGCCGTTTCGGCACCCGCCTGGACCTGCCCGGCATCGGCGAGCAGACACGGGAAGTGCTGGCCGGGCTCGGTTACGATGCCGCCGCGATCGACCGGCTCGCCGCGGGAAAAGTCATCAACGCCGTGTGAGCGGGGGATTGCCGGATGTCAGGGACCGCGCCCGCCCGAGGCGCGATCGTTGATCAATCCGCAAATGCGCCCGGACTGAAACCGGCATTGACCTTGATCGCCGGCGCCGGTCGCGCAGTGTCAGAGCGAGCCTTCAGTCGCAAGCCGAAAGAGGAAGTAGGCCCCGGCTGCCATCACGATGTAGATCAAGAGGTCGGGCGCGCGGCTCGTGTGCCCCTTGGCGCGGTTGTGGTCATACCACATCTTGCCGATGAACAGCACCGCGATCGTGACCGGGATCGCTACCACGGGATTACCGGTCTGGACATCCCAGAACGCGCCGAGGATTTTTCCGAGCCAGCCGCCATCCTTGAACATGTGGTAGGACACGCCGCCGATGCCCGCCAGGATCAGCACGATCACGACGAACGACTGGACGTAGATCAGGATCTGCTTCACGCGTCTTCCCCGGTGGATTGCGCGAATACCCGGGTATTGTAACAGCCACGGCGCCGGGCCCATAACGGGCGGTCAATCCGCGTCCCGGCGCGATCCGGCGGCCACGCGCGCGGGGAAACCGCGCGGTGCCCGCAGGAGCTTGTCGGTCCTGGGTCCGACAAGCTCCTTAGGCAAAACCGCCCCGGACAAAAATGCGAAAGTGCCATCAAAAACCTGCCGAAACACCATCCGTACGCGTTTTCCTAGCAGCCTGTCGAACCCTCAAAGTCCGACAGGCTGCTAAAGCGCGTCGCATACCGCTGCGGTGACGATCCCGGTGGTTGCCTCGCCGCCCAGGTCCGGGGTGTGGATGCGCCTGGCCGTGACCGCCTCGATCGCGCGCATCAGTCGCTGCGCCGCGTCCGTCTCGCCCAGGTGCTCGAGCATCATGGACGCCGTCCAGAAGGTCGCGACCGGATTGGCGATGCCCTTGCCGGTGATATCGAACGCGGAGCCGTGGATCGGCTCGAACATCGAGGGGAACCTGCGCTCCGGGTTGAGATTCGCGGTCGGCGCGATGCCGAGGCTGCCGGAGAGCGCCGCGGCGAGGTCGGAGAGGATGTCGGCGTGCAGGTTGGAGGCGACGACGGTGTCCAGCGTCTGGGGTTTGAGCACCATGAGCGTGGTCATCGCATCCACCAGCACGCGCTGCGTCGCGACGTCCGGGAAGTCCTTCGCCACCTCGTAGAAGATCTCGTCCCACATCACCATGCCGTGGCGCTGGGCATTCGACTTGGTGACGAGCGTCAGGTGCTTGCGTGGGCGCCCGCGCGCGAGCTCGAACGCGAACCGGTGGATGCGCGTCACGCCGGCGCGCGTGAACACCGAGGTTTCGGTGGCCACCTCTTCCGGCAGGCCGCGGTGCACCCGCCCGCCGCTGCCGGAATACTCCCCCTCGGAGTTCTCGCGCACAATGATCCAGTCGATGGCATTGCCGTTCGCGAGCGGGCTGCGGATTCCCGGCAGCACGCGCGCGGGCCGCACGTTGGCGTACTGGTCGAATCCCTGGCAGATGGGCAGCCGCAGCCCCCACAGGGAGACGTGGTCGGGCACGTCGGGCGCGCCGACGGCCCCGAAGAAGATGGCGTCGAATTGCCGGAGTTTGTCGAGGCCGCCTTCGGGTATGTAATGGCCGTGCCTGAGATAGTAATCGCTGCTCCACGGGAAATGCTCGATCTTCAGCCGGAAACCGCTCTCGCGCTGCGCCAGGACTTCCAGCACTTTCAGGCCGGCGGCGATGACCTCGACGCCGATGCCGTCGCCGGGTATGGCGGCAATTTTGTACTCACGCATGGTGTTCTCGCGAAGTATGACGATCCGCGAGATCGGGAGATCGGGAGAGCGAATTCCCTCTCACGACTTCCCGCCCTCACGACCTCCCGTCTATTCGGGCGGAGCGGATTATACGCTCGCGCGGCGGTCGGGATAAAATTCCCGTCTCAGAATGAAGATACTCGCGCTCGACACTTCATCCGAATACTGCTCCGTCGCGCTGTGGCGTGACGGGGATATCGATGCGCGCGAGGTGCTGGCGGGACAGCGTCATTCCGAGCTGCTGCTGCCGATGGTGGACGGCCTGCTCAAGCGGCACGGTCTCGCGGTGAAGGACCTGGATGGCATCGCATTTGGCGAGGGCCCGGGGTCGTTCACCGGGCTGCGCATCGGCTGCGGCGTGACACAGGGTCTTGCATTCGGAGCCGGCTTGCGCGTGGTGGGCGTGGGCACGCTCCTGGCGATGGCCGAAGCGGCCCAGGCCGGGCATGCGGTGTGCTGCCTCGACGCCCGCATGGGCGAGGTCTACCACGCCGCCTACGCGAGGTCCGGCGCGGAGTGGGAGCCGGTGCACGCGCCCGGCCTGTGGGCGCCCGCGGAGGCGCCGGCGCTGCCGGCGGGGTCGTGGACCGGCTGCGGCAACGGGTTCGCCGCGCACGGGGCGGCGCTGAAACGTCGCTACGGAGAGCGCCTCTCGGCTATCATGCCGGGCGTGTTCCCGCATGCACGCGATATCGCGCGGCTCTCGGCGCGCGCGTTCGAGGCGGGCAGGGCGGTGGCCCCCGAGGAGGCGGTGCCGGTGTACATCCGGGACAAGGTGGCGTTGAGGAGCGACGAAAGGTGAGCGCGCAGCTCGACATGCTTCCGCGCTACCGGCGCATAACCGCCGCCGACCTTGACGCGGTCGTCGCGATCGAGGAAGCGGTCTATCCCCATCCCTGGACACGCGGCAATTTCGCCGATTCGCTTGCGGCGGGATACCACTGCTGGACCGCCGAATGCGGCGGCGAGATCGCCGGCTATACCGTGGTGGCGATCGCCGCGGGAGAAGCGCACCTGCTCAACCTGAGCGTGGCTGCGCGGTGTCAGCGCCGGGGCCTCGGGCGCGAGCTGCTCAATTTCGTGCTCAAGCTCGCGCGCGACTACGGGGCGGCGAAGATCCTCCTGGAAGCGCGTCCCTCGAACGCCGCCGCGCTCGCGCTTTATTCCTCGGCGGGCTTCTCGAGGATCGGCGTGCGCCGCGGCTACTATCCGGCCGGCGGCGCGCGCGAGGACGCCATCGTCCTGGAGCGCTCGCTCCAGGACCGTGACTCGTGACTGGTGACTTGTGACTGGTGTTTTGTGAAAACCCGCAGGCACCTCATTCTTGAGGAGATGGGGCTGACGCCCATCTGGCACCTGCGCGAAAGCGCGCCGGACGCGGAGCAAGCTCCGGCGGCGGATATGCCGGCAAGGAACGAGTCACGAGTCACGAGTCACGAGTCACCGCAGCCCGCCACCGGGGACCGCAGGGCCGAAATCATGTCTCTTGAGTGGGCGCAATTGAAGCAGCGAGTAGCGGGCTGCCGGGACTGCCCGCTCCACGCGAAGCGCAACAAGGCGGTATTCGGCGTCGGCGACGAGAACGCCGACTGGCTGTTCGTGGGCGAGGGACCCGGCGCCGACGAGGATGCGCAGGGCGAGCCGTTCGTGGGGCAGGCGGGCAGGCTGCTCGACAACATGCTCGCCGCGATCAAGCTGAAGCGCGGCGACAACGTTTACATCGCCAACTGCGTGAAATGCCGTCCCCCCGGCAATCGCAACCCGGAACCGGGCGAGCTGCTCGCTTGCGAGCCCTACCTGCATCGCCAGATCGATCTCATCCGGCCCAAGCTGATCGTCGCGCTGGGCAAGGTGGCCGCAGCCAACCTGCTCGCGACCGATGCCAGCGTCGCAAGCATGCGCGGGAAAATCCACCAGTACCGCGGCACTCCGCTGATTGTCACGTATCATCCGGCGTATCTGCTGCGCACCTTGCCGGACAAGGCGAAGGCCTGGGCGGACCTCTGTTTTGCGGTTCGCACCATGCAGGAACTGTCAAAGGCGTGACTTGGTGCCGCGTGACGTGAAGGGGCGTGACATGGAAAGGCGTGACATGATGAAGCGTGCGTGTCGCGTTCTGGTTCTTCGCTCACGCAGTGCCATGTCACGGCGCATCACGTCACGCAGTATCATGTCACGCCCCATCACGTCACGCTTCATAGGAGGACTGTCATGATCAGGCGATTGCTCACGTTGGCACTGGCCGCCGCGACGGTGTCGCTGTCGGGCTGCGGCTACAACACCCTGCAGCGCACCGACGAGCAGATCAAGGCGGCGTGGGCGGAAGTGGTCAACCAGTACCAGCGCCGCTCCGACCTGATCCCGAACCTGGTCAACACGGTCAAGGGGTTCGCCGCGCAGGAACAGCAAGTGCTCCTCGGCGTCACCAACGCGCGCGCGAAGGTCGGAACGATCCAGGCCACGCCCGAGCTGCTCAACGACCCGCAGGCGTTCACCCGCTTCCAGCAGGCCCAGGGCGAGCTGTCCTCGGCGCTGTCGCGCCTGATGGTCGTGGTGGAGCGCTATCCCGAACTCAAGTCGAACCAGAATTTCCTGGACCTGCAGGCGCAGCTCGAGGGCACGGAAAACCGCATCACGGTCGCGCGCAATCGTTACATCAAGGCGGTGCAGGAGTACAACGTGGTGGTCCGCTCGTTCCCGTCGAACCTGACCGCGATGCTGTTCGGCTTCAAGGAAAAGCCGCAGTTCACGGTCGAGAACGAGAAAGAGATCAGCAGGGCGCCCAAGGTCGATTTCAGCGGGCCGCAGCCGGCGCCGCAGTCCCCGGTGCCCGCGACGAAGTAAGTCATGCTTGGAGGCCATCGCCAACGTCGTGGTGACGGTCATCGGGCTCGCCATCTGCCCCGTGCTCGCGCGCCTGCCGACGCTGCACGCGAACCTGGCAGATGCTGCGCAACCGGACGGCGGTGGCCGACCTGCTCGGCAAGGTGGTCGAGTAACGGGCGACGGGTGACGGGGCACGGGAGCCCCCGCGGGAGCGACTGGGCCCACGACCCCCGATCCCCATGCGCTTGCAATTCATTCCGACGCCCTCATTTCGAATCCGTGGCTCTTGCGCTCTCGAAGGCCGGGGCGGTGGTCGCTTGCCCGCGCCGTTTCCTGGATATAAGCTACCGATATTGAAGGATTTTCCTGGTGCCTTTCCTCGTCTCCGCCCCCTCTCCGCAGGTGGAGAGGGCTGGCTTGAGCCTGCCCATCTCCGCTCGGGAAAAGGGGGACGGATGAAGGATGGCGCCCAATCGACCGGGGTTTGAATGAAGACAGCAGTGAATCGCTTGCGTGGGGTGGAACGCGACATCGTGCAGACGCCGCAGGCCGGCGACACGGCGCCGTACTACGAGCCGCAGGGCAACGAGATCGCGGTATTCGAGGCCGCCTACAAGAAGCGCCTGCCGGTGATGCTGAAGGGCCCCACCGGCTGCGGCAAGACGCGATTCCTGGAATACATGGCGTTCCAGCTGAAGCGCCCGCTCGTCACCGTTTCCTGCCACGAGGACCTGACCAGCTCGGACCTCGTCGGGCGCTTCCTGCTGGAAGGCGCGGAAACCGTGTGGCAGGACGGGCCGCTCACCCGCGCAGTGAAGGCGGGCGCCATCTGCTACCTCGACGAGATCGTGGAGGCGCGCACCGACTCGACAGTCGTGATCCACTCGCTCACCGACCACCGGCGCAAGCTGACCATCGAGAAAAAAGGCCAGGAAATCGAGGCGCACGAGGACTTCATGCTGGTGATCTCCTACAACCCGGGCTACCAGACGGTGCTGAAGGACCTGAAGCCCTCGACCAAGCAGCGCTTCATCGCCATCCATTTCGATTTCCCGTCCGAGGAGATCGAGCGGAAGATCGTCCTGAACGAGGCGGCGGGCATCGCGCTGGAGCTGGTGCACCAGCTGGTCACCGCCGGCCGCAAGGCGCGATTGCTGAAGGACCACGGTCTCGAGGAGGCCGCCTCCACGCGCGCGCTGGTGTACGCAGCCAGCATGATGAACGCCGGGCTCGACCCGGTCGCCGCCTGCCAGGTGGCGATGGTCAATCCGATCACCGACGACGAGGAACTCGCCGAGGCGCTGATGGAGATCGTCCAGGCGCATTTTGGCACCTGAATGCGTGAATGGTGAATAGTGAATGGTGAATGGCGGGCAGCAGGTCGTAGCCGGGGGCGTTTCCGGGTTTTCCGTTCACTGCTCACGCTTCACGCAGCATGAGCAAGACTCCATCTAGCCAGCAGGTGATCGACGAGCAGCTCACGCAGCTGCGCGATTCGAGCCTCGTCGCGTTCCGCGAGCTCGAGCAGGTGCTGCCCGCGATCCGCCCGCACGGCGAGGACGTGGTGCTCGCCTGGATCCTGGCCTGCCGCCGGCTCCACGACTACGACCGGGAGGCGGGCAGGGCATTCATCCACGGCAGCCGCGAGGCGGAGCGAATTTCCGAGACGGTTGCGCCGTGGACCGGGCAGGCGCTGCAGTTCATGCGCTGGCGCGGCGCATGGCGCGCGCTCGAGGGCTTCATGGCGAACCTGCCGCGCGCCTACGGCTCGCTCGGACACGCCGGGCAGCGGCGCTGGGCCGAAATCGGCTTCGTCTGGTGCGACCGCCAGATCGACAGCGGCTCCGCTTACTTCACGACCCCCGTAGTGGATCTGTCCGGGCGCCAGGGCATCACCGGCATCGAGCAGCTTACCCAGCCGGCGGAGGAGCTGTTCGAGTCGAGGAAGCTGCTCCTCGCGACCTATCTCGCAGGCGCGATCCGCGTCCGCAACCTGCTCGGTGCCCAGGCGATCCTGCCGTGGGCGATGCGCGGCGCGGACATCCTGCAGGCGGGGCGCGCGCGCGGCGAGGCCTATTTCCGGCTCGAGTCCGAGGAGAGCCTTGCCCTGCTGCTCGACCAGCTGCCCGGATTCCGGCTCCTCGAGCGCTACCGCCTGCTCTCGATGCTGCTCGACGTCTGGTACGGCGGGCAATTCGAGCTGAAGGAAGGCAGTTGGTCGCCGGAGAAGGGGCGCCCGTTCGTCGAAACCGACGGCCGCAGCATCTATTTCCCGGCCGTGATGCCGAACCGCGACGAGGCGGTGATCTCGGCGCTGCACACGGCGGGCCACATGCGCTTCGGCACCTTCGACCGCCTCGCGATGAAGGAGCTGTTCGGAGAGGCCGGCCTGGAGTTTCCCGAATCGGGGCCGGTATCCTGGGCGCCGCTCTTTGCTCGCTACGGCGACGACGCGCTGCGTTTCCAGCTGATCTTCGACCTGTGCGAGGACCTGAGGATCGACTACCGCGTCCAGCAGCTGGTGCCGAACCACCTGCAGCGCCTGCTGGCCACCGCGCGCTCGGGCGCGCGCCATCCGGAGACCGGCGTCTATTACGGCCTCGCGGTGCAAAGCGTCGAGCAGGCGCTGGCGGCGCTCATTGACAAGTACGGTAACGACGGGGTGCGCGACGAGCGCTTCGCGCCGCTGCTCCGCCCGTCGGCCACCGTGGCGGACGCCTGGCGCATCGCCGTCGCGATCTACAGCCGGGACGGCCTGCCGCCCGTGTCCGACCTGGAGGCGTTTCACGCCGCGTACCTGCCCGGGCGCGGCCCGAACACGACGCGGCTCGCCCACCCGCAGCAGCAGGACCAGCAACGGCAGCAGACCCAGTCCGGCGCCGAGGGCGAGCAGCGGCCGCAGGAAGGCGGCGAGCAGCAGGACCCGTCGCTGCAGAACGCGGAGAGCGGCGACCAGCGCGACGGCGGCAGGACGCAGGAGATCACGGGCTTCGGCGATGCCAGCGGGGCCTCGAGCCGCGCCGCCGGCCGCTCGGAGGAGCAGCGGCAGAACACCGGGTCGTCGGACAAGGGCGTGGCGTACCCCGAGTGGGACTACCGCGAGTCGCGCTACAAGCGCAACTGGAGCTGGGTGCAGGAGAAGAAGCTCGCGGAGTCGAACATCACCGAGACCAACCGCCTGATGAACCAGTATGCGGTCGCGTTGAAGCGCCTGAAGAAGGCGATCCAGGCGCAGAAGCCGACGCGGCTCGCGCCGAAGCTGCGCCAACTCGACGGCGAGGACATGGATCTCAACGCGGTGGTGGGATACGTCGTCGAGAAGAAAGCCGGGCGCTCCCCCAAGCCCGCGATCTACCGCCGGCGCGAGATGCGCCAGCGCGAGATCGCGGTGACGCTGCTCGCCGACATGTCCACCTCCATCATGCAGCACCTTCCCGAGGGCGGCGGGCGCCTGGTGGACCGCGTGCGCGCGGGCGTGCTGCTGTTCGCGGAGAGCATGGAGGAGGTGGGCGACCCGTACTCGATCGCCGGCTTCTGCTCCAAGTACCGCGACAACGTGAGCTACTACGCCATCAAGGATTTCGAGCAGCCGCTGTCGCAGGACATCCGCAGCCAGATCGGCGGCATGTCGGGACGGCTCGCGACGCGCATGGGCGCGGCGATCCGGCACGCCACCGCCTCCTTCGAGCGCATCGAAAGCCGGCGCCGGCTGCTGCTGATCCTCTCCGACGGCCGCCCCGAGGACTACGACGACGGCGGCGACCGGCGCTACCTTCACGAGGACACGCGCATGGCGGTGAAAGAGGCGGTGGCCAGGGGCGTGCACCCGTTCTGCATCACGGTGGACACCATGGCGAACCAGTACCTGCCGCAGATCTTCGGGCGCGGGCACTACATGGTGCTCGATCACATCAACTCGCTGCCGAACAAATTGCCTGAGATTTATTTTCGTCTCAGGCGGTGATGGGTGACGAGTGATGGGTGATGGGTGCGGTCGGCCTGAATACACCTTCGACTACTCCAAGGCGGTCAGAGGAAAATATTACCGACGACTGTTGAAAGAGGGCTCCAACGTCGTGGTATTGGAGCCTGATGTTGCGAAGGCGTTTCCGAACTCGGATGCCGTGAACGACGCCCTGAGGTCAATGCTCAAGACAAAGCCACCGCGAACGTCGCGCTCGAATAAAAGCTGACTCACCCGCGCGCCAAGACGCCAAGTGTTGTTAAATCCGGACGCGTAGCCGGATTGTTGCGCCCCAGCACCGATCACGCCCCACTTCGCCCATGCCGCCCGCATTGACCCCGTTCCAGCCCTCTGCCATAGTGAACCGCATCGCAATCGCCCCGGTCACATCGATCCGAGCGCCCCATGCCCCGCGCCACCTACCTCTGCTCCTCACCCTGCGCAAACCCGACGCGCCTCGAACCGCATTCAAATTCCCAACGCCATCGCACTGAACCCAGCGGTTCTGTCCAACAAGTTTTATCCGCCCTGCTGCCGCACGGCGGATAAAACTCTATTCGTTAAGTGGCAAGCGAGCGCGAGCACATGCCAGCTGAGACAATTCCTCCAACTCTCCAGTTATCCGATGCGTACCGTCGCGCCAGGGGATTCACCACGATCCTATGCGCAATCGCTCTTGCTTGGGGAGCCGCGCAGTTTGAATTCAAGTCATTAAACTTTGGCGCAGCGGGCAGCGTCGATCTGTCGAGCGCATCAGTGCCGCTCATCTTGGCGTGCGCGATTGCTTACGCGATGACGCGCTGCACGATAGAGTTCGCCATGCAGCCTGAGAGCGTCCGCCGTTGGCGTTTGGCTCAAGCAGACTTCAAACTAACCGTGTTCCTTGTTCGCACAGCTGCGCTGATCCTCGGGGCGGGAGGTTTATACCGCTCCGTTGAGACGGTCTTAGCTGTCGCCCTCGTCGTCCTCATACTCCTAGTCGCCTCGGTGCTACTCATAGGTGCCGGAACATTGGTGTTGACACCGCTCATGCTCGCCATCCGAGCGCGTAGAGCTGGCCACTCGCCAGGCGGGTCGCCCATATGGGCGATCATGGAGGCTGAGGGTTGGGCCGCGTTGGTTACCGTAATGTTGCAGAGCGTCTTATTCGTTGCTTTAGGTGTAGGGTTTCTGCTTTACGAACCGCTGCGCTCTCTTTGGACAGCACCGCCAACCGCAACTGCTGTTACTGTCTTCGTGCTTACCGCAATTGCTGTAGTTATTAGCGTTTATCTTCAACCCAGGTGGTACCAGGAGCTCTTCGTTGATGAAGCTCCGTTTACAACGAAACGCCTACCCGACGGCACGATCGGAGTCTCGTTTCGAAAGCAACCTGCGACCGTTCCGCCGGTGCAGAGCGAGAACTCCAATCCGCAGCAGTCAAGTGATCCTCACAGCCGCTAGAGTCACATTGCCACCTAACTTTAGGTGGAACGGACGGGCCGCAAGTGCCGTGCGATCATTGACCGTCGCGCCGGCCCGCCGTTCACCAAAACGTTAGAGATCTCTCGACACCGCATGCCTTCGCCCGCGCCAGGCCGAGAAAGCAGAAGATCACGCGTACGCGACGACCACGGCGGCGTCTGGGGCAGTTCATCACAGGACTTCCTGCACCTCGTCGATCTACTCTTTGAGAAGTCAGTCGAATACGCGAAGAGAACAGACGGAAACTGCTCGATCTACGCCCTTGCGGGCGTACCTCTCCTGTTTAGCGCCTTGCGGTGTCTGCTAATCGAACTCAATGCGGGTATGCACACCGCTTCTCCACCGCGGCAGCAGGTGCTGACCGATCTGGCAAGTTCGCCAAACGACATCAAGGTCATCCTCAGCCACTATTCCGTGCCCACCGATCTCCAACGGAGGCTCGAACTACTGGTCGAAGTGAGGCACGAAATCGTTCATCCTGCGCACCGACCAGGCTCTGACAAGCACAACACCCCCGCTTACCTCGCTCCATTGCGCAGTGCGGGACTCCTCCAGAGCACAGGAAGTGACAGTGACTACATCTGGATTGGGCAGCTTCAGTCGCACAAACTCTTCCGATGGGCTTTCGAAACGGTCAAGCTGACGGTCGAAATCCTTCTCACCGCTCACGGCGTCAGAGGGTTCATGGGAGATGGGCTGCGCGCGTCGTACTCTAAGTACGAGAGGTTTGATGGAGATCTCTAACCCCGCGCTGAACCGTACCGCCCGCAAGCTGCGCTTGCGGGTACCCTCCTCGCTTCGCTCGTCGACGGCCGGTTAGCGCGATCGTTGCACGAGCCCTGCTACGCAGGGGGAGTACACGGCATTGGTGAGCGTGCGTTATAGGCGGGATGGAATGCACGCTGCAGGGAATCTTCCAGAGGCATTTTGAGCCGTACGCGCGGCGGCACCGGCTGCCGGCATACG
>JACPTK010000117.1 GCA_016192825.1 Betaproteobacteria bacterium | reverse complement strand
CAGGCATTGCCTGCGAAGCCCGCCACCTGAAACCAAGTCAGGCTGCAGCACCAGCGGCAACGAGATCGAGACGCCTCAGCTCGAGCTTTGCTCGCGCCGGGATTCCTTTACCCCTTGACGCGCCGGGGCCTCATAGGGGTTAGGCAGCCTCACGTGGACCGTGAAAACACTACGTCGAGATTGTGCTGCACCAGGTCGATCCGCGGTTTTCGCCCCGCTTCGCCACGGACTTCCGAACGGAGCTTGCGGGCTCCACCGTGAACGAGAATGCCGCGCGGCGTCTTGCCCGTATCTTTCGCTACCTGGGCCATGTAAGCGCGTAGTTGCTTCAGGTGGCTCAAGGTCGGGGCGTCTTGTTTGCATTCCACTACCACTGGCGTTCCGGTTTCATCACTCAGCAGAACATCCATTCGAGTCCGACCATGCCCAAGGCGCTCGCGAGTTCGCTCGAGTGGATACGGGAGCAGGCCATCCTCAAGTCGATGGGGAAATGCCGCGATATAGCCAGACAGGGCGCGCTCGTAGTCAAAATTGGCCCACAGCCGTACCCAGTTTGTCTGGTCCGCCAAGATGCTCTTCAGCTCAGCAAGCGACATCGACTTGACCGCCGATAGCGTAGTCCTGAGTTGCGCGCCGCTGAGACGCACGTCAGGTGGAAGGGCGACCACATACTCCCGGTCGTCTGGGCCCAACTCAAGGTCCCACTTCACATGGATGCGGCGCCCCTTTTCGCCATGCTTCTCAGTCTTGGATGGTGGAACGAAAGGCCTCCACTCGGAATCACGAACCGCTAGTTCAGTGACGATCCCGAGTCGAGCGACACGGCTACCTCGAAGCGTCACGAAGACATGATCACCAGGCTTCATCCGAGCCAGCGCATTGCGCGCTATGGTCCAGCCAAACGACTGTCGCCCGGTGCCATCAAGGTGGAATCCGGCTCCCGGGGGCCAACCAAGCGCTACGCACTGACTCCGAAACCACCTCTGCCACAACCCTGGATAGAGGTGTTCTTCACAAGTGATTTTCCACAGGTCCGCTTGCATATTTGTGGTGCGCGCCGCCCAATTTATTATCATCTTTCACCGCAGCGGGACAACACGCCGCTGAAGGGTACTGCGAACGACGGTCGCGCTGCTAGCTTCAAACCGTAGTTAGGCTGCACTAGAGCAATTCCCGAAACCGGGGGCTCCGGTGCAGTACGGCAATTTTATCTCGGCCTCGAAGCACAGCAGTCATTCTACAAGACAGCTTGAGTTCCAAGCGCAACAGCTTCGGGAAAAGGGGACGCGCCCCTTTTCGTATTGAAGCGGTATGCATCGCGATTCCCCGGTCATACCTAGTTAAGCCTGAACTCGTCCGTAACCCGCCTCCTTCTGGCCGCGGATGGCGAGAACGAACACCGAGTCGAGCCCAGCGACGTAGCGATAGAGCGCGACGTAACCGCGTGCGCCCTGCCCGATCACCAGCTCCCTCAGACCGGCTCGCGCCACCCGGCCGATCAGGGGGTTGCGTTCCAACACATCGATGGCCCGGATGATGTCTTCGATGCGCGATCGGGCGTCCGCCACTTCGTGCTCCAGGAGATGTTGGAGGATGCGATCGAAGTCGCCGGCGACCTCCGGCGCCAACTCGATACGCGCCACGACGACGAGCCCCTAACGCGAAAGCTTTCGCGCCTTTGGTCGGGAAACCTTGGAGCCAGTGAGCCGGCGCTCGAGATAACGGCGCATCTCCGTCCACGGCACCGTCTTGCCGGAGGCGACGATCTCAGCATAACGCTGCTCCGCCGAATCCACGAACTCCGCCCGGCGCTCTTCCTGCTCGGCCTTCTCCCGGATCGCCTCCAGGATAAAGCCGTGCGCCGTGGCCCCCCTACGCTTGGCGGCGCGAGCGACCCGTTCCTTCAGATCTTGCGGCAGGCGAATGGTCGTTGTGGACATGGCGATGCTCTCTTTGAAAAACGTTACTGTAGCACATAAGTGCTACCCGGACACGCTGCGCGGCTACGTGACGCCGACCCCGGCGAGCGCCAGCGCGCCCAAGACGGCGAACATGGCTGCCGCTGCCAGTCGTATCCACTTCAATGGGATCCGGTCGGCGAACCGGTTCGAGAACACGACGACCGGCGCGTTCGCGATCAGCATGCCGGCGGTGGTGCCGAGCACGACGGTAACGAGCACATGATACTGCGCCGCGAGCACGACGGTCGCGATCTGCGTCTTGTCGCCGATCTCGACCAGGAAGAACAGCACGCAGGTCACGGCGAACACGCCCCATCGGCCGCGCTGTCCGTAGCGGTCCTCGAGGCGGTCGGGCCTGAGCGCCCATGCCCCGATCGCGATCATGGAAAGCCCGATCGCCCAGCGCAGCACGTTGGGCGCGAGCAACCCGCGCACCCATTCGCCAAGCCACGCCGCCGCCGCATGGTTGGCGAGAGTCGCAACGGCGATTCCCGCGATGATGGGAACCGGCTTGCGGAAGCGCGCCGCGAGGAGTAGCGAAAGCAGCTGTGTCTTGTCGCCGATCTCGGCAATGGCGACGACCAGTGTCGAGACCAGAAAAGCCGTAGTCATGGCGGGAAAGCGTTACGAGTTGAGGGGCGTAAGCCGGGCACTCATCACCCATCACGATTCTTCAATAGGCAGCGACGGCCCCGTCGCTGCGCGGGTCCGCCCCGCCCTCCAGCACGCCGTTGGGATGGCGCACGATGGCGCCGGCGTGGCCCATGGCCTCGTCGAATTCTCCCAGCACTTCCATCTCGTGGCCGCGCCGCGCGAGGTCGGCGACAACCCCGGTGGAAAAGCGCGATTCGAGCTTCAAGGTGTCGCTCGACTGCCCCCACGTCCGCCCCAGCAGCCAGCGCGGCGCGGCGACCGCCTGCTGCGGGTCCATGCCGAAGGCCGCGATGCGCGTGAACACCGCCGCCTGCGTCTGCGGCTGGCCGTCGCCGCCCATGGTGCCGTAGACGAGGGTGCGCCCGTCGTTCAACACCGCCAGCGCGGGATTGAGCGTGTGGAACGGCTTGCGCCCCGGCCTGAGGCTGTTGAGCGCCGCGGGATCGAGCGAGAAGCTGCAGCCGCGGTTCTGCCAGTTGATGCCGGTCTCCTCCAGCACCACGCCCGAGCCGAACTCGTGGTAGAGGCTCTGGATCATCGACACCGCGCGACCGGCGCCGTCCACCACGCCCATCCAGACCGTGTCCGATGGCGCTTTTCCCGCGCCCCATCGCGCGGCGCGGCCGCAGTCGACGTTCGCCGCCAGCTCGCGGATTTTCCCCGGGGCGAGCAGCGCCTGCGCGTCGACCGTCATGTAGGCCGGATCGGTGATGCAATGGTCGCGCACGCCGAAGGCGCGCTTGGTCGCCTCCACCGCGAGATGCACGTAGTCCGCGCCCGCGGGGCCGGCGGAGCCGACCTCCAGCGCGTCGAGCATGCCGAGGATCAGCAGCGATGCCAGGCCCTGGGTCGGCGGCGGCAGGTTGTAGACCGTGCCGAGCGAATGACGCAGCACGAGCGGCCGGACCAGCTTCGCGCGGTGGCGCTCGAGATCGCCGGGCGCGAGCGGGCTGCCGGCGGCGGCGAGATCCCGCGCGATCGCCCTCGCGAGCCGGCCGCGGTAGAAATCCTCGAGCCCGGCGCGCGCGAGGCGGGCGAGCGTCTGCGCGAGCCGCGGCTGCCTGAACAGGCTGCCCGCCGGCGGCGCGGTCCCGCCCGGCAGAAACGCCTCGCGGAAGCCGGGCTGGGCCTCGAGCTCGCCGCGCTTGGCCGCGGTCGCGGCGGACTGGCTCGCCGTGACCGCGATGCCGTGCTCGGCATAGTAGACGGCGTCGGCGACCAGGCGTTTCAGCGGCAGGCGGCCGCCCCAGCGGCGCGAAACGGAGTGCGCCAGCTTCCAGCCCGCCACCGTCCCGGCAACCGTGTTCGCGGCCAGCCCGCCGCGGAACGGGATCGACCGCGTGACACCGCGCGCGGCGTACCACTCGATGGAAGCCGCGCGCGCCGCGGCGCCGCAGGCATCGATGCCCCGCGGCCCGCTCTGCGGTGTGTGGAACAGCCAGAACGAATCGCCGCCGACCGAGTTCATGTGCGGATAGGCGACGGTGATCGCCGCCGCCGCGGCGATCATCGCCTCGAGCGCGTTGCCGCCCTCGCGCAGCACGTCGAGCGCCGACTGCGCGGCGAGCGCGTGCGGCGCGACCGCGATGCCCCGCGTGCCGTTGATCGAGCGGATCGTCATGTACGAACGAGGGGAAATTTCCCCTCATGCTCCCCTACTCCGGTTTCAGGAACGAAGACGAACATCGTGTGGAACGAGCGAGATTCCGAGTGTAACCGCTTTTCATTCCAGGAGCGCGGCGGGCGCTCGTGGAATGTTCCCGCCCGCATCAGTATCATCCGCTATCGAACCGCCCGAGCCGGCACCACACCATGAACGCGCTGCTCAAGATCTCCCGCCTGATTGACGCGCTCAACGAGAAAATCGGCCTGATCGCCAACTGGCTGGTGCTCGCCGCCTGCGCCATCAGCGCCGGCAACGCCCTGATGCGCTACGGCTTCAGCCTGAGCTCGAACGCCTGGCTCGAGATCCAGTGGTACCTGTTTGCCGGCATCGTGATGCTGGGCGCGTCCCACACCCTGAGGGTGAACGAGCACGTGCGGGTGGACGTGTTCTACAGCCGCTACAGCGAGCGCGCCCGGCTGTGGCTGGACCTGCTGGGCGGCATCCTGTTCCTGCTGCCGATGGCGGCGATCATCGGCTGGCTGTCGTGGCCGCTGTTCCTGAACTCGTATCAGGTCGGCGAGGTCTCCCCCAACGCGGGAGGTCTGCTGCGCTGGCCGGTGAAGGTCCTGATCCCGCTGGGCTTCCTGCTGCTCACCCTGCAAGGCATTTCGGAAATCATCAAGCGCGCCGCGGCGCTGACCGGCCACCTGCGGCTCGACGGCCACTACGAAAGGCCGCCGCAGTGATCTCCCGGGACATCATGGCCCCGCTGATGTTCGGCGGCCTGGTCCTGTTCATGCTGATCGGCTATCCGGTCGCGTTCTCGCTCGCCGCCGTCGGCCTGTTCTTCGGCTTCATCGGGATCGAGCTGGGCTTCTTCGAGACGAGCCTGCTGCAGGCGCTGCCCGACCGGGTGTTCGGCATCCTCTCCAACGAGCTGCTGCTCGCGATCCCGTTCTTCACGTTCATGGGCGCGATTCTCGAGCGCTGCGGCCTCGCCGAGGACTTGCTCGAGGGCATGGGACAGCTGTTCGGCCCGGTGCGCGGCGGCCTCGCCTACGCGGTCATCGCCGTCGGCGCCATCCTCGGCGCGACCACCGGCACCGTCGCCGCCTCGGTCATCGCCATGGGGCTGATCTCGCTGCCGGTCATGATGCGCTACGGCTACGACATGCGGGTCGCGACCGGCGTCATCGCCGCCTCCGGCACCATCGCCCAGCTGATACCGCCGGCGCTGGTGCTGATCGTGCTCGCCGACCAGCTCGGGAAATCGGTGGGCGACATGTACGCCGGCGCGATCGGCCCCTCGATCGTGCAGGTGCTCCTGTTCTTCCTGTTCGTTTTCCTCGTCTCCGTGTTCCGGCCGCAGTACGTGCCCGCGCTGCCGCCCGCGGCGCGCACGCTGCGCGGCTGGCCGCTCGCGCGCAAGATCCTGTGGGGCGTCGTGCCCTCGCTGGTGCTGATCTTCCTGGTGCTGGGGACGATCCTGATGGGGCTCGCCACGCCGACCGAGGGCGGCGCGATGGGCGCCACCGGCGCGGTCGCGCTCGCCGCCGCGCACGGCCGGCTCACGCGGGACCTGCTGTGGCAGGGCATGGGCAGGACCATGCGCATCACGGCAATGGTGATCTTCATCCTGATCGGAGCGACCGTGTTCGGGCTGGTGTTCCGCGGCGTGGACGGCGACCTGTGGGTGGAGGAAATGCTGACCTCGCTGCCGGGCGGCCAGGTGGGATTCCTGGTCGCGGTGAACCTCTTCATCTTCGTGCTGGCGTTCTTTCTCGATTTCTTCGAGATTGCGTTCATCGTGATTCCGCTGCTCGCGCCGGTGGCGGCGAAGCTGGGCATCGACTTGATCTGGTTCGGCGTGCTGATCGGCGCGAACCTGCAGACCTCCTTCATGCACCCGCCGTTCGGATTCGCCCTGTTCTACCTGCGCGGCGTCGCGCCGAAGGAGGTGAAGAGCTCGGACATCTACTGGGGCGCGGTGCCGTGGGTGGGCATCCAGCTGATCCTGGTCGCCATCATCATCTTATGGCCGGGCCTGGTGACGAGCTTCGTGGACCGGCCGGCTGTGATTGACCCGTCCCGGATCGAAATCCTGCTGGAACAGCCGGGCGATGCCGCCGCCGACCCCTCGGCCGAGATCGAGCGGCAGCTCAGGCAGCAACGCTAGCAGCCTGTCGGACTTGGCGTCGTCAACGGTGGTTGTGACTGCAGGGGTAGTTGCTCCTGGTTAGCGTCGAGCCGACAGGCTGAAATGGGGTATTTATTGGCCTGGAACCGTCGTTCAGGTGAACTGTATCCAGTGCATCCGCTTCACGTTGTGCCGAGTCGTTCCGTTCAGCAGTGTGTCGCCCGCCGGCACCGCAGATCAGGATGGCGGTGGCCTGCGAAAACCCGTGCGGAACCCAAAGTCCGACACACTGCTAGCGCGGCGGGACCGGGACGCCCCGGCCCTACCAGCCGATTGCCTTCGGCAGCCATAGCGCAATCTGCGGGAAGAAAAACAGCAGCACGATCCCGAGGATCTGTATCGAGATGAAAGGGATCACGCCGAGGTACATGTGGCGGGTGGTGATCCGCGGCGGCGCCACCCCGCGCAGGAAAAAGAGCGCCCAGCCGAACGGCGGCGTGAGGAACGAGGTCTGCAGGTTGACGCAGATCAGCATCGCGAGCCATACCAGGTCCACGTTCTGGCTCGCGAACACCGGCAGGAACAGCGGCACCGCGATATAGCTGATCTCGATCCATTCGATGAAGAAGCCGAGCACGAAGATGAGAACCATCAGGAACCCGATGTCCGCGTTCACGCCGCCGGGCAGGAACTCGAACAGCGCGCTGATGAGGTCCTCGCCGTGCAGCCCGCGGAAGGCGAGCGAGAACACCTGCGCGCAGATCAGGATGAACATCACCATGGCGGTGATCTTGGTGGTGGCCTGCATGGTCTCCGTCAGCACTCCGAGCGAGAGGCGCCGCGCGAAGGCCGTCACCAGGATCGAGCCCAGCGCCCCCATCGAGGCGGCCTCGGTCGGCGCCGCGACACCGGCGATGATGGAACCCAGCACCGAAAACACCAGCGCCAGCGGCGGCAGCACCACCTTGAAGAACCTGATCCACAGCTCGCGGCGCGGCAGGGCGTCGCGCTCCTCCTTCGGGACGGCCGGCACCCATTCCGGCCGGACCATGCCGATGACCACGATGTAACCGCAGTAGAGCGCGGCGAGCAGCAGGCCCGGCACCACCGCCGCGGCGAACAGCGTGCCGACGGAGAGCTGCAGGATGTCGGAAAGGAGAATCAGGATCAGGCTCGGCGGGATGATCTGGCCCAGCGTACCCGAGGCGCAGATCGCGCCGCACGCGACACCCGGGTCGTAGCCGCGCCGCAGCAGCGTCGGCAGCGTGAGCAGCCCGAGCGTGATCACGGTGGCGCCGACGATGCCGGTGGTGGCGCCCATCAGCACCCCCACCCCGATGATGCCGAGCGCCATGCCGCCCTTCAATCCGCCGGCGAGGTGGCCGACCACGTCGAGCAGGTCCTCGGCGAGCCGCGATTTCTCCAGCATCACGCCCATGAACACGAACAGCGGGATGGCGAGCCACTGGTAGTTCGCGACCACGCCGTAGATGCGCGCGGGCAGCAGGTTGAAAAGCCCCGTCCCGAAGCCGAGGAAGCCGAACACGAAGCCGGCGGTCGCGAGCGTGATCGCCACCGGCACGCCCGCCATCAGCAGCGCGAAGAACGCCACCAGCATCAGGATGGCGAGGATCTCGGTGCCGCTCACGACTGGAACAGGGGGCGCGGGCCCCTTCCGGCTGAACCGTACGGGGTCTTCCCGCCCCCCCTGTAACCCCCTCTCGGCACTGAACGACCCGTCATCGACGCCCGCGCAACTTTTCGATGCAGGCGAGCGCAACGGCGACGCCCTGCGCGAGCAGCAGCGCGAAGCCGACCGGGATGAGCGACTTGATCAGGTAGCGGTGCGGGATGCCGCCCGGGTCCGGCGAGCCTTCGTCGATGACGTACGACTGCTGCACGTAGTGGAGCGAGAGCCAGATGACGAGCGCCGAGATCGCCACCGTGAGGAGCGCGGACACCAGGTCGACGACGATCTTGGCGCGCGGGGAGAACCGCGCGTAGACGATGTCCACGCGCACGTGCTCGCCGTGGCGCAGCGCGTAGGACATGCCGAAGAGCACGAGCGGCACCAGCAGGTGCCACTCGAGCTCCTGCGCCCATACCGAGCCCTCGCTGAAGAGATAGCGCAGCAGGACGTTCGTCGCCATGAGGCCGACGATGACGAGCGAAATCCACGCCGTCGCCGCGCCGACGGCGTCCACCAGGCGCTCGATGGCGGCGCGCGCGATGCCCGCCGCGCGCGCGCCGCCGCCGTGCGGCCGATCAGGCACCGCGGATCTTGCCGTGGTAGACCGCCTCGCTGTAGCCCGCCCAGGCGTCGTACTTGGCCTTGAAGGCAAAGTAGGAGTTGTGGACTTTCCTCGTCACCGGGTCCTTGGCGACGGCCTCGTCCAGCACCTTCTTCGTCGCCGCGCGCAGGCTCTTCACCACGGCGTCGGGGAGGGGCTTCGCGATCACGCCCTGATTCTTGACGAGGTCCTCCATCGCTTCGGCGTTGGTGCGCTGGCACCACGCCTCGCTGATCACGTTGCACGCGGCGCAGGCGTTCTCGACGACCGCCTGCAGGTCCTTCGGCAGCTTGCCCCAGGCCGCCTTGTTGACGAGCAGCTCGGAGACGGTGGCGGTCTCGTGCCAGCCGGTGGTGTGGTAGAACTTGGCGGCCTTCTGCAGCCCGAGCCGGCGGTCCTGGTAGGGCCCGACGAACTCGGCCGCGTCGATCACGCCGCGCTCGAGCGCGGGGAAGATCTCGCCGCCGGGCAGCAGCTTCACGTCCACGCCGAGCGTCGCGTAGACCTTGCCGGCGAGGCCGGGGATGCGCATCTTCAGGCCCTTGAAATCGCCGATCGACTTGATCTCCTTGCGGAACCAGCCCGTCATCTGCACGCCGGTATTGCCGCACGGGAAGGCGACCATGCCGAACGGCGCGTACACCTCGTGCCACAGCGGGATGCCGCCGCCGTCGTAGAGCCAGCCGTTCATTCCCTGGAAGTTCAAGCCGAACGGCACGGCGGTGAAGTACTGGGCGGCGAAGGTCTTGCCGGTCCAGAAGTAGCTGTTGGCGTGGTTCATCTCCACCGTGCCGGCGCGCACCGCGTCGAAGCCCTCCAGCGCGGGAATCAGCTCGCCCGCGCCGTAGACCTGGATCTTGAGCCTTCCGCCCGACATGGCCCCGATGCGCCGCGCGAGATCCGTGGCGCTGCCCGGTCCGTCCATGTAGAACGGCGCGCCCTTGGGGTAGGCGCTCGTCATCTTCCAGCTGAACGTCTGCTGCGCCCGCGCGATCATCGGGAAGCCGGCGATCGCGGCGCCGCCCGCGGCAAGCGCGCCGCCTTTCAGGAATTTTCTGCGGTCGTTACCCATTTGAGTTCTCCCCAGTGGTTGGTCGTAAACCCCTCATCCCCACCCTTCTCCCGAGGGGAGAAGGGCAATCCGATACGCAACTGCGCCGCCACGCGATGGCACGAACTTTGGATCGAGCGCCGGTCACCCTACTCCGAAACCTCCGCGGAAGGCAATGACCCGGCGCAAGAGCAATTCATTCGTGCGGCGCAGCATTCGACGGCAAAAAAACGGCGCGGGATGAACGGCGGACAACGTCGTCCGTTCGATCCGGCGCAGTTAACGCGGCGCCGCAGGCGTCCTCATCAGCCGCGTGGGATGAACGGCGGCGGTTCCGTCCGTTCGATCCCGCGCAGCTAAACCGGCGCCTCGCGCGTCCGGCTTTAGCGGTATTTAGTAGGTCTTGTACGGCAGATACTTCCCGCTCATCGTGATCTTCACCCGGTCGCCCTTCGGGTCGGGCTCGCGCACGAGGTCCATCTTGAAGTCGATGGCGCTCATGATGCCGTCGCCGAACTCCTCGTGGATCAGTGCCTTGAGGGTGGTGCCGTAGACGTTCACCAACTCGTAGAAGCGGTAGATCAGGGGATCGGTCGGCACCGCCGTCGGCAGCGAGCCCTTGTACGGCACCTGCTGGAGCAGCAGCACCGCGTCCGCCGGAAGGCCCAGCAGCTTGCCGGCGGTTTCCGCCTGCTCTTTCGTCATCTGCATCTGGCCGAGCAGCGCGGCGGTCGTCCATTCCTTGCTCGCCCCCACCGCTTTCGCGAGCTTCGCCCAGGTGAGCCCTTTCTTGATCCGGGACATCACCACCAGCTCGGTGACGTCGGCGCGGGTCATCGGTTTCGTCATGCTCGCGGCGGCGAGCAGCGCTTCGGGTGCGTCGGATTTTTTCATGTCACTCTCCTTGGTAATGAAAGTTCAGCTATTAGCTACCAGCTACCAGCTATCAGCTACCAGCTATCAGCTACCAGCTACCAGCTACCAGCTATCAGCTACGAGCTACCAGCCAGGAGCTATCCACCATCAGCTACCGGAGCCTCGAGCCACTGGCGGCCGGACGCTCGCAGCTGGAAGCCGGCAGCTCGAAACTCAACATCAATGCCTCAAGCTGACGACGACGGCTTTTTCCGCTGGCCGGGCGGGAATTGAAGCGGCGGCGGCCGGCGCCGGCAAGGTCTCGCTCAATCCCGGGGTCACGACCGGCGGATGCTTCGGGTCGTAGCTGGCCGGCCGCGCTTCGTTGAACTGGCGCGAGCGGGTCACCAGGAAGTCCACCAGGTGATTGCGAATCGGGTAGTAATGCGGCTCCTTGTGGACCGAGTGGCGCGAGCGGTCCCGCGGCAGCGTGTTGACCACGATCTCCGCGATCCTCGCGCCGGGCCCGTTGGTCATGAGAACGATCTTGTCGGCGAGCAGGATCGCCTCGTCCACGTCGTGCGTGATCATGAACACGGTCTGGCGGGTCTCCGCGCAGATCCTGAGGGCCTCTTCCTGCAGCATGCCGCGCGTGAGCGCGTCGAGCGCGGAGAACGGCTCGTCCATCAGCAGCATCCTGGGCTGGATCGCGAGCGCGCGCGCGATGCCCACGCGCTGCTTCATCCCGCCCGAGAGTTCCGCCGGGCGCTTTTTTTCCGCCCCGGTGAGGTTCACCAGGTCGATGTACTGCTGGCAGTGCTCGCGCACGCGGCTCCGGTCCCACTCCGGCCAGCGGGAGGTGACGGCGAACGCGATGTTGCCGGCGACGGTGAGCCACGGCATCAGCGCGTGGCTCTGGAAGATCACCGCGCGGTCGAGGCTCGGGCCGCGGATCTCCCGCCCGCCGGCGAAGACGTACCCGCCCGAGGCGGGTTCGAGCCCGGCGAGGATGTTGAGGATGGTGGTCTTGCCGCAACCGGAATGCCCGATCAGGCACACGAACTCGCCCTGCTCGACCGACAGGTGCACGTCCTCGAACACGGTCGAGACGGCCCCGTCGCGTCCGGCGAAGCGCTTGGCGATGCCTTCGATTCTGATCAGCGGATCGCTCATTGAGCGATCCTGGTGATGAGTGATGGGTGATGAGTGATGGGTAACATCGCTTTCACTCCGGAAAGGTGACGAGCTTCGTCAGGCGGGCGAGGGACAGGTCGAGCAGCATGCCGACCAGGCCGATGGCGAGGATGCCGCTGATGATGTTGGCGATCGAGAGGTTGTTCCACTCGTTCCACACGAAGTAGCCGATGCCCGTGCCGCCGACCAGCATCTCGGCCGCGACGATCACCAGCCACGCGATGCCGATCGAGATGCGCATCCCGGTCATGATGGTGGGCGCCGCGGCCGGCAGGATCACGCGGAAGGCCTTGCGCACCGGCCCCACTTCCAGGGTCTTGGCGACGTTCAGCCATTCGCGCCGCACGGAGGCGACGCCGAAGGCGGTGTTGATCAGCATCGGCCACATCGAGCAGATGAAGATGACGAAGATCGCGGAGATGTTGCTGTCCTGAAGCGTGAACAGCGCGAGCGGCATCCAGGCGAGCGGCGAGATCGGCTTCAGCACCTGGATGAACGGGTCGAATGCCCGGTAGATGACCGGCGACATGCCGATCAGGAAGCCGATCGGGATGGCCACCAGCGCCGCGAGGAGGTAGCCGATCCCCACGCGCGCGACCGAGTAGGCGAGCTGAATGCCGATGCCCTTGTCGTTGGGCCCCTTGTCGTAGAAGGGATCGGTGATGTGCCCCCAAATCTTGCGCCCGACGTCGCCGGGCGCCGGAAACGCCGATTTCTGCCCGCTCGCCGCCGCCTTGCCGACCAGCCTGGCGTACTCGGCGTCCACCACCTGCGCCCCCGCCTCCTGCCGCGTGGCGGCGTGCCAGGCCGCCAGGAAGACGAGCAGGATGGCGGCGGACAGCAGCGGCGCGCCCCAGAATTGCAGCCCTTTCACAAGATGCTCCGCAATGCTGTGAGCTGCGAGCCGCGAGCCGCGAGCGGCGAACTGCAGCGGCGATTCAACCAGACTGAGAGCTCGTAGCTCATGGCTGATAGCTCGTAGCTCATGGCTGATAGCTCGTAGCTCATGGCTGATAGCTCGTAGCTCATGGCTGATAGCTCGTAGCCAGCCGCTAGGCGGTGCGCTTGATGGAGAAGCTCGCGAGATAGGCATCGGGCCTGGCCGGGTCGAACTCCTTGCCCATCACCACCACCTTCTTGCTGGTGGTCGCCGGCGGCTTGAGGCCCACTTCCTTCATCAGCTTCGCGGCGTCGGTCGCGAGATACACCTCGCGCGCCACGCTGGCGTAGTCCACGTTGCCCTTCAGCTGGCCCCAGCGCTTCATCTGGGTGAGGATCCACACCGCGAACGAGTGCCATGGGAACGGGTCGAAATCGATGCGGTTCGGCACCTTCTTCACGTTGCCCAGGCCGTCGGCGTAGGTGCCGGTCAGCACCTGCTCGACCACGGTGACGGGCTGGTTGAGGTAATTCGCCGGCGCGATCGCCTCCGCGATCTGCTTGCGGTTCTCGGACTTGGTGGCGAACGCGGTCGCTTCCATGATCGCCTTGAGCAGCGCGCGGTAGGTGTTGGGCAGCTTCGTCACGAACTCCTTGCTCGCGGCGAACGCGCAGCACGGATGGCCTTCCCAGATGTCCTTGGTCAGGGTGTGGATGTAGCCCACGCCGTCGTAGACCGCGCGCTGGTTGACCGGGTCCGGCGCGAGAAAGCCGTCGATGTTGTCGGCGCGCAGGTTCGCCACCATCTCGGGCGGCGGCACCGAGCGGATCTGGATGTCCTTGTCGGGGTCGATGCCGTGCTCCGCCACGAAATAGCGCAGCAGGTAGTTGTGCATCGAGTAGTCGAACGGCACGGCGAATTTGAAGCCCTTCCACGACTTCGGATCGCGCCGATCCTTGTGCTTGATCGCCAGCGTGATCGCCTGCCCGTTGATGTTCTCCACCGCCGGCATGGTGTACGGGATGGGGCGCGAGCCGACTCCGAGGGTGATGGCGAGCGGCATCGGCGAGAGCATGTGCGCGGCGTCGTACTCCTTGTTGAGGGTCTTGTCCCGCACCACCGCCCAGCCCGCGGTCTTCACCACGTCGACGTTCAGCCCGGCGCGCCCGAAGAAACCCATGGGCTGCGACATGATGATGGGCGTGGCGCAGGTGATCGGAATGAAGCCCACCTTGAGGTTGGGTTTCTCGATCTCGCCCTTGCCCTGTGCGAACGCCTCGCGCGCGGCGGCCAGCGGGAAGAACTGCGCGATCGCCGCCATCGCCGTGTTCGCGCCCACCGCTCTCAGGAAGCGCCGGCGCGTGCCGTCGTGGGGAAACAGCGCGCGCATCACGGCCTGGTCGACGGCGCGGCTGGCGAGCGCATCCGTGTCGCCGCCCGCGCGCGCGAGATCGGCGTCGTGCTCGGCCTGATCGTAGTGCCGGCCGCAACCGCAGCCGAGCTTCACTTCGGGGTTGAATGGATCCTTGAATGCAGACATCACGGCCTCCTGTTGAGAGCGATGCCTGCACCATTGCACGATGCATACCAGATCGATTTGCGACCGGTCGCGAATCGATCAAAAAGAAGCATCAACGATTTGATTTGGCTCGGTTATCGAAGGCTGCTCGAAGCGCCTCATAATGTTTTCCGCCGGAGCATTGGCGGAAAACATGCACGTTAATGGTGCGGAGCGCACCAGATTCGTGCTTCACCATGCCGGCGGGTAAAATTCGCTCATGAAACCGGCACCGCTCACGCGCTTCGCGGCGCTGCTCGTCGCGGCCGCGCTGGCCAACTGCGCGCAGAACCCGGTCACCGGCAGCCCGAACCTGGTGCTGATCTCCGAGTCGCAGGAGATCGCCATCGGCCGGCGCGAGGACGCGAACGTGCGCAAGCAGTACAGCGCCTACGACAGCGCGCCACTGCAGCAGTACGTGAGCGAGATCGGCCAGCGGCTCGCCAAGGCGAGCCATCGTCCCGGCATCGAGTACCGCTTCCTGGTGGTGGACTCGCCCGAGGTCAACGCCTTCGCGCTGCCCGGCGGCTACATCTACATCACGCGCGGCATCCTCGCCTATCTCAACTCGGAGGCTGAGCTCGCCTCGGTGCTCGGCCACGAGCTCGGGCACGTCACGGCGCGCCACTCGGTGCAGCAGCTCACCGCCGCCACCGCGGCGGGCATCGGCGCCTCGATCCTGCAGATCTTCGTGCCGGAGGCGCGCGGCGTCCTCGGCGACAACCTGGTCAATCTGCTCGGCAACGTGCTGCTCTCCGGCTACGGGCGCGAGCACGAGCTGGAGGCCGACCGCCTCGGCGCCGAGTATCTCGCGCGCACCGGCTACGATCCGCAGGCGATGGTGAAGGTGGTCGGCGTGCTCAAGAACCAGGAGCTGTTCGACGCCGAGGTGGCGAAGGCCGAAGGACGCCAGCCGCGCGCCTATCACGGCCTGTTCGCCACCCACCCCGACAACGACACCCGGCTGCGGCAGGTGGTGGGCGAGGCCGCCCGCTTCAAGCAGGCCTCGACGCGCACCGCGCAGGAGGAGTTCCTGCGCCGCGCCGACCGCATGATCTTCGGCGACAGCCCGAGCCAGGGGATCGTGCGCGACGGCCACTTCTATCACGCGGAACTCGGCTTCGCCATGCGCTTTCCCGCGGGCTGGCGGGTGCAGAACCGGCCCGAGAACGTGACCGCCGCGAGCCCCGGCGGCGAGGCGCTGATCGACCTGCGCGCCGGCGGCCCGGCGAAGGGCACGCCGGCGGACGTGCTGCGCCGGGCGCTGCGGCTGCCGTCCGGGACGGAAGTCTCGCCGACCACCGTGAACGCCCTGCAGGGCGCGATCGCGACCACCAGCATCAGCGGCCGTCCGACGCGGGTCGCCTGCGTGTTTCTCGGCGAAACCGCTTACCTCATTGGCGCGCAGGCGCGCACGGGCGCGGCGTTCAATCAGCACCAGGGCGAGATCCAGTCCGCGCTCACGAGCTTTCACGCCATCACCGAGCAGGAACGCGCGCTCGCGCGCCCGCTGCGGCTGCGGGTGATCACCGCCCAGCCGGGGACCACGTTCGCGGAGCTCGCGCGCCGCGCGCCGCTGGGGCGTTTCGCCGAAGCACACCTGCGCGTGATCAACGGCCTCTATCCGGCGGGGGAGCCGGTGGCGGGCCAGTCCCTCAAGATCGTTGAATGAGGCCGTGAGATCGGGAGGTCGGGAGGTCGGGAGATCGGGAGGTCGGGAGATCGACAAAATCCGGGAGATCGAGAGGCCGGCAGATTGTGAAAGGGTCCTACTTCGCTCTCCCGCGCTCCCGCTCTCCCGCGCCAGTGATGCGATAATTCCGCTTAAACAAGAAATGCGCATCCCCCATCCAATCCGGACGTCCCGCGAATGATTTCGCAGCGCAGCCTGCTCGTCGCCTTGCTCTGCGCCGCCTGGATCCTGCCCGGTCTCGTCGGCCACGACCCGTGGAAGCCGGACGAGGCTCACACCTTCGGGGTGGTATACGAGATCCTGCGCGGCGGCTCGTGGGTGGTGCCGACGCTCGCCGGCGAGCCGTTCCTCGACAAGCCGCCGCTGTTCTACCTCAGCGCGGCGGCGACCGCGAAGCTGTTCTCGTTCGCGCTGCCGCTGCACGATGCGGCCCGGCTCGCGAGCGGATTCTGGATGGCGGCCACGTTCGCCTTCATCGCGCTCGCCGGCCGCGGCCTCTACGGCACGCGTTACGGCGCGGTCTCGGCGCTGCTGCTGCTCGGCTGCTTCGGGTTCGTCGTGCGCGCGCACCTGCTCATCACCGACATGGCGCTGCTGGCCGGCTTCGCGATGGCCTACTACGGGTTCGCGGCGGCGCTCCAGCGGCCGCTGCTGGGCGGTTTCTGGATCGGCACCGGCATCGGCGTCGGATTTCTCGCCAACGGGCTGCTCGCGCCGGCAGTCCTGGGCGCGACCGCTCTCGCGCTCCCGCTGCTGGGGCGCGACTGGCGCAGCCGCGACTATGCAAGGGCGCTCGCGGTGGCGGCCGTCGCGGCCGCGCCGTGGCTCTCGATCTGGCCGCTCCTGCTCCACCAGCGCGCGCCGGCGCTGTTCGAGGCCTGGCTGTGGGGCGAGAACCTCGGGCAATACTTCGGCCAGTCGCGCGGCGCGCGAGCCGGCACGCTCTATTACCTGCAGATCCTGCCGTGGTACGCGTTCCCGGTGTGGCTGCTCGCGCTGTGGACGCTGTGGCGCGCGCGGACCGCCGGCTTTGCGCGACCGGCGATCGTGCTGCCGGTCACCGGCTTCGCGCTGACGCTGGTGGTGCTGTCGGGCTCGTCGCAAGCACGCGAGCTCTATGCGCTGCCGTTGCTGCTCCCCCTCTCGCTGCTGGCGGTGCCGGCGCCCGAGACGCTGCGCCGCGGCGCGGCCCATGCGTGGTACTGGTTCAGCGCCATGACCGTCACGTTCTTCGTGGTCGTGTTCTGGTTCTACTGGAGCGGCCTCGAGCTCGGCGTGCCGGCGCGCCTGCACGAGCACCTGCACCGGATCCGTCCCGGTTACGCGCCCGGGTTCCGCTGGCTGCCCTTCGCGCTGGGCGCCGCCTACACGCTGTTCTGGTTCGCGGTGCTGGCGTCGTTCCGCAAGACCCCGATGCGCCCGGTCGTCGTATGGGGCGCGGGCCTCACCACCATCTGGGCGCTGATGGCCACGCTCTTCCTCGGCTGGGCCGACAACGTGAAGAGCTACCGCTCGGTGGTCGCTTCGCTCCAGTTGGTGCTGCCGAAACAGTACGACTGCCTGTCGAGCCGCAACCTCGGCGAGCCGCAGCGCGCGATGCTGCACTACTTCGCGGGGGTCATCACCCACCGCGAGGAAGTACCCGGGCGGCGGCGCGCCTGCGAGTTCATGCTGGCGCAGGGCACGCCGCTGGAGGAATTCGCGCCGCCCGGCCCGTGGCAGAAGGTGTGGGAAGGCGCGCGGCCGGGGGACAAGGACGAGCGCTACAGACTTTACCGGAGAACGGCCCGGTAAAGTCTGGGGGGTGAGCCGGGGTTTCCATCCCCTCATCCCTTCCCCTTCTCCCAAGAGGAGAAGGGAAGGCTCGAGCCTCCCCTCTCAATCCCCTCATGCCCGCCCTTCTCCCAAGTGGAGAAGGGTGGCTCGAGCCTCCTCTCTCCCCTCGGGAGAGAGGTCGGGAGTGAGGGATGGAGGGGCGGGGGTGAGGGATTGAACGTGCCTGCGCACGTTCGAGCCGGCGAACACCCGACGCGATGCAGCGCGGCGGGCCGGGGTCACAGACCGGGGCAGAGGGATGAGGGAGGAGGAAAGGTGGCTTTTCTGCGCTAGACTTTGCCGTATAGACATTGCCCTATACGGATGGAGGTAGTGATGGCCACGGTGGTTCGCAAAGTAAAGGTGTTTCGCAACGGGGGCAGCCAGGCGATCCGTCTTCCCCGGGAGTTCGAGGTCAACGCCAAGGAAGTCGTGCTGCGGAAGGATTTCGGCGTGATTTCGATCCTGCCAAAACGAAAGTCGAGCCTGCTTGCCCTGCTCAAGGAACTCGGGCCGATCGAGCTTGCGCCCAGGTCTCAGCCTGGCTGGACCGACCGGCGCGCCGATGCCGGCCTTAAACCGCGTCGCGGCAAGCGCCGCCGGTGATCTACCTGTTCGAAACCAACGCAATGTCCGCGCTGGTGCACCATCGGCCGGGATTCGAGCGCCTCGCGGCCAGAATAGACGCCCTCCGGCCGGCAGACCGCGTGGTGTTGATGATCACCCTCTCCGAGCTGCAAACGATGATCGCCAAGACTGGCGCGCCGCAGGCGAAGGGCGCCCGCGTCTGGCGGGTCCTGCTCAATTTCCGCCTGGAGGATTTCGGCCAGGCCGCCGCGTTTCACGCGGGCCGGATCCGCGCCCACCTCGAGCCGCGCGGCATCAAGATCGGCCCACTCGACACCCTGATCGCCGCGCACGCCCGCAGCCTCGGCGCGGTGGTGGTCACCGACAACGTGCGCGAGTTCTCGCGCGTCCCCGACCTGGCGGTTGAAAACTGGCTGCGTTGACAGGCAACAATCCGTGAAAGCGGAAGATCGGGAGGTCGCGAGATCGAAAAGCCGGGAGATCGTGAAGTCGTGAGATGGAATTTCAGGAGGGCTTTCGCTCTCCCGCCCTCACGGGTTCTGTCGCTCTCCCGCTCTCCCGCCCTTACGGGTTCTGTCCATCTCCCGCCCTTACGCTCTGACGCCCTCACGGACTTTGTCGCTCTCACGGACTTTGTCGCTCTCCCGCCCTCACGCCCTAACGGGTTCTGTCCCTCTCCCGCGCTCCCGCCCTCCCGCGCTCCCGCCCTCACGGAATTTGTCGCTCTCCCGCTCTCTCGCCCTTCCGCCCTCACGGGTTCTGTCGCTCTCCCGCCCTCACGCCCTCACGGTCCTCTAGTGACGTAGCTCAGGCGCCGCCGGGCGACAATATGCAATAAGCCAAGCGTGGCCTCGTCACCGATATGGAAGATCCCGGGAGTCCGCCTGGATCCCGGAGGGGACTTGGCATATAATAAGGAATCCTTACTAAAAGGAATACAGTTATGCTTGCCAAGCTGACCTCCAAGAACCAGCTCACGCTGCCCAAGGCGGTCGTGGGGCAATTCCCGGGCGCGCGCTACTTCGAAGTGCGCGCCGAAAAAGGCCGCATCGTGCTGGTGCCGGCGAAGGTGACGAGCCTTGAAGGCGTCTGGCACAAGATGGAGTCGCTCGGCATCAGCGAGAAGGACATCGAAGGCGCGGTGCGGTGGGCGAGAAAACGGAAGTAGCCCGCCCGCGGCGCGTCGTACTCGACACCAACGTCGCGGTGTCGGCCCTCGTGTTCCGCGAGGGGCGGCTTGCCTGGCTGCGGGAGGCGTGGGCGGCCGGGCGCGTCGTCCCCCTCGTTTCCGCGGAAACGCTTGCCGAGCTGGTGCGCGTGCTCGCCTACCCGAAGCTCAAGCTTTCCGAGGAGGAGACGAAGAACGTGCTCGCGCACTACATGGAGCACGCCGAGGCCGTGCGCGAGGCCGGCGCGTCCGTACGGGTCCCCGAATGCCGCGATCCGGATGACCGGAAGTTCCTGCAACTGGCCTATGCGGCCAAAGCGGACGCCCTGGTGACGGGCGACGCGGATTTGCTCACGCTGGCGGGCAAATCGCGTGTACCGATTCTGACTCCGGATGCGCTGAAGGCAGAGCCACGGGCGTAGTGCTCTGCGAAGATGTCGTGAGATCGAACAGCCGAACGTGAACGAGCAAGCCCTTGACTTGCAATCGCCGGCGTCGTGGCATGCCATTTCAACGGACGCCACGCGTCGCGGGATGACTCGGCTGCAGAAAATTGTCTAGCCGACTGAAGTCATTGCCTTTTCCAAGGGGTCTGACCCCGGGTATTCCCGGGTATTCCTGCAGAAGGCGCTGCCGAAGAAATACGACTGCGTGTCGAGCCGCGACCTCGGCGATGCGCAGCGCGCCATGCTGCACTACTTCGCGAACATCATCACTTACCGCGAAGGAGTGCCGTCCCGCAAGCGGGACTGCGAGCTGCTGCTGGTGCAGGGCCAGCCGCAGGCGGAGCACAATCCGCCCGGCCCGTGGAAGAAGATCTGGGAAGGCGGCCGGCCGGGGGACAAGGACGAGCGCTACAGGCTTTATCGCAGGACGGCGCGGTGAAGCCTGAAAGGGATGAGGGATGAGGAGATTTAACTGCTATAGGGGAAAGTTACACTGACCCCGGTTCCTCAGGCCGAGGTGGAAAGCGCTAAGCCGCAAGCGCCGATGCAGAAGCTGTTGGATTACTATAAGGTAAAGCGTTGACCCCTTAGCCGTGAAAGGGATGAGGGATGAGGAGATTTAACTGCTATAGGGGAAAGTTACACTGACCCCGGTTCCTCACCGGTTCCTCAGGCCGAGGTGGAAAGCGCTAAGCCGCAAGCGCCGATGCAGAAGCTGTTGGATTACTATAAGGTAAAGCGTTGACCCCTTAGCCTGTTGTTGACCCCTTAGCCTGTTGACCCCTTAGCCTGTAAAGCGTTGACCCCTTAGCCCTCCAGGACGCAAGCATCAAACTGATGAACCGCGACCGGTGACTCGTAGCTGACGGCAATACCGGACGTGGCGTCAGAATCCCAGCTCGCCCAACGCCTGTATGAGCTTTGTCCTCAGTGTGGCGTCAGCTGTCGGATTGGTTTCGAGCCAGCGATGAACGGTAAAGCCGGGTTGCAGCGCGCGGATTTCCTCCGCCTCCCACGCCGCCGCGGCCTTGTCGCCCGCCGCCACCTGCACGGCCGCCATGTAGACGCGCGCGTCAATGAACTCGGGGTTGCGCGATAACGCGTGCTCCAGATTCACCCGTGCCTGCTCCAGGTCGCCGAGGAACAGATAGGCCCGCCCGAGCAGCATGAAGTAGAGATAGCCCGATTCTGGAACGAGGCGAATCGCGGTGCGCAGCAGCGGCACGCCATCCGCCGGACGCCCGATAGACGTGTAGATGCCGCCCATCAAGGCATATCCGTCGGCGAATGATGGATAGAGCCGCAGGGCGGTTTCCAGATGCTGCAGCGCCCGGTCGTGCTGGCGCCGATGCGCGTGAACAAAGGCGAGCACCCAGTAAGTCTCTGGAATGTCCGGGTTGATCTGGTATGCAGTTCGAGCCAACTCAAATGCGCGGTCCAGCGCGGCGGCGCCATCCCCGGTCCACTGATTGCGATAGTCCGCGGCGTAAGTCATCGCGAGCCCCGCATAGGCGCGAGCAAAAGCCGCGTCCAGGCCGATGGCGCGCCGGAACATTTCGCGGGCGGCCTCGTTCTCCGCTTTTCGCCGGACATGGAGCGCCGATTGTCCGAGCTGAAAGGTTTCGTACGCATCCAGATTCCGGGTATAGCGCTGCGCAACGCGTCGCTTTTCGGCCTCGCTGACCTTCACGGGCAGCAAACGAAGAATCTTCGGCCCAATCTCGTCCTGAATCTCGAAGAGGCCAGTCAGTGCGCGGTCGAAACGCTCCGACCATAGCTGTTTTCCCGTCCTCGCGTCCGCGAGATGGACCTGCACCCGCAAGCGCTCGTCGAAGCGCTGGACGGTACCGGACACGAGATAGCGGATTGGGGGAGCATCGGGCGGGGCCTCGCCGCCGGTGTGGCCGCTCATGGGCGCAACGCGAATGACCCAGAGCCCGAACACCTTTGACAGATCGGTGACGAGGTCCGCCGTGATGCCCCGGGCCAGCAGCACTTCCTGGGGATCATTGCCGAGCGCCTCGAACGGCCTGATGGCAACGGTCGGCTGCGTTGTGCGGGACATCTGGGCGCCCGCCATTGCCGCCTGCTCTCGAGGGACGCTGGTTACGCGCTCACTCTTGATCCACCAGGCTCCGGCGGCAACAAGCAGCAATGCGGCGACTGCCGCTCCCGCCAGCCACGGGGCGCGCCGTTTGCCTTCAGCGGGCAACGATTCCAAGGCCGGGCCCACCCGAGCGGCCGGATGCTCAGCCGACCGGACCACCGGGGCGACCAGGCGGTAGCCCCCCTTCGAGATCGTCTGGATATAGGCCGGCTCTTCCGGCGCATCCCCCAGTGCCTTCCGCAATTTGACAACGACCTGGGTGAGGGCGTCGTCGCCCACCACCACGCCGGACCAGATGGCTGAAAGCAGCGCCTCCCGACTCACCACCTGCCCCGGCCGGTCCGCAAGATAGAGAAGGACGGCCATGGCCTTGGGCTCGACCTTCACGGTCTTGCCCTCGGCCGAGAACTGATTCAGCGCGGGCTCGACCGTCCAGCCTCCGATCCGCAACCTCGTCACGCCCGGCGCGGCTGGGGGTTCAGTGCCAACGAACATGGTTCGGCCTCAGCGAAACGTCATTCCAACGTGCTGAATTATGCGGTGTTTCGCGTCCTTCGCCAAAGCTTAGTCGTTTGTTCGGGACTTTTTTCCCGGGGCTGGATTACACATTGGACGTAGGGCAAATCAAGGTCGATCCGTGGTTTTTTTCAAAAGACAGGAGGGGGTTATGAGCAAATCAGCACGCTGCTTCGTGGGTCTTCTGGCCATTGCCTTCGTTGTAGCAGGACCGGCTGTGAGTCCGGCCATGGCGCAGGATGGGGCGAAAGACGGCAAGGCGGCGAAAACGGCACGGGACTGGTCGCCAACAAAGCTGCTGTTTGACAACGACAAGGTCCGGGTGCAGGAGGTGACGTTCAAGCCTGGCGATCAGGGCCCGAATATTCCGCGTCCGTTTCGCATCATCCGTGTCTTGAAGGGTGGAACGATCCAGCGCACCTTTTCCGACGGCAAAACCGACAACGTCGTGTACCAGACCGGCGAGGTGAAAGTTTACGAGGCGGACAAGCCCTTTGTGCCCAAGAACATCGGAAAGTCCGACATCGTCTTATACGTCGTGGCGTTGAAAGCGCCGAAGAAATGATGTGGGCAGGGCATTGCGGCCGGGTTCGAAAGGCTACATTAACCGCCTAGGAGTTTGTCGGACTTAGGGCCGACAAACTCCTGATGCAAAACCGCCCGCGCAAAAACAGAAGAAAATGGCTGTAAAAGCCCTATTTTCAGCCCGCGCGCGCGTCCGTTGGGGGCCAAGACGGGTCGTCATCCCGAATGTCATTCGAAATTCGCAGGCGGTTTTGCTGTGAGCAGCCTGTCGGAATGCCAAGTCCGACAGGCTGCTAGAAGCCACGACCGCCAAGAAATACAAATTAGGGGAGAACACCGCGCGAGAACTGCGCGGCGTTTTCATTCCCGGGTCGAATCACGACTCACAAGAGCCTGCCCCGGACTCGATCCGGGAAACCACGATTCACGCTTTTTTTCGCCTCACCACGTCACGCCTCACCACGTCACGCTTGATCACGTCACGCTGCATCATGTCACGCCCAACCAGACGAAGAGCTGCCCGGGCGGAAACGGCACGTGCAGCGCGCGCACGAACACGAAATACACGAACGCCGCGGCGCCCGCGGTGATGGCGAGCGTGACCGGCCAGGGTTCCCGGCTGCCGAGCTTGAGCAGCAGGAACGTGCTGAGTATGCCGCCCAGCGTGAAGCCCAGCAGCCAGATTGCGGCGAGGTAGCCCACGACCCAGCCGAACGTTGCGACGGTGCGGCGCGCCGACTCCCGCGCCGGTAGCAGGTGCTCGAAGCCCGGAATACCCGCCGCGGGGATTCTTGATTTGCCGGCCAGCTCGATCGCGAGCTGCAGGAGCGCGAGCGCCAGCATCGGTATGCCGATCGCCCAAGGGAACAGGCCCGCGCGAAAACCGAAGTCCCGGCTCTGCCACAGCGCTGCCGCAAGGGCCAGAACGACGGCGAGCGTGAAGCCCGTGCCCCGGCCGAATCGCGGCGCGAAGGCCGCGCCGGCAGCCGGCTGCGCTTCCCGCTTGCGCGAGCGCGCCTTGAGCATCGGGTAAATCGCGCCCGCGAGCGTGATGGCGATCAGCACCAGCACCCACGGCCGCAGCAGCCACTCGGCGCCGTAGTTGTCGACGGAGAGGAACAGCCGGTTCTCCGCAAGCGGGCCCAGCACCAGTCCCAGGATGAGCGGCGGCCGCGGCCAATGGACCTTCTCCATCACCCAGCCGAGCACGCCGAAGAACAGCACCAGGTAGAGGTCCTCGAAGGCGTTTTTCTCCGCGAACGCCCCAAGGTAGATCAGGAGCAGCACCGGCGGAATCAGCAGGCTGCCGCGGACCCGGGTCACCTTGGCGAGCTGGTTCAGGAACAGGAAACAGAGCGCGACGGTGACGATATTGGCGATGACGATGGTCCAGACGAAGGAGAATGTCAGCGCGAGGTGGCCGCCCCGGCTTTCCGGCGTGAGCATGCTGGGCCCGGGGACGAGCCCCTGGATGATGAAGGCCCCCAGCAGGATCGCCATCATGACGCCGCTCGGGACACCGAAGGCGACCGTCGGCACCAGGTGGCCGCCGAGCGTCGAGTTGTTGGCCGCGCCCGGGCCCAGCACGCCCTCGACGGCGCCCTTCCCGAAGCGCTCGCGCCCCGGTGAGCTCTGCACCGCGTGGGCGTAGGCGAGCCACTGGGTCACGCTGCCGCCCATACCGGGAATGATCCCGACGTAGGCGCCGATGGCACTGCAGCGGATCACGAGCCACCCGTGGCGGAAGGTGTCCTTGACGCCTTCCATGACCCCGCCCAGCCGCCCGAGCTCGGCGCGGGCGATCGCCGTGCGTTGCACCGCGAGCTCGATGATCTCCGGTATCGCGAAAAAACCGATCGTGATCGGCACCAGTCCGATGCCGTCCCACAGGAACAACTGGCCGAAGGTGTAGCGCTGCGTGCCGGAGATCGGGTCAAGCCCGACCGTCGCGAACATGAGCCCGATGCCCGCCGCGATCAGCCCCTTCAGCAAGCTGTCCCCCGCGAGCGACGCCACGAAGGTCAGGCCCAGCACGGCGAGCATGAAGTACTCGGGAGAGCCGAAAGTCAGCACCAGCGGGCGCACGAAGGGGATGGCCAGCGCCAGCGCGAACGCGCCGAAAATCGCGCCGACGAGCGAGCTCATCAGCGCGGCCCCCAGCGCGCGGCCCGCCTCGCCGTTCTTGGCCATCGGGTGGCCGTCCATGATCGTCGACGCGGTCGTCGGCTCGCCGGGGACGCCGAACAGGATCGAGGTGATGTCGCCGGTCGTGGCGGTGACGGCGGCCATCCCGAGCAGGAAGGCGAACGCCTCCACCGGCTGCATCGTGAAGATGAACGGCAGCATCAGGGCGAGCGTGGTCGGTCCGCCCAGTCCCGGCAGGATGCCAACGGCGAAGCCGAGCGCGATGCCGACCAGCATCAGGCCGAGCGTCGTCGGGGTCAGAACCTGGTACAGGCCCGAGGCAAACGCCCCGGCCATCTCGGCGAGCAGGGAGTTCCTCCCAGGAATTTGTCGGGCGTGCGCCCGACAGATTCCTAATATAAGACCATCATGATTTCCCAGGTCAGGGATTTGTCGGTCGCAAGACCGACAAATCTCTCAATAGAGGGCGTCCTTCAGCTTGGCGACCGTCGCGGCGTCCAGCGTGAAGACGTCGGCGACCAGCCGGCGCATCTCCTGCCCGGTTATGGGATCGACCGCAAGCCTGGCCTTCTTCGCTTCCGCGAGGAACGCCGGGTCCTTCAGCGTCGCGTGGAACGCCTTGTGCAGGATCTCGACCCGGTCCTTGGGCGTGCCCGGCGACAGCGCGAAGGGACGGGCGAAGGCGCTGCTGTTCTGGACGCCCACGATGATCAGCTTGCGCGCGTCATCGGTCTTGGCCAGGCTGATCGCGAGCGGCACGTTGGGAATGTCGGGCAGCGGCTTCGCCACGATCTGCACGACCGGGATCACCTCGCCCGACTCGAGCCCCTTGCGCCAGGTCGCCCGCATGGACTCCCAGGACCAGCAGCCGCCGGCGAGCTCGCCGCTCTCCGCCGCGAGCCGGATCGCCGACGTCCCCTTGTAGCCCGAGACCACCTGCACCGGGAAACCGAGCGCGGCTTTCAGGATCTTGCCGGAGTTGTCCGGTGTTGCGCCCGGTGCCACGCCCCCCAGCTTGACCGGCGCGCCGGCGGCCCGCCACCGCTCCGTGCTGGTGATGCCGCTCGCCTTGGTCAGGCCGCAGACCACGTCTTCCTTGACCGCGGCCCCCAGGTACTCGAAGCGCCGCGCGTCGAACTCGATCCCCTTCTGGCCCAGCACCTGGCCAAGGATGATGGCGCCGTTGAAATGCCCCACCGTGAGGCCGTCGGGCTTCGACGCCTTGTACAGGTAATTGGTCATGAGGATGCTGCCCGCCCCGGGCATGTTGTCCACGAAGACCGTGGGATTGCCGGGGATGTGCTTGCCCAGGTGCCGGCCGATGACCCGGGCATAGGTGTCGAAACCGCCGCCCGCGCCAAGGCCCACCACGATGCGCACGGTCTTGCCTTCGTAGAAAGGCTGCGCGCGCGCCGCGCCGCCGGCCAGGAAAACGAACGCGATGACCATCGTCAGCACAGCTGCAAGTCTCGTTCTCATGAAATTCTCCTCCGGGTAGTCTGTTCAGGTGATTTCAATTCCACACTTCACGGGCCAGTTGCACCACCCGCTCCAGCTTGCGCCACTGTTCGTCCTCGGTGAGATTATTGCCGTGATGGCTGCTCGCGAAACCGCACTGGGGGCTCACGCACAGGTTTTCCAGCGGCACGTACTTCGACGCGGCCTCGATTCTTCGCTTCAGCTCGTCCTTGTTCTCGAGCGCCGGCGTCCTGGTCGAAACCAGCCCCAGCACCACCGTCTTGCCCGCGGGCATCCGGCGCAGCGGCGCGAAACGGCGGCCCCTCCCTCATGCCCTGCTCCTCCGAACGCGCATTACGGGCGGATTCCGGCGCCCGCCATTATTTACAGCTGCGGCAATAATGGGCTCGCCCGCCGACCCTGTCCAGTTTGTCCGGTGAGCTGTAACCGGTCATCCCTCATCCCTCGCGCCGTGCCGCAACCGTGCCAGCTCGGCAAGGCACAGGTGCGTGAAGGCGAGCCCGGAAAGCACCGGCACCGCCAGGTTCACGAACGGCACGTAATACAGCAGGGCGAGCGCCAGCCCGAGCAGGTAGAGCCTGCCGCCGGATCCGCGCACGATCGCCTCGCGCTCGGCGGCGCTCGCATGCTCGGCGAGCGCGTCGTAGCGGAACAGGCGCTGGTTGAAGTGGGCGGAGATCAGCGGGGGCAGCAGCAGCGCGCCGATGCCGGTGAGCCACAGCGGCAACGTGACGAGCCACAGCACCGCGAAGATGACGACCGCGGTGGTCGCATTCCATACGCTGCCCGCCACGGTGCCGCCCTCGCGCCGCTCGAGGCGCGGGTAATGCCGCTCCCCGACCAGCGGCACGATCACCGGCATGGCAACGAGATCGGTCACGAGTACCGCCGTGATCAGCATCGCCGGCAGCAGGGCGGCGACCGCGGCGATCCCGCTCGCCCAAACCAGGACGGAGGACAGGCCCCAATCGCGCACCCACGTCAGCCACGACGTGGTCGCGATTCCGTCCGCGACCCAGCGCGCCCAGTCGTCGGCGAACGCCCACGCCGCCGCGACCCACACCAGGACGGCCGCGAGCGGCGGCAGGAGGCCGACGGCGAGCACGCGCGGCTCGCGCAGGTCGCGCAGCGCGCCGCCCATCGCTTTGATGATCGCACCCATGCAATCCCCGACCGGCACATTCTATCCAACGGCGGCGGGCGGCGCGCTCAAACCGGGTAGAATGCGGGCACAACAAAGGAAACTATCGATCTCTGCGAAAATGCTTGCGCCGCTCGACCCTCACCCCTTCCCCCTCTCCCGGAAGGCGAGGGGAAATGTACCGTGCGGAATCGGTCTGCGAACCCATTCCGCAAGACTCGGATTGTGATGCCATCCGCCCGCTCCACCCTGCCCTCCTGGCAGGCACTCATCGAGCACCAGCGCGCCGTTTCCGGCGTGCGCCTGCGCGAGCTTTTCGCGCGCGACCCCGCGCGATACCGCAAGTTCTCGCTGTCCTTCGACGGCATGATCGTCGATTATTCCAAGCAGGCCCTCACCGGGGAGACGATCCGCCTTCTCATCGCGCTCGCGCGCGAGTGCGGGCTCGAATCGTGGACGAAGCGCCTGTTCGCCGGCGAGCGCGTCAACGCCACCGAGAACCGCGCCGCGCTGCACGCCGCGTTGCGCGCCGCCGCGCCGGTCGTGCTCGACGGCCGCGACGTCGCCCGCGACGTGAAGGACGTGCTCGCCGCGATGGGCCGCCTGGTGCGGGGCGTGCGCACCGGGCGCATCAAGGGCGCCACGGGACGCGCGCTCACCGACGTCGTCAACCTCGGCATCGGCGGCTCCGATCTCGGCCCGCGGCTCGCCTGCGAGGCGCTCGGGCCGTTTCCGGGCGCGCGGCCGCGGCTGCACTTCGTCTCCAACGTCGACGGCGCGGCGATCTCCTCCGTGCTGGCGGCGCTCGACCCGCGCGCGACGCTGTTCGTGATCGCATCCAAGACCTTCACCACGCAGGAGACGCTCGCCAATGCGCGCGCCGCGCGGGCGTGGCTCGCGGCGAAGCTGGGCGGCAAGGCCGCCGCCTCGAGGCACCTGTGCGCGGTCACCGCCGAGCCCGCGCGCGCCGTCGCGTTCGGCGTCCCCGCGGAGCGCGTGCTCCGGATCTGGGACTGGGTCGGGGGGCGCTACTCGCTGTGGTCGGCGGTGGGGCTGCCCATCGCGCTGGCGGCGGGCATGAAACGCTTCGACGAACTGCGGGCCGGGGCGCGCGCCATGGACGAGCACTTCGCCGGCGCGCCGCTCGAGCGCAATCTGCCGGTGGCGCTGGGCCTGCTCGAGGTGTGGAACGCGACCTTCCGCGGCGTGGCGAGCCGCGCCGTGGTGCCCTACGACGAGCGGCTGCGGCTGCTGCCCGCGTACCTTCAGCAGCTCGAGATGGAGAGCTGCGGCAAGCATGTGTCGCGCGGCGGCGAGGCGGTCGATTACGCCACCGCGCCGGTGACCTGGGGCAGCGCCGGCACCGACGGCCAGCACGCCTACTTCCAGCTGCTGCACCAGGGCACGGCGGCGGTGACGGCGGATTTCATCGCGTGCTGCCGGCCCCGCCACCGGCTGCGCGGGCACCACGACCTGCTGCTCGCCAACTTCTTGGCGCAGACCGAAGCGCTGGCTTTCGGCATGAGCGGGGACGAGGCGGCGGCCGCGATGCGCAAGCAGGGGTTGCCGGAGGCCGAGGTCCGCAGGCTGCTGCCGCACCGCGTGTTCGAGGGCGGCCGGCCGACCACCTCGATCCTGCTCGACGACCTGTCCGCGCGGGCGCTCGGCGCGCTGATCGCGCTCTACGAGCACAAGGTGTTCGTGCAATCGGTGATCTGGGACGTGAACGCTTTCGACCAGTGGGGCGTGGAGCTCGGCAAGCGCCTCGCCGACCGCATCCTGCCCGAGCTCGGGGCATCCGGCCCGGTTTCAACGCACGACAGCTCGACCAACGGTTTGATCAACCACATCAAAGCGAAGCGGTGAGCTATCAGCCGCGAGCTGCGAGCATTCGGCTAGAATGCTTCGAGAAGGATTCAGGCTGGCGGCTGAAAGCTGACAGCTCGGAGCCATCTCCAAAGGAGAAGAGCATGAACGACGAAACATTGAACATGAGCATCCGCAAGTTCCTGAAGACCGTCGGCGTCAATTCGCAGCTCACCATCGAGAAGGCGGTGCAGAAGGCGGTCGCCGACGGCAAGCTCAGGGGAAACGAGGCATTCCCGGCCACGATGACGCTCGCCATCGGGAAGCTCAACCTCGACGTCAAGTTCGACGGCGAAATCCGCCTGGAGTGATGAAGCGTGGCCGCGCCGGAATCGGTTCATCCAGCGCCTCACTGGCCACGCTTCATAACTTTAAGATTCTCTAAGAGTGCCCGACAAAATGAATCTCCTCCTGACGGAGAGGGATCCCCGCGCAAGCGGGGAGTGGCGGGAGAAAAACCTGACGATGTAACCACCCCGTCCGCCTTGCATAATGAAGCGTGGCCGCGCGGAGGCCGATCCGTCCGGCGTGTCAGTGGCCACGCTTCATAGCTTGAGAAAATGTTCGCGGTAGTACTTCAGCTCCTCGATCGACTCGTAGATGTCGGCCAGCGCCTCGTGCTTGCCGTGCTTGACGAGGCCCGCCATGATCTCCGGCTTCCAGCGCTTGGCCAGCTCCTTCAGGGTGCTCACGTCGAGGTTGCGATAGAGGAAATACGCCTCCAGCCCGGGCAGGTAACGCGCGAGGAAGCGGCGGTCCTGGTGCACCGAGTTGCCGCACATCGGCGACGCCTTGGGCGGCAGGTACTGGGCCAGGAACGCGATCAACTCGGCCTCCACGTCGGCTTCGGTGAGCGTCGAGGCCCGGACGCGCTCGACGAGGCCCGACTTGCCATGGGTAGACTTGTTCCATTCGTCCATCGCGGCGAGCACCGCGTCGCCCTGGTGCACGACCAGCACCGGCGCCTCGCCGAGGACTTCGAGCTTCGAATCGGTGACGATGATCGCGATCTCCAGCACCCGGTCGGTGTCGGGATTGAGGCCGCTCATCTCCATGTCGATCCAGATGAGGTTGTTGGTGTCCTGTGCCATGGCTATGATTGCGGTGGCGGCGGGATTTTTTGGACTCGTATTGTGTCACAGAACACGTTGCCCCGTTAGGCCCATACTCCACCCATGCACACCTTCGGAATCGTCTTTCTCGCCGCGCTCGCGCTCGCCACCGCGACGCGCTTGTGGCTCGCCCGGCGGCACGTCGGTCACGTGCGGGCGCATCGCGGGCGCGTGCCCGAGAACTTCGCCGCGGAGGTCGACCTGGCCGCGCACCAGCGGGCCGCCGATTACACCTGCGCCAAGACCCGTTTCACGATGGTCGACCTCGCGGCCGGCGCGGTCATCGTGCTCGTGCTCACCTTCGGCGGAGGGCTCCAGCTGCTGCACGGCGCAGCCGCGGCGTGGCTCGCGGAAGGCATCGCCCGCGAGCTGCTGTTTGTCGCGCTGGTCGCGGTCGTGGTGACGCTGGTCGACATTCCGTTCGACCTCTACCGGACGTTCGCAATCGAGCAGCGTTTCGGCTTCAACCGCATGACCCCGGGGCTGTTCTTCATCGACCTGGTCAAGAGCCTGCTGGTGGGCGCCGTGCTGGGGCTGCCGCTGGTCGCCGCGATCCTGTGGCTGATCCGGGAGCTCGGCGCCCAGTGGTGGCTTTACGCCTGGGGCCTGACGGTGCTGTACGGGATCGTCGCGCACTTCATCTTCCCCACCGTCATCGCGCCGCTGTTCAACAAGTTCTCGCCGATGGACAACCCCGAGCTCAAGGACCGCATCGAGCGACTGCTCGCGCGCTGCGGCTTCAAGGTCAAGGGGCTGATGGTGATGGACGGCTCGCGCCGGAGCAGCCACGGCAACGCGTATTTCACCGGCTTTGGCGCCTCCAGGCGCATCGTCTTCTTCGACACGCTGCTCGCGCAGCTCGCGCCCGCGGAAGTGGAAGCGGTGCTGGCGCACGAGCTGGGTCACTTCCGGCTGCGGCACGTCTTGAAGCGGATGACGTGGAGCGCCGCGTTCAGCTTCGGGTTCTTCTGGCTGCTGAGCTTCCTCATGGCGCAGGAGTGGTTCTACACCGGCCTCGGCGTCGCCTCGCCATCCCCCGCGATGGCGCTCGTCCTGTTCCTGTTCGTCGTCCCGCCGTTCACCTTCCTCCTGCAGCCGCTCGGCGCGCTGTACTCGCGCAAGCACGAGTACGAGGCCGACCAGTACGCGGCGCGGAACGCCTCCGCGCGCGATCTCGTGTCGGCGCTGATCAAGCTCTACCGGGACAACGCCGCCACGCTCACCCCCGACCCGCTGCACTCGGCGTTCTACGATTCCCATCCGCCTGCAGTCGCGCGGATTGCCCGACTTCAAAAGGCATGACTCGTGACTCGTGACTGGTGACTGGTGACTGGAGCAAACAGCATGGCCAAGACCGTTTCCGACCTCGCTTCCGGCAAGTGCAAGCCCTGCGAAGGCGGCGTCGCGCCGCTTCAGGAACCGGAGATCCGGGATCTGCTCAAGCAGCTCGACGGCTGGGACTACGCGAACGGCCGGATCGCCAGGACCTACCGGTTCACCAACTACTACCAGACGATGGCGTTCGTGAACGCCGCCGCCTGGATCTCCCATCGCGAGGACCATCACCCCGACATCACGGTCGGCTACAACCAGTGCCGCGTCGAGTACGTCACCCACGCAATCGGCGGCCTCTCCGAAAACGACTTTATCTGTGCAGCCAAGCTCGACAAGCTGTTCGACCTGTAAGCCATCCGTGACGCAACGCCGCGCCGACAGGAAGTCCACTCACCACTCACCACTCACCACTCACGCCTCATCCGGCCTTCAGGAAGGCCGGATCGTGGCCGCGTACGGCCGGCGCTTCCTCGTCGAGCTGGCCGACGCCTCCGCGCTCGATTGCGTCACGCGCGGCCGGCGCGCGGCGCTCGCGTGCGGCGACCGGGTGAGCGTCGCAGCGCGCGGCCCGGGCCAGGGCGTGATCGAGGCGCTGGCGCCGCGCTCGACGCTGCTCTACCGCTCCGACCGCGCGCGCCAGAAGCTGATCGCCGCCAACGTGACGCAGATCGTGATCGTGGTCGCGCCGGTGCCCTCCTACTACGAGGATCTGCTGAATCGCTGCCTTGCCGCCGCCGAGCACGGCGGCATGTCCGCGTTGATCGCGCTCAACAAGTCCGACCTGCCTCAGGCCGCAGCCGCGCTCGCGGCGCTCGAGCCTTACCGGGGGCTGGGATACCGCGTGGTTTCGCTATCCGCCAAGCGCGACCTGGCGCCGCTGCTGCCCCACCTGAAAGGCCGCACCAGCGTGCTGGTAGGCCAGTCCGGCATGGGCAAGTCCACCATCATCAACGCGCTGATTCCGGAAGCCGCCGTGCGGGTCGCGGAAGTTTCCGCCGCCCTCGACTCGGGGCGCCATACCACGACCCACGCGCGTCTCTACCACTTGGATGCCGTGAGCCACATCGTCGACTCGCCGGGGTTGCAGGAATTCGGGCTGCACCATCTGGAGCCGGACGAGCTTGCGCACGCTTTCGTCGAGTTCCGGCCGCACCTGGGGCATTGCCGCTTTCGCGACTGCCGCCACGTGACGGAGCCGGGCTGCGCGATCGCCGCGGCGTGCCAGCGCGGCCAAATCAGCGAACAAAGGCTGGAAAGCTACCGCGGCCTCGTCCGCGGCCGGAAGCTGTAAATCGCTGTGTTCACAGCTTCCCTCCTGCTTGAGGAGGGGAATTTCTCAGCGACCGCGGCGCGCGCGGTCAGCCAAGCGCATGCGCGAAACTGATGACGAGTATCAGGAACATCCACAGCACCAGCGCGCGCCAGACGAGACCCGCGGCGCTTTGCATGCCGTCGGCATCGGCCTCCTCGCCGACACCGAGCTCGGGACGGAACGTCAGGCTGCCGTGCTGGTGCAGGGTGCCGCCGAGGCGTACCCCCAGCGCCCCGCCGCCGGTGGCGAGAACGATGCCCTCCGGCTGCGCGGCCCACGCGGCGGCCTGGGTGCGCCAACAGTAGATCGCGTCCTCGAAGTCGCCGACGACGGCAAAGCTCACCGCGGTGGGCCAGGCGGGCACCCATTCGAGCCAGTAGCAGGCGCGCCGGGCAAAGCGGCCGAACACACCGGACTCCGGATCGGCGCGCGCCGTCCATAGCCCGGCGATCACGACGGAGGCGCGGTGGAGCACGGCGCCCCCCGGCCCCAGCGCCACGAACCAGAACAGCGTCCCGAAGACGTGCCGGTGGGACGCGAGCAGCCCCTGCTCGACCGCCACGCGGGCGATCTCGCCGGCGTTGAATTCCTGAGCGGACTCGCCGCGCCAGCGGCCGAGACGGTCGCGCGCCGGCGCGAGATCGCCCGCGCGCAGCGCCTGCTGGATGTCGGCGAAATAGTGGCTGAACTGGCGAAAGCCCATGGTGAAGTAGAGCACCGCGACGCTCCACAGCCCCCCGGCGAGCGGGCTGGCCGCATGGAGCGCCTGGTGGACCGCCACCGTCACCGCCACCAGCGGCAGGACCGCCAGCATCCAGGCGATCACGCCGTGCCTGCGCTCTCCGCCATCGAACTGGCCCTGCAGCAGCAGCGCGTAGCGGCCGAACCAGCGGCGGGCGCGGTTGCCCTCGCGCAGCGGCCATGCCTGCTCCAGCACCAGCGCCGCCAACAGGGAAAGAAACGTCATCGCCGGGCCTCGCGGACGGGGAAAGCTGTCGACGTAGCCGTGGCGGGAAGGCGTGATTAGTGATTAGTGATTGGTGATTGGAAAACGATCATCTGCTTCAGTCCACTCACTACTCACTATTCACTATTCACGACTCACGCTTTCTTGGGGTAATGAATCTCGACGATCTCGACCTCGGAGTCCCCCGCCGGGCGGAACCACTTGACCGTGTCGCCGACCTTCGCGCCCATCATCGCCTTGGCGAGCGGCGAGGCCCAGCTGATCCTGCCGGCCGTCACGTCGGCCTCGTCGTCACCGACGATCGTGAATCGGTGCGCCTTGCCGTCCTCGTCGCGTATGCCCACCGTGGCGCCGAAATGCACCTCGTCGCGCGGCTGCCCCGCCGGGTCGACGACGACGGCGCGCTCGAGCTGGGCGTTGAAGTAGCGCTGGTCGCGCTCGACCTCGCGCAGCTTGTGCTTCGCGGCCGAGTCCTCTTCCGACAGGCCGGCGAGCTTCTCGTGGCTCTCCTGCAGCTCCCGCGCCCGCGCCTGCAGTTGCTCGAGCCCGTGGGGCGTCACGTAGTTGGAGTGCGCGGACAGCGGGCGCTCGGGCAGCTCGCCCGCCACCAGATCGTCGGTGCTTTCCTTGGTAAAAGCCCGGCTCATGAGCGTCCCCAAAATCGGAGTGGAGGAGGAATCGCCGGATTCACCGGCGTCGTTTACGACCTGCGTCCGGTGCAATCCGGCGGATTGACCGGGCGCAGCGCGCTCCCGGTCAATCCTATATATACCGGCGAATGCCCCGCGTGGCAACATGCGAAACGGCAAGAGTTGCGGAATATTCGCCTTTTGCCTTCTTCGTCAGGCGCCTCGTTGCCTCAATAGCCGAGAAACGCCAGCAGATCGTCCTTGCGCTCCATCGTGTCCTGGTAGCCGAGCCGGATCAGCGCCCGGCAGTAGGACCTCTCGAACAGCAGGTACGACAGCAGGTTCGCGCCGCTGCGCCGCAAGCCCCCGACCGTGTGGAGCAGGGCGCGGATCGTGAAGGGCAGCTCGCCCGCGTGCGTCACGGCGATCCGCTCCAGCTCCTCGCTCGGCGAGATCAGGCGGAACTCCACCTGGTGCAGCGGGTAGCTGGTCTGGTCGAGCACTTCCGGCGGGATCATCTCGATGGTGCGGTTGATCCGCTGCATCCGCTCGAGGTCCACCTCCAGGCTGTCGAGGAAGATGCTGTTCAGCGCGTGGCCCGCGATCTGCGCGAGCGAGGGATGGGTCGTGACCCTGACGCGGTCCGCCTTCTGCTGCAGCTGGCGCCCCACCCCGATCACGAATACGCGGTCCGCCCCGAGGTGCAGCGCCGGGCTGACGGGGGCGATCTGCCGCATCGAGCCGTCGCCGAAGTATTCGCGGTTGATGTGCACCGGGGGAAAAATGAACGGCAGCGCGCTGGACGCCAGCAGATGGTCGAGCGTGATCGGCATCGGCACGCCGATGCGGCGCGCGCGCTGCCACGGCTGAAGGCCGGGCTCGCCCTGGAAGAAGGTCACGGACTGGCCCGACGTGTAGCCGGAGCAGGTGATGCTGAAGGCGGCGAGGTCGCCCCCGTCTATCGCGCGCTGGATCGCCGCGAAGTCGAGATGGCGCCCGAGCAGGGCGGCGAGCGGTGTGTTGTCGAGCAGCGACACCGGCCGTTTCGAAAGAGTCCCGCCAGTGAGGACGCCGAGAATCCAGCGCGCGCTGTTGGCGAGCGCGCCCCAGGGGTCCGCGCGATAGACGTGGTGCGCCCGGAAGTCCTTCCAAACCGCCATGAGCCGGCGCACGCCCTGCCGGAAGTCGCCCGCGTCCACCGCGAGCACCGCGGCGTTGATGGCGCCGGCGGAAGTGCCGCAGATGATGCGAAACGGCGTTCGAACCTCCGGGGGCAGCACTTCCGACAGCGCCCGCAGCACGCCGACCTGGTAGGCGGCGCGCGCGCCGCCGCCGGTCATGATGAGCCCGACCCTGGGACGATCGTTCTTGTCCACTCCCCCTCCCCTGCCCGGCCGGCCGCCGCTTCGCGCCATTCACGGCCAGGGCAACAGCCTGGAAATAATAGACAGGACTTACAGGATCAAATCAGAACGCGACGCGTGCTTCTGCTTGAATCTCGTTAATCTTGTTAATCCTGTCTATTTTTTCATCCGTGCAGCAGCCGGCAAAGGTTGTAGAGCATGCCCGCCGTCGCGCCCCAGATGTAGCGCCCCTCGAACGGGATCGCGAGGTAATGGCGATGGCGGCCGCGGAAGCGGTACTCCCGGCGCTGGTAACGGGCGGCGTCGAGGAAATGCTCGAGCGGCGCCTCGAATACCTCCGCCACCTCGAACGGGTCCGGCTTCAGCGAAATCGGCGGCTCGATCCACCCCACCACCGGCGTGATGCGGAAGCCGGACGGGATCTCGTAAACAGGAAGCCTGCCGAGCAGCGCGATCGCGTCGCGCGCGAGCCCGACTTCCTCCTCGGTTTCGCGCAGCGCCGTCTCCTCGCGGCTGGCGTCGCCCGTCTCCACCCGCCCGCCGGGGAAGCTGATCTGCCCGGCGTGATCGTCGAGGTGCGGGGTGCGCTGCGTGAACAGGACCTGCACGCGGCCGGCGCGGCTGACGAGCGGCACCAGCACCGCCGCGTCGGTGACGCGCGCGCCCTCCTTCAGCGCGATGACGTGCAGGTCAAGCGGGTCCGGCGCCGGGGCGGGCCGCGCCAGGCCTTCCGCGATGCGTTCGCGTGTCAGCGGGAATAATTCGTCCCGCGTTCTTGTTTGTTGCCGGTGAGCCACGTTGTGTTCGCCAACGCCCTGGGGTTGCAGGGAATTCTACTCGCGGGTGGCAGGCGGCGCATCTCCGGGCATCCGGCGTGCGTTAGAATGGTGTGGCGCCGGCAACCGGCTCACGATGTACAAACGCTTTTCAACTTGAAACAGGAGATTCGCATGAAAATCCGCAATATCGCGATCGCAGTCGGCCTTGCGCTCGCAAGCAGCACGGCGTTCGCCTTTCACTGCCCGAAGGACATGCTTGCCATCGACGCGGCCCTGCCGAAGGCTACGCTCTCGGCGGCGCAGATGAGCGAAGTGAAGAAATACCGCGCCGAGGGGGAGGCCCTGCACAAGACCGGCAAGCATCAAGGGTCGGTGGACACTCTCGCCAAGGCCATGAAGATCCTGAACATCAAGTAAGGCCGAAACCGGACGCGGTGCGCCGGTTCGGCTCCTCGCGTTCGAACGGACGGTCGACCGCCGTTCAACGCTCGGCAATCAAATCCCGTCCCCGCCTGACCGGCGGGGATTTTCTTGCGCCTCGTCCTCGGACGCGGCGGCGTCAGCCGAGGTTCACCGGCACGAAGATCTTCGCCTCCTCGCGCTGCAGCAGCAGGGCCGCGCGCTTGCCCGACTTCGCGACCATGTCGCGCAATTGCCCGGTGCTCTTCACCGGCGTGCTGTTCAGCGCGATGATGATGTCGCCCGGTTGTATGCCCGCCCGGGCCGCGGCGCCGTTCCGGCTCACGTCCTCGACCAGCAGGCCGCCATCGAGGCCGGCCTGCTTTTGCTCCTCGGGAGTGAGCGCGCGAACGGCGAGCCCCAGGCGGCCCTCTTCCGCGTCGCCTGCCTGGGCGGCGGCGAGCTTGGGACCCTTCATTTCACCCACGGTTACCCGGAGGGTCCGCGGCGCGCCTTTGCGCCAGACTTCGATTTTCGCCTGGCTGCCGGGCTTGAGGTCGGCGACGTAGCTCGAAAGGTCGATCGAGCGGCCGATCGGCCTGCCGTCGATCCTGAGGATCACATCGCCGGCTTCGATACCCGCCTTCTCCGCGGGACTGCCCTTCTCGACTGCGCTCACCAGCGCCCCGTCCGCATTCTTGAGACCGAACGATTCGGCCAGCGGCTGGCTCACCTCCTGGATCGTGACCCCGATGCGCCCGCGCGTGACCTTGCCGTGCCGGACGATCTGGTTCTCCACCTTGACCGCGAGGTCGATCGGGATCGCGAACGACAGGCCCTGGTAGCCCCCGGTGCGGCTGTAGATCTGCGAGTTGATGCCGACCACCTCGCCCTTCAGGTTGAACAACGGCCCGCCGGAGTTGCCGGGGTTGACGGCGACGTCGGTCTGGATGAAGGGCACGTAGGTGCCGTCGGGCAGCGCTCGCCCCTTGGCGCTCACGATGCCCGCGCTCACCGAGTTCTCGAAGCCGAACGGCGAGCCGATCGCGACCACCCATTCCCCCACGCGCACGTCGTCCGACTTGCCGAGCCTGACGGCCGGCAGTCCGGCTGCGTCTATCCTCAGCACCGCCACGTCGGTCTGCGGATCGGAACCGACGACCTTCGCCTTGAACTCGCGCTTGTCGGTCAGCTTGACGGTGACCTCCGAGGCGTCCTTCACCACGTGCGCGTTGGTGAGGATCAGCCCGTCGGGGCTCACGATGAAGCCCGAGCCCAGCCCGCGCGCCGGAACCTCGCCCTGCGGCATCGGGATCTGGAAGCGCCGGAAGAACTCGAAGAACGGATCGCTTTCGTCCAAGCCGCGGGACTGCGGCCCCCCGGTCGCGGTTTTCACGTTCTGCGTCACGCTGATGTTGACCACCGCCGGCCCGTTGCGCTCCACCAGGGTCGCGAAATCGGGAAGTCCCTGCACCGCCAGCGGCACGGGGGCCTGAGTCGTTACGGCGGCGTTCGCCTGGGGCACGGCGACCTGATACAGCTTGAGGCCGCCGGCTGTCAGCGCCGTGACCAGCCCGGCGGCGGCGAGTGCACCCACGATGAGCTTACGTTTCATGTTACCTCCAAGAAAGCATCTGTGAAATATGTGTGGAGCCGCGCGGTCCTGGGCCGCAAGGGCCCGGCGGAAGTCGCGGCATACGGCGAGTTCGACAAGCGAACCCGCGCCAGGTTTCCGCGCCGTTGGGGGAGGCCGCGCCGTGAACGGTGAACGGTGAACGGTGAACGGTGAACGGTGAACGGGGAACGGGGAACGGGGAACGGGGAACGGGGAACGGGGAACGGGGAACGGGGAACGGGGAAGTGCGACGGGTGACCGGTCACCAGTCACCAGTCACGAGTCACGCTTCACCAGGCAATGGGCTTGCGGTCCCGGAAGAACCCGCCGCTCGGCCCGCCGTCCGACAGCGTGGCAAGCCACACGGCAGTGTCGGCGCCCTGCTCCACCGTGCGCGGCGCCGAAGATCCGCCCATGTCGGTCCTCACCCATCCGGGGCACATCGAGTTGACGAGTATCCCGCCGCCCTGCAATTCCGCGGCGAGCGTGCAGGTGAGCGCGTTGAGCGCCGTCTTCGACGCGCGGTAGGCCGGCGTTCCGACACCCATGTCGGAGAGCTGGCCCTGTCCGCTCGACACGTTGACGATGCGCCCGTAGCCGTTGCGCTTCATGAGCGGCACGAGCGCCTGGATGAGCCGCAGCGGACCGAGGAGGTTGGTCTCGAGCGTTTGCCGCCAGGTCCCGGCCTCCGAATCGAGGACGCGCGAGCCGCGCGGGTCGAGCATCACGCCGGCGTTGTTGACGAGGATGTCGCAACGTTTGCCGGTGGCTTCCAGCCAGCCTGCAAACGTTTTGACGCTCCTTTCGCTCGCGACATCGAGAGGATGGAACTCGACGTCGAGTCCTTCGCCACGAAGCTTCTTGGCGGCCGCGCTTCCTTTGGCCTCGTCCCTTGCGGTCAGGAAGACGCGGATTCCACCGCGTCTTCCTAGCTGGCGGCAGATCTCGAAGCCGATGCCGCGGTTCGCGCCGGTGACGATCGCGATCCGGCGATCGGGCGATTGCTGCTTGCTGGCCATGCGCGGAATGTTACCGGTACGGGGGTCCGTCGTGCAGGACCGGTCCCAGCGGAAGGCGCCCGCCGCGCCCGCCCGGACCGGGCACGCGAGCAGGCTGAAAATAAGGTTTTCACTGCCTTTTTCTTGCGTTCTGGCGCAGGCGGTTTTGCATTTAGGAGTTTGTCGGTCCTAAGTCCGACAAACTCCTAGGCGCCCGCGCCCTCCGAGGAGAACTGGTAGTTGTTGCGGCCCCGGTCCTTGGCCCGGTACATCGCTGCATCCGCGCGCTGCAGGAGCGTGTCGATACCGGTGCCGTCCTGCGGATAACAGCTGATGCCGATGCTCGCGGACACGCTCAGCTCGTGGTCCCCGTGCTGAAATGGACGGCCGAGCTCGCCGAGCAGCTTTTGCGCGGCAACTGCCGCGTCGCGCGGATCGTTTATCCCATCGAGCAACACGCAGAACTCGTCGCCGCCAAGGCGGGCAACCACGTCCTCCTCGCGCACGCAGGATAGCAATCGCTCCGCGGCGGACCGCAGCAGGCTGTCGCCGGCCGAGTGCCCGTGCAAATCATTGATGCCCTTGAAGCCGTCGAGATCGATAAACAACAGCCCGACCGCTCCGTGGTGGCGCGCGGCCCGTGAAAGTATTTCCCGCGAACGATCGAGGAACCGGAGGCGGTTCGGCAGGCGGGTCAGCGCATCGTGGCGAGCGAGATATTCCAGCCGCTCTTCATAACGCTTTTGTTCGGTGATGTCCTTGAGCACGCCGACGTAGTGAGTGACAGCCCCCAGTTCGTTTTCGCGCACGGCGCTCAAGCTGAGCCGCGCCGGATAGATCTCCCCGCTCTTGCGCGCGCTGTGGATCTCACCCTCCCACCGGCCGTGCTCGTCCACCGAATGCCACAGCCCGGCGTAAAAGCGCTCGTCATGACGGGTCGAAATCATGAAGTCCGGCGCGCGCCCGACGGCCTCCTCCGGCAGGTAACCGGTGATGGCGTAAAACGCCTTGTTGACCGAGACGATGGTGCGGCTGGTGTCGGTGATGACGATTGCCTCGGCGGTGTTCTCCAGCGCCTGGGCGGCGAGGCGCAAGCGCTCCTCGCTGCGGCGCAGCGCGCCCTCGGCCCGGTCAAGGCGGCGCGTGACCGCAGCCATCGCCATCGCGGCCACCGCCACCAGCCCGGCGGCGGTGAGCACGAGCAGTTGCGTGAGCAGGCCGTGCATCCAGCGCGAAGCTTCACCCAGCGTGTAGGAAAACGCGTCCTCGAGCGGGGTCAGGCGCTCGTTGATGGCCTCGATCTCGAAGAGCAGCTGCCCGATCGTCACCTCGTCGGACCTGGCTGAGGTGATCTCGCGGTGCAGCCGTCGCGCGGCGTCCTGCAACTGCGCGATCAGCCGGTCGCCCTCCGCCCAGATGCCGATTGCCTTGTCGATGTAGGTAACATTGCGGAAGCGGCGGAACAGCGTCGCCATTCCTTCCACGTCATCGGGATGATTACGCCCCTCGATGAATCCCCGATAGGCGACGCCCATGTCGGGTTGCGGTTTCTCGAGCTCGATGCGGGCCGTGCGGTCGCCGAGCGGCACGGCGAGCGCCTTGTGGTAGCGCCGGAAGTCGTTCTCCTCGCGCGAGCGGGCGTAGCGCACGAGGTAGTACACCGCGTCCTTCTGCGCCTTCGACCAGAGCCCTTCGCCGCCGACATAAGCGCGACCGATGGAAAGCACCTCCATGCTGGCGACGACCAGCAAGAGCAGGCACGCGACGATAGTCACGAGAGGCAGCAGCATGAGCAACAGGCGGCTGCCGAATAGTCGGGGGTGGCGAGGGCCAGGCGTCGCGGACATGACTCGTCTCCGTTTTCGTCTTGTTGTTGCAGGGCATTCTCAGCACTTTTGCGACGGGCCGGAAGTGAACAACGTCACGGGCGGAGGGGTGCAATGCGCGTCGAACGGCTCCGGGACGGACACCTTGCCCGCTCAGGGCCGGTAGCGGCCCACCATCTGCTCGGGCCTGACCCACGCGTCGAACTGCTTCGCGGTGACATAGCCGAGCTTCACCGCCGCCTCCTTCAGCGTCGTGCCGTCCTTGTGCGCCTTCTTGGCGATGGCGGCGGACTTCTCGTAGCCGATGTGGGGATTCAAGGCGGTCACCAGCATCAGCGATTCGCGCATCAGCCGCTCGATGCGGGCGCGATTGGGCCGGATACCGGCCGCGCAGTGCTCGTTGAAGTTCTCGCAGGCGCGCGCGAGGAGCTTCGCGCTGTGGAGGAAATTGCGGATCACGAGCGGGCGGAACACGTTCAGCTCGAAGTTGCCCGAGGCGCCGCCCAGGTTGACCGCCACGTCGTTGCCGAACACCTGGCAGCACGCCATGGTCATGGACTCGGACTGGGTGGGATTGACCTTGCCGGGCATGATCGAGCTCCCCGGCTCGTTCTCGGGGATGATGAGCTCGCCGATCCCGCTCCTCGGACCCGAAGCGAGCCAGCGCACGTCGTTGGCGATCTTCATGAGGCTCGCGGCGAGCGTCTTCAGCGCCCCGTGCGCGTGCACCACCGCGTCGCAGGACGCGAGCGCCTCGAACTTGTTGGGCGCGGTGACGAAGGGCAGCCGCGTGAGCCGGGCGAATTCCGCCGCCACCCTTTCCGCGAACTCCGGGTGGGCGTTCAGGCCGGTGCCGACGGCGGTGCCGCCCAGCGCGAGCTCGCACAGGTGCGGCAGCGCCGCGGCCACGTGCGCGAGCCCGTGATCGAGCTGGGAGACGTAACCGGAGAATTCCTGCCCCAGCGTGAGCGGCGTCGCGTCCTGCAGGTGGGTGCGGCCGATCTTCACGATCCCGGCGAACGCCTTCGCCTTGCGCTCGAGCGTGTTGCGCAGCTTCCGGACCGCGGGCTCGAGGTCGCGCTCCAGCGCGAGCGTCGCGGCGACGTGCATTGCGGTGGGGAAGGTGTCGTTGGAGGACTGCCCCCGGTTGACGTCGTCGTTGGGGTGCACCAGCCGCTTCTCGCCGCGGCCGCCCCCCAGGATCTCGGAGGCGCGGTTCGCCAGCACCTCGTTGACGTTCATGTTGGTCTGGGTTCCCGATCCGGTCTGCCACACGACCAGCGGGAAGTGAGCGTCGTGCTCGCCGCGGAGCGCCTCGTCGGCGGCACCGACGATGGCTTCGCCTTTCCTGCGATCGAGCACGCCGAGCGCCATGTTGGCGAGCGCGGCGGCCTTCTTGACCAGCACCTGCGCGCGCACGACCTCGAGCGGCATCGTCTCGCCGGGGAAGCGGAAGTGATGGAGGCTGCGTTGCGTCTGCGCGCCCCACAGCCGATCGGCGGGCACTTTGACCTTGCCCATCGTGTCGCGCTCCAGCCGAACGCGGCGCTTTTCGCTGCCGCGTTCGGCGTGACTCGTGACTCGTGACTCGTGACTGGAGTTTGTCCCGGCGCGGACGCGCTCAGCCGGGCCTCCTCCGGGCTGCCGGGAAGGCGCGGAGCGCTTGCGCTGGGGGCGGGCTCGATTCACGAGTCACCGGTCACGAGTCACCGTTCTTCAGAGCAACGCGCGCTGCTCGCCGCGCTGCGCGGAGGCGTCCACCACGGTGAGCGCCGTCATGTTGACGATGCGCCGCACGGTGGCCGACGGCGTGAGGATGTGCACGGGCCGCGCGACGCCGAGCAGGATGGGCCCGACGGTGATGCCATCGCCGGCGGCGGTCTTGAGCAGGTTGAAGGCGATATTCGCCGCGTCCAGGGTCGGCATGACCAGCAGGTTCGCCGCACCCTTCAACCGCGCGTTGGGAAACACCCGGCTCCGGATCTCCTCCGAGAGCGCGGCGTCGCCCTGCATCTCGCCTTCGATCTCGAGATCCGGCGCGGCGGTCTCGATCAGCTCGAGCGCCCGGCGCATCTTCGCGGCGGTCGGCGTAGCGGCCGTGCCGAAGCTCGAATGCGATAGCAGCGCGACCTTGGGCGTGGTGCCGAAGCGCCGGATTTCCTCGGCCGCGAGCACCGTCATCTCCGCGATCTGCTCCGCGGTGGGGTCGTAGTTGACGTAGGTGTCGCAGATGAACACGGTGCGGCTGGGCAGCAGCAGCGTGTTCATCGCGGCGTAGTTCCTCACGCCCGGCCGCAATCCGATGACGTGATCGATGAAGCGCAGATGGCTGTCGTAGCGACCGACCACGCCGCACAGCATGGCGTCCACCGCCCGCATGTGCAGCAACATCGCGCCGATCAGCGTGTAGCGCCGCCGCATTTCGAGCCGGGCGATCTGCGGCGTCACGCCTTTGCGTTCCGCGAGCCTGTGGTACGCCGCCGAGTACTCTCCGTAGCGCGGATCGTTGTTGGGGTCGACGAGGTCGTAGTCCGCGTCCGCCTTGAGCCTCAACCCGAGGCGCTCGATGCGCATCCGGACGACTTCGCGGCGGCCGACCAGCGTCGGGCGCGCGATGCCTTCGTCCACCACCACCTGCGCGGCCCGCAGCATCCGCTCGTCCTCGCCCTCGCAGTACACCACGCGCCTGGGCGCGTCCTTGGCCGCCGCGAATACCGGCCTCATGATGAGGCCGGACTGATAGACGAACTGGTTGAGGCGTGCGCCGTAGGCGTCGAAATCGGTGATGGGGCGCGTCGCGACGCCGCTCGCCATCGCCGACTTCGCCACCGCCGGCGCGATCTTGCCGATCAGGCGCGGGTCGAAGGGCCGCGGTATGAGGTATTCGGGCCCGAATTTCAGGTTCCGGTCGCCGTAGGCCATGGCGACGATGTCCGACTGCTCGGCCTGCGCGAGCTCGGCGATCGCCCGCACCGCCGCGAGTTCCATCTCGCGGGTGATGGTGGTCGCCCCGACGTCGAGCGCGCCGCGAAAGATGAAGGGGAAGCACAGCACGTTATTGACCTGGTTCGGGTAGTCGGAGCGGCCGGTCGCGATCACCGCATCGGGCTTTGCCTTCTTCGCTTCCTCCGGCCGGATTTCCGGCTCGGGATTGGCGAGCGCGAGGATCAGCGGCCGCTCGGCCATGCGTTTCACCATCTCCGGCTTGAGCACCCCGCCCGCGGAAAGCCCGAGGAAAATGTCGGCGCCGTCGATCACCCCGGACAGCGTCCGCGCCCGGGTCTCGACCGCAAAGCGCTCCTTCTCGGGATCCATTTCCTCCTTGCGCCCCTTGTAGACGACGCCCTTGATGTCGGTGACGACGATGTTCGAGCGCGGCAGCCCCATGTCAACGAGCAGATTCAGGCAGGCGAGCGCCGCCGCGCCGGCCCCGGAAACGACGAGCTTGACCTTGCCGATTTCCTTGCCGACCACCTTGAGGCCGTTGAGGACCGCGGCGCCGACGATGATGGCGGTGCCGTGCTGGTCGTCGTGGAATACCGGGATCTTCATGCGGGCGCGGAGCTTCCGCTCCACGATGAAGCACTCGGGCGCCTTGATGTCCTCGAGGTTGATGCCGCCGAAGGTCGGCTCGAGGCTGGCGACGACGTCGACCAGCTTGTCGGGATCGCGCTCGTCGATCTCGATGTCGAACACGTCGATACCGGCGAACTTCTTGAACAGCACGGCCTTGCCTTCCATCACCGGCTTGGAGGCGAGCGGGCCGATTGCCCCGAGCCCCAGCACCGCCGTTCCGTTGGTGATCACCGCGACGAGGTTGCCGCGCGCGGTGAGGTTGCGCGCCTGGGCCGGGTCCGCGGCGATTTCCTGGCAAGCGATCGCCACGCCGGGGGTATAGGCAAGGGCGAGGTCGCGCTGGTTGACCAGCCCCTTGGTGGGAGCGATCGAGATCTTGCCGGGAGTCGGCAGTTGGTGGTAATCGAGCGCCGCTTTGCGCAGTGGATCGTCCATCCGATAACCCGGGAAGTCATGCGCGCGTTGAACGGCGTGCGGGGGCCGGCCCTTTTGCGCGCGTTGAGCGGCACATCGTGTCCGTTCGAACGCGCGCAGTCAAACCGGCGCGCGGCGTCCGGCTTTGACGGAAATTATACAGTGTCCAACCGGGCGGCCGGTTCCGCACCGCCGCGCACCTATGTTATGTTTCCCGCCGCAACAGCGCCCGTCCATGGCCGATATTTCCCACACCCCGCGCGTGGAGCTCTATCCGGAAATCGAGCCCTACAGCGCGGGCATGCTGAAGCTCGACGGCGTGCACAGCATGTACTGGGAGCAGTCGGGCAACCCGGAAGGCGCGCCGGTGCTGTTCCTCCACGGCGGCCCCGGAGCGGGCGCCTCGCCCGCGCACAGGCGTTATTTCGACCCGGCGCACTACCGGATCGTCATCTTCGACCAGCGCGGCGCCGGCCGCTCCACGCCGCTCGGTGAATTGCGGGACAACACGACCCCGCGCCTTGTCGCCGACATCGAGCGGCTGCGCCGCCATCTCGGGATCGAGCGCTGGCTCGTGTTCGGCGGCTCGTGGGGCAGCACGCTCGCGCTCGCCTACGGCGAGGCGCATCCGGAGCGCTGCACGGGATTCATCCTGCGCGGCGTGTTCCTGTGCCGCCGCAGCGAGATCGACTGGTTCCTCTACGGCCTGCGCAACCTGTTCCCCGAGGCCTGGAGGACATTCACCGAGGCGATACCCGCTGCCGAGCGCGGCGATCTCCTGGCCGCCTACCACAAGCGCCTGACCGATCCCGATCCCGGCGTGCACCTGCCGGCCGCGCGCGCCTGGAGCACCTACGAGGGGGCGTGCTCGACGCTGCTGCCGAGCCCGGAGACGGTCGCCTACTTCGCCGGCGACGGGGTGGCGCTCGGGCTCGCGCGCATCGAAGCGCACTACTTCAGCCACGACATCTTCCTGCCGGAAAACGCGCTGCTCGACAACGCGCACCGGCTGCGGCACATCCCCTGCGTGATCGTGCAGGGTCGCTACGACGCGGTGTGCCCGATCGCGACCGCGGACGAGCTCGCCCGCGCCTGGCCGGAAGCCGACTACGTGATCGTGCCCGACGCGGGGCACTCCGCCTGGGAGCCGGGCATCAGCGCCCAGCTGGTGAAAGCCACCGAGAAAATGAAAACGCTGCGCTGAGGCGCGCTCCGCCACGCGAGGGGTGAGGGCGGAGGGCAGAGGGATGACCTGAAACCGGTTTTTCCCTCATCCCTCATCCCTCACGGGATGAGCACGGTTGATCCCGTAGTCTTGCGGGACTCGAGATCGCGCTGCGCCTGCGCCGCCTCGCGCAGCGGGTAGGTCTGGTTGATCGTGATCTTCACCTTGCCGCTTTTCACCACCGCGAACAGTTCGCGCGCCGCCTTGACGAGGTCCTCGCGCGAGGCGGTGTAGGTGGCGAGCGTCGGGCGCGTCAGGAACAGCGACCCCTTCTGCGACAGGATGCCGGCGTTGAACGGCGGCACCGCGCCCGAGGCATTGCCGAAGCTCACCATCAGCCCCAGCGGTCGCAGGCAGTCGATAGAGCCCATGAACGTGTCCTTGCCCACGCCGTCATAGACCACCGGCACGCCCTTGCCCTTGGTGATTTCCTTCACGCGCTCGACGAAGTTCTCGCGCGAGGTCACGATGACGTGTTTGCAGCCCGCCTTCTTCGCGAGCGCGGCCTTCTCGTCGCTGCCCACGGCGCCGATGACGGTCGCCCCCAGCGCTTTCGCCCACTGGCACAGGATCAAGCCGACGCCGCCGGCCGCCGCGTGCATGAGGATCGTGTCGCCCTTCTTGACGCGGTAGGTGCGGCGGATGAGGTACTGGGCGGTCAGCCCCTTCAGCATCATCGCCGCCGCAGTCTTGTCGTCCACCCCGGCGGGAATCTTGACCAGGCGGTCGGCCGGACGCAGCAGCACCTCCGCGTAGGCGCCGACCGGCCCGGAATAGGCGACCCGGTCGCCGGCCTTGAGGTCCTTCACCTTGGGTCCGACCGCTTCCACCACGCCCGCGCCTTCGGAGCCCAGCGTGAAGGGCAGCTGCATGGGATAAAGGCCGCTGCGCTGGTAGGTGTCCACGAAATTGAGCCCGACCGCGGTATTGCGCACCCGCACCTGGCCCGGCCCGGGATCGCCGACCTGGATCTCCTCCCAACGCAGATTCTCGGGACCGCCGTGCTGGTGGACACGCATCGCGTATGGCATGAAATTTCTCCTTCAGAGGGAATCGAGCGGGGAATTAAACCATAATACATGAACCCCTGAAATTAGCCGCCAAGGCGCCGACAACGCCAAGGAAACCGGAATAGAAATATCAATGCATGCAAACCGCACGGGGTCTGCAGCGATAATGGAAGGCAAAGCGAGAACGTCGAATCGCCTTTCTCCACCCCATTCTTGCTCTTCCTGGCGTTCTTGGCGCCTTGGCGGCCGTTGTCCTACCTCGCGCGCAGGACGCGTGACGCCTTCGCCACGTCGCGCGGCTTCACCCAGAACATCGCCCCGTAGCGCCCTTTGCCGGCGGCGACCGCGTCCATCGCCACCATGTTGATGCCGGCCTTGGCGAGCTTGCCGCAGATGCCGGCGATCGCGCCGGACTTGTCGGCGCCCTGCGCGAGAAACACCGTCTTCCTCTTGCCGACCTTCAGGCCCAGCTTGCGCGCGGCGCGGGCGAACTTCGAGACGTCGTAGGGAATGAAGTCCACCTGCGCGCGCCCGGCATTGGGAAAACCGGTGAAAGCGAGCAGGTTGACGCCCTGCGCGGCGAGCGCGGCGAGCAGCTTCGCGCCCTGGCCCGCGCGGTTGGGGGTCTTCATGCTGAAATAAGCGGTCTTGCGTACGGTCGTGGCCATGGTGCCCTCCTGTGGAAGCACGGCTCCGGAATGACCCCCGCCGGTTGAACGGCCGCGCAGCGGTCCGATTCGAGCCGGCGGACTTAATCCGGCACCGGAGTTGTCCGGATTAAGGCCAAATATACGCCGGCTCGCGCGAGCGCACACTTCGCCGGCACCTTCGCGGCGATCGAAGCGGCGTGGCACCAGCACCTCGTGCTCCGCTTCCGCGTCCAGAACCTGGATGACCCGGCCCTGCTCGCCTTCGGGCGCCGCTTCGGCGAGCTCGACAGGGCGCCGGTCCACGCCGTGGACGATGCCGACGCCGGCCGCCGTAACTCCGGGGGGGTGGTTCGAACGCGCGGAGTTAAACCGGCGCGTCCGGCCCTATTTCTTGCCGCCTGCGGGTTTCTCCCTGGGCGCGGCCCCCGCGAGCGATTCGAGCGCGGCTTTCTGCATCTCGAGCGTCTTGATTGTCATCTGCACGAAGCCGACGTTCATGGTGAGCCAGGTCTCAACCACTTTCAGCTCGCCGATCTTTTTCCCGATCTCCTCCACGTTGACGGTGGGCATCCCCATGCCGGGCATGGGGTACGACATCGGGTTCCACAGCTTCTGCATGAACTCGAGCCAGTCCTGCGGCAGTTCCGGTTGCTGCGCCATGCGGCCTCCATCCGGGTGACCCGGCCTATCGACGCGCTATTATAGGGTCACGGTGCGCCGCGAGCCGACGGAGCGTGGAGTGGGCAAGCGCTACTCAGTCTTCAAGCGCCTGATGATCGGCTCACACAAGCTGTGATGAGGCGTGACCCGTGACTGGTGAATGGTGAATGGCGTCTACGCTGACCACCCCGCCATGCCGGGGTGGAGAGGATTTCAGGCTTGAGGTCGAATCACGAGTCACCGGTCACGTCAACGTCAAAAAAAGTGTTGGGCGAACGCTGAGCCACGCCCAGTCACGCTTTATCAGGCAGAAGCTCGACGCGGATCCGGGCCCCCTGCCGTACCTTCGCGAGCTGGCGCGGGTCGCCCTCGATCTTGCCGAGCACGTTGCACCGGGTAACCAGCCGGCACTCATCGCCTTTGGAGGCAGGCGTCGGACCGTACGGCAGCGCGAGCGCGCTGCCCTGCACCCAGAAGCACACGGTTCCCGGCTCGATCACCTGCAGGGCGTCAGGCTCGAGGGCGGCCTTCACCGGGATCTCGAAGTAGACCTCGTCGCCCCACGTGTTCGCGCTTGCCTCGCAGGGCAGAGCCGCAACCAGTTGTTTTACCGTGGGAGTTTCGCGCAAGTCAGCGATCACTTCACCCCCCTTCCAGGCGACCCGTATGCGCGCCACGGGGGCCGTCACGCCGCTCAGTCGAGCGGCAGGGCGAAGGCGTTGCTGCTGCGAGCAGACGCGGTTCTAACCGCTGGCTGAGGCGCGGGGCGGCCCGGCGACTGGGACGCCACGTAATGCAGGCGCTGCTTCACGCCCAACACCTTGCTGGTGTATTGGTCGTCGTTGTCGTTGAGCGCCCCGGCGTACATCTGCAGCGCGATGCCGACGTTGCCGGTGAGACGGATGTATTCCTTCAGGATTCGCGCCCCGACCTGGATATTGGTCGCCGGGTCGAACACCGCCTGCTCGCCACCGTACACACCCAGCTTGTCGCCGTGGAATTTCGGGATGATCTGCATCAGCCCCTTCGCCCCGGCAACGCTTTCGGCGATCGGGTTGAAGCTGGATTCGACCGCGATCACGGCGATGATCAGCAGGGGATCGAGCTGGAGATCCTGGCCCACACGGTGCGCGAGACCGACAAGGTCGAAAGCGACCTCTTGCGACACCCGGTAACGTCTGGCCACGAATTCGGACAGGGCGCGATGCCGGCTTTCCTCCGTCCGGGAGAGAACGGCCGGCTGGCCGCGCTTGGCGTCGGCGTGACTGGCTCTAGAGATGGCGTCCAGCGGCCCCTGCAGGGACTCGCCGAACGGGCGCTGACCGTACTGGCTCTCCACGATCAGCACCAGCGCGGCAACGCTGGCAAATAGCGCCAGGACGGAGACGAATCTGCGGGACCACAGGGCAACCGGGCCGACCTGGAGGCCGCCCGGGTTGATGCTACCGATACGCACGATAACCGCCTTTCCCTTGTTCCGGCACTTAAGCTGCGCCGGCCAAGTGTTGGTTCGTCGCGGCAGCAATACCCCTCGTCGCTGAACAGGACCCGTTCCAACCACTATAAGTTGTAGCACTATTTAAGAAACTGGCCAATTCTAGTGTCTGGAGTCGGCGCCTGCAATGGTTCCATCACATCAGCAATCAGCCCGACTAAGAGCTCAAACGAGTTTGCTGCGCTGCAAAAGACGCGAATTATGCATTCATCCCGTTGTTTTGTCCACCATATTTAAAAAACAACGATATAGATTGTTGCGTCGCGTTATGTACGTCGTTTGCGTTTCGGAAAGGTGAGACCAGGAAGCATTGGCAACGTTCCGTTACCGCATTTGTTTACGCTATTAAACAAAGAGATATAGCGTAAAAGCGGACCTACCCCAGGAGGGAATCCGAGGCCGCGCCGGGATGGCGCCCCAGCCAGTTCTTGAGTGCCTCGTGATAGCGCTCCAATGCCTCGTAGTAGCGATCGTATATGCAGGGGTGACACCCGCCTCCGCAGCATTCTTCTGGAGCAGGCACCCTAGCAGCCTGTCGGACCCAAGTCCGACAGGCTCCGAAGCGCCGAAGGACGGGGATCGTCCGCCGCAAGACCAGCCAGTTCCTGCCGGCTCATCGGGCTTCCCCGCCGGGCGGCAGAGGGTGGTCGGGGAAACGACGCTTGAACTCAGCCAGCAGGGCATCGGCATCGGCCGGCCGTCCCTGGCGCTTGAGCTCGCCGATCCGGTCGAGCCATTTCTGCGGCGGTGCGCCCTTCAAGTCGTGCCATGCCGGCCGCTGCTCCTCCCCGGCAGCCGCCTCTTCCCGGGTTCGGTCCAGCACCTTGGCTCGCGCCGGCCCGGAGGCGGGAGCGGCCGCCATTGGGACCGCGCCGCGCCGCGCCGCGGCCGGTGCGCGCGCAGCAAGATCCTCTTCCACGGGGGCCGCCTGCGGCGGTGGGGCGGCGCGCCGCTCTGCCGTGCCGGGCGCATCCGGAAACGGCGTGGGCTGTGCCTTGGCGACAGCCGGTGCAGCCGCCATCCCTGCGCCGCCTTGCGCCGCGGTGGACGCGGCGTCGCGTTGCGCGCTGTCGCCCAGGATGCCCGCAGCAGGACGCCGGGCGGCATCCTCCCTCGGCGCCGGCCGTATGCGCGGGGGAGGCACGGTCGCCGTCCGGGCCGGAGCCTTCTCCGGCTCTCCTTGCGGCGGCGGCGGTTGCGCAGGCAGCGCGGGGGGGGGGCGTGCCGACGGGGATTCCGGCGTGACCTGAACGATCCGCTCTCCACCCTGTTTCTGCACCAGCGTGACCAGGCTCACGCTCAATATGACCACCGCCGCGATCGAGCCCGGCACACGCCATCTGCGCAGCACCGTCGACACGGGTCGCGGCCGCGCTCTGACCTCCCGGCGTGCCGCGGCAAGGATGGCCGAGTCGAGGTGCGCCGGCGGCGCCTCGCTCGCGGCGTCACAGTAGAGCCGGTCGAGCCGGAGATCGCGCTCCGCGCCGTCCGCGTTGCTCTCGTTCAGCGCCATTCCCGCATCCCTTGCCTCAACTTGCCCATTGCGTAGCGCAGCCGGCTCTTCGCGGTCTCGCGCGTGACGCCCGTCGCCTGCGCGATTTCCTCGACGCTCATGCCGCCTTCCTGCTGCAGCAGGAAGGCCTCGCGCTGCGCCTCGGGAAGCCCGGCAATCAGCTCGAGCAGGCGGACCGCCTGCCGCTTCGTATCGAGGGTATCCGCCGCCGGCTGCTCGCGCTTGTCCGGCAGCTCCGCCAGCGCCTCGCAGTCCTCGTCCTCGAAGGAAGTCACGGTGGCGTGGGCGTTTCTGCGGTAGAGGTCGATCAGCCGGTTGTGCGCGAGGCGATAGAGATAGGTCGTGAACTTGGCCTGCACGGTGTAGCCAGCCCGCGCCCGGATAAGGTTCATCCACACGTCCTGGAACACCTCCTCGGCCGCCTGCGCGTAGCGGCATTGCCGCAGCAGGTAGCGGTACAGCCCGCCCTTGTGGCGCGCATAAAGCGCGTCGAACGCGCCCGCATCGCCGTCGCGATAGCAGAGCATGAGCTCCTCATCGCTGCTCTCCGCGCTCCAGGACATAGCGGATTGCGAGTATGCGGGAGCCCCCGCGTACCAGCAACCCAATTCAATAGCCGCCAAGACGCCAAGGAAAACAATACAAAGGACCCAAATTCAAGCCATCAACGCCTCTCACGACGTCGCAAAAATCCTGTCTTTCAACCAAAGCTTTGGCTTTTCTGAATCGAGTTTCGTTTCTGGTTCTTGCCTTTCCTGGCGTTCTTGGCACCTTGGCGGCTAATTTGATCAACGCGGGTCAGGGACAAACTGCCCCGGAAACGGCGACGGCAGCGCCACGCGCGGTGCCCGGATCACGCCCATCGCCACCAGGTTCGCGTGGGTGTCGTAATGGATCGCGACGACTTCCTCGGGGCTGGCCGTCGCCCGCTCGAAGCTCGTATAGGTGACGCGGGAGTGCACGCTGCGGCCATGCCCCGTTCCGAGCGAAGCCGACTTCCGCGGCGCCTGCCGGGATGGCGCGTGACGCGGGCCGGCCGCGCTTTCGGCCGAGCGGTCGCTGCCGCTGCCCGCTTCCGAGGCCGCATCCGCGGAAGCGGGATACGGGCTGTCGTCATGCGCGCCCGAAGCCGGCGGTTCGGTCCGCGGCGGTGACCGGTTGATGCGGGCCTCCGGCTCCGCCTGCCTGCGGAACACTGCAACGCCGATCACGCCGACATGGTCCGGGCGTCCGGTGCGCGCGGCGTACGAGTTCGCGTGCTCGGTGAAGAAGAACGCGGCCACCCGCTCCAGGGTCTTGCGCCAGCCCCTTATGCCGAAGCTCTGGTAGCGGCCCAGCACGTAACCGGTCTGGTTCCAGTCGGCGGTCTCCCCGCTCACCGCGTTGACGCCGTCCACCGACACCACGGCAAGGATGTCGCGGACCGTGCGGTTGCGAACGCGGATCTGGTACTCGTTGCCGGGCCTGCCCACGACATAGTAGCGGCCGTCGTGGCGGTGCACCGGAAGCACCCGGTTCTCGGCGCGGTCGTAAATCGTCACGTCCGCGAGATTGCCGACGGCGCCCGCCGTAGCGGCGCCGCTGCACAACAGGATTGCGGCGGCGAGGGTCTTCCAGATCATCTTTGCCTCCTTGGGGGTTAACGGTCAGGATCGCCCGATGCGGCGACGCTTCCCTTATGAACGCAGCCGCGATGCGGCCGGGGTTGGCTTGAAGCCCCCATACCCCCTCGCTATACTCGGCTAACCCCAAGCAGCCAGTCGCGGACCTGAAGGCCCGACAGGCTGCTTCGGCAAACCCGCCTGGAGAAGGAATGAAACCGGACCAATTGACAATTGCCTGCCCGTTACGGGAAACGGCGACCGCGCCGGATTCCTGTCTTCCGGGTCTTTTCCCATCGTCACCGCTCAGGCGGTTTTGCTCAAGGGGTTCGTCGGACCCCAGCCCGGCGAACTCCTAGCCACAAGGGGGTAGAGGATCTCCATGCCCAAGTTTTCCCCGGAAACCATCCGCACCATCGCCCTCGCCGGCCACGGCGGCGCGGGCAAGACCACGCTCACCGAGGCGCTGCTCGCCCGGGCCGGAGTGATCACCGGCCCGGGCAGCGTGGAAAAAGGCACCACCCTCTGCGATTTCGACCCGCTCGAGAAACAGTACCAGCACTCCCTCAACGCTGCGGTCGTGCACCTTCAGCACCGCGACACGCGCGTGCACTTGATCGACACCCCGGGTCTGCCCGATTTCATCGGGCGCGCGATCGGGGCGCTGCCGGCGGTGGAGACGGTGGCGATCGTGATCAACGCCCAGAACGGCATCGAGATGATCACGAGCCGCATGATGCAGTGGGCGAAAAAGCGCGATCTCTGCCGCATGATCGTGGTCAACAAGATCGACGCCGAGAACGTGGACCTGCCGGGATTGCTCGCGCGGCTGCAGGCCGCGTTCGGCAAGGAATGCCTGCCCATCAACCTGCCCGCCGACGGCGGCAAGCGCGTGGTGGATTGCTTCTTCAGCCCCGCCGGCACGGCGGATTTCTCCTCGGTGGAGGAAGCGCACAGCGCGCTGGTGGACCAGGTGGTCGAGGTCGACGAGGAGTTGATGGCGACCTACCTCGAGAAGGGGGAAATCCAGCCCGAAGCCCTGCACGCGCCCTTCGAGAAGGCCCTGCGCGAAGGCCACCTGATCCCGGTCTGCTTCGTCTCGGCGCGCAACGGCGCCGGCGTCGCGGAGCTGCTCGACGTGATCGTGAAGCTGATGCCCAATCCCACCGAGGGCAACCCGCCGCAGCTGCTGAGGGGCGAAGGCGCCAAGACGCAGCCGATCCGCGCCGAGCCGGATCCGAAGAAGCACGCGCTCGCGCACGTGTTCAAGGTGATGATCGACCCGTTCGTGGGCAAGGTCGGCGTGTTCCGCGTGCACCAGGGCACCATCACCAAGGACACCCAGCTCTTCATCGGCGAGGGCCGGAAGGCCTTCAAGGTCGGCCACGCCTACCTGCTGCAGGGCAAGGAGTTCGTCGAGACCGACGCGCTCGTGCCGGGCGACATCGGGGCGGTCGCGAAGGTGGACGAGATCCACTTCGACGCCGTGCTGCACGATTCGCACGACGAGGACCGCATCCATCTCGTGCCGCTCGAGTTTCCAACCCCGATGCACTCGCTGGCGATCGAGCCCAAGCGCCGCGGCGACGAGCAGAAGATCTCGGACGCGCTGCACAAGCTCGCCGCCGAGGATCCCACTTTCAGGACCGAGCACAACGCCACCGTCAACCAGACCATCATCAGCGGGCTGGGCGATCTGCACATGCGCTACATCCTCGACCGCATGGCGAACCAGTACCACGTCGAGGTCTCGACCAGGCCGCCGCGCATTCCCTACCGCGAGACCATCACGGCGAAGGCCGAGGGACATCACCGCCACAAGAAGCAGACCGGCGGCGCGGGGCAATTCGGCGAGGTGTTTCTCAGGATCGAGCCGCTCAAGCGCGGCGCGGGCTTCGAGTTCGTGGACCAGGTAAAGGGCGGCACTATTCCCAACCAGTTCATTCCCGCCGTTGAGAAGGGCGTGCGCCAGGTGCTGGAGTCCGGCCCGATCGCGGGCTACCCGGTGCACGACGTGCGCGTCATCGTCTACGACGGCAAGCACCACGAGGTGGATTCCAAGGAAGTCGCCTTCATCGCCGCCGGCAAGCGTGCCTTCATGGACGCGATCAGCAAGGCGCGCGCCATCATCCTCGAGCCCATCGTCGACATCGAGGTCACGGCGCCCGAGGCCAGCATGGGCGACATCGCGGGCGACCTGTCCTCCCGGCGCGGCCAGCTGAGCGGCACCGACTCCGCCACGCCCGGCACGCTGGTGATCAAGGGCCAGGCGCCGCTCTCGGAGCTCAACAACTACCAGGCGCGGCTGAAGTCCGTCACCGCCGGACAGGGTTCGTACACGATCGAGTTCTCGCACTACGAACCGGTGCCGCCCGGCATCCAGAAAGACCTCGTCGCGGCTCACGCCAAGACCGCCGCGCACGTTGAAGAACAGTGATCCGTGAACCGAACGAATGCACCCGTTTGAAGCGGTCGGATCACGGATCACAGATCACGGCTCACGCCTTTCCGGCCCATGGATGACCTCGTCGCGCGCGGGATGGCCAGGTGGCCGAACGTGCCTTCCGTGTACGGGTGGCTTTCACTCGACCGGCGCGGTCACTGGCTGATCAAGCACGAGCGCATCGGCAATCCGCTCGTCGCCGAGTTCATCGGCCGCAACTACGCCCGCGACCAGCGTGGCCGCTGGTTCTTCCAGAATGGGCCGCAGCGCGTGTTCGTCACGCTCGACTACGCCCCCTTCGTCTACCGCGTGGTGAGCCCCGAGGGCTCGCCCCTCGCGCTCGAGGCGCACAACGGCAAGCCGGCCACCTCCGTGTCGGGCGCGTGGCTCGACGAGAACGGCGCGCTGCTGCTCGAGACCGAGCTCGGCATCGGCACGGTCCACGATCGCGACCTCGAGCGGCTCCTGCCCGCCCTGATCGACGCCAACGGCGACCCGCTCGCCGAGGGCGTGCTCGACGGGCTGATGGAGCTCGCGCAGCAGGGCCGCGCCGTGCCGCTCTGGCTCAGGTTCCACGACAGTAACGTCAAGGTGGAGCCGATCCGGTCCGCCGCGGTGCCGCAGCGCTTCGGTTTCGTCGCCCGCCCGGTCCAGCCTGCGGGCGAGGAAGAATGTTACTGATGCAACCGCACGCGCGCTACGCGCGCGGCGTGACTCGCGCTGGGAACTCGTGACTCGACCGGTGAAACTGCTGCAGTCATGTTGCCGCTGAAGAAATTCCCCGTTGAAGAACGCCGCGCGATTCGCGGCGTTCTTTGCGACCTCGACGACACCCTTACAACCGGCGGGAGATTGATCGCGCAGCCGTACGCCGCGTTGGAGCGACTCGAGAAAGCAGGCCTGACGGTCGTCCTGATCACCGGCCGTCCCGCCGGCTGGTGCGACCACATCGCGCGCATGTGGCCGGTCGCGGCGGTGGTGGGGGAAAACGGCGCGCTCTACTTCCGCTACGACCGAGCGGCGCGCAAGATGCTTCGTCGCTATGTCCACGATGCCACGACGCGCGCCGCTCAACGGGAGCAGCTGCAACAGATCGCAGCGAGTATCGTAGCGGAAGTTCCGGGCACAGCGGTCGCGGCCGATCAGCTCTACCGCGAAACCGACCTTGCCATCGACTACTGCGAGGACGTCCCACGGCTGCCGCCGGAGGCCGTCGAACGCATCGTGGCGGTCATGGAGCGCCGGGGCCTCACCGCCAAGGTGAGCTCGGTCCACGTCAACGGCTGGTTCGGCGCGTATGACAAGCTCACCATGACGCGCGCGCTCATGCGCGAGGAATTCGGCGCCGACCTCGACGCGGCGCGCGCCGCTTACGTGTTCGTGGGCGACTCGCCCAACGACGCGCCGATGTTCGCGTTTTTCCCGCACGCGGTTGGCGTGGCCAACATCCGCGATTTCGCGGGCCATCTCAGTCACGAGCCGAAGTACGTGACCACGGCCGCCAGTGGCGCGGGGTTCTGCGAACTCGCTGATTACCTGCTGGGTGCGCTTTGAATTGCCAACAAAGACTGGTCCCGAGCGCCCACGCGTTGAACGGCACACCGAAGCATGCAATTCGTGGCTTTGATATCCTACTTGTCCGTTCGAACGCGTGGAGTTAAACCGGCGCGCAGCGTCCGGTTTTAACAGTACTTGGCGGTTCGAATTATCGTGTTGTTCTTCTTGGCGGCCTTGGCGTCTTGGCGGCTAATTTAGGATCCTCAGCATGATCGATCTCAGAAGCGACACCGTCACCCGCCCGACCGAGGCCATGCTCGAATCCATGCGCGAGGCGAGCTTCGGCGATGACTCGCGCGACGGTGACGAGACCGTGAGGAAGCTCGAAGCGATCGCCGCCGAGCGCACCGGCAAGGAAGCCGGCGCCTTCATGCCGAGCGGCACCATGGCGAACCTGGTGGCGATGCTCGCGCACGCGAACCGCGGGGGCGAGGTGCTGCTGGAAGACGGCTCGCATACGCTGAACGCCGAGCTCGGCGGCATCGCCGGCGTGGCGGGGCTTTTCTACCGCGGCATCCCCGGCAGGCGCGGCGCAATGGATGTGGACGCGCTGCGCGAAGCGATCCGGCCCGTCACCCGCCACCACATGGGAACGGCGCTCGTCTGGATGGAGAGCACGCACAACCGCGCCGGCGGCGCGGTGCTTCCTCTCGCACACATGGAGGCGGTCTACGGCCTCGCGCGCGAGAACGGGGTGCCCGTGCATCTGGACGGGGCGCGCATCTTCAACGCAGCAATATCGCTGGGTGTGTCACCCAGCGATATTGCTAAGTATTCCGATTCGGTCTGCTTTTGTGTTTCGAAAGGACTTTCCGCGCCGGTGGGATCGATACTGTGCGGGAGTGCGGCGTTCATTGAGCGGGCGCGCGCCCACCGCCGCATGGTGGGCGGCAACATGCGCCAGGCCGGCCCGCTCGCCGCAGCGGGCATCGTCGCGCTCAAGACCATGGTGAGCCGGCTGGCCGAGGACCACCAGACCGCGAAGCGGCTCGCCGAGGGCTTACACCGCATCGACGCGAGCCTGTGCGACCCGAAGGACGTCGAAACCAACTTGGTGCGGGTGGACGTGAGAAAAAGCGGGCGCCGGGCCGCGCAATGGTCGGCGGACCTGAAAGCGAAAGGCGTGCTGGTCGCGCCGGCCGACATCTACGTGCTTCGCTTCGTCACGCACCGCCACATCTCGGCGCCGGACGTGGACACAGCGGTCAGCGCTTTTGCGGAGCTGTGGAAGAAACTCTAACCGCAGAGGACGCAGAGGAAAAACAAGAACTGCAATATGAACCGCAGATAAACGCCGATGAACGCGGATGGAAACAACAAAATTCGTCCCTCCGTCCTCATCCGCCTTTTTTTGAACTGCCATTACGCCAAGAGAACCATTACAAGAATTTACGACCAGAAATACCAGCGTCTGATCACGTATACATCCAGATATGTCTGCGCATATGCAGTTTTCTGGATTTTGAAATTCGCAAATACCGGCATTTGCTCGTTGCGTTCAACGACATCCAAGTAGGCGTGTGATGGCAACTCGTGAACAGAGGCACCGAGCGGGCCATTACGAGATTCTTGTCGAGACGCTGGCCAAGTTCGAGTTCTTCGAGGCTGGGTGGAACCCCTACCAACGCTACCTCGATGTAGATAAAGTCGATTTCATTCTTCGCAGGCGAGATGGTGTGCAGTTAAAGTACCGCGAGGTCCAAGTAAAATATGGAAAGCTCTACGACTGCACTCGCCCGTGGGAAAAACCGCTCTTTGACGTGACATCGTGGCGCTTTTTCAACGAAGGCGAGTTCGCGCGATTTCTCGCTCGAAGGGATTTTTTTATAGCCTATGTGCTCGCCCATGACAGTGGCTATAAGGGTGACATATTCATCTTCCCAGTAAAGCAATTCCATGACCTGCTCATTAAGGCTGTTGTCGCCGGCGGCCGTAGGAGGGTCTACTTATCGAGATCTGTTGCCGATCAATCACGTTGGTATTTCCGGATTGCCTCGAGGTTTGACGCGATTTCGAAGGACACGTGCGTGGACATCTCGCAATATCGACGCAATTTTGCCGTGCTTCAGTGATACTGTGCGCACGATTCGCATACCTAACTGCCGCATCCATACTTAGGCGCACATATCCAGTGCGCACGGGTGATGCGGGACGTTGGCTATGGCAAAACCACTGTCGTTTATAGTCACCCTGCGTAGACGAATTGCGTCGGCGGCAATCGGCGCATCCACCATCCGTCGTATGGGGCCAAAAGGGACGGCGAAACGTGCACGTGCGTTTTTGGCCGGTCTAAATCTCAATCGTTTTCGAGTCGATTCAAAACAGGAATTCATTCGAGTGCTTGACAATGCGACTGACTCCTTTCTCGGCAAGCTTCCCCGCAGGGCGAAACACTGGGGGCTCGCGCGAAAGCTCTTGAACATCTTTCTGCGTGACGCTGCGTACAACCGCTATTTGAGTCAACATTTCGCTCTGAGGCGAGTCGAGCGATGGATGGAAGTGCCTTTGGACAGCCACGTCGGAAAACAGTTACGCGCGAGCCTAGAAGGTAAGAATCTGCCCCGTTGGAAAACGGTTATTGGTCTCGGGGCCGAAGTAAGTAAGAAGTTTCAAAAAGTCGCTACCACCATCGCGAGGCGAAAGGGTGTTACGCGTGTTGATCTCGACGTGTACTACTGGCGAAATCCGAACATGGCCAAACGCCGTATCCACGCCGGCGCTCGCAGGTTGGTCGCGCGTAAGTGACACGGCACGTCAGATTTGCATGGAACTGGCGAAAAGCACGCGGCACTCGAAGATCACCGGCGACTTCGCGGAACGCCTGGTGCTTTACTGGTTGTCGAAATACGGACCCTTACGTTTTCACTGAGCAGCGCTCGTCTTCACTGGAGCGCCTTTCTTTCTGAACCCACGTAACTTGGCGATGAGATACGGAAGCAGCTTGAACCACTGAATATAACCAAGGAAGAAGAACCCCCCCCAATTGAGCACGAGCGAAAAATAGGAAGTCTCGACCGTTATCGAGAGGCCATCGTATAAAGCTACGTGCACCAGTGGCACAAGCAGGCCGCCGGGGAAAGAAAGGGCCAGCATGCACCACGCGAAGAAAATTTCAATGTCACTGTTCGGCTTGCCGTCGAAGGCGTAAAGCGTGATGGCAAGCACGAAGACTGTTGCTCCAATCCACAGCGCTTTAATGATCTTCATGAGCATCGCCGCATCCCCTATTTTTTGATGTCGCACTGCTTCCTGCAGCGCTTGACAAGATCGTCATCGTACTCTTGGCAATCGGTGCCAAAGGGGATTCCGTATGTCGGGCGTGGCTTGCCCCATTCGGTGTTCAAGCACTGTTCGAAGCAGTTGTTATCCGGTTGTATCTCTTTGCATTGGCCCGCCTGCAGGCTGTCCTCGCTGGGCTTGCCTGGACCTCTCAATGCAGAGCCCGCGTGGTCCTGACCACCGCACGTTACTTTTCCGTTCTTATCCACGATACACGAGTACTGGTGATATGCGGCCGGCAACCAATCGTGCGCGAACTTGCCGACCCCGGAACCAAACTTATCGGTCAGCGCATTCAGCGGTTTCGTGCACTGGAAAGTTCTGAGACCAAGTCGATCAGCCCACCTGAGTGGGTCGTTATCAACATAGGCGTAGGTATTGATACCACCCACCAACCCAATCGGATCGCTCTGTACATACCGCCCAATTGCAGGATCGTAATCGCGCCGGTAGTTGTAGTGGGTGTTCGTTTCCCTGTCGAAATACTGCCCCGGCAGGCGCAGGTTGCAGGTGAAGGTGCCGAGGCCCGAGGGGTTCTCGTTCGGAGGATTGCCCCCGAAAGGGTCGGTCTGGTCCCAGCGCCACACCAGGCGCTGCTGCTGGTCGTAGATTGCCCGCGGCGTGTTCAGATGGTCGGTGTGGATGTAGTAAATCTGCGCGAGCGCCTGGGTCACTGTCACGCTCGTCGCGTCCGAAGTCGTGGCCGCCCCCAGGTTGTCCATCACCCGCGCGGTGAGGCTGTAGCTGCCTGCGGGCACCCCCGACCAGATGATGCTGTAGGGCGGCTCGGTGCGGGTGGCGATGAGGGTTGCGCCGTTGTAGAACTGGACGTTGGCGATCGTGCCGTCCGAGTCGGTTGCTTCGGTCGTGAGGGTGATGCTCGCCGGGGCCCGGAAGTCGGCGTCGGCGGTGGGACTCGTGAGATTCACGGTGGGCGGCGCGTTGACAAGCACGGCGACCGCCGTGGAGGTTGTCACCGCGCCCCGGTCGTCGGTCGCCCGGGCGGTGAAGGTCAGCGTACCCGCCGCGACGTTGGCCAGGCTGAAGGTGTACGGCTCGCTCGCCATCGTGGCAAGGAGGGTTGCGCCCTGGAAGAACTCCACTTGGGCGACTGAGCCATCGGCGTCGGCAGCAGCCGCTGTCAAAGCAATCGTCGCCGGGGCGGTGAATAGCGCATTATTGACTGGCGCGGTGAGATCCACTGTGGGCGGAGCGTTCACGACGATTGAAACGGGAGCGGAAGTCATCGCCACCCCGAGGTTATCCGTTGCCCGCGCGGTCAGGCTGTAGGCGCCAGCCGCCACCGGGGTCCAAGTGAAGGAGTAGGGCGCCGCGCTCACGCTTCCAATCAGGGTCGCGTCCGCGAAGAACTCCACCTTCGCGATCGAGCGCCCGCTGCTGCTTGCGGCGGCACTTGCCTCCAGCGGCACGGTAGCCGGGGCGGTGTAGAGCGCGTTGTTCGCGGGGGCGCTCAAGCTTACGGTGGGCGCAGTGTTTGCCGCGACTTGCTGCTGCGCCTGCTCGGCGGCCTGCGGTGGCAGTTGCGGTGGCACCTTCGGCTTGCCCTGCTGCGCAACTGCATCAATCGGTGGGAGCGCCAGCAGGCACAGCAACCCGATTGCCGCCGCAATCCGCGCCTGCCTGCCTCCCCGTGCACTCACGATGTCCTCCCGTCGAGCATTGCGCGAATACCTCGCGCCGCTCGACCCTCACCCCTTCCCCCTCTCCCGAAGGGCGAGGGGAAATTTACAGTGCGGAAATGGAGCGTTAACCATTTCCGCAACAATCAATGAACGAGGACTTGCTTATTGCGCGGCCTCATTAGAACGCTGGACTTTGCTTCGCGCAAATCTAACAAAATGATAGGTTTGGAAAAGCCAATTCCATTAAAAGGTTGCAGGGGAATTCCGAGAATCCGCCTTAGAAATCACGAATCACGACTCACGAATCCCGTTCCAATCGGAAAAGGGAGCAGCGTAAGATTTTGTGGGATGAGGGATGGGGAGTCTGGCTGCAATGGCACTATTTTAGTGAAGACGAATTAGGGAAAGGCTGATACCTGAAGGGGTTACGATGGAGGTGTCATGACTTCAACGTCACCCCAGGAGGATCAGCCTTTAAAGAATGCTATCAGGAATAGGCGCTTGCAGGAGTCGATCAGGCGGTTGCGCTGTAGTTTTTTGCAGTCGAGGAGTGTAAAAGGGGACGGAGTGTAAAAGGGGACGCGCCCCTTTTTTGACGGTGCATTGTGGTGCAAAACGGTGTATCCTGACATCATGCCAGTCGCGAACAAAACCGTACGCCAGAGCGTGAGCCTTCCTGCGCGCGTCGCGCGCCGGGTGAAATCCCTGGCGCAAACCAGCAAGACCAGCGCCAACCGGGTCATCGTCGAACTCATCGAGTCCGGACTCGACGCTCGGGAGCAGGAAAAAGAACGCTTCTTTTATCTCGCCGACCGCCTGGCGCGCTCCCGCGATGCGGACGAACAGAAGCGACTCAAGGAAGAACTCGCCCGCATGACGTTCGGTGAGTAATGCCGAAGATCCAGTGGACCGATCTCCCTCCCGCGCTTCGCGACCACCTGTTCGACCGGCTTCGCGAGCCCAAGATTACCGCGGAAGACCTCTACCAGCTGAAAACGTGGAGGGAATCGGAACCCGACGCCCCCGACGGCCCTTGGTACAAGGACTTCGGCTCCTTCAAGATCTGCGGCGAAGGGAAGTACCCCAAAACCTTCTTGCTCCGGGGCCAGCCTGCCAAAGGCCAAGAACTTGATTAGCGGACCCGCTTCGCGGGGAAGTTCTCGTCAATCTTGTCCTGGTAGAAACTGCCCGGCGACGGCGCGTTCATGAGCTGCCGGTGCACCTCCGGCAACACGCCCGAGTACTGCACGATCGAGCCGCTCGTGAATTCCACTTCCAGGAGCTGCTTGCCCGGATCGTAGCCGACCGAGCGGAGGGTGGAGGCGTTGAGGCGCTTGCGTTCCATAACGTCAGCCGTCAGCCGTCAGCCGTCAGCCGTCAGCCGTCAGCCGTCAGCCGTCAGCCGTCAGCCGTCAGCCGTCAGCCGTCAGCCGTCAGCCGTCAGCCGTCAGCCAAAATTAGACCCAGGTGTGCGGCGCGCGAGTTCCGTTCACCATTCACTATTCACCACTCACGCCGTTTGGCTATTTGAGGGCTTCGCCGACGATGTCCGCGAGCAGCTTTTCCACCGCGCGCAGCGATTTCACAGATTGCTCCGAGCCGAAGGCCGCCGGGCGCCGGTAGGCGAGGTAGACCCTAGCCTTGTCCTTGGGCAGCGTGTAGATCGCGATCGCATACGGGCAGAACACGATGTTGCGCGGGTCGGCTTCCATCGTGTCGCGCGAAGCCCTGGCGCTGCAGAATTCGAGCAGCTCGGCTTCGGCATAGACCTGCCGCCTGGCGCCGATATCCTTGCCGGTGCGCTCGAGCATGGCGCCGATGCGCGCTGTGTAGTTGAGCACGAAGCCGCGGTTCTCGATCGCGTGCAGCACCCGCTCCTTCACGTCCTTGAACTCGCCCTTGGTCGAACGCACGACGGCGTCGGCGGACGCGGCGGACGCCGCGTTGCCCAATGCCACCGTCGCGATGATCGCCAGCGTGACAAACCAGCCTGCTTTCATGTTCCCCTCCCGGGATGGATGCCCGGACGCTCATCGCCCGGCGCGATGGCCCATTCTACGGAGGCAGGTCACGGGGATGTTGCGCTAGATCAAACGGGTTAGCTAACGGTAACAGGGGAGTATCCGGCTGCCCCCTCACCCTGGCCCTCGCTCCCCATCCCTCATCCCTCCCCCTTCTCCCGAGAGGAGAAGGGAAATTCCAAGCCGCCCCTCTCCGCTCGGGAGAGGGGCGGGAGTGAGAATCGGGGGCGAGGGGAATTTATTTTGTCGCTGCTTCTCGGGATACAGGGGGAAAGCCGCGCGTTGAGCGGCGGTGCTTTGTACCGTCCGCTCGAACGCGCGGAGATAAACCGGCGCTACGCGTCCGGATTTATCAGGGCTTGGAGCCCATCGGGAACGGCCAGGCGCCGGGAATGACAATCGGGCGCGGCGCCACCGGGGCGGGCGCCGGTCTCGCCGCCGCCGGTTTGCGCCTCGCCGCCTTGCGCTTCGCGCCACGCCGCGCCGCGGGCTTGCGACGGGCCACCGCTTTCCTTTTCTTTCCCGCTTTTTTCTTTCCGGCTCGCCTTTTCGCTTTTGCCATTCAAACCTCCAGTCGGTTGCCCGCGCGGCGGCGTCGACGGCCTTTCAGTGGCGCGCCGCGTGAGTCTTGCTCGCCAGGTCCCGGTACAGCGCCTCCGGATCGATCTTGATGCCGCCGGTCCAGGTCGGCGCGCTCGATACCGGATCGATCGCAACGCGCGCGAAGGTCTCCTCGTCGGAGATCGCCAGGTACGACTCGGTCAGCACCAGGTCGCCGAGGTTCACGCTGCCTTCCAGCCCGTCGTCGAAGCGGAGCCAGAGGGTGTAGCCGCTCTCGGCGCGGCACTCGGTAATGGTGTGCATCATGCTCGGTCTGCGTCTGCGGTAACGCCGGTTCAGCAGGCTGGAACCCAAGTGATCGCGCCTCCCTGTTGGTTGATAAACAAGCGTCCTTTTCTGCGATGGCCTTTGACAGTCGCCCGGACACGGATGCTTATTTGTCGACAACCGCCATCAATCCCAGTTGAGCGCCCCCCCGGTCTGGTACTCGAGGACCCGCGTCTCGAAGAAATTGCGCTCCTTCTTGAGGTCGATCATCTCCGCCATCCACGGGAACGGGTTGGAGACGCCCTCGAACAGCGGCTCCAGCCCGATCTGCTGGCTGCGGCGGTTGGAGATAAAGCGCAGGTACTCCTTGAACATCCCGGCGTTCAACCCCAGCACGCCGCGCGGCATGGTGTCCTCCGCGTAGCGGTACTCGAGCTCGACCCCTTTCTTGAAGATCTCGCGCAGTTCGTCGCGGAAATCCGGCGTCCACAGGTGCGGGTTCTCGAGCTTGATCGTGTTGATGAGGTCGATGCCGAAATTGCAGTGCATGGACTCGTCGCGCAGGATGTACTGGTACTGCTCGGCCGAGCCGGTCATTTTGTTCTGGCGCCCGAGCGAGAGGATCTGCGTGAAGCCGACGTAAAAGAACATGCCCTCCATCAGGCACGCGAACACGATCAGGCTCTTCAGCAGCTTCTGGTCGGCTTCCGGCGTGCCGGTCTTGAACGAGGGGTCGGTCAGCGTGTCGATGAACGGGATCAGGAACTCGTCCTTGGCCCGGATCGAGGGTATCTCGTGGTAGGCGTTGAAGATCTCGCCGTCGTCCAGCTGCAGGCTTTCCACGATGTACTGGTAGGCGTGGGTATGGATCGCCTCCTCGAACGCCTGGCGCAGCAGGTACTGGCGGCACTCGGGCGCGGTGATGTGGCGGTAGGTGCCGAGCACGATGTTGTTCGCCGCGAGCGAGTCGGCGGTCACGAAGAAGCCGAGGTTGCGCTTGACGATGCGCCGCTCGTCCTCGCTCAGGCCGTTGGGGTCCTTCCACAGCGCGATGTCGCGGCTCATCTGGATTTCCTGCGGCATCCAGTGGTTGGCGCAGGCGGAGAGGTACTTCTCCCACGCCCACTTGTACTTGAACGGCACCAGCTGGTTGACGTCGGTCGCGCCGTTGATGACGCGCTTGTCGGCAACGTTGACGCGTCTCAGCTGCGCGTCGACTTCCGGCTGCGGCAGGGGCGCGCGCGCGGCGGGCTGCACCCCGGCGCCGGCGCCGGCAGCTATCGTCTGTTGTTCCCCGAATTGCAGCATCTTTCAGTCTCCTTATTGGCAGGACTCGCACTCGGGGCTGTCGATGGAGCAGAACTTCGCGTCCGTCGCGACGCCGTCGGACGTCACCGCGTTCAGCTGCCCGGTCGTGACGGTGGACTTTTCCGCCGAGGTCGCGCCGAGGGTGCGCAGGTAATACGTCGTCTTCAGGCCCCGGATCCACGCGAGCTTGTAGGTGTCGTCGAGCTTCTTGCCCGAGGCGCCCGCCATGTAGATGTTGAGCGACTGCGACTGGTCCACCCACTTCTGCCGCCGCGCCGCGCATTCGACCAGCCACTTGGGTTCCATCTCGAAAGCCGTGGCGTAGAGGTTGCGGACTTCCGGCGGAATGCGGTCGATCTTGGCGAGCGAGCCGTCAAAATACTTCAGGTCCGCGATCATCACCTCGTCCCACAGGTTGAGCTTCTTCAGGTCGCGCACCAGGAACTCGTTTACCACCGTGAACTCGCCCGACAGGTTCGATTTCACGTAGAGGTTCTGGTAGGTCGGCTCGATGCACTGCGACAGCCCGGTGATGTTGGCGATGGTCGCGGTGGGCGCGATTGCGAGGCAGTTCGAGTTCCTCATGCCGACCTGCTGCACGCGGCGCTTGAGGCCTTCCCAGTCGAGCATGGCGGACATGTCGCACTCGACGTAGCCGCCGCGCTCCTCGGCCAGCAGCTTGAGGGTGTCGGACGGCAGGATGCCGCGCTCCCACAGCGAGCCTTTGAAGGTCGAGTACGGCCCGCGCTCCTCCGCGAGATCGCTCGAGGCCCGGTACGCGGTATACGCAATCGCCTCCATCGAGCGGTCGGCGAACTCCACCGCCGCCTGCGAGCCGTAGGGGATGCGCAGCATGTGCAGGCAGTCCTGGAAGCCCATGATGCCGAGGCCGACGGGACGGTGCTTGAAGTTGGAGTTGCGCGCCTTGTTGACGTTGTAGAAATTGAGGTCGATGACGTTGTCGAGCATGCGCATCGCGGTGCCGACGGTGCGGCGCAGCTTGTCCATGTCCATGCGGCCGGTGGAGATATCGAGGTGCGCCGGCATGTTGACCGAGCCCAGGTTGCATACGGCGATCTCGTCCGCGCCGGTATTCAACGTGATCTCGGTGCAGAGGTTGGAGCTGTGCACCACGCCGACGTGCTGCTGCGGGCTCCTCAGGTTGCACGGGTCCTTGAAGGTGATCCAGGGATGCCCGGTCTCGAACAGCATCGTCAGCATCTTGCGCCACAGCGTCGTCGCCTGGACTTTCTTGTACGGCTTGATCTCGCCGCGTGCGGCCCGCGCCTCGTATTCGATGTAGGCCTTCTCGAACGCCTTGCCGAACTTGTCGTGCAAGTCGAGCACGTCGGAGGGCGAGAACAGGGTCCAATCGCCGTTTTCCATGACCCGTTTCATGAAGAGGTCCGGCACCCAGTTGGCGGTGTTCATATCGTGGGTACGGCGGCGGTCGTCGCCGGTGTTCTTGCGCAATTCGAGGAACTCCTCGATGTCGAGGTGCCAGGTCTCGAGGTACGAGCACACCGCGCCCTTCCTCTTGCCGCCCTGGTTGACCGCCACGGCGGTGTCGTTCACGACCTTGAGGAACGGCACCACGCCCTGGCTCTTGCCGTTGGTGCCCTTGATGTGGGAGCCGAGAGCGCGCACCGGCGTCCAGTCATTGCCGATGCCGCCCGCGTACTTCTGCAGCAGCGCGTTTTCCTTGATCGCCTCGTAAATGCCGTCGAGGTCATCGGCCACGGTCGTCAGGTAGCAGCTCGCGAGCTGCGAGCGCCGCGTGCCGGAATTGAACAGCGTCGGCGTCGAGCTCATGAAATCGAAGGAGGACAGCACGTTGTAGAACTCGATTGCGCGCGCCTCGCGCTGGTCCTCGGGCTCGTTCAGCGCGAGCCCCATCGCCACGCGCATGAAGAAGATCTGCGGCAACTCGATTCGGCGGCCGCGCACGTGCAGGAAATAGCGGTCGTAAAGGATCTGCAGGCCGAGGTAGGAGAACTTGAGATCGCGGTTGGCGTCGAGCGCCGCCCCCAGGCACTTGAGGTCAAACCCGGCGAGGCGCTCGTCGAGCAGTTCCGCCTCGATCCCCTTCCTGATGAACTCCGGCAGGTACTCGGCGTAGCGGGGGTGCATCTCCGCCTGCGTCGCCTCCACGCCCAGCGTCTCGAGCCGCAGCGTGTGGAGCAGCAACCGCGCGGTGACGTAGCTGTAGCCCGGATCCTGCTCGATCAGGGCGCGCGCGGCGAGGACAAGCGACTTCCTCACTTCCTCCATCGGCACGCCGTCGTAGAGATCGCGCTGCATCGCCTGCAGGATCGGTTCCGCGCTCACCTCGCGCCCGAGCCCCTCGCAGGCGTCACGCACCAGCGCCGCGATCCTGGCGAGGTCGAGCGGCTTCACCTGGCCGCCCTCCTTCACGTTGAGTGCCGGCTGCTGCGCGCGCCTGTCCTTTTCCTGCTTCTCGCGCTCCCGCGCGCGTTCCCTTGCGCGCTCGTCGCGGTAGAGCACGTAGGCGCGGGCGACGTTGTGTTCGCCGGCGCGCATGAGCGCGAGCTCCACCTGGTCCTGGATGTCCTCGATGTGGAACGTGCCGCCCGAAGGCTGGCGGCGCATCAGCGCGCTTACCACGTTCTCGGTAAGGAGGGCGACCAGCTCGCGCACGCGCGCGGAAGCGGCGCCGGTGCCGCCGTTCACCGCGATGAACGCCTTCGTCATCGCGATTGAGACCTTCGCGGGCTCGAAGCCCACGACGGTGCCATTGCGCCGGATTACCTTGTATTGCGCGTAGCGCGTTTCGCGTTCAGCAGGGGTCTCATCGAGGGCTAATCCGGCGACCCGGGTCATCAGGGCCGATTCTGTCGTGAGCTGCATTCATAACTCCTTGAGTTTTATGTGTTTTTTGACTCAAGGGGAGGCTCTCCTCCCCGTGCTTCAATCCTCTGCTCCTTGAATGACCACAATATCTTGTGGTTATCGGCGATTTTTTAACAAATTCTAGTAGCCTGATTTTACGAACGCAACAGGTTTTTGAACTTTTTCTTAAATACGCGTTTTTACTGGAAAAAACATGGGCAAGGTGATGAAAGAAGGGGCAAAACTGCTCATGTTTTGAGCAGCCGTACGACACTGGTCAAAATGCAGTCAGCGCCGCCTGAAACTCGCGAAAAATTATGGATAATCAAGGCTAAAACGGACGCACAGCGCCGGTTTGGCGCGCGCCGGAGCGCGGAGCAGGGGCCCGCTTGCGGGATGCGACCACGCAGGCGCGCAGGCGGCCGACGCGATTACGGTGAATGCTTGCCGAGCAGGGTCCAGAGGCCGCCCGCGTTCGAGCGGACGAAAAAAATCGCCGCTCAACGCGCGGGCATCATCGACAGAGAGAAAAGTGACTTTGCCTCAGACGCACCGAGGCAATCCTACAAGTCTGTCTCGTGCAAGGAAGCTATCTCAATTTGTGCTTCGCCCTTGGTTGGCGTCTTGGCGTCTTGGCGGTTCCTGTTTTGCTGGCGGCGTGGCGATTAATCTCGAGCATCGCGCGTAAGCGCGCCCAGTCGAAGTGCGGCCCCGGATCGTCCTTCCTGCCCGGCGCGACGTCGGCATGCCCGACGATGTCCCGGATCGGATAACGCGCCTTCAGCGCACGCGTGAGCGCGGCGAGCCGATCGTACTGCCTGTCCGTGAACGGCGCCTCGCCGGAACCCTCCACTTCGATCCCGATCGAAAAATCATTGCAGCGCGCCCTGCCCTTCCAGCTCGAAGCACCCGCGTGCCACGCACGCTTCCCGCACGGCACGAACTGGATGAGCTCGCCGTCGCGCCGGATCAGGAAATGCGCCGACGCCTTCAGGCCCGCGATCGAGGCGTAGAACGGATGCGCAGCCGGGTCGAGGCGATTGGTGAACAGCTCGACGACGCCCGGCCCGCCGAATTCGCCGGGCGGCAGGCTGATGTAGTGGATGACCAGCAGGTCCACCGCGCCGCCAGCGGGCCGCTCGTCGCAGTTGGGCGAAGGAATGAACCTTATGCCTTCAACCCATCCGTCGCTATTGATGCGCAGTCTCGGTGGCAAAGCGATTCTGGGTTCATTCCTTGATTGAGGCTGAACGCGCGGCACGCGTTCAGCCTTTGGAGTCGAGCTCTTCCTTGATGCCGAGCCGCTCCATGCGATAACGCAGCGCGCGGAAGGTGATCCCAAGCCTCTTCGCTGCCGCGGTGCGGTTGTAGCGCGTCTGCTCGAGCGCCGCGAGGATGGCCTGGCGCTCGACGGCGTCGAGCCGCTCCTGCAGCGGCAGGCCGGACAGGATCGCCGGTGTGGCATCTTGCGTGACCGGCGGCGGTGCAACCTGCGCCGGCGTGAGTTGCGCCGGCGCAAGCTGCAAATCCTCGGCCCGGATCTCGGCGCCGGCCGTGAGCGCGAGCGCCCGCTCCAGCACGTTCTCGAGCTCGCGCACATTGCCCGGAAAATCGTAGTTCACGAGCCGCTCGACGGCTGCGGCGGACAGGCGCGATGCGCGGTCGTCGCCCGCCGCGGCGTGGCGCCTGAGTATCGTCCCGGCGAGCGCTGGGATGTCCTCGCGCATCTCGCGCAGCGCGGGCATCTTGAGCTCGATCACGTTGAGCCGGTAATAGAGGTCCTGGCGGAACCTGCCGCGCTGGACCTCTTCCCCGAGGCTGCGGTGGGTGGCGCTGATGATGCGCACGTCCGAGGAATCCTCGCCGGTGGAGCCGACCTTGCGCACCTTTTTCTCCTGGATCGCGCGCAGCAGCTTTACCTGCATCGGCAACGGCAGCTCCGCGACCTCGTCGAGGAACAGCGTGCCGCCGCTCGCGGCCTGAAAAAACCCCCCGCGGTCGGCGGCGGCGCCGGTAAACGCGCCTTTCCTGTAGCCGAAGAATTCGCTTTCCATCAGGTTCTCGGGAATCGCGCCGCAGTTGACCGGCACGAACGGCCCGTCGTTGCGCGAGCCCCTGGTGTGGATCAGCCGCGCCGCCAGTTCCTTGCCGCTCCCCGATTCCCCGGTGATGTGAATCGGCGCCTGGGTGCGCGCCAGGCGGTCGATCATCGCGCGCACGGCCCGCATCGGCCCGGAATCGCCGATAAGCAGGGGGGTTCCCGGCTGCCCCGGCGCCTCTTCTCCCTGCGCGCGCCGCTGCGTGGTTCGCGGCAGCTTCAATGCCGAGCGCACCAGCGTGCGCAACTGGTCGAGCGATACCGGCTTGGCCAGATAGTCGAACGCGCCCGCCTTGAGCGCGGCGACCGCGTTTTCGGCGCTGCCGTGCGCGGTAATCACCGCCACCGGAAGATTGGGATGGTGCTTGGCGACGTATTCCACCACCGTGAGCCCGTCGCCGTCCGGCAGCCGCATGTCGGTCAGGCACAGATCGTAGCTGTTCTTCGCGAGCAGCGCGTAGGCCTCGGTGGTGGTCGAGGCGCAGTGCGCCTCCAGCCCCATGCGCGCGAGCGTCATGTCGAGCAGCTCGCGGATGTCGGCTTCGTCGTCGACGACGAGGATGTGGGACCTGGCGCTCATTTCGAAAAGGCGTGAGTCGTGAATGGTGAGTAGTGAGTGGGCCAAATCTGCCTGGCGGTGTAGTCCATTCACCACTCACTGATCACGACTCACCGGTTCTAGCCGACCGAGCAGCGCACGGTAAACTGCGCGCCCGACGGGGTTTCCATGTAATCGAGCGTGGCGCTGTTCGCCTCGCACACTTCGCGCGCGATGTAGAGGCCAAGCCCGGTGCCTCCGGCGGCCGTGGTGAAGAACGGCTCGAACAGGTGCGTCCGCGTCTCGGGGGGCACTCCCGGTCCGTCGTCCACCACGTCCAATCTTACAGTACTGCCGGCGCGTTCCGCCGCGATGCGGATCCTGATGCTCGCCGGGCCGCGCCGGCTGTGGCGCAGCGCGTTGCGGCACAAGTTCCACATCACGCGGTTGAGATGGCTGCGGTCGAACAGGATCTCCGGGTCGGCCACGCGCTCGACGCGGAACACGCCGGGGTCGATTTTCTCGATCTGCGCGAACTGCTCGACGAAATCGTCGAGAAAAACGGAGAGCCTGAAGCGTTCGCGGTGCGCGAGATCGCCGCGATTGAGCCGCAACACGTCGTTCACCATGCGGTCGAGGCGGCGGCTGTTCTCGTTGATGATGGTGATGAGCCGCGCCGCGGTGCCGCCCATGCCGGGCTCCTCCTGCAGCAGCTGCGCGGCGTGGCTGATCGCGCCCAGCGGATTCCTGACCTCGTGCGCGATGTTGGCGGTAAGCCGTCCCAGCGCGGCCAGCTTCAATTGGCGCGCCTCGGCCTGGATGCGGCTCTGGTCCTCGAGAAAAACGACCGCCCCGACCTTCCGGCTGCCGCCGATCGGCACGAAGCGCGCGCTGACATTGTTCCCGAAGGGCGTGCCCAGGCTGTCGTCCGCGCCCATGCGCCACGACTCGAATTGCGCGGCGAGCGCCGGCGCGTATTCCGCGAGCGCGGTCTCGTCGCGGTCGCGCGCGAGCGCGCCCAGCAGGCGTTCGGCACGCGCATTGCACTGGCGGATCACGCCGCGCTCGTCGACCACGAGCACCCCGTCCTGCATGTCGCGGATCACCAGCTGGTTCACCTGCTCCATGTTGGCGAGATCGATTCCGCGCTGCTCGGCGAGCGACTCGCTCGCCACCGCGTAACGGGCAAGCGCGTGGGCAAGCCAGGCGATCGCGAAGTACGCCGCCGAGAGCAGGCCGGCCTGCACGAACTGGGCTTCGGCGGCGTCCAGCCTGAGCACCTCGTAGGTGTGCTCGAGGAGCACGCCGATGCTGGCGATCGAGGCGAAAAACAGCGTCAGCCGTCCGCGGCTGATCAGCCCGGCGCCGGCAAGCGTGGTGAGCAGCAGCAGCCCAAGCCCGCTGGAGATCCCGCTGCTCGCGTAGATCATGACCACGACGAAGCCGACATCGGCCGCCACCTGCAGCGCCAGCTGCAGGTTGAAGCGCCGGCGCGTGTTGATCAGCACGAAGCACGCGACGCTGAACACCACGTAGCCGATGCCGGCGATCACGAACAGCGTGACGTTGCGCGAGCCGAACCAGAGGTTGGCTCCCCACACCTCGACGCTCATCAGCAGCAGCAGCGCGACCAGCAGCCGATAGCCGTTGAAATAGAACAGCGATCGCCAGAACGGCTCGGGATGCTCGCCCGCGGGCGCGGGGACTTCCGCCTCCCAGGGTGCGGGCCGCTGGACGCCGACCGGGCTCATGAGGCGGCGCGTCCCGACTGGTGCGCCCGCTGGTGCTCGGCGGAGCAATAGAACCTGCCCTGCGTGGTGATGCTCTCGCTGCGTGGCAGATGCACGCCGCACTGGGCGCATTGGACCATGTCCTCCGTGCCGGCGGAGGGCGTCGCGGACCCGGCGCCGTCGACCCGGCGGCGGTAACCCTTCAGGATCCAGTAAACGAGGAGCAGCCCGAGGACAAGCAGGATGATCTTGGCCATTACTCCTCCGCTGCCGGCCGGCGTTTTCCCCGGGCCGTCGTCACATTGATCTGTCCATCCGACGGCGAGCCGCTGGCCGAAGCGCGCGGCGGCCGGATCGCGGATCACGGCCCGGGCCCTGACGGATTAGTCTGCCCCAACCCCCGACACGAGTCGAGTGCGCCGGTCGCGGGCGGGAAAGAATGGTCGGGGAGAGAGGATTTGAACCTCCGACACCTGCGTCCCGAACGCAGTACTCTACCAGGCTGAGCTACTCCCCGACGTGATGCCACAGTTGGCAGCCGCCAGTCGTCAGTTTGCAGTCCACGAAAAAAAGGCGCGGCCTGGCCGCGCTCCCATTACGCTGGCAGTCCAACGCTGCCAACTGCATACTTCCTACTGCCAACTTCTAGTACGTCCGCGTCACCGCGAAGTCCGCCAATTGTAGCAAATATTCGCGGTGTCTTGAATGCGGCAGTCGCGCGAGCGCGTCGCATGCCGTGCGGGCTTCCCGGCGCGCCTGCTCGCTTGCGTAATCGAGCGCGCCGGTCGAGCGGATCGCCTCGACCACTGCCGCGAGATCGCCGCGCCCGCCGTGCTCGATGGCGTGCCTGACGAGCTGCGCCTGCTGCGGCGTTCCGTGCTTGATGGCGTAAATCAGCGGCAGCGTGGGCTTGCCCTCCGCGAGATCGTCGCCCACGCTCTTGCCGATCATCGCCTGCTCGCCCGAATAGTCGAGCACGTCGTCGATCAGCTGAAACGCCGTGCCGAGGTGGGTACCGTAATCGGCGACGGCGTCCTCCTGGACGCGCGGCGCGCCGCCCAGGATGGCGCCCAGCCGCGTGGCCGCCTCGAACAGCTTCGCCGTCTTGCAGCGGATCACCTCGAGATAGCCGTTTTCCCCGATATCCGGGTTGTGGCAGTTCATGAGCTGCATCACCTCGCCCTCGGCAATGACGTTGGTCGCATCCGCGAGCACGCGCAGCACGCGCAGGCTGTCCACTTCCACCATCATCTGGAACGCGCGCGAATAGACGAAGTCGCCGACCAGCACGGCGGCGGCGTTGCCAAACAGCGCGTTGGCCGTGGCCTGTCCGCGGCGCAGCTCGGATTCGTCCACGACGTCGTCGTGCAGCAGCGTCGCGGTGTGGATGAACTCCACCACCGCGGCAAGCTCGTGGCGGTGCGGCCCCGGGTAACCGAACGCGCCGGCGGACAGCAGCAGCAGCATCGGGCGCAGGCGCTTGCCGCCCCCGCCGACGATGTATTCCGCCACCTGGCGGATCAGCAGCACTTCGGAATCGAGGCGGGCCCGGATCACGGCGTCGACGGCGCGCATGTCCGCCTCCATGAACCCCCGTATCGCCTCCAATGTCACCGTTCCGTCCCGCGAAAAGGAGAGGGATGATACCAGTAAAAAACCGTACCGGATTCGTGCGCCCGCGGCGTGTTAACCGCTTGAAGTCAATAGCAGACCCCGCGGGGCCGCCGGCACGGTTTTTTTGACTAAACCGTCCATATTTTGTAGAATGCGCGGCTTTCCAACGAGGCTGAACGGGCGGCGACATGTACGCGGTGGTCAAGACCGGCGGCAAGCAATACCGGGTCAGTGCCGGCGAAAAACTGAGGATCGAGCAGGTTCCCGCAGCGGTCGGGCAGGAGATCCTGCTTGACGAGGTGCTGCTGGTGGCCGACGGCGAAGCACTCAAGATCGGTAGCCCCCTCGTGGCCGGGGCCAAGGTCAAGGCGAAAGTGCTCGGTCACGGCCGCGGCGAGAAGGTGCGCATCTTCAAGATGCGGCGCCGCAAGCACTACCGCAAGAGCCAGGGGCACCGCCAGAACTACACCGAGATCGAGATCCTCGGCATCGCGGAATGACCAGAAGCGGGGGAACGAGTGAGGGGATGCGCCCCTCCAATGCCCCCAGGACCGATTTACAGCATTAGCAGGTAACGTCATGGCACACAAAAAGGCGGGCGGCAGCTCGCGCAACGGGCGCGACTCGCAGTCGAAGCGTCTCGGCGTCAAGCGCTACGGCGGCGAGCTGGTGAGCGCGGGCTCGATCATCGTGCGCCAGCGCGGCACGCAGGTGCATCCCGGCGCCAACGTCGGCGTGGGGCGCGACCACACGCTGTTCGCGAAAGTGACGGGACGCGTGCAGTTCGCGCAAAAGGGCCCGGACAGCCACAAGCGGGTGAGCATCGTTCCCGCCTGAGCGGAAGCGCTGCCTACCCGAAGCCCTGTCACGCGACAGGGCTTTTTTGTTGTGCGCCCAGCATGGGCGCGATCTTGGAGGTGGAAGTCCTCCCGTAAGCTGGCCACAGTGAACGAAGCGAAGTGCAACTGCGTGAGGGCGACCGAGCGTGGGAAGGAAGCATGGAGCGAAACCGCGAGCCGA
>JACPTK010000010.1 GCA_016192825.1 Betaproteobacteria bacterium | reverse complement strand
TTTGCGCGATTTCGACCGCCCCAACACACTGCCCGGTCACGCTCACAGCGCGCGTTTCACTCTGCCAAGCCGCTGTCGCGTTCGCGCAACCACCCGCCGCCATCAGCGATAACGATCCACAAGTGTGGAAGCTAGGCTAGGTCACGGGTCCGGTATCGCGCGCAGCGAAGTCGCATCGTCCGCGGCGCGCCTCATCTCCATTCGCCCCGCAGCGCAAGCACCGATTGCTGCAAGCCCTCGGACGTCACCTGTTGCGCAGGCAGGGCGCCCGCCGCGACCAGCGCGATCTTCGAGAACACGCCGCGCCGGAACGGCCGCGTCATCGCCGCCCCGCCCCGGCGGCTGAAGAAGCTGCCCCACAGTCCGCGCAGCGCCATCGGCACCACCGGCACCGGCGTGCGATCGATCATGCGCTGGATGCCGGAACGAAACGGGTACAGCTCGCCGGTGTCGGTGATGCGGCCCTCGGGGAAAATGCCGATGAGATCGCCCGCCTCGAGCGCGCTTGCGATCTCGTCGTAGGCGCGCTCGAGCAGCTGCGGATCCTCCCGCGCCGACGCGATCGGGATGGCGCGGCCGGTGCGAAACACGAAATTGAGCACCGGGACCTTGAAGATGCGGTGATCCATCACGAAGCGGATGGGACGGCGGCAGGCGGCGGCGATGATGAGAGCGTCGACGTAGCTCACGTGGTTGCACGCCAGCACCGCCGGCCCCTCGTCCGGGATGTTTTCGAGCCCGCTCTTCTCCAGCCGGTAGACCGAGTGAATCAGCAGCCACACCAGGAACCGCATCAGGAATTCGGGCACCAGCGTGTAGATGTAGACCGCGACGGCCGCGTTGAGCAGCGCCGTCACGAGAAACAATTGCGGGATGGTCAGCCCGGCGTGGAACAGGGCGATCGCCAGCAGCGCCGCCGCCACCATGAACAAGGCGTTCAGGATGTTGTTGCCGGCGATGACGCGCGAGCGGTGCCGGACATCGCTGCGGCTCTGGATCAGGGCGTAGAGCGGAACGATGTAGAACCCGCCGAACACGCCGATCAGCAGCAGGTCGCCGAGGATGCGCCAGTGCCCGGCGTCGCGCACGAATTCGCCCAGCGCGACCGGCGCGTCGCGGAGGTGGCCGGGGAGCGCGAAGAAGAGGTCCGCCGCGAACACCGTCAGGCCGATGGAGCCGAACGGCACGAGCCCGATCTCGATCTTGTGGCCGGACAGCCGCTCGCACAACAGCGAGCCCGCGCCGATGCCGACGGAGAATACGACGAGCAGGAGCGTGACCACGTGCTCGTCGCCCACCAGGACGTTGCGGCTCAGGTTGGGAAACTGCGTGACGAGCATCGCGCCGTAAAACCAGAACCAGGAGATGCCGAGTACCGAGAGGAACACCGTCCGGTTTTCGCGCAGGAACCGCAAATTGCGCCAGGTCTCGCTGACGACGTTCCAGTTGATCCTGAGCTCCGGGTCGGCCGCCGGCGCGAGCGGAATGAAGCGGCTCAGCAGCAGCCCGGCCGCCGAGATCGCCACCGTCGTGAGCGCGATGGCCGTGACGCCCCACCCGGCCTGGCTCGCCATCCAGCCGCCGATCACCATGCCGAGCAGGATCGCGACCGAGGTCCCCGTTTCGACCAGCCCGTTGCCGCCTACGAGCTCGGTTTCCTTCAGGTGCTGCGGCAGGATCGCGTACTTGACCGGGCCGAACAGCGCCGATTGCGCGCCGCCCAGGAACAGCGCGGCCAGCAGCAGCGTGAGGTTGTGCATGAAAAAGCCGGCGGCGCCCAGCAGCATCACGGCCAGCTCGATCGCCACCGTCACGCTGATGAGGCGCGATTTCTCGTATTTGTCGGCGAGCTGCCCGGCCGTCGCGGAAAACAGGAAAAAGGGCAGGATGAACAGCGCTTGCGCGACGTTCTGCAGCACGTCGCTCGACAGGGTGGTATAGCGGGCCGTCTGGTAGGCGAGCAGGATGACGAGCGCCTGCTTGAAGACGTTGTCGTTGAGGGCGCCGAGGAACTGCACGCCGAAGAACGGCGCGAAGCGGCGCTCCAGCAGCAGGCGGAACTGGCTGCGCTCGGTCATTGAAGCGTGAATCGTGACCGGCGAATCGTGACCGGTGCGTTCGGCTTGTGCCCCACACCCCTCCCCTCGCCCGCGCCCGTCGATCGAGACGGCGTCACGGGTGCCCTCACGACGTCGCTGGCGCCGTGCTTATCCCCGACCCAGCTCGCCCTTCAGGAATTCGATGCCCCAGGCGACCCCGAAACCGTTGATGTCGGTCGCGACCGCGCCCAGCCCGCCCTTGCACCTGGCCGCCGACAGGTCCATGTGGATCCAGGGACGCTCGTCGGTGAAACGCTTGAGGAGGCGCGTGGCGAGGATATGGTCCGCTTCGCCTTCCATCGTGCACTGTTTCACGTCGGCGATCTCGCTGTCGAGCGCTTCGTCGTAGTCTTCATCCTGGGGGAACGCGCACACCCGCTCGCCGGCCGCCTTCCCCGCCGCCACCGCCCGGCGCGCAAGTTCCTCGCTGGTGGCAAAGATGCCGCTGTAACGCTCGCCGACCGCGACGTGCATGCTGCCCGTCAGCGTCGCGAAGTCCACGACCAGGTCGGGTTTCGCGCGCACGGCGAGCGCCAGCGTGTCCGCGAGCACCATGCGTCCCTCGGCGTCGGTGTGCACGATCTCGATCGTGGTGCCGTTCAGCGCCGTAACCACTTCGTTCTGGTGATAGGCGCGCGGACTGATGTCGTTGCGCGCGATCGCCATCCAGCAATCGAGCTGCACCGGCAGCCTGATCTCCGCCGCCGCGAGCAGCATGCCGAGCGCCACCGCCGAGCCGTTCATGTCCTTGTGCATGCCGTGCATGTAACGCGCAGGCTTCAGGTTGTGGCCGCCGGTGTCGAAGCAGATGCCCTTCCCTACGAGCGCGAAGGATTTTTTCGCGCGCGGGTGGCGGTAGCGCAGGTGCACGATCGCGGCGTCGTCCTCGGCGCTGCCCTGCGCCACGGCGACGAACGCGCCGGCGCCGATCTTGCGAAGGCGCCCGACGTCGTACTCCTCGTGCCGCCAGCCGTGCCGCTTCGCGAGCTGGCGCACCCGTTCGCGGTAGCGCCGCGGCGTCAACTCGTTGGGCGGCAGCACTGTCAGCTCGCGGCACAGCAGGTTGCCCTCCGCGACCGCCCGCTGCCTGGCGAAGCCGTCCGGGACCCGGCAGCCGTAGAGGCGCACCGCCTGGAGCGCGGCGCCGTCGGGCTTCTTCTTGCGCCCGGGCAGCCGCGCGCCGTTGACCCAGGCCGCGTGCACGGCGAGTTCCGCGGCCTGGCGCCGCCGGGTGGCCGGCCCGAACACGCCGACCGCGATCTCCGCGGGTTTCTCCCCGAGCAGCAGCTGCAGGCCCTTGCGCAGCACGGTCTGGCGCTCGAACACCGGCTGCGCCGGGTCGAGCATGACCCAGGACACCAGCGCGCCCTGCGCGAGATCGGTCGCGAGCGGCGCCTTGGCCAGCTCGCCGGGTTTTTTCTTTCGCCTCGAGAGCGCGGCGGCGAGCGCCTCGGCCCCGGGCACGCCGCGCAGGCTGTCGAGCGACTCCGTTTTCGGCAGCACGATAAGCGCGTGCTTCACGCGCTTCAGGTCGGTTTCGGACAGAAGCGCCGCGTTCTGCTCCAGCCTTGCCAGCATGAGGAATCCGGTGTCGTCAATCGGGGGAGAGCGCGGATTATACCGCCCGAAACCCCGCCCGACGGTTCCTGTGGCCGGGGTTTTCGATTCTTCTTAATGGAGCGCCGCTGCTACAATCGCGGGCATGACGCGATTGCTGTTCGCGCTGATATTGTTGATTCCGGTCGGCGCTCCATCGGCGGAGGACATCGTCACCTTGCCCACGCGCGGCGGCGTGACGCAATCGTATCTGCTGTCGGCGCCCGAATCAGGCAAGGCGCGCGCCGTCGCGATCCTGTTTCCCGGCGGCGCGGGCAAGACGGATCTCGAGCGCGAAACCGCGCGCGCCGTGCTCGACCGCGGAAATTTCCTCGTGCGGTCGCGGCGGCTGCTGGCAGCCGCCGGGGTCACCGCCGCCGTGATGGATGCGCCTTCCGACCGCCCCCGCGGCATGGACGATGATTTCCGCCTGGGCGGCGCGCACGCCGAAGACGTCGGCAAGGTGGTCGCGGACCTGAAAGCGCGCTTTCCCGGACTTCCCGTGTTCTTCGTGGGAACGAGCCGCGGCACCGTTTCCGCCGCTTCCGCCGCCAGCCGCCTTGGAAAAGCGGTGGACGGCGTGGTTTTGACCGCGACGCTGTTCCTCGCCAATCGCCGGCAGCCGGGGCTGAGCGGGTTCGATTTCGCGTCCATCCCGGTCCCGCTGCTCTTCGTGCATCACATGGACGACGGATGCGTGACGACGCCATACGAGTCGGCGAAGGCGCTGGCCGCCCGCTATCCATTGGTGTCGGTTGCCGGTGGGCTGCCGCCGCAGTCCCAGCCCTGCGAGGCGATGAGTCCGCACGGTTTCCTCGGCAAGGAAGCGGAAACGGTGGACGCCCTCTCGAAGTGGATGCTGAAGCAGCCCTACCCGCGCGAAATCAATTAAAATCAACGAGGACATGGCGCATTCGCCATGAACCCAACGCTCAGTCCTCAGTCCTCGGCCCTCAGTCCTGAATTCATGCGCCAGTACCTCGACCTGATGCGGCACGTGCTGGAGCACGGCGCGCGCAAGAGCGACCGCACCGGCACCGGCACGCTCTCCGTTTTCGGGGCCCAGCTGCGGTGCGATCTCGACGCGGGATTCCCCCTGCTCACCACCAAGAAGGTGCATCTCAAGTCGATCATCCACGAGCTGCTGTGGTTCCTGCGAGGCGACACCAACACCCGCTATCTGAAAGAGAACGGCGTCACCATCTGGGACGAGTGGGCGGACGCGAACGGCGACCTGGGGCCGGTGTATGGCTACCAATGGCGCTCGTGGCCGGCGCCCGATGGCCGCCACATCGACCAGGTGAGCCAGGTGCTCGAGCAGATCCGCAACAACCCCGACTCGCGACGCATGATCGTCTCGGCCTGGAACGTCTCCGACCTGCCGCGGATGGCGCTGCTGCCGTGCCACGCCTTCTTCCAGTTCTACGTCGCGGACGGAAGGCTTTCGTGCCAGCTCTACCAGCGCAGCGCCGATGTCTTCCTCGGCGTGCCGTTCAACATCGCTTCCTACGCGCTGCTCACCCTGATGGTGGCGCAGGTGTGCGGGCTCAGGGCGGGCGAGTTCGTGCACACCTTCGGCGACACCCACCTCTATCTCAACCACCTCGAGCAGGCGCGCGAGCAGCTCTCGCGCACTCCGCGCCGGCTGCCGGCGATGAGGCTCAACCCGGCGGTGAAGGACCTCTTCCGGTTCCGCTACGAGGACTTCACCCTCGAGAATTACGACCCCCATCCGGCGATCAAAGCCCCCGTGGCTGTCTAGGACTGAGGACTGAGGATTGAGCCGGGAGGCACCAGACATGAAATACAGCGGGTCGAAGGTCTGGCAAAAATCCATGGATCTCGTTGACGAGCTTTATTCCGCATCCGATCAATTCCCCGCAACCGAGCGTTTTGGCATCAGCAGCCAGTTGCAGCGCGCGGCGGTGTCGATACCATCGAATATCGCCGAAGGTCATGGAAGAAAATCCACCAATGCATTCCTGAATCATCTTTCGATCGCTTTCGCAGACGGACCAGATCGGGAAAATGCTGAGCGGATTGAGAAGGTCACTGAGATGACGAGGTGCGCTAATTGCCTGCTCCTCGCACTTCAATCCCGGTTTTGAACGCCTACTCAATCCTCAATGCTCAATCCTCAATCCTGCCTTTCGATCATAGTGGCCATGGCCAAAAACCGCGTGATCGGCGCGAGCGGCGCGATCCCCTGGCGCCTTCCGGAGGAGCTGAAGCGCTTCAAGCGCCTCACGCTGGGCCACCACCTCATCATGGGCCGGAAGACGTGGGAGTCCATCGGCAGGCCGCTGCCGGGGCGCGCGTCGGTTGTCGTCACGCACCAGCGCGATTACCGCGCGCCGGGCGCGCTGGTCATGCACTCGCTCGATGACGCCATTGCCGCGTGCGCGGGCGACAGCGAGATCTTCGTGATCGGCGGGGCCGGGCTCTACGAGCAGGCGCTGCCGCGCGCCGGGCGCCTCTACCTCACGACGGTCGAGGCCGACGTCGCGGGCGACACCGTCATGCCGGAATTCGACCTGATGGACTGGCGCGAAGCGTCTTCCGAATCGTTCGCCGCCGACGCGCGGCACCGCTACCCGTTCCGCTGCGCAGTCTACGAGCGCGTTACAAAATAGACAGGATTAACAGGATTAACAAGAACAAATCCTGTTAATCCCGTCAATTCGGTCCTGGAAAACGTTTTCCTCATGAATCCTGTCCGTTCCCGGCAATGAGCGCCCGACTGGCTTTTGTCTGCCTTTTTCTTCTATTGGGGTATCCAGTCCTCGCGCTGGCGCAGGACAAGCCGGCCCGGGGCAAGGTCAATATCGAGGATCTCAAGGTCCGCTCCGGGGAAGGCGACAAGGCCGCCACGCGCCAGCTCGCCGAGATGTACTACCTCGGCCGGAGCGGCGTGAAGCAGGATTTCAGCGAGGCGGCGCGCTGGTACGAGAAGCTCGCCAGGCAGGGCGACGCGCGCGCGCAGACCAGCCTCGGGCTGATGTACGCGCGCGGCTACGGCGTCGAGAAGAACCTGCGGACGGCGCACCGGTGGTGGAGCTTCGCAGCCGCGCAGAATGACCCAGGCGCGCAGTACAACCTGGGCTTGAGCTACGCGCAGGGCGAGGGCGTGGCGCAGGACTACGAGCGCGCGGGCGAGTGGTACTCCAGGGCGGCCCGCCGCGGGCACATCAACGCACAGCACAACCTCGGCCTGCTCTATCACGAAGGCAAGGGCGTCGAGCGCGACCCGCGGCGCGCCTACTTCTGGCTGAAGGTCGCGGCGCTGCAGGGCGACGAGTTGTCGCTGGAAGCGCTGAAGACGGTGGACAAGGACATGAGCGCGGATCAGATACGCGAGTCCGACGTCCAGGCCGAAGAGTGGATGCAGAAGTACAAGAAGGTGCTGAAATGACCGCCCCGGCGCCCTTATTCGCTTCAAAAACAAGAAATGGACAGGATTTACAGGATTAACAAAATCAAAAACTGAAGTAAATCATGTAAATCTTGTTAATCCTGTCCATTCTGGTCGTGCCTTGCAGCATTTTTGCGTTACGTTCCTAGAAAGGCACCGCGAGCTGCGCCGCCAGCCCGTACGCCTTGGCGCCGCCGAGATCCGTGCTATCGCTCAGGACGGCAAGCGATAGCCACTTGTAGCGCAACCCGGCGCCCACGCTGCCGAAGCGGAAGTCATACTCGGCGCTGACGCGCCACGCGCCGCCCAGCCGGTAATCGAGCGAAAGCCGGGGAATGGCGATGCTTCGGACCACGAGCGCGCCGGCGCCGACCGAGAGCGGTCCGAATTCGCGCGAATAGTGGACGGTGCTCTTGCGGTCAAGTCGCTGGGTGTAATCCAGCCGGCGATTGCGCCCCGAAACGGCGGGCAGATAGACGACGAAGCCCTGCGCGTCGCGGGCGGCCGTGTTCGAGCTCGCGCGCGCCTCGGTCGCCGGGACATCCCGCCACGCGATGCGCGAAAGGAGATCCTCCACCGACAGCAGCACCCGGTTGTGTTCTGCCCACACGAATTCCAGCGCGGCGTCGAGCGCGTAGCCGGAGCCCTCGGGCGAGCCCGGCGTGATGAACGGAAAGGTCTTCCTCGTGTTGCGATCGATCCACGCGGCGTCGAACGAGAACGTATTGGCCGCGCTCGCCGTGATTCCGCCCGCGAGGCCGCCGGAACGCGCCCGGCTTCCCCGCAGCAGGGAGAGTCCGAGGCTCGCCCACAGGCCGGACCGCCCGCTCCGGTGCAGCTCGAACGCCCTGTCGATCCTGACACCCTCGGCCTCCAGCGAATCAGCTTCCAGCTGCAGCGCGAAGCGGCGCCCGACCGGTATCGGCAGGTCGTTTCTTTCGAGGTAGAGCAGATCGAGCGTGTCGCGGTTCGTGTCGATGACGACGTCCCGGCGCTGAAAGTAGCCAACGCGCCACGCGTCGTGCGCGACGCCGACCCCGGCGCGCAGGAATTCCACGCCGAGGTTGCGCCCGCCGCGGGGCGCGTAATGGCCGGACCAGTTGCCCTCGATATCCTCCCGCGCCGTCCAGTCGTTGGCGGTGAAGTAGCGAACGGTGGAAAAGACCCGCGTGCCGGCGTGGCGCGCCCGCTCCGAAGGCAGGGGCGCGTCGTCGAGCACCCCGGCAAGCGCCGTCGCGGTGGACAGGATGCCCCAGACGATCAGGCATAGGCCTGGGGGAAAAACAAGGCCGCGGCACCGCCGGTCATCCCAACGGGACCGGCCAGTCGCCTTGCAATGCGGTGAGCCGGCTGCGGCCGCCTTACAGCGACTCGAAGTAGCCATCGACGAAGTAGACGATGGCGCTGCCGAAGGGGATGACACCGAGCGTCACGCCGTCCTTGGCGACGACCGCGTCGGCATGAGGCAGGAAGGTGACGGTGACGCCATCCTGGTTGGTCAGCGTGAGCGTGCTGTTGCCAAAATTGAACGTGTCGAGCGTGCCCGTGCCGGCGACCGACACCGGGCCATAGCTGTAGTTCGTGGTGATGGAATACGTATCCAGCCCCGTTCGCGAACTGCCGGCCGTGACGCGCATCTCGGGGCGGCTCGGCGCCTGCATCGTGCCCACGAAGCTCGTGTCGTAGCGCAGGAAATTGCCCGCCGACTCGGGCTGCTGCGAGTGGAACGAGGCCAGGTTGTTGAGCGTCACGGTGAGCCTGCCCGTGAGGAAGGTTCCCGCCCCGCCCACGCTCAAGTCCTCGGCCACGCCGTCGAACACGCTGCTGGCCGGCAGGTACTCCGAGTTGTCGGCATCGGCCGCGAACGCACCGAGATCCAGTGTCCCGGTAAAGCGCGTGGCAGCCGTCTGGGCGCTACCGACGACATGAACCGCCTGCGCCGAGTTGGGCAACGGATTGCCGTCGGCGTCCTCCTTGGCATCGTAGTAGCTGCCGCTGCCGATGGCGAGGGTGATCATCGCGGTGCCGCCGGCATCCTTGCTTACGATCGAACCGGTGACGCTGTAGCGGTAAATATTGTTCGTTGCGTCCTGCACCACCCGCGATCCCGTCAAGCTTACCGTATCGTGGTCATCGGCAGGATTCTCGGACGGGAAATCACCGGCAAGCGCAAAACTCGAAATGTTGGTGGTCGCGCCCGCATACGTGCGGCTGAAAGTACCCGTTCGCGTGGTGCCGATCTGCGTGTTGCCGACGAACACGTACGAACTACCATTCCAGGTCTCGAGCCTCTGCTGCCTGATCGCTTCATAGCTGAAATCATTCACCGTCGCCCCGGCCATGACCATCGCGCTCGGGACCACCTGGGTACGATCGGGGAAGTTGTAAGCGTAGGCACCGGGATCGGTCTCCAGCGACCTGCATGTGGCGTCAGTCAGCAGACTCGAGGTCACCTGCGTGCCCGTCATGTCGTTGGAGAAGCAAAAAATATCCACGGATCCGCCGGACACGGACAACCGGCGCGTCGCCCTTACGGTACCGGCCGTCGCATTCGTCTGCACCTGGTAGCTGGCAGTGTTGCCATTGCGGATGTCCTCGAACAGCCGCAGCGCGTCCCAGATCAGAGGCTGGTACTTGACCGCCCAGGACAGCGTTGGCACAACCTTGCCGGTCAGTTCGTTTTGGATTCGCGTGGACTGCGCATCCAGGAAGCCAGTCTTGAGGTCGTTCGTGTAGGCGCGCACCGTCGTGCGCAGCTCGCTGAACATCGCCTTCGCCTGGCCGAGCGGCGCGAGATCGGAGCTCGGGTTGGACGTGCTGCTGCTCACCCAGAAGCCGATCCCGTGACCGAGGCTCCGCTCCAAGTTCGCGAAATCGAGATAGCCACGCGCATCGGCGTAGTCCTTGACCGCGGCCGGCCCTCCCGAGGCTTCGAGGCTCGGCGCGTAGAACAGCCACCGCGACGCGTCGGTGTCCCACGCCCACAGGCTGACGAAACTCTGCGCCACGGTGCCCTCCGGGGGCGGCACCTCGCTCAGGAACGCGTTCAGCTCGGGCGGCGTCAACGCCTGCCCCGTCGCCACCAGGTTCCAGCCGTTGACGAGGCTGGCAGGCGCGAGCGAGATGGGGCCAGCCGAGCGCGCCGGAAGCGTAACCGGCTGGGTCGTGTTGACCCAATAGCCTTCGCCGGGCTGGACCACCTGCAGGACCGCGTAGCTTTTGCCCGCCGCGTAATCGGCGAGCTGCGGCGGAGTCATCGTCGGCGTGAAAAACGCCCATCGCCCGTTCACCGCGTCCCATTTCCAGACCGACAGGATCGACTCGGTGACGCCCGGCACCGGATCGACCAGGTCCCCGAACGCCGCAATGACGTTGAGCGGGGCGCCGATGCTGTTCCCCAGCAGGTTCCATCCGCCGGCGAGCGAATCGGAAACGACCGGAAACGACGACGCATCGAGGACGGTCACGACTTTGCTCGCCGTCATCGGATCCGTCGGCCCGAAAAAAGTCGCCTCGACCGTCGCGATCGCGTTGGCCGTCACGTCTCCCGTCAGCAACGTGACCGGGCTGCCGAACGGTGAAATGGAGATGGCCGCGGGGTTGGCGCTGGTCCAGGTTACCGCCCAGGCCGCTGACATGTTCGACTGGTTTCCGTCGCTCCACAGTACTACCGCGCGGTACTCCGCGCTGGTCGCCTCGTAGACCATGGACGGCCCGTGCAAGGTGAGCGACACCGGCGTCTGCGCCTGCGCCACGCCGCAGAGCGCCAGTCCCAGCCAGAGGATTGACCCGATTGACCGACGATGCCTCACGCAACCTCCGCAATAGCTGGGAACTTCGGACGCGCTGGAATGTATAACAGCCGCAAAATTATGCCACCGACCGTCACAGCCAGGTTGATATGCGTCAAGGATTCCGGCCGGATACGCCGGTCGATTCAACAGGCAATAAAAACGGCGGGGAGGTTGCCCCATCCCGCCGCCCTGTTCCGGCGCTGTCTCGCCCGCTGCCTGTTGATAGCTGATAGCTGGCAGCTGTAGTTACGGCCGGTTCACCCAGAAGCCGCCGCCGATGCCGAGCGTCCTGCCGGTGTCCTGGAAGTGCAGGAAGTTGTGGCTGTCGGCATAACTTTTCACCGCCGGCAGCCCGCCCGAGGCCTCCAGCAGCGGCGAGTAGAAATACCAGGTTCCCGCCCCCGCGTCCCACACCCACAGCGAGGTGAAATTGTCCGTCGGCACCACCCCCTGCGCGGGCGGGGCCGGGCTCACCTGGATGTTGAACTCGCTCGGCGTCAGGGTATCCGCGGTCGCGATCAGGTTGAAGCCCGATATCAGGGCGGCGAAGGTCGTCCCGTCCCACACGAAATTCGTGCCGTTCTGATCCGGCAGCGTGATCGGATTGATCGCGTTCACCCAGTAGCCTTCGCCCGGGTTGACCGTCGCGAGCACCTCGTAATTCAAGCTCGCGGCGTAGGCGGCGATGCCGGCGGCGGTGAGCGCCGGCGAGTAGAACGCCCAGCGGCCATCGATTGCGTTCCACTTCCATATCGAGACGACGTTCTCGGTCACGCCCGCCACCGGGGCGTCCTGGTTGCCGAAGAGCGTTGACACGTCGAGCGTCGTGTTGAGCGAATTGCCCATCAGGTTGAAGCCGCTCGCCAGGCCCGGCGTGAACGTGGTGCCCGGCAGGATGAATTCCACCCGGTCCACCCAGCCGGCGTCGCTGCCCGAATTGACGGTGCCATCCTTGCTGTACTGCCAGACGACGGTGTGCGCGCCCGCCGGGACCGGGACCGTGCGCTGCGTCCAATCCACATTGCCGCTGATCGCGCCGCCCTGGTCGACCCCGTCCACGAATACGCGCAGGAAGTCGTAGCCCGACTCGGAGGACACCTTCCAGTAGAACCGCAGCGTGCCGGGGCCGGTCACCGTGGTGGTGAGGAACGTGGATTCATTGTGCGTGATCGCGGCGCTTTGCGCGGCGTCTCCGCCGAAGTACGAGACCGCGGTGGTGCTGAACCAGCCGGTGCCGCCGCCGTGGAGGAACGTGAGCGCCAAATTGTCGAGCGCGTCACCCAGCGACGGTCCCAGGCCAATGCCCTGCACGATGACGTCGCCCGCCGGATTGTTGGCGGTGTCGCCCGAATAGTCGGCGGCAATGGTATGCAGGCCGATTGCGAGCGCGTTCGTGGTGAGACTCGCGACCCCGCCCGCCAGCGGCACGGTGGCAAGCGCCGTCGCCCCGTCCTTGAAGGTTACCCACCCCGTGGCGGAGACTCCCGTCACCGTCGCGGTGAACGTGACCGACGTGCCCTGCACCGCCGGATTGGCCGACGACGCCAGCGCGACGGAGGAGGTATTGAGGTAGCTTTGCGTCGGCGAAGGCGGCGTCGCTGCGGTCGTCGCGCCGTTGCCCAATTGACCCTCCCCGTTGTAGCCCAGCGCGTAGACCGCGCCGTCGTTGCGGGTGAGGAAACCGAAGCTGTCCCCCTCGGCGATCGCCGTAATGCCGCTCAAGCCCGTCACCACCACCGGCCAGAAGCGGGTCGAAGTCGTGCCGTCGCCCAGCTGTCCGTCGCTATTCCAGCCCCACGCCCACACCGTGCCGTCGCTCTTCAGCGCCCGGACGTGGTAGCTGCCCGCTGCAATCGCCACCACCCCCGTGATCGCGGACTGATTGGGGGTATAACGGTGGCCGCTCGTGCCGTCACCGGTCTGCCCGTCGGTGTTGTAGGCCCACACCCACACCGTGCCGTCGGTCTTCAGCGCCATTGCGAAGTAGCGCCCCGCCGCGATCGCGCTGACACCGGTTAGGAAGCCCGTGCCCGCCGTGTCCGTCACCTGCACCGGCACCAGTGCTTGAGTCGTCGAGTTGTTGCCCAAATTCCCGTAACCGTTGTAGCCCCACGCCCATACCGTACCGTCGCCCTTCAGCGCGTAGGAGGAATCCAGCCCGGCGGCAATCGCCACCACCCCCGACAGCCCGCTCACCTGCACCGGTACCGCCTGCGCAGTCGTCGTGCCATCGCCGAGCTGGCCATTGGCGTTCTGGCCCCACGCCCACACCGTGCCATCCGGCTTCAACGCCAGCGCGTGGAACTGACCCGCCGCCACCGCCGTCACGTTGCTCAAGCCTGCCACCTCGGCCGGCACCAGGATCGCAGAACCGGCGCCCACCAGATCGCCCCACGCCCACACCGTGCCGTCGCCCATCAATGCAATGCTCGCGCGCTCGGCCGCCGCAGCCGCCGCCGCAACTCCGCTCAAGCCCTCCACCCGCACCGCCTTGGAGCGGTTCGTGGTCGTGCCGTCGCCCAGTTGGCCGTAAGCGTTCCGGCCCCAGGAGAGCAGCGTGCCGTCGGCGCGCACCGCCAACGCGTGATTGGCCGTCGGGCCCGCGGCCACCTTCAGCGCGAGCCCGAAGGCCCCCACCGTCTGGATGAGCACGCCCGAGCCCTCCGGATTGTTCGTGCCATCCCCCGAATACTCCGCCGCGATGCGGTGCACCCCCTCGGTCAGTGCGTTCGTGGTGTAAGCAGCACTGCCCGCTGCAACCGGCACCGTGGCCAGCACCGTCGCCCCATCGCGGAAGGTCACCGTCCCCGTCGGAGCGGTTCCGCCTACCGTAGCCGTGAAGGTCACCGACGACGCCAGCGCAGCCGGATTTGCCGAAGAGACCAGCGTCATCTGCGCGGCACCCAGATAGACCTGCACGGGCGTGGTGTTCGCCGCGGTCGTCGTCGTGCCGTTGCCGAGCGCCCCGTTGGCGTTGTAGCCTAGCGCGTAGATCGCGCCGTCGTTGCGCATCACGAACCCGAAATTGTCGCCCTCGGCTAGTGCGGCAATGCCGTACAATCCCGTCACCACCACCGGCCAGGAGCGGCTCGCGGTCGTGCCGTCGCCCAGCTGCCCGTAACCGTTGTAGCCCCACGCCGAGACCGTGCCGTCCGAGCCCAGCGCCCGCACGTGGTAGCTGCCGGCGGCGATCGAGACCACGCCCGCGATCGCCGACTGATACGGCGTGTTGCGCTGGCCGCCCGCGCCGTCACCGATTTCCCCTTCGTTGTTGTAGCCCCACGCCCACACCGTGCCGTCGGATTTCAATGCCACCGCACACCGTGCCGTCGGACTTCAGCGCCAGCGCGTGATACTGGCCCGCCGCGATCGCCGTCACCCCCGTGAGATTGGCCACCTGCGCCGGCACCGGGCGCACCGTGCCGTCGCCCACCAGGTCGCCCCACGCCCACACCGTGCCGTCGCCCATCAATGCAATGCTCGCGCGCTCGGCTGCCGCCGCCGCGATCACGCCGCTGATGCCGTCCACCCGCACCGCCTTCGAGCGGCTCGTGGTCGTGCCATCCCCAAGCTGGCCGTAGCCGTTCGCGCCCCACGCGAGCAGCGTGCCGTCGGCGCGCACCGCCAGCGCGTGATTGGCCGTCGGACCCGCGGCCACCTTCAGCGCGAGCCCGAAGGCCCCCACCGTCTGGATGAGCACGCCCGAGCCCTCCGGATTGTTCGTGCCATCCCCCGAATACTCCGCCGCGATGCGGTGCACCCCCTCGGTCAGCGTGTTCGTCGTGTAGCTCGCGGTTCCAGCGGTGACAGGCACCGTGGCCAGCGTCGTCGAGCCGTCGCGGAAGGTCACCGTCCCCGTCGGGCTCGTGCCCGTCAGCGTCGCCGTCAAGGTGACACTGGCTCCCGTCGTCGCCGGATTCGCCGAAGAAGCCAGCAGCATCGAGGAAGCACTCAAATACACCTGCAGTGGCAGCGGATTCGATGAGGTGTTGGTGGTGCCGTTGCCGAGCGCCCCGTTGGCGTTGTAGCCCAGCGCGTAGATTGCGCCGTCCGCGCGCATCAGGAAGGCAAAGTTCTCGCCCTCCGCGATCGCGGCAATGCCCCCGAGCCCCGTCACCACCACCGGCCAGTAACGGGCCGAGGTCGTGCCATCGCCCAGTTGCCCGTAGCCGTTGTAGCCCCACGCCCACACCGTGCCGTCGGACTTCAGCGCCCGCGTGCTGTAATAGCCCGCCGCAATCGCGACGACACCCGTGGCCCCACGCCCACACCGTGCCGTCGGATTTCAATGCCACCGCATGAATGTGGCCCGCAGCAATCGAGGTGACGCCGGTGAGACCCGACACCTGCACCGGCAGCAGCCGCTGCGTCACGGTGTTATCACCCAACTGGCCGTAACCGTTGTAGCCCCACCCCCACACCGTGTTGTCCGCCATCAGCGCATAGGAGGAGTCCTGCCCCGCGGCAATCGCCACCACCCCGGTGAGGAAGCCCGTGCCCGCCGCATCCTTCACACACCGTGCCGTCGGACTTCAGCGCCAGCGCGTGATACTGGCCCGCCGCGATCGCCGTCACCCCCGTGAGATTGGCCACCTGCGCCGGCACCGGGCGCACCGTGCCGTCGCCCACCAGGTCGCCCCACGCCCACACCGTGTTCTGCGCAACCGTCGCCCCGCCCACGATCGCGATGCTCGCGCGCTCCGCCGCCGCCGCCGCGATCACGCCGCTGATGCCGTCCACCCGCACCGCCTTCGAGCGGCTCGTGGTGGTGCCGTCGCCGAGCTGGCCGTAGCCGTTCGCGCCCCAGGCGAGCAGCGTGCTGTCGGATGTCACCGCCAGCGCGTGATTGGCCGTCGGGCCCGCGGCCACCTTCAGCGCGAGCCCGAAGGCCCCCACCGTCTGGATGAGCACGCCCGAGCCCTCGGGACTGTTCGCCCCGTCGCCCGAATACTCCGCGGTGATGCGGTGCACGCCTTCGGTCAGCGTGTTCGTCGTGTAACTCGCGGTTCCAGCGGTAACAGGCACCGTGGCCAGCGTCGTCGCCCCGTCGCGGAAGGTCACCGTCCCCGTCGGGCTCGTGCCCGTCAGCGTCGCGGTGAAGGTCACCCCCGCCCCCAGATTCGCCGGATTCGCCGAGGACACCAGCGCCATCTGCGAGTCGCTCAGGTACGCCTGCACCGGCACCGCGTTGTTTCCGTTGTTGGTGGTGCCGTTACCCAGCTCGCCCTCGTTGTTATAGCCGGCGGCAAACACCACGCCGTCATTGCGCGCCATCAGGCCGAAATCGGCGCCGCCCGCGATCGCCGAGACCGTCCCCACGCTGGTGATCTGGAACGGTGAGAGGCGGTTCCCCGTGCCTCCGTCACCTAGCTGACCGTAACCGTTCCAGCCCCAAACCCACACGGTGCCGTCGGTCTTGAGCGCGCGTGTATGCCAGCTCCCCGCCACGATCGCCGCGACATCGGTGATTGAAACCTGCACCGGCGTAAGCTGTGGCGCTGTCGCAGAGCCTATGCCCAATTCGCCATCAGAGTTGTAACCCCAGCCCCATACCGTGCCGCCGGTCGCCAGGGCCACCGCGTGGCGGCGGCCCGCCGCAATCGCGCTCACGCCGGTGAGACCCGACACCTGCACCGGCAGGAGCCGTTGCGTCACGGTGTTATCACCCAACTGGCCATAGCCGTTGTAGCCCCACGCCCACACCGTGCCGTCGCTCTTGACTGCATAGGAGGAATCCTGTCCGGCGGCGATCGCCACCACCCCGGAAAGCCCGCCAACCTGCACCGGCACCGCCCGCGCAGTCGTGCTGTTGTTGCCCAGCTGACCGTTGCTGTTGTTGCCCCACGCCCATACCGTGCCGTCGCTCTTCAGCGCCAGCGCGTGAAAATCGCCCGCCGCAACAGCCGTGATGCCGCTCAGGCCCACAACCTGCGCCGGCACCGGGCGCGCCACATTGTCTCCGACCAGGTCACCCAGGACCCATACCGTACCGTCGGACTTGAGCACAATGGTCGCGCGCTCGGACGCGGCCGCTTTCGCGACGCCAGTGATGCCATCCACGCGTACCGCCTTGGAGCGGTTGGTGGTCGTGCCATCGCCCAACTGGCCGTAGCCGTTCCAGCCCCACGAGAGCAGGGTTCCATCGGCTTTGACCGCGAGCGCGTGATACGCCGATTGGCCCGCGAAGACCCTCAGCAACGGATCGAGCCCGCCGATCAGCTGGAGCAGAGGCGCGGAAGTGCTGGGGTCGTTGTTGGCGTCGCCGGAATAGGCGGCGGTAATGGTGTGGACGCCGTCGGCAAGCCCGCTCTTCAGGCACGTGGCCACGCCCGCGGACAGAGTCGGGGGAGTATCGCAGGTGATTGGCGTCGCTCCATCCATGAACGTCACCGTTCCGCCCGGATTCGCTCCGGTGACCGTGCCCGTGAAGGTCACCGATGCACCGGTCGCAACCGGACTGCCGGAGGTGGTCACGACGATCTTCGACGTGCCCAGATACGTCTGCACTGGGGTGGAAGCGCTCGTAGTGGTACCGATGCCAAGCTCCCCATCCGCGTTGAAACCGAGCGCGTAGATTGCGCCGTCATTACGCATGAGGAATCCGAATCGGTCACCCTCGGTAAATGCCACGATATTCGAGAGCCCGGCCACCACCACCGGCCAGGAACGGGAGGCGGTCGTGCCGTCGCCCAGTTGCCCGTAGGCGTTCCAGCCCCACGCCCATACGCTCCCGTCGGATTTCATCGCGCGCACGTGGTAGGCGCCCGCGGCCACCGCAATTACGCCCGTGATCGCCGCCTGTGACGGCGTCGTGCGATTGGCCGATATGCCGTCGCCTACTTCACCGTCGACGCCGTAACCCCACACCCATACCGTACCGTCCGTTTTCAGTGCAACCGCGTGGTGGCGACCAGCGCTGATCGCGCTCACTTCAGTAAGAAAGCCCGTGCCGCTAGGACCCATTACCTGCACCGGCGCGGGGTTTGCCGCCCCAGTCGTCACACCATTGCCCAGTTGCCCATAGCCGTTGTAGCCCCACGCCCATACCGTGTTGTCGGCCATCAGCGCATAGGAGGAGGACTCGCCTGCGGCAATCGCGATCGCACCACCCGTCACCACCGGCAGCCCCTGCACCTGCACCGGCGCGAGTTGCTGCGTCGTGTTGCCGTTGCCCAACTGGCCGCTGCCGTTGTAGCCCCACCCCCACACCGTGCCATCGGATTTGAGCGCCAACGCGTGATATTGACCTGCGGCAATTGCGCTCACGCCTGTCAGCACGTTGACCTGGTTTGGCGGTGTCGAGGGTGATGTGGTTCCGTTCCCGAGCTGCCCATTGCCGTTGTAACCCCATGCCCAGACCGTGTTGTCCGACATCAAAGCATAGGAATTTCTCTCTCCGCTGGCCGTGGATAAAACGCTCAATCCGCCCGGAAGGCCTTGCACCCGCACTGGCAACGTCCGGCTGGTAGTCGTACCGTCGCCGAGCTGCCCGTACTGGTTCCCGCCCCATGCAAGCAGCGTGCCGTCAGTACGCACCGCAAGCGTATGAAATGCCGTTGGACCCGTGCGTAGCTGTAGCGCCAGTCCGAACGCCCCCACCGTCTGCACCAGCACCGGAGAGCCCTCCGGATTGTTCGCCCCGTCACCCGAATACTCCGCCGTGATGCGGTGCACGCCCTCGGTCAGCGTGTTCGTCGTGTAGCTCGCGGTCCCGGTCGTGACCGGCACGGTGGCGAGCGTCGTGGAGCCATCCCGGAAGGTCACCGTCCCCGTCGGACTCGTGCCCGTGAGCGTCGCGGTCAAC
>JACPTK010000099.1 GCA_016192825.1 Betaproteobacteria bacterium | reverse complement strand
GGCCAGCGCAAACGATGGATGAACCAGTAGCAAGTTCGTTCGTTGGCAATGATGTGACGGTAGTCGTAAAGCCCCATGAGAGCACCTCCAGGGCCTTACCCTACCAGTGAGGTTCTTACCCATTAAGTGGAACGTTCCCTTGTTTTTTGCCTCCCTTTTCGTGCAGGCGGTTTTGCATAAGGAGTTTGTCGGAGCCAAGTCTGACAAACTCCTAGCGGCGCGCGACGTCGAGCACCGCCTGCGCAAATTCGGCCGGCGCTTCCTGCGGCAGGTTGTGGCCGACCCCGGGTATCAACCGGTGCTCGTAGGCGGCCTTGAAGAACCGCGTGTCGTTCCTGCCGCCGCCCGCGCGCGCGACGCCGTCGGCGCTGCCGTCCAGCGCGATCGTCGGCACGGCGATGGGTGGCTGGGCGGTCAGCTTGCGCTCGGTGTCCTCGAGCGCGGGATCGCCGGGCGCGAGGCCGAACCGGTGGCGGTAGGAGTGAGTCACCACCGCGACGAAATCCGGGTTGTCGAAAGCGGCGGCGGTCCGTTCGAAGGTCGCATCGTCGAAGCGCCAGTTGGGGGACCAGAGCTGCCACAGCAGCCTGCACAGCTCGCGGCGGTTCTGCTCCAGGCCCGCGCGTCCCCGTTCGCCGTGGAAATAGTACTGGTACCACATGCGGTGCTCGTCTTGCGGCGGCCGCGGCTGCGCCGAGCGGGGGATGTCGTGAACGTTGTAGCCGTTGCCCGTCACGAGCCCGCGGGCGCGCCCGGGCCACAGGGCGGCGACGATGCAGGCGGCGCGGCCGCCCCAGTCGTAGCCGGCGAGCACGGCGTCGCGGATCGCGAGCGCGTCCATCAGCGCGAGCAGATCGTGGGCGAGGGCGGCCTGCTGGCCCGAGCGCGGCGTGTCCGCTGACCGGAAGCGCGTCCGGCCGTAGCCCCGCAGGTAGGGCGTGATGACGCGGCATTGCCGCTGGACCAGGTGCGGCATGACTTCGTGGTAGGCGTGCACGTCGTAGGGAAAGCCGTGCAGCAGCACCACCGGCGTGCCCGCGGGGGAGCCGTGCTCCTCGTAGGCGACGCAGAGGACGCCGGCGTCGATCTCCTTCAGCATTTTCACGCGGTCCGCGCCTTGATGTCCGTCTCGCTCACCTCGCCCGTATAGACGTAGCCCGTCTCCTCGACGCTCCCCGCGCCGACGTAGACGCCGATCGCCTCGAGCGGCTCGGTCGTGCTCAGGTTGCAGAAAAAGTGCTCGACGCCCTTCGGAATGTAGTGGACGTGGCCGCCGCGCACTTCGGCGCGGTCGGGGCCCGCGCCCGCGAGACCGCGGCCGCGGATGACGTAGTAGATCTCCTCGCAGCTCTCGTGCCGGTGCTTCTTGTGCACGGCGCCCGGCATGAACTTCGCCCAGAAGAGGGTGGTCGGGCTGCCGTTGTGGCGGCCGATCGGCATGCGGAAATCGGTGATGCTCCAGCCGTCTTTCGCGCTCATTCGCACGGGTTTCACGTCGTCGATGTGGACCAGCGTGCCCTGGCGGAACGTGTCCACGCGCGGCGCCTCGAGGTCCACCGCGGTGACGTGGCCGCGGAACTCGTAGCCGGTGTCCGCGACGCTCGTCGCGCCGACATAGAAGCCGATCACGAGGCCTTCCTCGTCCTGCGACGCGTTGTAGAAGAAATGCTCCGACCCCTTCGGCATCAGCCGGCAGTGGCCCGGCCGGATTTCCATGCGCTCGTTGCCCTGCCCGACGATGCCGCGGCCCTTGAGATACACGGCGATCTCGTCGCAGTTGCGGTGGAGGTGCCGGGCGTGGGTGGAGCCGGGCCGGAAGATGGAGTGGAAGAGGGTGGTGGAGCTGCCGTTCCGGCCCGAGATCGGCAGCCGGAACTCGGAGATCGCCCAGCCCTCGCCCTCCTTCATGCTCTCGGGGCGGACGTCGTCAACGTGCACCAGCGGATATTTGAGGGGCATGCCGAAACGGGGGCTGAGCGGGAGTTGGCGGGAGTATCGCCCTAAAGCCCGGCCCCGACAAATGTGCGTGCGCCCATTTGTCGGGGCCGGAGAGACGAGCGACGAGGGACGGTGGCCGCCTCAGGCGGAAGGCGGAAGAAAAAACTTCCACTCACTACTCACCACTCACGCCCCTCGATCCGATCCGGTCACGAGTCACGATGATCAGTGGGCCAGCGACACCGTCACCGGCGAGAAGCTGACCCGCTGCACCTCCGCGATCTGCCCGCCGGCAATCCGGCCCTCGACGATCTCGTAGCCCATCAGCGCGAACACGCGGTCGTCGAGGAAGATCGGCCGCGAGTTGCCGTACCAGTCCACGCAGGAGGCGCGGCAGCCGTCGTTCGCGTTGCCCGCGCCCTGCGAGTCGAGCGCGCCGAGCTCGGTTAGCCGCAGCGCCTGGTTGCGCAGGAACAGCACCGCCGCGGATTCGTGCCGCAGCTGGCGCGTTGAGATGGTGGTCGCTGCTCTCGAGGAACGAGAACGGGTCGATCGGGCTGCCCGCGGTCTTGAGCGCGGTCGGCGCGGCGCCGTCGAGCGGGATGCGGAACACGGCCGAGCCGGGCGCGGCGGCCGGGCGGTTGCGGCGCCACTGCGTGGTCCACACGTACACCGAGCCGCCCGAGACGTAGAACACGCGCCCCGGCGCGGCGAGCACCGCGGTGCTCTCGCAGTCGAGCTCGGCCCGCGCGAGGTCGCACACCGTGACCGTGTGCAGCGCCACGCCCTGCCAGGGGTCGAGCGGCTCGTCGGTGCGGTAGATGCGTGTCGCCGGCGCGATCGGCTTGAACTCGTCGCCGCCGACCTTCACGGTGAAGAGCCGCCCGCGCCGCAGGATGACGAGGTAGTCGCCGTGGCGCTTGACGATGCCGCCTTCGTCCACGCCGGCGTGCTGCACGTTGGTGATGGAGTCCTCGGCGGCGGCCTTGGCGGCCGGCGCGGCGGACATCATTGCGCCCATGCCGGCCGATGGCGCCGACTCCTGCGGGGCGTGGATCGAGCGGGCCTGCGCGTCGCGCTTGAGCCGGTGCTCCTCCGCCCAGCGCTTGAAGAGGTCCGAGATTTCCTGGTTGCTGGCGAAGGCCTGCAGCGTCTTCTTTGGCGCGGCGTGCGCGGCGCTGACGGTGACGAGAACGATGGCTGTTAACGGCGGAGGCGGGCGGACGGGGTTAAGCCCCGGCGACAGGTGATAGGAGCTTAGATACATCCGCTCCGCGGGAGCGTTAGCGCTTATCACTCGTCACTTATCACGCCAAGGCGTGAAGAACGGCCGGCGACGGAGTATCTTCCTCCCGATGCAGGTCGATATTCCCGACCCGGCGTACACCGCCTCGGAGCGGGCCCGCGCCAATTTCCGGCTGGCGGGCCGGATCGCGCTGGGCGGGGTCGCCATGATCTGGGCGATCCACTTGCTGAACGCCGGGCTGGACCTGGAGCTGGCGCGCTTCGGCGTGCGGCCGCGCGAACTCGCCGGGCTGCCCGGCATCCTGCTCGCGCCGCTCCTGCACGGCGGCTTCGCCCACCTCGTCGCCAACTCGGCGCCGCTGCTGGTGCTGGGCACGGGGCTCCTCTACCTCTATCCGAGCTCGGCGCTCAAGGTGCTTCCTGCGGTGTACCTGGGGCCCGGCATTGCTGTGTGGTTGTTCGCCAGGGCCTCGTCCGTCCACGTCGGCGCGAGCGGGCTGGTCTACGGCCTGTTCAGCTACATTCTCGTCGCCGGCGTCATCCGGCGCGACCGGCGCGCGATCGCCGCGTCGCTGCTGGTGTGCTTTCTCTACGGCACACTGGTGTGGGGGGTGCTGCCGATCAGGCCCGGCGTGTCGTGGGAAACGCATCTCGCGGCCGCGCTGATCGGACTCACGCTCGCGATCGCGCTGCGGCACCTCGACGTCCCGCCGCGCAAGCGCTACTCCTGGGAGGACGAGACGGAGGAAACGGGCGGGACGGGCGACGGCACCAGCCCGTGACACGCGGCTCGCGGCTCGGCCGGATCGAGTAGCGTGAGTAGTGAGTGGAAATTTTCTCGCTCCGCCTTCATCCTTCAGGCGGAGCCGGCCCGGTCACGAATCACGAGTGATGAAGCGCGCGCTACCGCCGCTCCTTCATCCTCAAGTCCTGCATCCCGTCGTCAACCGCCCGCCGGATGTCCTCCGAGTCCTGCTTCTGTTCCGGGGCCATCTTGTTCGCGCGGCTTTTCGAGGCGAGGAGGGCGTCGACACTGAAGCGGCCGCCGCCGGTCACGAACAGCAGCAGGAAGCCGCCGATGATCGAGAGGTTCTTGAAGAACTGGCTCTCCTGCGCGCGGCGCGCGGCCTCCGCGAACTCCCAGAAGCGGTGCGAGATGCCGGTGGCGACGATCACGAAGAGAATCATCAGCAGCGAGGCTTCGCGCGTCCGCAGCCCCGTGACGATCAGTATCCCGCCGACAAGCTCGACGGTGGCGCCGATGACCGCCCATGTCGAGGACTGCGGTACCCCACGCTGGGCGAGGCTCGCCGCGAAGGCGCTCAGCGCCAGCAACTTCTGCAGCCCGCTCTTCACGAAGATCGCGCCGAGCGCGACGCGGCCCGCGAGCAGGATCACCTGGTCCCGCGTTGCGGGCGTGTTGGCTTGTCCCATGCCGGCCCCCTCCCCTACGGAATTGTCATATCAGTATCGCCCCAAAGCCCGGCCACAGACAAATAAATGCGCGTACGCCCATTTGTCGGAGAGGCGGGTGGAGAGCAGGGGCTTGCCTCAGGCGTAAGGAGCAATCTCCGTTGTCAGCCGTTGGTAGGCCGAAACAGTCCGCGATGACTGGCGACGGGCAGCTGACACCTATGTGTTGCATTGAGCAAACCGCAAAACAGGGCTATAGTGGATTCAGGCGCGGGGGACGCGATCCGCGACCGACATAACAATTACTACCGAGGAGGAAGAAATGGACAGCAAGTCATTGTTGGGGCGTGCCGCGCGCATCGGCATCGTCGCCGGCCTCGCCGGGCTGCCCGCCCTGCAGGCAGCAGCGCAGACCGCCGATTTCACCGGCAAGCGCATCGAGGTCATCGTTCCATTCGCTCCTGGCGGCGGCAGCGACGTCTACATCCGCGCGCTCCAGCCGTATCTCGAGATCTACCTGCCCGGCAACCCCACCATCCTCGTGCGCAACGTGCCCGGCGGCGGCTCGATCCCGGGGGCGAACCAGTTCCAGGACCGCGCCAAGCCGGACGGGCTGCACGCGATCGTCGTTTCGGCCTCGACCGTGGCGAATTTCGTGTTCCGGAAGTCCAAGGTGAATTACCAGCTCGACAAATGGCAGCCGGTCCTGCTCTCGCCGCAGGGCGCCGTGGTCTACGCCGCGCCGTCGCTCGGTATCAAGGGCCCCAGGGACCTGCCTATGCTCAAGGGCAAGCCGCTCGTGTTCGGCGGCGAAAGCGCGACGTCGGGCGAGCTGCGCATCATCGTGTCGATGGAGCTGCTCGGTCTCGACGTCAAGCACGTCTGGGGGCTGCGCCGCGGCCCGGTGCGCCTCGCATTCGAGCGCGGCGAGATGAGCATCAACTACGATTCGGCGCCGGGATACCTGAAGAACGCCACCAAGCTGGTCAAGGCGGGCAAGGCGGTGCCGCTCTACAGCTTCGGCATCCTGGACGAGAAGGGCAACATCGTGCGCGACCCGAACTTCAAGGACCTGCCGAGCTTCCCGGAAGCCTACGAGCAGGTGCACGGCAAGAAGCCCTCGGGGACGGCCTACGGGGCGTGGAAGGCGCTCATGCAGATGGGCATCATGGCCAACAAGGCGCTGTTCCTGCCGGCGGATACACCCAAGCACATCGTCGAGGCGTGGCGGACGGCCATCCGCAAGGTCCTGGCCGATCCCGACTTTCAAAAGTACGCCGCGGCGGTCGTGGAGGGCTATCCGCAATTCGTTGGCGAAGCGGCCCGACCGGTCATCAAGGAAGCGACTGATCTGTCGCCCGAGACGTGGAACTGGCTCAAGGGCTATCTCAAGCAAAAGCATAACGTGACGCTGTAAGCCGGGGCGCGCCCCGCTACAGTTTCGGCAGGACCCGGCCGGGGCGGGATTTTCGCCCGCCCCGGCCGCGCGTCTCATCGCGATAACAACAAGCCCAAGGGCCGGTTACGCCATGTTTTCTGTCATGCTCGAAGCGCTCGCCACGCTGCTGACGGTCGAGCACTTCCTGTTTCTGTGCTTGGGCACCCTGCTCGGGCTCATCGTCGGCATCCTGCCCGGCCTGGGCGGGATCGTCGGGCTGTCGTTGCTGCTGCCGTTCGTCTACGGCAAGGATCCGACCCTGGTGCTGCCGATGATGATCGGCTTGCTCGCCGTCACGAACACTTCGGACACCTTTCCCGCGGTACTCATGGGCATACCGGGGACCTCGTCCGCGCAGGCCACCATCCTCGACGGCTTTCCGCTTGCGAAGCGCGGCGAGGCCGCCCGCGCGCTTGGCGCCGCGTTCTCCGCCTCGATGCTGGGCGGGCTGTTCGGCGCGCTGATCCTGACGCTCGCGATCCAGGTCGCGCGGCCGATCATCCTGGGCGTCGGCTTCGGCGAGCAATTGATGCTGATCATCCTCGCGTTGACGATGGTCGGCATGCTGACCGGGGACAGCGCGGTCAAGGGGCTCGCGACCTGCGGCGTGGGCCTGCTGCTCGGCGCCGTCGGCGCGGCGCCCGCCACCGGCGAGTACCGGCTCGCGTTCGACACCGTGTACCTGAGCGACGGCATTCCGCTGGTCATCGTGGGCCTCGGTATGTTCGCGGTGCCCGAGATGGTGGAGATCCTGCGCCGGCGGGTGGCGATCTCCTCGACGGCGGAGCTCGGGTCCGGCACCCTGCGCGGATTCGCCGAGACGCTGCGGCACAAGTGGCTGATCGTGCGCTGCTCCTCCATCGGCACGCTGATCGGGGCGCTGCCCGGCCTCGGCGGCTCGGTCGTCAACTGGGTCGCCTACGGGCACGTGGTCCAGACCGCGAAGGACCGCTCGATGCTCGGCAAGGGCGACATCCGCGGCGTCATCGGCCCGGAATCGGCCAACAACGCGGACAACGGCGGCGCGCTGATCCCGACGCTGATGTTCGGGATTCCGGGGTCGGGGAGCATGGCGGTGTTTCTCGGCGGGCTCATCCTGATCGGCGTCGAGCCCGGCATCGGCATGATGGAGCGCCACCTCGACCTGACCTACAGCATCATCTGGTCGCTGGCGCTGGCCAACGTGCTCGGCACCGCGACGTGCCTGGTCCTCGCGAAGCCGATCGCGCGGCTGACGCTGGTGCCGTTCGCGATGCTGGCGCCGTTCATGATCGTGATCATCTACTTCGCGGCGTACCAGGCCACCCGCAGCTGGTACGACCTGGTGGCGCTGTTCGTGCTGGGCGCGCTGGGGATGTACATGAAGCGGTTCGGGTGGTCGCGCCCGGCGCTGCTCATCGGTTACGTGCTTTCGATGCGCCTCGATGCCGCGGTCTATCAGTCGGTGCAGGTGTATGGCATGAGCTTCCTCGAGCGCACCGGCGTGCTGGTCATGCTTGCGCTGATCGCCGTCTCGATCGTCGTCGCGGTGCGCATGAAGCCGCACCGCGCGCCGCTCACGCCGGACGGCCCGTACGCGCCCGTCAAGCCGGCGCCGGAGATGATCTTTCTCGGCGTGCTGACCGCCTTCGTCGCCTACGTGATCTACGAGTCGTCCCGCCTTACGTTTCTCGCGCGGGTGTTTCCGCTGTCGGTCGCGTTGATCTCCCTGGCGCTAATGGGCGTCTTGGCCGCCGCGTTTCTGCGGAAGGCAAAGAAGCCGTCCTACCTGTTCTACGACAGCGAGCGCGAGTGGGGCGACCAGGAGCGTCCGGTGCACAGCGACCTGCACTACCAGGCGTGGATGCTGGGGCTGCTCGCTGCCGTCGGCCTGGCCGGCTTCGTGCTCGGCGTCTTCGCCTACGTCACGGTGTTCCTGCGGGTGAAGGCGCGGGTCGCGTGGCATAACGCCGCGCTGGCGGCCTCGGGCATCGTCGCCCTGCTCGCCTTCCTGTCCTATTTGTTGGTGCTCGATTACCCGCGCGGGCTGCTGCAGCAGCTCATCGAGCTGCCCTGGCCGCTTGGCTAAGGTGAGAAACGAGAAACGAGAAACGAGAAACGAGAAACGAGAAACGAGAGAGGGAGCAGCCTACCTAACGGGTTTTTCCTTTCTCCTTCCTCCCTCCGCCTTCATTCTCGCCCTTCAGCGTTTCCTGCGCCTTGCCTGCCGCGCCTTGCGGATGTTGCGTTTCCAGGCGCGGCGCGGTCACGGTGTGGGTTTTTCGCTCTCGGAAATCTTGGCGCGCGGTCGTGCCTGGAACCGGTCGCCGCCGATGTGCGCCGGCGCCGAGCCCAGGCTGCGCAGCAGCTTGCGCGCCTCGGCACTATCGGCGACCAGGCTTTTGCCATGGACGTGCGCGTGGGTTTTCTCGACCAGCCATTTCACCGTGTCCCAGGTGCCGTTGCTGCGCTGGCCGGCGACGCGCTCGACGCCGCCGCGGGTTCCGATATCCTGGACGCGAAAGCGGACGAATTGCGCGTTTGGCCTCACGACGATGTGAAAAAAGCGGCCTTTGCCCACGGAGCCGGGCTTGGCTCGTCTCTTGGCGGCGCGCATGGCTCTAAGAAGCCGGTGACAGGGGATGAGGGGCTTGAGAATCCGTGATAGGTGACGGTTAATGACCCCCGCAGTGCGGAAGTCCAATCACCAATCACGAATCACGCCGTTCAGGCATCAGGAAGGCTTGTAGACCACCGGCGCCAGCGTCTTCTGGTCGATCATCACGTCCACGATCGCGGGCTTGCCGCTTGCGAACGCGCGCTGGATTGCGCTCTCGAGGTCGCCGGGGCGTGTGACGTGCTCGCCGTGCGCGCCGAACACTTTCGCGAGAGCGCCGAAGTCCGGGTTCTTGTAATCGACGGCGAAGAAGCGCCCGCCGAAGTGCTCGTTCTGGAACGCGCGCTCGTTGCCGAGGCCCTGGTCGTTGAACACCACGTACACCACGGCGATGTTCTCGCGCACGGCGGTTTCGAGCTCGCCGATGTTGCACATCGCGCCCATGTCGCCGGAGGCGCACAGCACGGGGCGGTCGGGCCGCGCCAGCTTGACGCCCATCGCGATCGGCAGCGAGCCGCCGACGGACGCCCAGTCGTCGATGCAGAGGAACGTGTCGGGCTCGTAGCTCTTGAAGTAGCTGCGCACGTGCTTGCCGCCGTTGCCGGCGTCCACGACGAGGATGCCGTTCTTCGGCAGCACCTTGCGGATGGTGTGCGCGACGAACTGCGACTGGATGGGGAACGCGGCGGGCTTCATCGCGGCCGCGAGCTCGGCGTCGAAGTCGGCGCGCGCCCTGGCGACGTCCACCCACGGCTTGCGCGGGCGTCCCTTGCCGGCGCGCTCGGCGAGGCCCTTGATGAAGCTGGCCGAGGAGCCGGTGACGCCTAGCGCCACCGGGAACACGATGCCGATCCGGCCGGGCGCCGCGGTGTGGTGAATGATCTTCGCGGATTCGCTGAAGACGCCGTACTGGTACATCGTCGAGAACACATCGAAGTGCGCGCCGATGGCGATGATGACGTCCGCCTTCGGCGCGGCGCGGTTGGCGCTGGTGAAGGCATTGCGGCCCAGCGGGCCGAGCGCGAGCGGGTGCGTGGACGGGAACGCGTCGGGCGAATACTGGAGCGCGGCGACCGGGATGCCGGTGCTGTCGGCGAGCTGCTGCATCGCGGCGACGGCGTTCTCCTTCATGACGCCGCGGCCGATCACGAACAGCGGGCGCCCGGCGCCGGCGATCAGCGCCCAGGCCGCGTCGAGTTGCGCCGGGTCGCACACCGGCGGCACCGTGTTGCGGTAGGCGGCGGGCGCGACCGGCTCCGGCGCGACCGGCTCCAGCAGCACTTCGCTGCAGGCCTCGATGTGCGTCGGGCCCTGCGGCTCGGTGAGCGCCACGCGGAAGGCCTTGCGCACGGCCTCCTGCACCTTGTTCGGGTGGGGGATGCTGTAGGCCCACTTGGTGATCGGGCGCATGAACGGGATCTGGTCCATGTCCTGCGTGGCGTCGCGCTCGCGCATCACGCTCTCCTGCACGCCGCAGATGCTGATCAGCGGCACGTTGCCCTTGTGCGCGGCGGCGACCGCGGTGACGATGTTCGTAAGACCCGGGCCCTCGGTCGCGGTGACCACCGCGGGCGTGTTGCGCGCGCGCGCGAAGCCATAGGCCATGAACGCGGCGCCCTGCTCGTGGCGCGTCAGGATGAAGCGGACCTGCGGCGTGTCGCGCAACGCGTCGAGGAACGCGAGGTTCTGCGTGCCGGGGATGCCGAAGACGTGATCGACGCCTTCGCGCAGCAAGGCGTCGACCAGCGCCCGCGCGCCGGTGATAGTCTTGACGGGCTTGCGCTCGGGGGTATCCATGTGAGACTCCTTTGTGTAGCGGGGCGGCCGGTGCGGCTTCGCGCCGCGGGCCAGATCGCGGAATGGGGTCGGTGCCTGAGGCTTACCCGCGAATGATATCGAGTTCTTAGGGGACAGACCACTAAGGACAGGGCCAATAGGCGCAGGGCGAGAGGAATCCGGTCGCGGATAGTCCACGGCGCTATGCGGCGCCCAGGTCGAGCTCCCCGAGATCGCCGAACTTTTCCAGCTCGAGCAGCCGATCGAAGAGGCGGCGTGCCCGCTCTCCCGGCAAGGCAGGGGTCAAACGGCTGAATTTTTCCCAGAGTTGTTCCGTATTCAGCGGGCGCTGGGGCATCCCCGGGAAATACTCCATGTCCTGCTTGAGCTCGCGGCCGTCCTTCATCCGGACGATGACGCGGCTGGCGAGCTTGTTGTCCCTGGGCCCGTCCGCGTAGTGCTCCAGGGTGACCTTGCGGCACAACGCGCGTATCGCGGCATCGTTCAGGGACTCGTCGGAGAACACGCTGGGATCCCGGGGGTCGCGGAAAAATGCGAGCGCCACGCTGAAGGGCGCGCTGTACTGCGCCATGGCCACGTCCGTGGGCTCGCTGATCTGGTGGTGGCTGACGAGCTTCTCGCTGCCCGCGATGCGTATGGAGTCGATATCGCCGCCTGAAATGCCCTCGCGCGATTTCAGCTCGAGCGCTGCCGTCACGGCGACATGGGCGGTGCTGTGGCAGGCGTAGCGCTTGAGGGTCGTCCTCAGCGTGCGCCATTCCTTGCCCAGGTCGGCGGTCAGGCGCGTCACGTCCGCGTCGCGGCAGAACACGTTCAGGAAACCGAACTTTCCTTCCAGCACGGCGGGCGGGCCCGCGTAGCCCTCTCGCGCCAGCATTGCGGCGGTCACCGCGCCCTCGCTGGCCCGGCCCTGGTGCAAGCGCTTCACCATGCCGCCGCCCGACTTCGAGAACTCCAGCAGCCCGCAGCAAAGTGAGCCGCTGATACCGAGCGCGTTGGCCATGCGCCCCGCGTCCAGGCCCATGAGCCGTCCCGCCGTCACGGCGCCGCCGAAGACGCCCAGGAGCCCCGGCGCGTGAAACCCCAGGCGCTCGCTCGAGTGATGCGCGGCCTCGCCGATTCGATACATCACCTCGCAGCCGGCGACGAACGCGGTGAGAAGGTCCTTGCCGCTTGCGCGGAAGGTCTGTGCCACGGCCAGCCCGGGCGTGCCGAGGGACGCGCCTGGATGGGCGCCTACGCTCGGCTGGCACATGCTGTCCAGCTCGAAGGCGTGCGCGTAGGCACCGTTTACCATCGCGGCGAACGGCGGGCGGAGCTTGATACCGGCGCCGATCACGTCCGCATCTCCTGCGGCGCCGTTGATCCGGGCGAAATCCAGGACGATCCGGCTCCAGGGAAGGCGCGAGCCGTAAAAAGCGGCGCCTATCGTGTCGATGATGCAGGAGCGGGCGCGCTCGATGACGTTGGCGGGAATCTGCTCGTAGCGCAGCGCGAGCGCGAACTCCGAAAGAGCCTGCGAAGCAGTGGGCATCTGGTTTTCCCCGGCGGACGGCCTGGAGCGGTCGCGCCGCGGGCCTCTCGTTCAAAAACCGGCATGTTACACGACGGGCAGCGCGTGTCCGCGGCTACCGGGCCGCCTCCTCGGTCTTCTCGCGGGTGAGGGCGGGCGAAAGCTTCTCGAGGAAATCGTAAACGAACTGGCGATGAAAGCGCCGCCGGTTCAGCCCGACGAAAAGCGTCTCGGGCTCGAACAGGTGATCGGCGCCGATCGCGCGCAAGTGCCGGTCCCGCGCCTTGTCGTAGGCGACGCTCGCCAGGATCGAGATGCCCATACCGAGCTCCACGTAGGCCTTGCAGACGTCCGCATCCACGGCGCGGAAGATGATATTGGGCTTGAGGCCGCGGGATTCGAAGAACCGGGCCAGCTTCCATTGGCCGTCTCCGTCGAAAGCGTGCGTGATCAGCGGATACCGGGCGACGATGTCCAGCGTGGGGGCGCGCAGCCGCAGCAGTTCGTGGCCGGGGCAGGTCACAACGCTGTGCTGCAGGCGCCCGTAGGGCAGCAGCGAAACGCCGTCGAATGCCATGCCGCAATCGGTGCCGATGGCCAAGTCCGCCTGGTCCGCCTCGACGCGCCGGAAGACTTCCTCGCGCGTGCCGAGCCAGAACTCGAACAGGATGCGCGGAAATTTCAGGCGGAACGTGCGTATGACCTGGGGCAGCGCATAGCGCGCCTGGGTGTGCGTGGTCGCGATCACCAGGTTGCCGGTCAGCTCGTTCCTCGACTCCTGGCTGACGCTGCGGATGTTCTCGGCCTCCTGGAGCGTCTTCTCGGCGTAGCGATGGATGTCCCTGCCGACGGCCGTCAGGCCCAGGAGCCGGTTGCGCTTGCGGTTGAATATCACCACACCGAGCTCGCGTTCGAGAAGCTGCACCTGCTTGCTGACGCCCGGCTGCGAGGTATGGAGCGCATCGGCGGCCTGGGAAAGGTGCAGCCCCCGGCGCACAATCTCGCACAGGTAGCGGAGCTGTTGCAGGGTCATGATTTTACGTTCCAGGATAACTAGAAATTATACCCGAGAATAAATAGTTCTTTTATTTGCCGGCCCCGAATCGCTAACGTTTCGGCTCAAATAAGCCGATGCGGCGCCCGGCGGGACGCCCGGAAGGCGCGGGCGCTTCCGGCAACGGTCACCGTGCCGCCTAGCAGCCTGTCGGACTTGGCATTCCGACAGGCTGCTCACAGCAAAACCGCCTGCGAATTTCGAATGAAATACGGGATGACGACCCTTATTAGCCTCGAACGGGCACGCGAGCAGGCTGAACATAAAGGTTTTCACTGCCTTTTTCTTTCGTTTTCGCGCAGGCGGTTTTGCATTTAGGAGTTTGTCGGCCCTAAGTCCGACAAACTCCTAGGGCGGAGGATGCAATGGACGAATTGGCGTTCGATTCCATCGAGTTGACAGAGCGTCCGCGCAAGCCGCGCGACCGCGGCATCACCTACGCCCGCGACAGGGGGCTCGGCATCAAGTCCATCGTGGACGCATTCGAGGCGAGCGCCGACTACATCGACATTTTGAAGCTGGCGGCTTTCGCGCCACGCCTGCAGACGCGCAAGCTGATCGCGGAGAAAGTCGCGGTTTGCAAGGATTTCAACGTGGGGATCGGGTTGGGCGGGCCCCTGCTCGAGAATGCATTGCTGCAGGGCCGGGAAACCGTCAAGCGGTTTCTCGACCAGGTGCAGGGCATGGGCATCCAGTATCTCGAGGTCTGCCGCTCGGTCGTCATCCTTTCCCTGTCCGACCTGTGCGAGCTCGTGCGGGAGGTCAAGGCGCGCGGCATCCACCCGATCGCCGAGGCCGGCGTGGCTTACGGGATCACGGCGGAGGAGAAGGTTAACCTGGACTTGGACCGGCTCCTGACGACCATGAAGGCCTGCCTCGAGGCCGGCGCATGGAAAGTCCTGCTCGAATCCGAGGGCATCACCGAGAGCCGCCATCCCAATGAATATCGTTTCGACGTTGCGTCGAAGATCGCCGCGGCGATCGACATCAACGCGGTCATGCTGGAGGCGGACGACCCTCACGTCTATACGCGCTACATCTGCGACCACGGCCCGCACCTGAACTTGTTCGTCGATATCGCGCGGGCCCTGCCGCTGGAGGCCTCGCGCATCGGGGCATGGGGGAAGCACCCGACTTTCAACCGGACGGCGACGTACTCGCGCGGGAAATAGGCGCACGCCGTGGCGGACGGCAAGAGCATGGACGGGAAATCAGCGGTCGACGTGATCGTCGTGGGCGGCGGCAACGCGGCGCTGTGCGCCGCGCTGGCGGCGCGCGAAACGGGGGCCAGCGTCAAGCTGTTCGAGCGGGCCCCCGAAGACCAGCGCGGCGGCAATTCGGGATTTGCCGGCGGCAACTGGCGCACCGTGTACCAAGGCGTCGAGGATATCCGGAAGCTGGTCCCGGACCTGACCCCGGAAGAGATCGCCAATACCGACTTCGGCAGCTACTCGGAGGAGCAATTTTTCGATGACATGGCGCGGGTGACGCAATACCGGACGAATCCGGACCTGTGCGAAGTCATCGTCAGGCACAGCCTGGATACGCTGGTCTGGATGCGGGGCAAGGGCGTGCGTTTCCTGCCCTATTACGGCCGCCAGTCGTTCAAGTTGGACGGCCGTGTCAAGTTCTGGGGCGGCCTCACGATCACGGTGTCGGGCGGCGGAATCGGCGTCGTGGACGCGCTCTTTGCGACGGCGGTGCGCGAAGGCGTCCAGGTGGCGTACGGCAGCCGCGTCACGCGGCTGCTCCACGACGAAGAGGGGATACACGGCGTCGAAGTGATCCGCGGCCGGAAAACGGAGACGCACCATGCGCGCGCAGTCGTGCTGGCTTGCGGCGGCTTCGAGGCCAATGCCGAATGGCGCACGCGCTACCTCGGCAAGGGCTGGGATCTCGCAAAAGTGCGCGGCACCCGCTTCAATACCGGCGATGGCATCCAGATGGCGATCGAGGTGGGCGCGCAGCCCTACGGGCATTGGTCCGGATGTCACGCGGTCGGCTGGGAGCGCTACGCGACCGATTACGGGGAAGTCGCGCTGAGAACCAGTTTCCAGCGGCATTCCTACCCGTACGGCCTGATGATCAACGCGGAGGGCAAGCGCTTCGTCGACGAGGGGGCCGACCTGCGGCCCTACACCTATGCCAAGTACGGCCATGTGGTGCTCGAGCAGCCAGGACAGTTCGCCTGGCAGATCTACGACGCAAAGGTCGAGATGCTGCTGCGGGAGGAATACCGCGGGCGCAATTGCACCAAGGTGACGGCCGACACGCTCGAAGGGCTGGTCGCGAAAATGGAAGGCGTCGACCAGGCCCAGCTCCTGAAGACGCTCAATGAATACAACGCCGCCGCGAGCGGCACCGTGCCGTTCAACCCCACGATCAAGGACGGGCTCGGCACCACCGGCCTTGCGATCCCCAAGTCGAACTGGGCCCGGAAGCTCGACACGCCGCCGTTCCAGGCCTTCGCCATCACCTGCGGCGTGACCTTCACCTTCGGGGGCATCAAAATCAATCCTGAGGCCGAAGTGCTTGACCAGATGAACGCGGCGATTCCGGGGCTGTTCGCGGCGGGAGAGATCGTTGGCGGGATCTTCTACTTCAACTATCCGGGCGGCTCCGGGCTAACCAGCGGGGCCGTCTTCGGCAAGGTGGCCGGAACGAACGCGGCGAAGCACGCGAAGGTCCGGCCGGCCGCCTCCTGACCGGGAGCGACGCAGAAACGATTCGTGTCATTTAAATCCAATTGACCGAGGAGGGTCCAACCATGAAATCGCAATCACGCAAGACAAGCAACTTCGCGGCAGGCGTGGCGGTTCTGCTCTCGCTGGCAGTATTTCAGCCAGGAACGCAAGCGGCCGACTGGTCTCCAGAACGCAACGTCGAGATCATCGTCACCACCGGCCCCGGGGGCGCGCAGGACCGCACGGCACGCGTCATGCAAACCATCATTCAGAACCGGCAGCTCCTGTCGGTGCCGACGACCGTCATCAACAAGCCCGGCGGCGGAGGCGGCATCGGACTCGCGTATCTGAACCAGCATGCCGGCAATAGCCACTATATGCTCACGACGTCGCCGACGTTGCTCACCAACCACATCGTCGGCGTAAACAAGCCGACCCATACCGACGTAGTGCCGGTTGCACAACTCTTTTCCGAGTTTGTCGGTTTCGCCATCAGGTCGGATTCGCCGGTTAAGGACGCCCGCGAACTGCTCGAGCGCCTGAAGCAGGATCCGGCGGCGCACAGCGCCGCCATCGCGACCAGCGCGGGCAATCACAATCACATCGCGATCGGCATGCTGATGAAGGCCGCCGGCATCGACCTGAAGCGCCTAAAGGTGGTGGTGTTCAAAGCATCAGGCGAGGCCGTGACCGCGACGCTGGGCGGGCACGTCGATTTCATCGCCACCACGGCGTCCAACCTCGTCCGGCTCGCCAAGGGCGGGAAGATGCGCGTCGTCGCGGTGGCCGCACCGGCCCGGCTGGCGGGCCCTCTAGCCGGCGTGCCGACCTGGCGCGAATTGGGTGCGGACGCCATCGGGAATAACTGGCGTGGCGTCGCCGCGCCGCGCGGCACGCCCGCCGACCAGGTGCGTTTCTGGGAGGCGGCGCTCGAGAAGCTGGTGGCAACCGAGGAATGGAAGCGTGAGATCGAGAAGAACCTGTGGGTCGAAAATTTCATGCGTTCCGGGCCCAGCGCGGATGAATACAAGCGTCAGTACGACGAGCTAAAGGTCGTGCTGACCGGCCTCGGGTTGGCGAAATGAGCCGCGCGACCGCAATGAAGGGGACTGCGCGGCACGCGGCAGGTGCCCTGTTCCTAGCGGTCCACCTGCTCAGCCCGGTCGCCGGCCACGCTGCCGAGACATTTCCCGTCAGGCCGCTGCGGATGATCGCCCCGTTCTCCGCGGGCGGCGGCGCCGACACGGTCGCGCGCATGGTCGCACAGAAGATGTCGGACACGCTGTCGCGGCAGGTGATCGTGGACAATCGGCCGGGAGCGAGCAACATCATTGGCACGGAACTAACGGCTCGCGCCGCGCCGGATGGCTACACGTTCATGATCGCGAACACCGTCCACGCGATCAACGCCGGGTTGTTCCGCAAGCTGCCGTACGACCCGATCAAGGATTTCGCGCCGATTTCGATGATCGCAACGACGCCATTCATGTTGATCGTGCACCCGTCGCTTCCCGTCAAATCCGTGCGAGAGCTGGTCGCTGTTGCGAAGGCCAAGCCGGGACAGATCAACTACGCTTCGGCCGGTACCGGCACCGCGGCGCATCTCGCCATGGAAATGTTCCGGGTGGGCACGGGCATCGATATTGTGCACATACCGTACAAGGGAATTTCACAGGCGCTCATCGATACGGTTGCCGGGACGACCCAGGCCATGATTCTCAGCCCGATAACCGCGCTGCCACAGGTGAAGGCAGGCAGAGTGCGGGCGATGGCGGTCACGACAGCTCAACGTTCGAACGCCCTCCCGGACATTCCTACTCTGCGCGAGAGCGGGGTCGCCGGCTATGAATTCAGCTCCTGGTACGGGCTGCTGGCGCCGCGGGCGGTACCGGGAACGATCATCGCTCGACTAAACGGTGCCGTGCTTACATCCCTTCAGCAAAAAGACCTGCGCGACCAACTCGCAGCTCAGGCCGCGGAGCCGGCCGCGAGCACACCCGCGCAGTTTGGCGAAAGGCTGCGCCAGGAGATCAAGCGGTTCTCGGATCTGGTCCGGCAGATTAAATTGCAGGTCAAGTGAAGCGCGCGGACCAAAGTTAAAAGGTAAGGATATGGCCGAAAAGCAGACCGTAACGTTGATGAGCGGCGGGGACATCGGACCCGTGTACGAGCCGACGGAAGAGTTCGCGGCATTAATCACCCCGGTGCTGAAACAGGCGGATATCCGTCTTGGGCAGTGCGAGCGCACTTACTCGGAGCGCGGGTGGATGCCCCAGTACTCCACTGGGCCGACCGGGCAGCACAGCCGTCTGCATCCGAGGATGGCCGGCGTTTGGGATGCCGCCGGTATCGATATCGTTTCCGTGGCGAGCAATCACGCGATGGACTGGGGCCCGGAGGCCATGCTGGACACGGTCGACCTGTTTCGCGGCAAGGGCAAGCTTGTGATCGGCGGCGGCAAGGACGCGGACGAGGCGCGCAAGCCCGCGATCATCGAGCGCAATGGCATCAAGATCGCATTTCTCGCCTACTGCTCGGTGTTGCGCGACGGCCAGGCCGCGGCAAAGGGCAAGGCTGGCATCGCGCCGCTGCGCGCGCATACTCACTATCTGCCGGAGGAGTTTCAGCCGGGCACGCCGCCACGCATCGTTACCGTGCCGTACGAGGAAGACGTGAAGGCGATGCAGGAGGACGTGCGCAATGCCAAACAGCATGCCGACGTTGTGGTTTTGTCGATCCACTGGGGCCTGCGCCTTGTCCCCAAGACCATCTGCACCTATCAGCCGCCCATCGCGCATGTGGCGATCGACGCCGGAGCCGACCTGATCATCGGGCACCACGCGCACTCCATCAAGGCCGTGGAAGTCTACAAGGGCAAGGTGTGCTTCTACAGCGTAGGCAACCTGATGACGACCGGCGCCCCCAAGACCGCGCGCTCGACCTATGACTGGAACCTGATCTGGCTGCCCATAGACGAGGAATGCCTGCCACCGAACGGCCGTTATTACTTCCCGACCCACTGCCGGATGACAATGCTGCCCAAGGCGGTTATCGGAAAGAAGGGGGTGGAGCGCGTATCCTTTCTGCCGGCTTACATCAACCACCGCGCACAGCCGTACGTGGTTTCCCCGGATGATCCGAAGTTCGCGGAGGTGCTCAAGTTCACGGAATGGGTATCCGATCAGCATCCGCACAAGTTCCGCGTCGACGGTGCGGAAGTGGTCGTCGAAACGACGTTGTAGGCGCACGCGCATGACGCGATCCGCCGACTACGGAGGACACTGCCGATGACGCCGACCGAGAAGCGACAGCGCTTTCGCGCAATCCTCAACGGACCCCGATGCGTTTCCCCAGCCACGGTATTCGACGCGCTGTCGGCCCGCGTCGCGGAATCCGTGGGCTACGAAGTGGGAATACTTTCCGGGTCAGTGTGCGCGGCGACGATGCTGGCGGCGCCCGACCTCGCGCTGCACTCGCTCACCGAGTTCTCGGATCAGCTTCGCCGCATCACGCGCGCGAGCAACCTTAGCGTCTTCGTGGATGCGGACAACGGGTACGGCAACGCGCTCAACGTAATGCGCACGGTCGAGGAGCTCGAACATGCGGGCGTATCCGGCGTCGCGATCGAGGACGTGATCATGCCCGCGCGATTTGGGTCCGAGAGCGCGACCGAACTCGTGTCGGTGGACGAGATGGCGGGCAAGCTGCGCGCTGCGGTGGCCGCCCGGCGGGATCCGGCCCTGCTCGTCGTGGCCCGCTCGGCTTCGCTCAAGTCCGAGAAAACGGCAAGCGCCGTCGCGCGCGCCAAGGCCTACGCCGCGACCGGGGTGGACGCGCTGTTCATCGTCGGGATGAAAAAACTGGAGGACCTGGACGCGATACGCGCCGAGGTCCGACTGCCGATCATAATGGGCACCATGCCGGGCGTGAAGCGCGAAGAGCTTTCTGCGCGCGGCGTGCGGTTCTGCCTGCAGGGTCATCCGGCCGTTGCCGCGTCGGTCAAGGCGTTGCGCGATACCTACGCCCATCTCTACGCCGGCGGCGCGCCGGAGGATCTCAAGTCCAAAATCGCTACCCCGGAAGAGATGAGCCGCCTGCTGGGCGAGGATAATTACAGAAAGTGGCGGGCCAATTACCTGCACTAGCAGCCTGTCGGACTTGGAATTCCGACAGGCTGCTACGGTATCGGAGCGGACCCTGCAGCCGGGGCCGCGGGCACGGTCGTTGAAAGGGGCGAACCGGATCCCCGCGCCATTCGGTCGGGACAAGGCGCCGCGCCGGGCAACGCGATGTCGAATCGGCGACGCTGACGCGATGCCATGGTGTCGGTGTTGGGGGATCCGGCACTGGCACGATTCGCGCCCGGACCGAATCGATGCGTCTCGCGGGCGGAACGTGCTCATCCCGCCCGGCGCACAAACGGAAGCACTTCATTAAAGGAAAAGAGGGATGAATCAGTCGAGCAACACGAACACAAATACCGCGCTGGCCGGGGTGAAGGTCGTCGACCTGACCCAGTATGAGGCCGGCACGTCCTGCACCGAGTCGCTGGCGTGGCTCGGCGCCGAAATCTGCAAGGTCGAGCCGCAAGGCGGGGAGAACGGGCGCTTCGCCTCCACCGAGCGCGGCGATCTCGATTCCTACTACTTCGTCATCATGAACGCCAACAAGCGCAGCATGGTGTGCGACCTCAAGTCGCCGCGCGGCAAGGCGGTGCTGACGAAGCTGCTCGAGAAGGCCGACGTCATGATCGAGAACATGTCGCCCGGCGGCATCGAGAGGTTGGGGCTCGGCTACGAGGATGTGAAGAAGATCAACCCGCGCCTCGTCTACGCCCAGATAAAGGGCTTCGCGCCCGACGGCCCCTACGGCAAGTACCTCAGCTTCGACATGATCGCGCAGGCGGTGGGCGGCGCTTATGCCATCACCGGTGAGGCGGGCGGCCCGCCGCTGCGGCCGGGGCCGCACGTCGGCGACACCGGCGCGGGGCTGCACTGCCTGATCGGCATCCTCGCCGCGCTCAACCAGCGCCACCGCACCGGCCGCGGCCAGCGCGTCGAGGTGACGATGCAGGACTCGGTGATCAACTTCAACCGCATCTGCTTCGCCGGGCAACTGATGAATGGCAAGCCGGTCGAGCGCACCGGCAACCAGAGCTCGCTGGGCGCGGCCGCGCCCAGCGAGCTGTACAAGTGCAAGCCGGGCGGCCCCAATGACTGGCTCATGGTCTATTCCACGCGCGCCGGCAACTGGCACTGGCAGCGCCTGCTCACTCTCATGGGGCGCGAGGATCTCAAGGACGACCCGCGATTCGCGACGCCCAAGCTGCGCGTCCGGAACGCCGTGGTCGTCGACAAGCTGGTCGGCGACTGGTGCGCCCAGTTCACCAAGCAGGAGGCCATGGAAAAGATGCAGAATGCGGGGGTGCCGGCGGGGGCGGTGTTCGACACGCAGGAGTTGATGAACGACCCGCACCTCCGCAAGCGCGGCATGTTCGAGGAGATCGAGCATCCGACACGCGGCAAGTTCCACATCCCGGGGTGGCCGGTGAAGATGTCCGACTCGCACGTGCCGGTGAAGACCGCGCCGCTGCTGGGCCAGCACACCGCGGAGCTGCTGTCCGAGTGGCTGGGCATGAGCGAGGCGGAGATCCAGGAGTACATCAAGGAAACCCCGCTGAAGAAAGGCACCCGCGACTGAGAAATGAATGAGGGGATATTCCCCTCACGCACCCCTGCGCCAGGAGCCGTTTCAGCCCAACTGCAACGGCCGCTCACCAGGCCGGCAACCAGGAGGATTCGATATGGCAACCATCAGCGGCAACGCGCTCGTCGGCGAAACTTTGAAGCGCATCGGCGTGGACACGATGTTCTTCATCATGGGCGGGCCTATCAACGACGCGCTGACCAGCGCCATGAAGAAGGGCGTGCGCGGCATCGACGTGCGCCACGAGCAGGCGGCGGCCATGTCGGCGCACGCCTACGCGCGGGTGACCAACAAGCCCGGGCTGTGCCTGGGGACCTCCGGTCCCGGCACCATCAACCTGACCACCGGGATTGCGCACGCGCTGATCGACTGCAGCCCGGTCGTCGCATTCGGCGGCGCGAGCCCGATCAAGGAATTCGGCACCGGCACGTTCCAGGAAATCGACCAGGTTGCGATCATGAAGCCCGTCACCAAGTGGGCGGAGCGCGTTTACGAAACCCACCGCATACCGGAGATGATCGACACGGCTTTCCGGCGCTCGATCGCCGGCAAGCCGGGGCCGGTGTACCTCGACCTGCCGTCCGACGTGCTCTACGGCGAGGTCGAGGAATCCTCGGTGACGTGGCCGGACCTTTCTCGGACGCTCGCGCGGAGCAAGCCGCAGGGTGACCCTGCGCTCATCGAGGAAGCGCTGAAGCTGATCGAGAAGTCCAGCCGGCCGGTCGTGCTGTCGGGCAGCGGCGTGCTGTGGTCCGACGGCGCCGATGCGCTGCGGAAGTGGGTGGAAGCCACCGGCATGCCGATCTATACCACCCCGCAGGGCCGCGGGGTGCTGCCGGAAGACCACCCGCATGCGTTCCTCAACGCGCGCTCGACGGCGATGAAGGAAGCGGACCTGTTTCTCGTCGTCGGCACCCGGCTGAACTACGTGTTCGGCCAGTTGAAGCCGCCCCGCATGTCGGGCACGGCGAAAGTCGTGCGCATCGACATCGACCCGGCCGAGGTCGGCGCGAGCCCGCGCCTGGACGTCGGCATCGTCGGCGACGCCGGGACCGTGATGCGCCAGATGCTCGCGACGGGCGGGAAGCGGGTCGATGCCGGCCGGTTCGCGGACTGGCGCGGCCATCTCGCTGCGATCGAGGAGTCGAAGCGCTTCGAGCAGGAAAAGGCCATGTCCACGGACAAGACGCCGATCCACCCGCTGCGGCTGTGCAAGGAAGTGCGTGATTTTCTGGACCGCGACGCGATCCTGGTGGTGGACGGGCAGGAGATCCTCAACTACGGGCGCCAGTCCATCCCGACGTACTTTCCCCGGCACCGTATCAATTCCGGCACGTTCGGCACCATGGGCGTCGGCATGCCGATGGGGGTCGGGGCCAAGGTGGCTCGGCCCGACAAGCAGGTCGTCGTGCTGCACGGCGACGGCTCGTTCGGCCTGAACGCGATGGAGTTCGACACGGCCGCGCGCCACAACATCCCGGTGATCGTCGTCATCAGCCTGAACGGCGGCTGGACCGCCGATCCCAGGCGCGAGAAGCCGGGGCGCGACCTCGGCTACACGCGCTTCGACCTGTTCGCACAGAGCCTGGGCTGCCACGGCGAGCAGGTCGAGAAGCCGGAAGACATCCGCCCGGCGCTGGAGCGGGCGAAGAACGCGATCAAGAACGGCAAGCCGGCGCTGGTCAACGTCGTGACCGATTTTGCCGCGCGGGCGGTTACCGTGCGATTTACCAAAACGGCGACTTAGCGCCGTCGGGCGTGAGGGCTGACAATCGGCGACCGGATATCACCTGTCTGTCGTCCGTCAGTCCACCGAATGACTAGTCTGATTATGGAGGCAACTGCATATGCGCGTAGGTTTCATAGGCTTGGGCACGATGGGGGGACGAGTAGCGCTTGTCGTGCGTGCCGCGGGACACGAACTGGTAGTAAACGATCTGCGGCGGGACGCGGCATCGCGACATTTGCAGGCAGGCGCCACATGGGCAGACAGTCCACGCGAAGCAGCCGAAAATTCCGAGGTGGTGTTTACGTCATTGCCAGGGCCGCGCGAGGTCGAGTCGGTTGCAGATCAGCTCATCGAAGGCATGCGACCGGGCACAGCATGGTTCGATCTTTCCACCAACTCACCCACTTTGATACGCAAGCTGCACACGCGTTTCGGCTCGAAAGGCATTCAGGTATTTGACGCGCCGATAAGCGGTGGCGCGCCTTCGCCAACGCCGCGGAAGCTGCTTGCAGTATGGGTTGGCGGCGACGAGACGGCATTCAACCGTTACCGCCCATTGCTTGACGGTATCAGCAGCGAAGTCCTGTATATCGGCCCGATCGGCGCGGGTTCCATCGCGAAGCTCGTCAATAACTGCGCAGGCTATGCCATTCAAACCGCGCTTGCGGAAGTTTTCTCACTTGGCGTGAAAGCCGGCGTTGACCCGTTGGCCTTATGGGGTGCGGTTCGTCAAAGTTCAACTGGAAGGCTGCGTACATTCGACCGGCTGGGCAAGCAGTATCTTCAGGGCGTTTTTGAACCGGCTGACTTTGCGCTGGACCTGGCGCAAAAGGATATCGCGCTCGCAACGGAGCTTGGGCGTGAATTGGGCGTCCCAATGCGAGTAGCGAACCTCGCGCATGCGGAAATGACAGAGGCTGTCAATCGCGGGTGGGCTAAGCGCGATTCGCGCTCCGCGATGTTGCTTCAAAACGAGCGTGCGGGCGTAGAAATCAAGGTCCCCGGTGATGCGATTGCCGCCCTGCTCAAAAGGGACGGTTAGCTTTGCAGATGCCGTGCGTCATTGACCCCAATAGTATCTTTGTCATTGCTGGACGAACAAGGAGGAAAGAGATGGCAACTCTTCGCATGTTGACCGCGGCGGGTGCCGCTATGCTGGCGATCACAGCTGTATCAGCAATGGCCCAGGAACAGGGTTATCCATCCCGGCCCATAAGATTGATAGTTGGCGTCTCTCCGGGAGGCAGCACGGATTTGATTGCGCGGCTCGTGGCAGGGCGACTTACTGCCCGGCTGGGGCAGCAGGTAGTGGTGGACAATCGGTCAGGCGCCAGCGGTATCATTGCCGCCCGGCTGGTTGGTCAATCGCAACCGAATGGCTACACGCTGATGCTGGCGGGTGCGTCAATTAGCATCGTCGGCAGTCTTTACACCCAGGCGAAGTTTGACGTACAGCGGGATCTCGAGCCCGTCGCGCTCGTGGCAGCGACGCCATATGTCATGGTGGCCCATCCCTCGATCGGCGTAAAGACAGTTGCCGGGCTGATCAAGTACGCCAAGGCGAACAGCGGGAAGATCTCGCATGGCGCCGGCGCCGCTGGCACGGTACAGCACTTGAGCGGTGAAATCTTCAAGCGCATGGCCGGAATCAACATGACGTACGTTCCGTACAAAGGAAGCAGCGACATGCTGGTAGACGCCCTCGCGGGACGTCTGGAGGTAGCAATGGACAATGTGGTCCTGCTCGCGCCCTACATACGCAAGGGCTCGCTATACCCGCTCGCTGTAACAACGGCGAAGCGCACGCCAATCCTTCCGGATGTTCCGTCCTTTGACGAATCCGGCATGACGGGCTTTGACGCGAGCGGCTGGTTCAGCATGTATGGTACGGTAAAAACCCCGGCTCGAATCATCGGCAAGTTGAATAGGGAGATCGTGTCAATCCTCAATGAACCGGAAGTCCGGGAGCGCCTGCTGACATTTGGCGCGACGCCGCTGCTTGGGACGCAAGATGACCTTCGTAAACAGCTGGCACGTGAGGTTCCAAAATGGCGCAAGGTGATACAAGAGGCTGGCGTCAAGCTCCAATAACCTGGCCCATCGAAAGTACTAGGGCCGGGGGAAATAGTGGTTTGTCCCGGGTTTAATTTCGCGGCGCGCGCAGTGACGGTCCGGTTCACCAAGACCGCGACCTAGGAAGTCCAGGCAAGGGGCGGGGGCCAGGCTCAGCTGGCCGGTCAGTCCGCGTCAGTCCGGTGAAAGGAAGGCGGCCATCGTCCCGATGGGCGCACCGATGTCGGCTGCTTTCACGATGTTCCACCAGGCTTCGCGAATCTTCTCCCGCCGCTCGGGATGCATCCGCACCGCCTGCGCGCAAAGATCGAGCTTGGCGTTGATGGCATCGCGGCGCATGCTCTGCGGCCGGTCCGGATGGCCGCTGTGTCCCATGATCTCTTCGGCGAACTCGCGGCCGGTGGTGGTCCGCACGCGGATTTTCGCCGGCTTGGCTTCCGGCCCCCTTGACGCGCTCATGATCCGCCGCAGCTCGTCGCTGCCATGAACGCGGATCTTGCGCATGAGGGGACGTATTGACGGGTCTGCGATGCGCTCCGGCGTGTAGGAGTCGAGTGTAATGCCGCCGTCGACGAGCGCGCGCGCCAGGATATAGGGAAAGCTGTGATCGGCGGTCTCGCGCGTTCTGGGATCGTACTTGGGCTCGTCCCCGAGGTGGACCTCGTAGCCCCCGGCCATTTCAATGTCGATGGACGCGATCTCCTCGATCGGCGACCATTCCCGGATCCTGGGCGCCAGCTCGGTGAGTCCTATCGTGTTGTTCTCCGCCGGTATCGGTTTTATGTACGCCATCTCGACTACGCGCCAGTCTTTCTCGAGCGGCAGGCGCAGGTCGAATGCCCCGGTGACGTGGTGCAGGCCGTAGATACCTTCGAAAGGCTCGGGAGCCGAGGTAAAACCTTCCTTCGCCAGCATCGCCGCGAACAGGCCGTTTCGGACCGAGAAGGCAGTCGCGCAGCCCTTCATCATCGATAGTTCACCCCAGCGGCTGACACCGAGAGGCAGGTTTGGCACCAGCGCGAGCGAGGCCGCGTCGGAGAGCTGCGCTGGCGTCAGCTTCCACAGCTTACCCGCGGCCAGGGCGACGCCGATGTTCATGAACGTCCCCTGATCGAAGCCGGCCTTGACGCGCTGGCAGCTGCGCTCGAACGCGCCGTAGATCTCGTACGCCAGGGCGACGGCGGTCATCACCTGCAGGCCGGATGCGTGGGCGATTTCGCCCGCAGCGAGCACGCCCGGGATCATGTCGCTCGGGTGGCCGAAGTACGCATCGTTGTAGTCATACGTCCGGACCATCATGGAATTTGCCAGCGCGGCGAGGTCGGGGGAGGTCCGGATACCGAAGCCGAACACGGTGGCGCTCGGCGAGGCTTGCACGCTTTTCGCGATCCTGGCGACTATGGCTGCCGGTTCCGAGCCAGCACCCACGACGGCGCAGGCCATGCTGTCCACCAGCAGATCGGTGGTCTTGGCCCTGGCCGATTCCGTCAGGTGGGATTCGCAAAAACTGGTCGTGTAGCCGACCAGGCGCTCTGTTGTCGTATCCACGCTGGAGCTTCAGGTTCCCAGCCGGGCTTAGTGGGGCTTAAGGCCGATGTCCTTGATCAGTTGGGCGTACTTCGCGGTCTCCGCCTTTAGGTAATCGCGGAAGTACTCAGGGCTGCTGCCGACTGGCTCGCCACTCAGGGCGCTCAGCCGCGCCTGGACGCCCTGCTGCTGCAGCGCGTGTTTGACCTCTCGGTTCAGGCGTAGCACGACGCTCCTCGGCGTCCCGCGGGGCGCCAGCAGTCCCCACCAATTGCTGAACTCGTAGCCCGGAACGCCACTCTCCCCGATCGTCGGAACGTCGGGCATCGACCGCAGTCGCTCGCGGGTCGTCACCGCTAGCAGCCTCAGGCGGCCCGCCTTCACCTGGGAGATTGCCGAGGCCGGGCTCGGGAAAATGACCTGGACGACGCCCGACACAACGTCGATGACCGCTTGCGAGATCCCTTTGTAGGGAATGTGGGTCATCTTTACCTTCGCCTTCACGTTGAATAGCTCCGCCGCGAGGTGCGCCGCGGTGCCGTTTCCGGCGGATGCGAAGTTGAGCGCGCCGGGTTTCGCCCGCGCCAGCGTGATCAGGTCCTGCACGGATCGGGCCGGCAGCGACGGGTGAACGACCAGGATGAAGGGATTTAATCCTATGAGTGTTATCGGGGTGAAATCCCTTTCGGTATCGTAAGGCAGCTTCGGGAAAAGGCTGGCATTGGTGACGTGGTTGTTTATCACCAGGAGTATTGTGTAGCCGTCGGGCTGCGCTTTCGCGGCGATGTCCGTACCGATGATGTTGGAAGCACCGGGCCGATTGTCCACGATGACCTGCTTGCCCAACGATTCGGAAAGCCTCTCGGCAATAAGTCGCGCTACGGAGTCCGCACCGCCGCCCGCCGAGAACGGCGCGATCAACCTGACAGGTCGGGTCGGATAATCCTGTGCCTGCACTGCCTGCGCGGCAACCAGCAGCGAGAATCCCACCGTGACCATGATGCGTGCGACCAGGCGACTGCTTTCGCCAGAGAAAACATCTGTGCGCGTGAGTTTCGAAACCATTGGTTCCAAGCCTCCTCGTCGTGAAGCGTTCATCTCTTGACGCATGATATTAACGCGGAAGAGACGATGAGCGGAAGGTTCGCTTAATGGACGACAGCTAACCATGTCGGGAAAATACTCGTGGCGTCGCCTGCTCGGTATGGTAAATTTCTTTAACCCAATTCGAGTTCAAAATGTCACTTCATGCCTTACGAACGGCGGCGGATTGCTGCTGTTCCGATCAATGCTGACCTGACAGCGCGACAAGAAGTTGTGGCCACTGAATCCAGCAATCGTTTATGACTGATATCGATCCGCGTCGTGGCGATCTTGCAGGCGAACTTGCGCACCATGTCGCGCACACGCGCTATGCCGACTTGCCCGAGAACGTCGTTGAAATCACCAAGAAATTCATCCTGGACACTCTCGGCACAAGCCTGGCCGGATCGTCCGCCCCTGGATGCGAGGTCGTCGCACGCCTGATTTCCGAAGAAGGCGGCAGGCCGCAGAGCACCCTGTGGGTGCGTGGAAACCGTTTGCCGGCTGCCAATGCGGCGCTCGTCAACAGCATGTTCGCCCACGCCATCGAGTTCGATGACACGCATGATGCGACGACTGTCCATGCCAATGCATCGGTGGTGCCTGCCGCGTTCGCGACGGCAGAGCGTTGTGGCCCGGTCAGCGGCCAGCGCGTTATCGAAGCGGTCGCGGTCGGGGTTGACCTCATGTGCCGTCTTGGTCTCGGGCTGGCGGAGTCGACGCCTTGGACACCGGCTGCTGTTTTCGGCTATTTCGGCGCTGCGGCGGCGAGTGCCAAAATACGGCAGTTCGACGCCCGCCAAACACACGATGCGCTTGGAATCTGTTACAGCCAGGCCGCGGGTAACCGCCAATGCAATATCGATCGCGCGATGGTCAAACGCATGCAGCTTGGATTTGCCGCCCGCGCGGGGGTGCAATCGTGTGATTTCGTTGACATCGGGATCACGGGCGCGCGCAATATCTTCGAGGGCACGGTCGGCATGGCGAACTTGTATTTTGGCGGCAAGTTCGACCGTGACCGCGTGCTGGAGGCGCTCGGTGAGCGCTGGCTGGGCGCCGAGCTCAGCATCAAGCCGTATCCGAGCGCGCGTCCAACGCACGGCTGCATCGACGCGGCGCTCGCTATCGTGAATGCCCACGACCTGGGACCTGATGACATCGACCAGGTAACGGTGCACGTGACTTTCCTGGTCATGCGCACGTGCGGCGCTCCCTTCGACGGGAATCGAATTTCGCAGGTCGAAGCGCAGTTCAGCACCCCATATACGATTGCCGTGGCCATCGCGCGGCGCGGATTGTTTCTGGATGACTTCGTGGAAGCGAATATCCGCTCGGACGCGCGCGTGCTGGCGCTCGCGCAACGCGTGCGGGTCGTGCAGGATCAAACTCCGGTCGGCCCCGGATTGACGCCCGTAGTGGTCGAGATCCGCACCCGCGACGGTCGCACGCTCACTGGGCGCACCGATGTAATCAAAGGCAACCCCGACCGACCGCTCGACTTCGCGTGGGTCGAAGACAAGTTTCGCCGCTGCGCGCGGTTCGCGGCCCCGCAGCCGGCCAGCGCACAACTCGACGCTATCGTGGCCATGGTGCGCCACCTGGAGGCACTGGAGGACGTAAGCGCCCTGTCCCGGGCGATGTCTGGACCTCCAGCCAATCCTTAAGCGGAATACGCCTCCCGGCTAATCACACTTACGTCCTGCGGATTTCAGGGGCCCCCAACGCGTCGAGGAACGCCAGGTTCTACGTGCCGGGGATGCCGAAGACGTGATCGGCGCCTTCGCGCAGCAAGCCGTCGACCAGCGCGCGTGCGCCGGTGATGGTCTTGACGGACTTGCGCTCAGGGGTATCCATGTGGCTCTCCTTAGTGTAGCGGGGCGGCCGGTGCGGCTTCGCGCCGCGGGCCAGATCGTGGGTTGGAGTCGGTGCCTGAGGCTTACCCGCGAATGATAGCGCGTTACGGAGGGGAAGCGGGGCAGGGCGAAGGCGGAAGACGGAAGGCGGAAGGAAACAACGGGTGATAGGTGATGGGACTCCCGCGCGTCGCACGGGGCCCAGTCACGAGTCACCAGTCACGCGTCACGCTTCTCAGGCCAGGCGGACCCGCGATCTCCCGGCGTGAGATAATGGCGCCATGAACGAATCGCAACCGCCTTCACCCCGCGCCCGCCTGCAGGAGCTTCTCGCCATTCCGGAGCGGCAGCGGACCGATGCCGAATGGGACGAGCTCAACGAGCTCGAGATCATGCTCGCTTCCGGAAACCGCCAGGGAGCTCCGGGGCAGGGCGCCCCGGGGCAAGGCCCGCGCGGGAACGCCCCCGCACCCGGTGGCCAGCCCAGGCTTGGCGGCGGGCAGCACCGCGGCCAAAGGCAGTCGCGGAAGTTTCACCAGCGCCCCCCGAGGCGCGGGCCGCGCTGAAGTTCAGCTGCCAGCTGCCAGCTGCCAGCCGTCAGCCGTCAGCCGTCAGCAACGGCGTGATTCGTGAGTCGTGAGTGGTGAGTGGACTTCCGTGCGCCGCGCGGGAGACCGGTCACGAGTCACCGGTTCCTGGCGCTTGCCCTGAGCGCCGCTAACACCTTCCCGCCCGCGCGGCCATCCTCCGGCAACCCCGCCGACGCCTGAAACGCCTTGATGGCGGCGCGCGTGCGCGCGCCGATGATCCCATCCGCTTCGCCGACGTCGAAGCCGCGCGCGATCAGCAATTCCTGGACTTCGCGGCGTTCGGCGCGCGACAGGCCGGGATCGTCCGTCGGCCACGGCGTCCGGAACGGCCCGGCGCCGCGCAGCCGGTCGGCGAGGTGGGCGATCGCGAGCGCGTAGGATACGGAGGCGTTGTACGAAATAAGCGCGTTGAAATTCCCGAACACGAGGAACGCCGGGCCGTCCGCGCCGGCGGGCAGCAGCAGCGCCGCCAGGCCGCTGCCCGCGAGCGCCGTTCCGTCCGCCTGGCGGATGCCGAGCCGGCTCCATGCGGCGAGGGCCTGCCGGGCGCGGCGCCCGGACGGGCCGCTGTAGTTCGCCGGCAGGCGCACCTCGTAGCCCCAGGGCTGGCCGTCCGTCCAGCCGGCGCGCATCAGGAAATTCGCCGTGGACGCGAGCGCGTCGGGGACCGAGCCGACGATATCGCGGCGGCCGTCGCCGTCGAAATCGACCGCCGATTTCTGGAACGCGGTGGGCATGAACTGCGTCTGGCCGAACGCCCCGGCCCAGGAGCCGGTGAGGTCCCCGGCCGCCACGTCGCCGTCCTGCAGGATGCGCAGCGCCGCGATCAGCTCGCCGCGGAACAACCGCTGCCGCCCGCCGAAGCACGAGACCGTCGCCAGCGAGCGCACCAGCGGACGGCCGCCCATGCTGCGGCCGAAATCCGTCTCGACGCCCCACACCGCGGTGATGGTAGGCCCGTCGACGCCGAACTTGCGCTCCACGTCCGCCAGCACCGATGCCCACTCGGCGAGCCTCGCCCGGCCGTCGGCGATGCGCTGCTCGTCCACCAGTCCCGCGAGGTAGTCCCACACCGGCGCCGTGAACTCGGGCTGGTTGTCCATGGCGTCGAGCACGCTGCGGTCGGGCTCGACGCCGGCCATGGCCTCGTCGAACGTCCGCCGGGTGATGCCTTGCGCCGCCGCCTCGCCGCGCAGCGCTTTGACGCAGGCGTTGAAATCGGCGGCCAGGACGCCCGGCGCCCCCGGAAGAAGCAGGGGCAACAGGGCCGCGGCGATCGCGTTCCGCTTCATCCCGGGCATTCTAATGGACAGGATTTACAGGATTAACGAAATCAAGAACTGAAAAATCATGTGAATCATGTTAACCCTGTCCAGTCTGATCTTGGCTTGCAGTATTTTTGAGAAGCGTCCTACTCACGACTCACGCTGCCCGGGCGGGCCGGCCCACGCCCCGCGCTCACGGGGCTGGTATTGGGCGCTGCCACGCGGGATTGCGCCGGGACCGCTTAATGGACTAGCATCGCGGACTCTGGCTCGTTTGCGGGAACCGTTTCCGCAGTGCGGAATGGCGGTTCCGTCACGATTCGATTCGCAAAAAAAGGAGAAGGTGCGTCATGGGAAATCCCCGCAAAATTCTGATCCTGGGCGCCTCGTACGGCTCGCTGCTGGCGTCCAAGCTGCTGTTCGCAGGCCATACGCTGAAGCTGGTGTGCCTGCCTGCCGAGGCGGAGCTGATCAACAAGGAAGGCATCCGCGTGCGCCTGCCGGTCAAGGGCCGCGAGGGACTGGTCGAGATCGATTCGCGCAAGCTGCCGGGCAAGCTGTCCGCCGACGGTCCGGCGGCCGTCAAACCGGCCGACTACGATCTCGTCGCGCTCGCCATGATGGAGCCCCAGTACCGCTCGCCCGGCGTGCGCGAGTTGATGGACGCGGTGGCCAAGGCGAAGGTGCCGTGCATGTCGATCATGAACATGCCGCCGCTCACTTACCTGAAGCGCGTTCCGGGCCTCAACGTGGATGCCTGCCGGCCCGCCTATACGGATCCCACGGTGTGGGACAGCTTCGATCCCAGGCTGATGACGCTGTGCAGCCCGGACCCGCAGGCGTTCCGCCCGCCCGAGGAAAAGGTCAACGTGCTGCAAGTGCGGCTGCCGACCAACTTCAAGGCGGCGCGTTTCGATTCGGACGCCCACACCGCCATCCTGCGCCAGCTCGAGGCGGACATCGAAGCGGTGCGGTTCGACGCCGGCGACGGCAAGATCGAGCTGCCGGTGAAGCTCAAGGTGCACGACTCCGTGTTCGTGCCGCTGGCGAAGTGGCCGATGCTGGTCGCGGGCAACTATCGCTGCGTGACCAGGGACGGCATGCGCTCCATCAAGGACACCGTGCACGGCGACATCGAAGCCTCGCGCACGGCCTACAACTGGGTGATCCAGCTGTGCGTATCGCTGGGCGCGTCCGAGAAGGACATGGTGCCGTTCGACAAGTACGCCAACGCGGCGCTGTCGCTGCAAAGCCCGTCGTCCGCCGCGCGCGCGCTGTTCGGCGGCGCGCCCAACATCGAGCGGGTGGATCGCCTCGTGAAGCTGATCGCCGCGCAGAAGGGCATGCAGTCCAAGGTGGTCGACGAGACCGTAGCCCTGATCGACGCGCGGCTGGAGGCCAATCGCAAGAAGGCCGCCTGAAGCGGGAAGGCGGAAGGCGGAAGGCGGAAGGCGGAACTAACACTGCACAGCAGTTTTTACTTCAGCCTTCAGCCCTCATCCCTTATCCCTCATCCCTCATCCCTCATCCCTGTTCAAGCGGGCTGCATTCCCTTCTTCCTGATGACGGGCGCCGCGCGCGCATTCCGCATGGCGGACCCGCGGGGTGCTCGCGGGGTTGATCTAAATCAAGCTGCCCGCTGTCGGCTGCAGTAGGCTTTCCGGCGTAGATTCGCCATCGCCGTTGGGCCGTTTTTCATGCCGGGCTGACCCGCGGCGCCACAAGAAAAGGAGATGCTCATGAAAAGGCTGCTCGTCGCATTCGTCGTCCTGTTCGCGTCCGCGGCCGCCCACGCCGCCGACCAGGACCTGCTCAAGCGGGCCAAGAGCGAAGGCAAGGCGTCGTTCTACGCCAACATCACCGCGGTCGAGCCGATCATCAAGGCTTTCTCCACTGACACCGGGGTGAAGGCCGAATACACCCGGATTTCGACCACGAAATTCGTGGCGACGGCCATCACCGAGTTCGAGGCCGGCAAGTTCATGGCGGACGTGGTCCAGGGCCCGCTGCCGGTGCTGGAGCTGCTCAAGGGCAAGGGCATGCTGGCCTCGTACCGCTCGCCGGCGGCCGCGGGTTATCCAGCGTGGACGCGGAAGGACGACCGCATCCAGCTGTTCGGGATCGAATACATCGCCGTGATCTACAACAAGGAAATCGTCAAGAGCGCGGATGCGCCGAAGCGCTACGAGGACCTGGCCGATCCCAAGTGGCGCGACAAGATTGTCATGCCGAATCCGACCAACCACGCCACGACCATCGGCTGGCTGGTCGGGCTGAGAGAGCACGTGTTCAAGTCCGAGGCGGCGTGGCGGAAGTTCCTGGCGGGATTGGCCGCCAACCGGCCGATGTTCGTGGCTTCCCTGGGGCCCACCCCGGCGCCGATCGAGAGCGGCGAGAAACCGATCGGTATTTCCATGCCCAAGTACATCGTCACCAAGGCCCCGGCCCCGCTCGACTGGGCGCGGGTCAGCCAGCCGATGCTGGGCACTCCGCGGGCGATCGGCGTGGCCTCGAAGGCGCCTCACCCCAACGCCGCGCGGCTCTTCGTGGACTACTGGCTCTCGAAGAAATCCATGGAAATGCTCGCCAAGGACGTCGGCGAGTACGTGCTCGCGCCCGGGGTCCATCCCCCAATCGACGGGATCAGCAAGGCCAAGGTCATCGCGATCCGCGAGCTGCCCGACGAGGAAATCCAGAAGTGGGGCGCCGAGTTCAAGAAGATCTTCGCCGTCAAGTAACGCCGTTCCGAACGCGAGCAACCGCCGCCCGGCCCCGGCAGGCCGGGCGGTTGGCTGTCTGGCGCCGGAAACGATACATTGCGCTGTTCCTCAGGTAATCTCGCGGATCGCCCGGGTCCGGCCCTCTTTCCGGCCCGGCGGCGTTTCCGGACAAACACAATGGAAATTCGGACCCAGGGCGTCAGCAAGCGTTACTTTTCCGAGGGCAAGACCATCGTGGCCCTCGACGACGTGGATCTGACCATCCCAGCCAACCAGATCTTCACGCTCCTCGGCCCGAGCGGTTGCGGCAAGACCACGCTGCTGCGCTGCATCGTCGGCCTCGAGACGCCGGACTCCGGGGAGATCCGGATCGGCGACGAGGTGGTGTGGTCGCGGGAGAAGGGCATCGCCGTCCCGCCCGAGAAGCGGGGACTGGGCATGGTGTTCCAGACCTACGCGATCTGGCCGCACATGAACGTGTTCGACAACGTGGCCTACCCGTTGCAGGTCCGGAAGCTGCCCGCCGACGTCATCCGCCAGAGGGTCGAGAAGACGCTGCGCTTCGTGCGGCTGGAAGGATTCGAGAAACGGCCGGCCACCAAGCTTTCCGGCGGCCAGCAGCAGCGCGTCGCGCTCGCCCGCGCCCTGGTGGGCGAGCCCAAGGTCATCCTGTTCGACGAGCCCCTGAGCAACCTGGACGCCAAGCTGCGGGAGGAAACCCGCAAGGAGCTGCGGACCTTCCTCGGCGAGCTGAAAATCACCGCGGTCTACGTGACCCACGACCGGGTCGAAGCCCTCGCGCTGTCCGACACCATCGCGGTCATGCGCGAGGGCCGCATTATCGAGGTGGGCGCGCCCCGGAAGATCTATTTCGACGCCGACCACCGCTTCGTTGCGGATTTCATCGGCCGGGCCAACCTGGTCAAGGCGAAGGTGCGGGGCCACGAAGACGGCTACACCATCGTGGATTGCGGCCTGGGCGCCATTGCCTGCGACGGCCGCGACCTCCCCACGGGGAGCGAAGTCACCCTGTGCATCCGGCCGGAGTTCATCCGCATCGCGAAGGGCGAGGGCGGCGCCGGCAGGAACGTGGTGAGCGGCCGCGTCGAGTCGCTCGTCTTCGTCGGCGAAAACTACGAAGGGGAGATCCGGATCGGGAACGAGCTCCTGCTCGCCAAGATCGATCCGGACGTCGATCTCAAGGAGGGCGACCCGGTCCGCTTCAACCTGGACCCCGCCCACTGCCTGCTGCTCGCGATCTGAACCGGGGCCGGCCGTGGACCCCTCGCGATCGAAGCTGACCTTCTCGCTGATCCTCATCGTCGGGGTCCTCACCGTGGGCCCCGTGGTGATGCTCGTCCTCGGCAGCTTTTCCGAGGGGCTGACCGCGTTCGGGCAATTCACGCTCGACAAGTACGTCGAGGCCTATACCGACCCGGCCCTGCTCGACGTCATCGTCAACACGACCGTTTTCGTCCTGGGCTCGTCGCTGCTGTCGACGATCCTCGCCCTGTTCCTCGCTTACCTCAACAACCGCACCGACATCCCGTTCAAGTTCCTGTTCCGGATCCTCTCGATCGTCCCGATGATGATCCCGCACCTGCTGTTCTCGGTGAGCTGGGCGCTGCTGCTCAACCCGTCGAACGGCATGATCAACCTCGTGCTCAAGAACGCCCTCGGCCTGGAGAGCGCGCCGTTCAACGTCTATTCGCTGTGGGGCATGATACTCGTGGAGGGCCTGCTCGACCTGCCGATCGCGTATCTCATCATCGCGCCGGCGATGGCTTCATTCGACGTCGCGCTGGAGGAGTCGTCCCGGGTGTTCGGGGCGGGGACCTGGCGCACGCTCGTCCGGGTGACCCTGCCGGTGCTCCGGCCGGCCATCCTGGCGGCCTTCATCCTCGGCGTCGTCCGCAGCCTCGCGTCCTTCGCCGTACCGTCGGTGATCGGCATGCCGGGGCGTGTCTACGTGCTCGCGACGCACCTCTACCAGATGATCGCGACCGGCTTCGCGACGGATTACGGCAAGGCCGCGGCGGTGGGGATGAGCGTTCTCGCGGCCTCCGTCACGCTCATCTTCGTCTACCGCGCGCTGACCGCCGAAAGCGAAAAGTACGTGACCATCTCGAGCCGCGGCTACCGCCCGACCGTGGTCGAGTTGAAGGCCGCGCGGCTCCCGCTGTTCCTCGTGGTGGCGACTCTCTCGTTCGCCATGGCCGTGCTGCCGGTGGCGGTGCTGTTCTACACGTCGCTCGTGCCGTACTCGATGGTGCCGAGCGCGCGCGCCTTCTCGATGATGGGACTGAAGCACTGGACCGCCGTCCTGACCGACCCGCTGTCGCTGCTGTCGCTCAAGAACAGCCTGTTCCTCGGTGTCGCCGGGGCGACGCTCGGCGTCGCGCTCTCCATTTTCGTCGCCTACGTCATCGTCAAGGTGAAGACCCGCGCCGCGGGGATCCTCGAGTCGCTGAGCTTCCTGTCGTTCTCCTTCCCCGGCATCGTCATCGGCGTGGGATTCATGTGGTTTTTCGTGCAGACGCCGCTCTACGCGACCCTCTGGGCGCTCTTGATCGGCTACATCGCCACCTACCTGCCGTACGGCATACGGCCGCTCGCCAGCGCCTTCGTCCAGGTCCACTCGCATCTCGAGGAGTCGTCGCACGTCTGCGGGGCGGGCGCGCTGACGACGATGCGCCGGATCATCATCCCGTTGCTCGTCCCGGGCATCGTTTCAGCATGGATACTCATGGCCACGATGTTCGTGCGGGAGCTGACGCTGTCGGTGGTGCTGTCGCGGCCGGGGACCGAGGTCCTCGCCATCCAGATCCTGCGCTTCGCCGACGACGGGCTGTGGGGCAAGCTGTCGGCCCTGGGCATCATCATGATCGGCATCTCGACTTCCCTCGTGCTGATCGCCACGCTCGTCGGCGCGAGGTTCCGGCCGGTGCAGAGCGCGGAATAGCCCGCGCGGGCGGCGCGGCCGCGGGCTGCTGCTAGAATTGCACCGCTCCCGGCCATTTCCCGAGGACGGCCCGCCATGAAACTGACGCTCTATTACGCGCCCATGACCTGCGCGCTGGTGCCGTACGTCGCGCTCCAGATCTGGATCCACCGCCAGTTCCCGAAGGCGAAGCTGTTGCCGGCCGATCCGATGCAGGAGGTCAGGGCGATCTCGCTGATGGCGTTCTTCGCATCCGGCATCCACCCGCACTTGACGCCCAACGTCCGGCCCCAGAATTACTGCGATCTGCCCGGCTCGGAAGACGGCGTGAAGCGCGTGGCGAACAGGCTGCTGTTCGAGGACCTCAAGATCGTCGACGACCTGCTCGCCGGCCGCGAGTGGTTTTTCGCGCACTTCACCGCGGTGGATGCGTACTTCTTCTGGTGCTTCCGGCGCGCGCTGACCTTCAAGCTCGACCTCGCCGCGTTCCCGAACTGCATGGCCCATTTCGAGCGCATGCAGCGGCGCCCGAGCGTGCAGAAGGTGACGGCCTTCGAGAAGAAGGTGCTGGAGGAATTTGCAAGTGCCGCGTGAAGGCGGAAGTCGAAACCGCCGCCGCGCGTCACTGCGTCACTTCGTCACCGCTTCGTCAGGAAGGCCCTGACCGCTCTGACGAAGCCCTCGGGGTTGTCGAGCGTGACGTGGTGGCCGCTGCGGGGAACTTCGGCGAGCTCGACCTGCGGGCAGCGCGCCTTCACCTTGGCGAATACCTGCGGGCTGATGCGCTCGCTGTGCTCGGCCTTGACCAGCAGCGCGGGAATGCCGACCTTGTTCCAGAAGGGCAGTCCGTCCACGGTTTCGCGGCGGGCGTAGACATTGCGGTCGAACTTGTGGCGCCATCCGTCGGCATGCTGGCGCGCGCTGTTAGCGGCGACGTGCCGCAGGACAGGGGGCGCGGCGTGTGTGCCCTCCGGCCGCAGCCGGTAACGCTCGGCGAATTCCTCGCGCGAGGCGTACGCGCGGCCCTGGCGCGAGCCGACTTCGCGCATCGTCGCGATCCGATCCTGCGTCATCTGGAGGATCGAATCGACGATGACGAGCCGCGCCGCCCGCCCGGGATAGGTCGCGGCGTAGGTCAGGGAGACCGTGCCGCCCATCGAATGGCCGACCAGGACGAAGTCGCGCAAGTCGAGTTCTTCGACGACCTCCGCAAGGTCCGACGCATACTGCCCGTAGGAGTATTCCGGGGGATCGGCCCAGTCGCTGTCGCCGTGGCCGCGCTGGTCGAGCGCGAGCACGTGGTAGTCCGCGGTGAATGCCCCCGCGACGAAATCGAACCAGTGCGCGTTCGCCGCGCCGCCATGCAGGCACACCATGACCGGCTTGCCCGCGGTGCCGTAGTCCTGAAGGTGCAGGCGCAGGCCGCCGGCCGTCACGAAACGGCTGGAGTACGGCGCAGGTTGCGCCTCGAGCGATGAGGGCGGAGGGATGAGGGATAAGTGACGCCCGTCACGCATCGCTCAAATCGCTTTCGCGGCGACGGTGAGGCCGCGGACGCCGTGCTTTTCCATGAGTTTCGCCACGAGGCCGCCGGCCTTGGCCTCTTCGACGAACTCGCGGAGGTAGTTCGCGCCGGCGTCGCGGCCCTTGGGCGTGCCGACCGCCTGCTGGACCGCGGTGAAATTCCCGTCGAGGATGCGCGACCCGGGAAGGTTCTCGGCGTCCGTCACGAGCCGCGGCCGGAGCCCCGCGAGGGCATCCAGCTTGTCCGCGACGAACTGCTTGAACGCGTTGTCGGGGCCCTTGATGCGCACCAGCGCCGCGTGCTTCAGGTTGCGGGTGAGATACAGCTCGTAGGCGGCCTTCTCCGGCACCGCGACGCGAACGCCCTTGCGGTCCACCTCGGCGATGGCCTTGAGCGGCGAGCCGGGTGGCACGAGGTAAGTGGCCTCGATCTCCACGTAGGCCGCGGTGAAGTCGATCTCGTTCGCGCGCTGCGGCTCGGCGCCGAGAAACCCGACGTCCCACGCGCCCGCCTTCGCGGCGTCGGCCAGCGCCCCGGGGTTGGGGTAGGGGAGGATCTCGACGGGCAGGTTGAGGCGCCTGCCCAGCTCGCGTCCCAGGTCCACCGCGATGCCGCCGGGCTCGCCGGTCGCCGGATCCTTTTTCGTCAGCAGGAAGTTGCTCATGTTGATGCCCACGCGCAACGTGCCGGTCGGCGCGAGCTGGGATCGTGCGGCAGAAGTACCTTCAGTCATTGCTGTCACCTATTTGATCGAATGATGGCCGGATTCTAAGGCAAAAGGGCCAGCCGAAAGCAGGGGGCCTGACTACGAATCACGAATCACCAATCACGAATCACGCTGTTCTCAGAGGCTGGCGAGCACTTTGCCCCAGCGCGAATCGGGGCGGTGCAGCATGCGCTTGCCCGCCGCATGGAGCGCCGCCCAGGTCGTGGACAGGATGTTGAGGAGCACGGGCCGGCCGTGCTCCGCTTCGAGGGGCGGCACGGCGTGGATCGCAAACCACAGGCCGCCCGGCATCAGCAGCGCCTGGGCATCCGGCGCATCGCGCAGCGCCTGGCCGCCCAGCTCGAGCGCAAGCGCATGGTCGTCGGCCGCGCTGGAATGCTTGTTCTGGTCGAGCGTGCGCGCGCGCGAGCGGCAGGCGAGAACTTCGATGCCCGCTTCGGCGAGATAACGGGTAAGCGCGGCGTTCACGGTCGCGGGCCAGCGGGTGGCGAGCGCGATCCGGCTTGCGCCCAGGTGCTGCAGCGTCGCGATATGCGCTTCGAGATCCGTGTCGCACGGCAAGCCGGTGCGGGCGCTGCCCTCGGCCAGGATTTCCTGCATTTTTTGCCGGCCGAGGGCCGCGGCGATCGGCACCCCGGAGAGCGAGATGCGATCCACCCTTTTTTTCGCGAGCAGGTCGAAGCGCCGCCACAGCACGGGCAATTCGGCCTCGACCGCCGCCAGCGTGTAATCCTTCAAATCGAGCCCGGTCGTCACCAGCATCATCCCCTCGGGGGCGACGCGATAGAACTGGTAGGCGTCGAGATCGGTATAGAGGTGCGGGATGACGTAGCCGAGCTGGTACCAGGGGCTGAGGAGGCTCATGAACGCAGTGATGGGTAATGGCGGAGGGGTGATCGGTGATGAGAAGACGCGTTCGGAAGCGGGCCGTCCCCGCGCAACGGCATCGATCGTTCGGGTCACTCGCCCTGCTTGACGACGACCCAGATGTTCGGGCGCACGAGCGCCAGGTTGTACCACTTGGGCAGTTCGGACACCAGCCGGGAGGGGCCCCACCAGGTCGTCACGTCGTCGAACACGATCGTGCCGCCGATCGCCACGTGAGGGCTCCAGTACTCGAAGTCCCTGCGCACGGCCGCATAGTCATGGTCCGCGTCGATGAAGAGCAGCCCGATCTTCCGCGCCGGGTCCCACTCGTGGGCGGCGGTGACCGTGTCGGCCCGGATCGGCTCCACCAGCTCGAGCAGGTTCCGCGACCGGAGGTTCTCGATGAACTCCCGGTAGAGCTGGCCTTCCGCGTAACCGGCAAGCATCTGCCGGTGCACCTCTTCGTTCCCGGTTCCCTTCCAGGTATCGACCGCGTACACGCGGCCTTCACCCCGGTCGCGCACGCTGTTCGCAAGCCAGGCAGTCGAGCGCCCCCTCCACGACCCCAGCTCGACGATGCTGGCGGTGGGAGCGGCGCGCGCCAGATGGTAGAGCAGCTTCCCGGTGTCCGGATGCAGCCAGCCCTGGATCGGCTCGATGTCGCCGGCGAGGGCTTCCAGCCGGGCTTCGATCGCACGCTGGTCGGGGGCAGGGGCTTCCGCTTCACGCCCGGGCGCGGCGGACACGAGATCCTTGATCATCCGCAACAGCATCGTCGTACCGTGGATTCGATGACTGACCGTTGACGCGCGCCGCGCCGTGGAACGGCTGGCCTGCGCGGGTTTTCAGCGCGTCGCGGGCATCAGGTTTTCCATGAATCCCTGAGCGTCACCGCCCGGTTGAACACCTGAGCCAGCGGCGTCGAGTCTAATGGATCGACCACGAAATAGCCATGCCGCTCGAACTGAAAGCGCTCCTCGGCTCGCGCCTGCCCGAGCGCGGGCTCGAGCCGGGCGGTGACGATTTTCCTCGAGTCCGGGTTGAGGTCCTCGTTGCCGCCGGGATGGGGCACCTTGAAGAGGCGGTCGTAGAGCCGCACCTCGGCGGCGCAGGCGTGCTTCACGCTCACCCAGTGGATGTTGCCCTTCACCTTGACCTTTTCCGCGCCGGGCGTGCCCGACCTGGTATCGGGGTCGTAGCGGCAGCGCACGGTGCCGGTCGCCTGGTCGTAGCCGGTGCATTCGACGATGTAGCCGTAGCGCAACCGCACCTTGTTGCCGGGAAAGAGGCGGAAGTAGCCCTTGGGCGGCGTTTCCGTGAAATCCTCGCGCTCGATCCACAGCTCGCGCGAGAACGGCACCTGGCGCTTGCCCCACTCGGGCTTCTGGGGGTGATTGGGGACGTCGCAAGATTCTTCGCGGTCTTCCGGATAGTTCTCGATCACGAGCTTCACCGGGTCGAGCACCGCCATCCGCCGCGGCGCGACCTCGTTGAGGTGCTCGCGCATGCAGTCCTCGAGCACCGAATACTCGATCCACGAATCGGCCTTGGAAACGCCGATGCGCTCGGCGAAGAGCCGGAAGCCCTCCGGCGTGTAGCCGCGGCGGCGCGCGCCGGCGAGGGTCGGCATGCGCGGATCGTCCCAGCCGTCCACGTGGCGCTCCGCGACGAGCTGGACGAGCTTGCGCTTGCTCAGCACCACGTAGGTGAGATTGAGCCGCGCGAACTCGATCTGCTGGGGCAGGGGTCTCGCCAGCAGGCCGCCTTCGGCCAGCCGCTCGAGCAGCCAGTCGTAGCACGGGCGCTGGTCCTCGAATTCGAGCGTGCACAGCGAGTGCGTGATTCTCTCCAGCGCGTCCTCGATCGGATGCGCGTAGGTGTACATCGGGTAGACGCACCACTTGTCGCCGGTGCGGTGGTGCGAGACCTTGCGGATGCGGTAGATCGCGGGGTCCCGCAGGTTGATGTTGGGCGAGGCCATGTCGATCTTCGCGCGCAGCACGTGCTCGCCCTCCCTGAATCTGCCGTCGCGCATCTGGCGGAACAGCTTCAGGTTCTCCTCAACGCTGCGGTCGCGGTACGGGCTGTCCTTGCCGGCCTCGGTCAGCGTGCCGCGCAAGGCGCGCATCTGCTCGGCGGACAGGCTGTCGACGTAGGCGTGCCCGGTCTCGATCAGGTGCTCCGCCGCGTGATACATGAAGTCGAAATAGTCGCTGGCGTAATAGAGATGCGAGCTGCCCGCGTGCTCCCAGCCGTAGCCCAGCCATTTCACGGCGGCGATGATCGAGTCGACGTACTCCTGCTCCTCCTTCTCCGGGTTGGTGTCGTCGAAGCGCAAGTGGCACGCGCCGCCGTAGTCGCGCGCGAGCCCGAAGTTGAGGCAGATGGATTTCGCGTGGCCGATGTGCAAGTAGCCGTTGGGCTCGGGCGGAAAGCGCGTGCGGATCCGCGCCGGGTCCGTCGCCGCGCCCTCGTGCGCCTTCGCCGGTCCCGGCTGGCCGCCCCACGTGCGCGAGGCGTACTTGCCGCTGGCGAGGTCGGCGTCGATCGCGGCGCGGATGAAATTCGAGGCGGAAGGCGGCTGCGGGGCGTGCTTCTTCGGCGTGGCGGAGGCGGCGTCGGACATGCAGCTATTCTAGCCGAGCGCCGCGGAGCGGTGCGGCGGGAGTGACGAAATGCCGGTGACGAGGTACGGGCGACGAGGTGCGAATGACGGGTCTTGCTCGCTGCAGCACTTCGTCACCCTTGATCGTCACGTCTTGGTCGTGAAGCTGGCCCCACGCTTCGGCGATGCCGGAGCCGATCTTGCGCGCCAGCAGCCTGTCGGACTTGGTATTCCGACAGGCTGCTGACAGCAAAACCGCCTGCGAATTTCGACTAAAATTCGGGACGACGACCGTTCTTGGCCTCCAACGGGCGCGCGAGCAGGCTGAAAACAGGGTTTTCAGGGCCTTTTCCTTCCGCTTTTGCGCTGGCGGTTTTGCATCAGGAGTTTGTCGGCGCTAAGTCCGACAAACTCCTAGGATGTCGGAGCTGCCGCCCGGCGGCACCGGCACGATCATGCACGGGGATTGTATCCGGTTTTCTTTCGCCGGCTACGCCAAGCGATCGCGCCTGTCAGCCCGCGAGCCGCCGGCGGATCGCGGCGAGCAGCTGCTCGAGCGTGAACGGCTTGGTATCAGTTATTCTATGACGACGCATGAAGCCCCTGACCGCGAGCGTGTTGAAGCGCCTGGCCGACGGCGATTTCCATTCCGGGGAGGCGCTCGCGCGCGCGTTCGAGGTCTCGCGAGCGAGTGTGTGGCACGCGATCCGCGAGCTCGACGCGCTGGGGCTCGACGTCTACAAGGTGCACGGCCGCGGTTACCGCCTGCCGCAGCCGGTCACGCTGCTCGATCGCGCCGCTATCGAGCGCCATCTGGGAACCCATGCCGGGCGCTTTGCGCTCGACATCCGCTCAGCGGTCGACTCCACCAACACGGCGTTGCTGGAACGCGCGGCGGCCGGCGCGCCGGCCGGCGCGGTGCTCGCCGCCGAGTGGCAGCCGGCAGGCCGGGGGCGGCTGGGGCGGCCATGGCACGCGGGCCTCGGAGAAGCGCTCACGTTTTCGCTGCTGTGGCGCTTCGCGCGCGGCGCCGGCGCGTTCTCCGGGCTTTCGCTCGCGGTGGGCGTCGCGCTCGCCCGCGCGCTGGCCGCGGCCGGCGCGCCGAACGTGGCGTTGAAGTGGCCGAACGACGTGCTGTGGCGCGGCCGCAAGCTCTCCGGCATCCTCACGGAGCTGGCGGGCGACGCGCTGGGACCGACCGCCGCGGTCATCGGTATCGGGCTCAACGTGCGGCTGTCGGCCGCGACGCGCGCGCGCATCGGGCAGCCCGCGGCCGACCTGGAAGCGGCGTGCGGCGCGGCGCCCGACCGCAATCAACTGCTCGCGCGCGTGCTGCTCGAGCTCGACCGCGTGCTGGAGGCGTTTGCGCGCGAGGGCTTCGCTCCGCTGCGCGCCGAATGGCAGCGCCTGCACGCGCACCAGGGCCGGCGCGTCACGCTGCTGCTCCCCGACGGCTCGCGCCAGAGCGGGCTCGCGCGCGGCGTGGCGGAGGACGGGGCGTTCCTGCTCGAGACGCGCGCGGGGGCGAAACGCTATCACAGCGGGGAGATCAGCCTGCGGCCTGCGGCGGGTGATAGGGGATAGGGGACAGGGGGGATAAGGGATAGGGGCCGTTCTCCGCGCGGTCGCGCGGGTGTCTTATCCCTTGTCCCTTATCCCTTATCCCTTGTCACGCAGTACTATGAGCGAATGCGAATACTAGCGATCGACGCCGGCAACACCCGCATCAAGTGGGGCGTGCACGAGGACGGCTCGTGGCGGGTGCAGGGCTGGGTGCCCACCGCGAAGGCGGTGCGGCTCGCAGGCGAGTGGGCCGGGCTCGAGCCGGCGGACGCGGTGATCGCCACCAATGTCGCGGGCACGCGCGTCGCGCGCTCGGTCGCGGCCGCGGCGCGCCGCTTCGGGCGTCGCGCGCGCTTCGTGAAGAGCGCGCCGCGCCAGTGCGGCGTGAGAAACGCCTACGCCCATCCCGCCCGGCTCGGTGCCGACCGCTGGGCGGCGCTGATCGGCGCCCGGCACCTCCACCGCGGTCCGTGTGTGGTGGTCAACGCGGGAACGACGATGACCGTGGACGCGCTCACCGCGGACGGCGTGTTTCTCGGCGGCATGATCGTCGCGGGCGCGGATCTCATGCGCGCCGCGCTGGCGCAGGGCACCGCCGGGCTGCGGCCGCGCGGCGGGAAGTTCGCGTTCTTCCCGGCCCGCACCGCGGACGCGATCGAAAGCGGGGCGGTCAACGCGCTCGCGGGCGCCGTCGAGCGCATGCGGAGCTTCATGCAGCGGATGGGCCAGGCGGCGCCGCTGACGGTGCTCTCGGGCGGCGGGGCGCCGCTCATCGCGCCGCACCTTAACGGTGCCGTCGAGGTCGTGGATAATTTGGTTCTCGAGGGACTGGTTCGAATCGCCCTCGAAACAAGCACAAGATGATTTGCACGGTTTTCAAGACGCATCACCCATCACCCATCACCCATCACGGGTCTTGCTTGTGAGAGCGCTGTTCCTCCTGCTGGTGCTGGCCAACCTGGTGTTCTTCGCCTACGCGCAGGTGGCGCTCGAGGACGCGGGCAGGGGAGACCGCCTGCCGCAGCTGCAGGTCGCCCCGGAGCGAATCAAGCTGCTCAAGTCGGCGGCAAAGGCCCCGCCCGACAGGCCCAGGGCGCCGGGCAAAGGCATCCCGCCGGCGTTGCCGAGAGCCGCCTCATCCGCCCCTGCGGCCTGCATGGAGTGGGGCATCTTTGCCGGCCCGGGCGTGGCGAGGGCCGAGGCCGCGCTGGCCAGGCTCGAGTTGGCGCCGGAGCGGATCGAGCGCACGGTAACCGATTCCGGCGGCTACTGGGTTCACATGCCGCCGCAGAAGAACCGTGCCGACGCCGACCGCAAGGTCGGCGAGCTGAAGGCGCTTGGCGTGACCGAGTTCTTCCTGGTGCAGGAGCCTGCCAAGTGGCGCAACGCCATCTCGCTCGGCATCTTCCGCACCGACGAGGCGGCGCAGGCTTTCCTGGCGAGGCTGAAGGAGCGTGGTGTGCGCACGGCGGTCATGGCGCGGCGCGAGAATTTCCTCAAGCAGGTCGTGTTCCACGTGCGCGAGCCGGGCGAAGCGACCGTCGCCCGGCTCACGATGATCCAGCAGGAATTCCCGGGCAGCGAGCTGAAGGCGGGGCCGTGCCCCAACAAAGGCTGAACGGCGTGAGTCGTGAGTGGTGATTAGTGAATGGATTAAAGCGACTGTCGGTTTGGCGCTTTCTCCACCAGAAGGAGAGGGAGGGGTGAGAGCGTCTACACCAACCACCAATCACGCACTTAGCGGCTGCGGCGGATGCGCTCGATCAGCGCAGTGGTCGAGCGCTCGTGCGCGAACGGGATCGAGTGCACCGCGCCGCCCCAGCCCTTCACTTCCTTCGCGCCGACGATCGCCTCCGGCTTCCAGTCGCCGCCTTTCACCAGCACGTCCGGTTTTACCGACCGGATCAGCTCGAGCGGCGTTTCGGCGTCGAACCAGGTGACGAGCGTGACCGCTTCGAGCGCGGCCACCAGCGCGAGCCGGTCCTCCAGCACGTTGACCGGCCGGTCCGCGCCTTTTTCGAGCTTTCTCGCGGAGCCATCGGAGTTGACCGCGACCAGCAGGCTCGCGCCGAGCGCACGCGCCTGCGCAAGATAGGTAACGTGCCCGCGGTGCAGGATGTCGAACACGCCGTTGGTGAACACCAGCGGCCGCTTGAGGCCGGCAACGCGTGCTGCCAGCTCCTCCGGCTTGCAGATCTTGCGCTCGAACGCGTTGCCGGAAACCGCGTGGATCGTGGATCGTGGATCGTGGGTCGTGGATGGAGAGGGCTTACTTTTGTTTTTCTCCCTCATTCCTCGGTCCTCAGCACTCAGCACTCAGCACTCGGCACTCAGTCCAGATACTCGAAAACCCTGACCACCTTCTGCACGCCGCTCGTGGTGCGGGCGATCTCGGTCGCGTCGGCGGCTTCCTTCCTGCTGACCAAGCCCAGCAGATAGACGATGCTGTTCTCGGTCACCACCTTCACGTGCAGCGCGTTGAACTTGCCCGCGTCGAGGAAGCGCGCTTTGACCTTGGAGGTGATGATGGCGTCGTTGCTGCGCGCGGTGTACGAGCTGATGCCGGCGACGAGGGTCTCGTTATAGACGCCGCGCACGTTCTCCACGCCGCGCGCGATGCGCTCGACTTCGGCCCTGGCCGCGGCGTCGGGTACTTCGCCGGTGACCAGCACCATGCGGTTGTAGCTGGTGACGTTGAGGTGGATGCCGTCCCGGAAGCGCTCGCCGATGCGACTGGCGGCCTTCAGCTCGATGCCTTCGTCCTCGGTGATGGTTCCCACGGTGCGGCGGTCCTGGGCGACCATGGCGCCCCCGGCCGCGGCGCCGCCTACCACCAGCGGCGCGCAACCATGCAGCAGCGGGAATACGGCGAGCATCAACAACGCAAGGGTCTGGCGCATTTATTCAACTCCCAGTAACAGGCAATCGATGGCGTCGCACAGGCAGTGCAGCGTCAGCAGGTGGACTTCCTGGATGCGCGCCGTGCTCTGCGCCGGCACGCAGATGTGAATATCGGGCGGCCGCAGCGCCTCGACCATCTTGCCGCCGCCGCGGCCGGTCAGCGCGACGACCTCCATCTGGCACTCGTGCGCGGCGTGCATCGCCGCGATCACGTTGCGCGAATTGCCGCTCGTCGAGATGGCGAGCAGCAGGTCCCCGGCATGCCCGAGCGCGCGCACCTGCTTGGAGAACACCTGGTCGAAGTCGTAGTCGTTGGCGATCGAGGTCAGTGTCGAGGTGTCCGTGGTGAGCGCGATCGCCGCCAGCGCCGGCCGCTCCATCTCGAAGCGGTTGACCAGCTCGGCCGCGAAGTGCTGCGAATCGGCGGCGGAACCGCCGTTGCCGCAGCTCATGATCTTTCCGTCGCTCTTCAGGCATTGCACCATGCGCTCGGCCGCCGCCGCGATCGGGCCGGCAAGCGCGTCCATCGCCTGCAGTTTGAGATGGGCGGACTCCGAAAAGTTCTCGCTGATGCGCGTGATGAGATCCACGTGGCGTATCCGTTGCCGGGCAGCGGCTATTGTACCGTCACTCGCCAAACGCGTCATGCAGCCACACGATTTCCCGGTCGCGCCCCTGGACGAGCACGACGTCGAAGCGACAGGCGCGGTTGGCCCGGTGCTTCGCCAGATAGTGTCGGGCCGCGGCGACGAGCCGCCGGCGCTTGGCGGCGGTGATGCTCGCGGCGGCGCCGCCGAACGCCTCCGACGCGCGGGCGCGCACCTCGACGAATACCAGGAACGCGCCGCTTTCCGCAACGAGGTCGATCTCCCCGAACCGGCAGCGGTAGTTGCGCGCGAGTATCCTCACGCCCTGTTCCTCGAGGAAGGCGGCGGCGAGGCGCTCGGCGGGATCGCCGCGGCGGTTCATGGGCGTTCGCGCACCACGGTGAGCTTGCCGTCGGCGAACTGCGCGGTGGTGAGGCCGCGGGCGAACTGATGGTCGCGGCTCAGCGTGAGCCGTCCGGTCACGCCGTCCAGGGCGGCGTCGGCCCTGCCCGAGAGCAGCGTCAGCGCGATCCGGAAAGCGTCGATGCCGAGCGCGTAGAAGCGGTCGAGCTCGACGTCGCCGCGGAAGCCTGGCCGTGGATAGACCATCACGGCCGGGTGGTCGGGCTGCAGCAGCCAGGGCATGTCGAGGAAGCGCACGCCGGCCAGGTCGTAGCCGATGAGTGGCCCGGTGTTGCCGGAGTGCACTTGCGACGTGGCGTAGACCGGCAGCGCCCCGAGGTAAGGACGGGCGAGGCGCGCCCTCGTGAAGTCAAGTGCGAGGAAGGCCGTATCGACGGATCCGCCGCTTGCGACCGTTCTGATGCGGGCAAGGTATTCGGGGTCGGTGGTGAAATCGTAGGCGATGACGTGCGCGCCGCCGAGGCGGGTGAATTCCTCGACGAACGCCTGGTGGATGCGCTTGAGGAGCGGGGTATCGCCGTTGATCGTGATGACCTTGCGGAAGCCCTCCTGGTAAGCGAGCTGCGCCACCTGCCGCGCCTCGGCCTCGATCTGCAGGCTCAGCACGTAAATCCCGGACAGCGGGTCGAGCCGGCCCTCGGGCACGTTGAGCGCGAGGGTGGGCACCAGCACGGCCGCGCTGCCGGCGATCGCAGTGACGCCGTCGCGCGTCAGCGGCCCGACCACGATCCGGGCGCCGGCGTTCACGGCCTTGATGTAGGTCTTCACGACCTGCTCCGGGTCGTCGCCGGTGGCGTAGGCGCGTACCGGAAGCGCCGCGTCGCCGTGCACCTTTGCGGCGGCGAGAAAGCCGTCGTTCACGGCCTCGGCGTGCCGCCCGAACGCCTTGGAGCTGAGCGGCAGCAACAGCGCGATGTGCGGCACTTTGTCTTCCGCGGGAGGCGACAGCTTGTCGTCGCCCGCGGCCGGAGCCCGCGGCTTGTCGCGGCGCGCAGCCGGAGCCGGCGGAAGCGGTACGGGCGCGCTCAGCTCGGGCGGCGGCGAAGCGGGCGAGCTCACCGCGGGTTCGCTGGCCAACGCAGGAGTGCCACCGTATAGTACGGCCGCAACTAGCAGCCCGACGGACCCAAGCATCCGACGGGCTGCTAGAAGCAAAACCGCCCGAGGATCTTGAATGAAGTTTTGGAGAGCGACCAATCTAGGAGCCTGTCGGACTTGGCGTCATCAATGATGGGTGTGAATGCATGGGTAGTCGCTCCTGGTTATCGTCGAGCCGACAGGCTGAAATGGGGTATTTATTCAATTTAGCAGCTTGTCTCGGCGAACGCCCGACAAGCTGCTAGGGGCACTACGAGCCAGCAATGGAGCACGCCGCAGCGCATGGGGGAGCCGGGGAGGAGCGGAGAGCGACATTATATGTAGTGGCCACCCCCATTGGAAATCTCGCCGATATCAGCCAGCGGGCGCTCGACGTCCTGCGGCGCGTCGACGCGGTGGCGGCGGAGGACACGCGGGTTACGAGGCGTCTGCTCGCCCATTACGGCATCGCCACGCGGCTGATCGCGGTCCACGAGCACAACGAGCGGCGCGCCGCGGGACAGGTGCTGGCGCTGCTCGCAGCGGGCAAGTCGCTGGCGCTCACCTGCGACGCCGGCACGCCGGCGATCTCCGATCCCGGCGCCCTGCTGGTCGCCGCGGTGCGCGGCGCCGGCTACCCGGTGACGCCGGTGCCGGGTCCCAATGCAGCGGTCGCCGCCCTCTCGGCTTCGGGATTCGCCTCGCCGCATTTCCTGTTCTACGGCTTTCTGCCCGAGCGATCCGCCGCCCGCCGCCGGGCGCTCGCGGCGCTGGCGCCGCTGCCGTTCACGCTGGTGTTCCACGAGGCGCCGCATCGTGTCGAGGCCTGCGTGGCCGATCTGCGGGACGGGCTTGGCGGAGAGCGGCGCATCGTGCTCGCGCGCGAGCTCACCAAGCTGTTCGAGACCCTGCACGAATGCGCCCTGGCGGAAGCGGTGGAATGGCTCGCCGGCAACGCGCTGCGGCGCAAGGGGGAATTCGTGCTGATCGTCGAGGGCGCCGTCGGCGCGCCGGCGGGCGACGAGGCCGGGCGCCGCGCCCTCGAAGTGCTGCTGCCGGAATTGCCGCTCAGGCAGGCGGTCGATCTCGCCGCCCGGATCGGCGGTGGCGGGAAAAAGGAACTCTACAGGCTCGCGCTCGAGCTGAAGAAACCGTGATTCGTGATGGGTGATTCGTGATTCGACTCACAACCCAGGCCGGGCGCCGATTCACGAATCACGAATCACGATTCACGCCGTTCCCGCTACCATTCCCATGCCGATGAGAACAATAACGATCACGCGTCCCGACGACTGGCACCTGCACCTGCGCGACGGCGAGCACCTGCGCTCGGTGCTGCCCGACACCGCGCGGCGCTTTGCGCGCGCGATCGTGATGCCGAATCTCAAGCCCCCGGTCACGACCACGCAGCGGGCGCTCGAATATCGCGGCCGCATCCTCGCCGCGCTGCCCGCGGGCGCCCGCTTCGAGCCCCTGATGACGCTTTACCTGACCGATAACACGCCGCCCGCGGAGATCGAGCAGGCGCGCGCCAGCGGCGCGGTCCACGCGGTCAAGTATTATCCGGCCGGGGCCACGACGCACTCGGACGCCGGCGTGACCGACATCGCCCGCTGCCACCCCGCGCTGGAGGCCATGGAAAAGCACGGCGTGCCGCTGCTGGTGCACGGCGAGGTCACCGATCCGGAGGTGGATGTTTTCGACCGCGAGAAGGTGTTCATCGATCGCGTGCTGGCGCCGCTGACCCGGCGCTACGCCGGCCTCAAGGTGGTCCTGGAGCACATCACCACGAAAGAAGCGGCGGATTTCGTGATGGCGGCGGGCCCGCGCGTGGCGGCGACCCTCACCGCGCACCACCTGCTGCTCAACCGCAATGCGATGTTCGCCGGCGGCATCCGCCCGCATCATTACTGCCTGCCGGTGCTGAAGCGGGAGGCGCATCGCCGGGCGCTCGTCGGCGCCGCGGTCAGCGGCGATCTTCGGTTCTTTCTCGGCACCGACAGCGCCCCGCACGCGCGCCACACCAAGGAGACCGATTGCGGTTGCGCCGGGATCTATACCGCACACGCCGCCATCGAGCTCTATGCCGAGGCATTCGCGGCAGCGGGCGCGCTGGGGCGCCTGGAGGGCTTCGCCAGCCGCCACGGGCCGCAGTTCTACGGCCTGCCCGTAAACGGCGAGCGCATCACGCTCGTGGAAGCGCCGTGGGATGTCCCGCAGGAAATTCCCTTCGGCGCCGAGCGGCTGGTTCCCTTGCGCGCGGGCGCGAGGGTGGCGTGGAAGCTCGCGTAATCCCGGTCCTTGGTCGCGCGTTAGATCCGGCATGAGCGTCGCCACGGCAGACAGCGTTCACCCCTTTCCGCGGCCCTCGGAACTCGAGCTTCCCAGGGGGGACCAGTGGATATTCGGCTACGGATCGATCATGTGGAATCCCGGCTTTCCCTATGTGGACTGGGCGCCGGCGCTGATCTACGGCTATCATCGCGAGCTGTGCATCTATTCGAGCCGCTGGCGCGGCACGCCGGAGCGGCCCGGTCTGGTGCTCGGCCTCGACCGCGGCGGCGCCTGTCGCGGCATCGCTTTCCGGATCGCCGCGGCCGACGTGGCCGCTTCGCTCGACGCCTTGTGGGAGCGCGAAATGCGACGCGGCGTCTATCATCCGCGCCTGCTGCGCGCCCGGCTGCCGGGGCGGACGGCGCGGGTCCTCACCTTCGTCGCGAATCCGCTGCATCCCGGCTACGCGGGGACGCTTCCGACCGAGCGCACCGCCGAACTGATCGCCAATTGCTGCGGAGACCGTGGATCGAACGTCGAGTATCTCGTGCGCACCCTCAAGCATCTCGCCGAGCTTGGCGTGCGCGACCACCATCTGTTGCGCGTGATGGAGGCGGTCCGTGCCCTCCAAAAGCCGTGATTCGTGAATCGTGGGTCGTGATTCGACGAACGCGGTCGTCAGGCTCGATCCACCACCCACAACCCACGCTCTTTCCCCCGCGGCGTCCGGATGCGCGGGCGGCTACGGAAAGGCGGGGATCGTCGGCTCGAAGCCGCCGGAAACCACTTCCGGATGACGCTGGATGACCAGGGCCGAGATCTCCGTGGCTTGCAGCATGGGAACGTCCACCATCATCAGTACCTTGCCCTGCTCGATGTCCGCTTGAAAGCGCTTCAATTTCGAGTTCGGGACCGAGCTCGCGGCCATGCTGGAAACCCACACGCCGAAGAGGGCGCCCACAACCGTCGTCACGAGCACGGTCACCAGTTGCAGCTTCAGACCTTCCGGCGGGAACCATACCAGCAGCACACCGAAAAGGATGCCGGTAACGCCGCCGACGCCGAGGCCGAGCTGCGCGCCGTGCACGATGTCGGTCTTCTGCAGGAAATTGGCCTCGGGTAGGTCCGCCGGCAGCTGGCCGCGCCTGCCGAGAAAGCGGATGTGTTTCACCTCGATCCGGGCGAGCAGCATCTCGTTGAGCATGCCGCGCGCACTGTCAACATCGGGGAGCAGGAAGTAGAGTCTGCGTCGCATCAGCATAGCAACCTCCTCTCGCCGGGAAGGGTGTCCCGGTCATGGGTTTGGAGGGGCACGCGCTTGGCGCGGTTCACGCCGGCGAACTTCACCGGCGCAGCTGGTAGAATACGCTTCGGGAAGCCGGCCAGACAGCCGCTGCGAGTGGAAGAAGCGAGCCTTTTACGATGGTTCGTACCGCTCGGAGAGGAAAGTCCGGGCTCCATAGGGTAGGGTGGCGGCTAATCACCGCCCGCCGCGAGGCGAGCAACAGGGCCACAGAGAATAGACCGCCGATGGCCCCGACTTTGCAGCGCGCAAGCGCTGCAAAGTCTCGTTTACTAGAGGGTGGGCGCATGCTTATCCACTGGTGGCGAACGGCAGCACTCGTGCTGCCGTAGTGGCACGAGCCGTTTTTTGGCGCGTGGCACAGGGATCAGGTAAGGGTGAAACGGTGCGGTAAGAGCGCACCGCGTCCGCTGTAAGGCGGACGGCGAGGCAACCTGCACCCGGAGCAACACCGAATAGGCAAGCGATGACGTGACCCGCCGAGCTTGCGGGTGGGTGGCTTGAGCCCGGGAGCAATTCCGGGCCTAGAGGAATGGCTGTCGGGGCCGCAAGGCTCTTACAGAACCCGGCTTATCGGCCGGCTTCCCCTCTTTATTATTCAGCCCCGGTGTTGCCTCGCCGCAACACCGTTCCAATTCCCTACCGGCAGTGCCCCCACTTGGGGCAAAGTTAAAGTATTACTTTCGCTTCGATTTTCAGTACCCTGTTTTTAAGGGTTAATTACAATGCAAATACAAGCTAAAAACAGCCTCAATTTTGCCTCATAAGTCATTGTCCTGAAAAAAGAAAACGCTTGGGGAACCCTTGACCGCTTCCACGTCTTTCCAATATAGTGGGAAGAAGTGGAGAAAAGTGGGATAAATCGCCGCCATGGAGTAAGCAGGGTGGTGTTGTCCCGCGATTCAAGGGGGACCCGTGTTTCGCGGCATCGCGCAACTGAATCTCGACAGCAAGGGGAGGCTTGCGGTGCCGTCCCGGTTTCGCGACGCCCTCGCCGCGCGCTGCAGCGGCCATCTCGTCATCACCGCAGACTCCGACCGCTGCCTGCTCATCTACCCGCTTCCCGACTGGGAGCCGATCGAGCAGAAGCTGATGGCGCTGTCGAGCTTCAACGCGCAGATACGCGAATTGCAGCGGCGCCTGGTCGGCTACGCGGAGGACGCCGTGATGGATGCGACCGGACGCATCCTGGTGCCGGCGGCGCTGCGCGGCTACGCGCAGCTCGAGAAGGCCGTGACGCTGGTCGGGCAGGGCAACAAATTCGAGCTGTGGAACGAGGACAACTGGGAACAGCGGATGGAGCAGGGCGGCGGTTTTGGCCCGGGCGGGCTTCCGCCTGAGCTGGAGGGCTTCTCCTTGTGAGCGGGGGCTCACATACCGCGGTCCTGTTGGAGGAAGCAGTTGACGGTTTGAAGGTGCGCGGTGACGGCCGCTACATCGACTGCACGTTCGGTCGCGGTGGGCACAGCCGGCTGATCCTGGCGCGGCTCGGCGCGGCGGGGCGGCTGATCGCCCTCGACCGCGATCCGCAGGCGGTGGCGGCGGGAGGAGAGATTGATGACAGTCGTTTTCACATCCTGCACGGTCGGTTCAGCCGGCTCGCCGAGCTGGCGGCCGAGGCGGGCGTCAGCCGGGCGGACGGCATTCTGCTCGATCTTGGCGTGTCCTCGCCGCAACTCGACGAAGCCGCCCGCGGCTTCAGCTTCCGTCACGACGCGCCGCTCGACATGCGCATGGATCCGGGCAGCGGCATCACGGCCGCCGACTGGCTCGCGCACGCGGCCGAGCACGAAATCCGGGAGGTCATAAGAACCCATGGCGAAGAACGGTTTGCTAAACAGATTGCAGCAGCGATTGTTGCGGCTCGATCGCGGGGACCTGTTGGCACCACACGACAACTTGCCGCGCTCGTGGCAGCGGCCGTTCCTGCGCGCGAGCCACAACAGGATCCGGCGACGCGCACGTTTCAGGCTCTACGGATTTACGTTAATCAGGAGCTTGAGGAATTGTCGCTAGCCCTGCCGCAATGCGTGGAACTGCTCGCACCCGCGGGGCGTCTGGTGGTGATCAGCTTCCACTCGCTGGAGGACCGCATCGTCAAGCGGTTCCTGCGCGATAACGCGCGCCCGGACCGGCTGCCGCCGCGGCTGCCGCTGCGGGCGCGCGATCTGCCCCGGCCGCGGCTCGCGCTCATCGGACGCCCGGTGCGGCCGCGGGCCGCCGAGGTCGACGCCAATCCCCGCGCCCGGAGCGCGGTGATGCGGGTCGCCGAGAGACTGGGTGGCTGAATGGCCCGGCTCAATTTCCTCCTCGTCGCCGCGCTGACTGCCTGCGCGCTCGGGCTCGTCACCTCCCAGCACCAGGCGCGCAAGCTTTATGTCGAGCTGCAGAAGGAGCAGGATCTCGCCCGGCAGATCGAGGTCGAGTGGGGCCAGCTGCAGCTCGAGGCGAGCACGTGGGCGACGCACGCGCGCGTGGAGAAGATCGCCGCGCAGTCGCTTGGCATGCGGGTGCCCCCGGCTTCCCGCACCCAGGTGGTGCCGCCCGCCGGCGACCAGGGCAGGCCGTGAGCGCCGCCGTCCACCCGCAGCTCGTGGTGAGGCTCCCGGCGTGGCGCTCGCGCGTGATGCTCGCGCTGCTGCTCGCCTGGTTCGCGGCGCTCGCGGGACGGGCGCTCTATCTCCAGGGGCTGCACAACGACTTCCTGCAGCAGAAGGGCGAGTCGCGTTACTCGCGGGTGATCGAGCTCCATCCCACGCGCGGCCGGATCGTGGACCGAAACAACGAGCCGCTGGCGATCTCGACCCCGGTGGAATCGGTGGCGGCGAGCCCGGCCGACGTCGACGCCACGCCCGAGCAGGTGAAGCGCCTCGCCCGGCTGCTCGAGACGGACGCGGCCGAGCTGCGCCGGAAACTCGCGGACTCGAAGCGCGAATTCCTCTATCTCAAGCGGCAACTGCCGCCGGAGCAGGCGGCGCGCGTGGTGGCGCTGGGGATACCCGGGGTGTTCCTGCAGCGCGAGTACCGCCGCTATTACCCGGCGGGCGAAGTGACGGCGCACCTCATCGGCTTTACCGACGTCGACGGGCACGGCCAGGAAGCGCTCGAGCTCGCATTCGAGCGGCAGCTCGCCGGGGCGGCGGGCAGCCGGCGCGTGATCAGGGACCGGCTCGGGCAGATCGTGGAGGACGTGGAAAGCATCCGCACGCCGCAGGACGGAGCCACGCTCCGGCTTTCGATCGACGCCAAGATCCAGTACCTCGCCTACCGCGAGCTGAAAGCCGCCGTGGCCGCGCACCGGGCGCGGGCGGGCGGCATCGTGGTGCTCGATGCCCTGAGCGGCGAGGTGCTGGCGATGGCGAACGCGCCCTCGTTCAATCCCAACAATCGCGGCAGGCTCGATCCCCGGCGCACGCGCAACCGCGCGGTGACCGATCTGTTCGAGCCCGGCTCGACGTTGAAGCCCTTCACCGTTGCGGCGGCCCTCGAGGCCGGCACGGTCAGCCCCGAGAGCGTCATCCAGACCGCTCCGGGACAACTCACCATCGGCGACCGCACCATCCACGACGTTTACCCGCTGGGCGCGCTTACCGTGGCGCAGGTAATACAAAAATCCTCCAACATCGGCGCCGCGAAGATGGCGCTCGGCCTGAAGCCCGAGACGCTGTGGACGTTGTTCCACCAGGTCGGCTTCGGCGTGCCGCCGCGCTCGGGCTTTCCGGGCGAGGTATCCGGGAAGCTGCGCACCGCTGCGAGCTGGCGCCCGATCGAGCAGGCCACCATGGCCTACGGCCACGGCATCTCGATGTCGTTGCTGCAGCTCGCCCGCGCATACCTGATTTTCGCCGGCGACGGCGAGCTGCGGTCGGTCACGCTGGTGCGGCGCGAGGCGCCCGCGGAGGCGCTGCGGGTAATCTCGCCGGCAACCGCGCAGGCGGTGCGCCACATGCTGGAGTTGGCGGTGCAACCGGGCGGCACCGCCCCGCGCGCGCAGATCGCGGGCTATCGCATCGCCGGCAAGACTGGCACCGCCCGCAAGCTCGAGGGCAGGGGCTATGCGACGGACAAGTACGTGTCCTCGTTCGTCGGTCTCGCCCCGGCATCCAGCCCGCGGTTGATCGTGGCGGTGATGATCGACGAGCCCTCGGCCGGGCGGTACTACGGCGGCGCGGTCGCCGCGCCGGCGTTCAGCCAGGTCATGGCGGGCGCGCTGCGGCTGCTGGCGGTGGCGCCGGACGCGCCGGTGGACAACGTGGTGCTGCCGCCGCCGGGCGCGCCGGAGATCAAGGAAGAGGTTTGAAAGCAGGATCGAGCATTGAGGATCGAGGATTGAGGAACAAGTCCGCGACCGGTCTGGATTGGAAAGCGGTGGAAACGCTCGGCACGAGGCGGCTCGTCAACGACAGCCGCGCGGTGCGGCCGGGCGACACCTTCGTCGCCTATCCCGGGCAGGCACGCGACGGCCGCGACTACATCGCGGAGGCGATCGCCAACGGTGCGGCCAGCGTCCTGTGGGAGCGCGCCGGCTTCGAATGGAACCCGCAATGGCGGCTGCCCAACCTCGGGCTGCGGAACCTGCGCCGCCACGCGGGCGAGATCGCAAGCCGTTTCTGCGGGCAGCCGAGCCGGCGCCTGTCGGTGATCGGCGTCACCGGCACCAACGGCAAGACCACCTGCAGCCAGTGGATCGCGCAGGCGCTGACGCGCGCCGGCCGCCGTTGCGCGGTGATCGGCACGCTCGGCTACGGGTTGCGCGCGCCTTTGAGGCCGGTGCTCAACACCACCCCGGACGCGCTGTGGCTGCACGCGCAGCTCGCGGAATTCGCCCGCCGCGGCGCGCAGGCGGTGGCGATGGAGGTGTCCTCGATCGGGCTCGACCAGGACCGCGTAGCGGGCGTCGAGTTCGACGTCGCGCTCTTCACCAACCTTACGCGCGACCATCTCGAGTACCACCGCACCTTGCGGCGCTACCGGGAAGCGAAGGCGCGGCTGTTCGCCTGGGAGACGCTCAGGCACGCGGCGGTGAATCTCGATGACGATTTCGGCGCCGAGCTCGCGCGTCGCATCCGGCGGCCCGGGCTGAGCGTGATCGGATACGGGTTCGGCCCCGCGCGCGGTCCGCGGGTGCAGCGCGTTGCGGGAGCCAACCTCGTCACCGGCACGCGCGGCGTCGCTTTCGACGTGAGGACGCCGTGGGGCAACGGCCGTATCGCGAGCCCGGTGCTCGGCCGCTATAACGCGTACAACCTGCTCGGCACCCTGTCGGTCCTGCTTGCGAGCGGCGTCGCGCTGCGCAAGGCGATTGCCGTGGCCGGCGAGCTCAGGCCCGCGCCGGGCCGGCTGCAGCGTCTTGGCGGCGGCGCGAAGCCGCTGGTCGTGGTCGATTACGCCCACTCCCCCGACGCGCTCCAACAGGTCCTCACCACGTTGCGCGAGCTGCTGACGGCCCAGTCACGAGTCGCGCCTGATTTGTGTCTTTGGATGCGGCGGCGACCGCGATCCGGGGAAACGCCCGCTGATGGGGCGCGTGGCGGCGCGTCTGGCCGACCGGGTGGTGCTCACCTCGGACAATCCGCGCAGCGAGGACCCGCGGTCGATCATCGCGGACATCGCCCGGGGCGCGCCCGCCCGGGACGACGTCGTGATCGAAGCCGACCGGCGTCGCGCCATCCTGCGCGCGGTGTCGGAAGCCCGCCGCGGCGACATCGTCCTCCTCGCGGGCAAAGGGCACGAGGATTACCAGGAAATCCGCGGCGTCAGGCACCCGTTCTCGGACGCCGCGGCGGTGCGAAAGGCGCTAGCGCAGCAATGAGCATGATGCGCCTGTCCGAAGCCGCCCGCGCGATCCCGGCCGAATTGCGCGGGGAGGATCGCCTCTTCGAGAACGTCAGCACCGACAGCCGGGCGCTCTCGCCGCAGGCCCTGTTCGTCGCGCTCAAGGGCGAGCGCCACGACGGGCACGACTTCCTCGGCCAGGCCGCGGAGAAGGGGGCGGCGGGCGCGCTGGTCCAGAAATCCGGATTGAGGATTGAGGATCGAGGATTGAGTGATCAACTTCCACTGCTCCTCGTCGAGGATACGAAGCAGTCCCTGGGCAGCCTTGCCGCTTACTGGCGCAGCAAGTTTGCCATGCCTCTGGTCGCGCTGACCGGCAGCAATGGCAAGACGACGGTGAAGGAGATGCTGGCCTCGATATTGCGCGAAGCCTGTTCCGCCCAATCCTCAATCCCCGATCCTCAATCCTCGGTTCTCGCCACCCGCGGCAACCTCAACAACGACATCGGCGTGCCCCTCACGCTGCTCGAGCTGCGCCCGGACCACCGCTACGCCGTGGTCGAGATGGGAATGAACCACGCCGGCGAGATCCGATACCTCGCGCGGCTGGCGGCGCCCGACGTGGCGCTCATCAACAACGCCGGGCCCGCCCACATCGAGTTCTTCGGCTCGGTCGAGGCCGTCGCGCGCGCCAAGGGCGAGATCTTCGAGGGCCTGAAGCCAGGCGGCACGGCGGTCATCAACGCCGACGACCACCATGCCGGGCTGTGGCGCGATCTGGCCGGCGAGCGGCGCGTTGTGGAATTCGGCCTCGACCGCCCGGCGGCGGTCAGCGCGCGCTACGCGCTGCGCTTCCTGGAGAGCGACATCGTGGTCCGCACCCCGATCGGGGAGGCGCAGGCGGTGCTGAAAGCGCCCGGCCTTCACAACGTGCGCAACGCGCTCGCCGCGAGCGCCGCGGCGGTGGCGCTCCAGGTCCCGGCGCCCGCCATCGCGCAGGGGCTGGCGCGCTTCACCGGGATCAAGGGACGGCTGCAGAAGAAGGCGGGGTTGAACGGCGCGACGCTCATCGACGACACCTACAACGCCAATCCCGAATCGGCGCGTGCGGCGATCGGCGTGCTGGCGCAGGCGCCGGGCGAGAAGCTGCTGGTGCTGGGCGACATGGGCGAGCTCGGGCGCGACGCGCCCGGGCTGCACGCGGAGATCGGGCGGCTTGCCCGGGAGCAAGGCATCGGGAGGCTGCTGACGCTCGGCGAGCTCTCGGCCCATGCGACGCGGGCCTTCGGCGACGGCGCGCGCCATTTCGCGCGCATCGAGGACCTGCTGGCCGAAGCCGAGAACGCGCTCGCGCCCGGCGTCACCGTTCTCGTCAAGGGCTCCCGCTTCATGCAGATGGAGCGGGTGGTGGCCTCGTTGGAATTGACGGACGGGGAATCGGCGGCGAGGCGCTGAAGATGCGCGATTTCATATTACCGCCCCGCCACCACCCGTTATTCGCAAACGGAGTTTGCGAATGCTGCTAGAGCTCGCCCAATGGCTCGCCAAGGACATCCGCGCGTTCAATGTGTTCACCTACATCACGCTGCGCGCGGTGCTGGCCTGCCTCACCGCGCTCGTCATGTCCTTCATCATCGGGCCGGCGATGATCCGGAAACTGACCGCGTACAAGGTCGGGCAGGCGGTGCGCGACGACGGGCCGCAGACGCACCTCGCCAAGGCCGGCACGCCGACCATGGGGGGCGCGCTGATCCTCGCCTCGATCGCCATCAGCGCGCTGCTGTGGGCCGACCTGGAGAACCGCCTGGTCTGGATCGTGCTGTGGGTGACGCTCGGCTTCGGCGCGATCGGCTGGGTGGACGACTACCGCAAGGTGGTGGCGCGCAATCCCAGGGGGCTGTCGGCGCGGGCGAAGTTCTTCTGGCAGTCGGTGATCGGCGGCGCCGCGGCGTGCTATCTGGCCTTCTATACCAGCCTGCCGGCGCAGACCGAGTTCATCGTGCCTTTCTTCAAGCAGGTCGCCTATCCGCTCGGCACGGTGGGCTTCATCGTCATGACCTATTTCGTGATCGTCGGCACCAGCAACGCGGTGAACCTGACCGACGGGCTCGACGGGCTCGCGATCATGCCCACGGTGATGATCGGCAGCGCGCTCGGCGTCTTCGCCTACGTCGCCGGGCACACGGTGTTCGCGAAGTACCTCGGCTTCCCGTACATACCGGGCGCCGGCGAGCTGACGGTGATCTGCGGTGCGATCGCCGGCGCGGGCCTTGCCTTCCTCTGGTTCAACGCCTATCCGGCGGAGGTGTTCATGGGCGACGTGGGCGCGCTAGCGCTCGGCGCCGCGCTCGGCACGATCGCGGTCATCGTGCGCCAGGAGATCGTGCTCTTCATCATGGGCGGGGTGTTCGTGGTGGAAACGCTGTCGGTGATGCTGCAGGTCGCCTCCTTCAAGCTCACCGGCAGGCGCATCTTCCGCATGGCGCCGCTGCATCACCACTACGAATTGAAGGGCTGGAAGGAAAACCAGGTCGTCGTTCGCTTCTGGATCATCACGATGATGCTGGTGCTCGTCGGGCTATCGACGCTGAAGCTGCGGTGAGGTGAGGATCGAGCCATGAGGATCGAGGATTGAGTTCAAGGTGGAGATCGAGGCGCTCAATCCTCAGTCCTCAATCCTCAATTCTTTTGCGCGGATGTCTCTGGAACTAGAGGGCAGAAAAGTAGTGGTGCTTGGCCTAGGCGACACCGGACTCTCAATGGCGCGCTGGCTGGCGCGGCGCGGCGCCGGCGTGCGCGTTGCCGACAGCCGCGCCACGCCCCCGCACGCCGCATCGCTCGCGCGCGAGCTGCCGCGGGTCCCGCTCGCGACCGGTCCGTTCAGCGACGCGACGCTCGCCGGCGCGGACCTCATCGCGATCAGCCCCGGCATCGACCGGCGCGAAGCGCCGATCGCGAACGCGATCAAGCGCGGTGTTCCAGTGGTGGGTGACGTTGAGTTGTTCGCGCAAGCCCTGAAGGAAGTGGCCAGCCGCCAGCCGACAGCCGTCGGGCCGAAAATCGTGGCAGTGACCGGCTCCAACGGCAAGAGCACCGTGACGGCGATGGCGGGCGACATGTGCCGCGCGGCGGGTCGCGAGACGGTGGTGGCCGGCAACATCGGCGTGCCGGTGCTCGATGCGCTCACGGCGATCGAGACGCGCGGCGCCGTGCCCGATGTCTTCGTGCTGGAACTCTCCAGCTTCCAGCTCGAGAGCACGACGAGCCTCGAGCCCGACGCGGCGACCGTCCTCAACGTCACCGAGGACCATCTCGACCGCTATGACGGCATGACCGACTACGCGGCCGCAAAGGCCCGCGTGTTCGCGGGCAACGGCGTGCAGGTGCTCAACCGCGAAGACCGCTTGACGCTGAGCATGGCGCGCGCCGGCCGCACCGTGTGCACCGTCGGGCTCGCGCCCCCGCGCGGCGACTCGGAATGGGGCATCACGGGCGGCGCGCGCCCGCGCGCCCTGGCGCATGGCGGGCGGCGGCTGATGGCGGTGGCAGAACTCCCGCTCGCCGGCCTGCACAACGCCGCCAATGCGCTCGCCGCGCACGCGCTCGCGCACGCGCTCGGCCTGCCCGACGACCCGCTCATCGACGCGCTGCGGCGCTTCCCGGGGCTGCCGCACCGCATGCGCAAGGTGGCCGACATCGCAGGCGTTGCTTTCTACGACGACTCCAAGGGCACCAACGTCGGCGCCACCGTGGCGGCGCTTTCGGGCCTCGGGCAACCGGTGGTGCTGATCGCCGGCGGCCAGGGCAAGGGGCAGGATTTCTCGCCGCTCGCGCCCGCGGTGAAGGCGCGTGCGCGCGCCGTGGTGCTGATCGGGCGCGACGCCGGACTCATCGCGCGCGCGATCGCCGCCAGCGGCGTGCCCGTCGCGCGCGCGGCCGACATGGACGAGGCGGTGGCCCGGGCGGCGGCGGTCGCGCGGCCGGGCGACGCCGTGCTGCTGTCCCCGGCATGCGCGAGCTACGACATGTTTCGCGATTACGTGCAGCGGGCCGAGGCCTTCGCAGCGGCGGTGGGGCGTCTCGAGAGCCGGGGGAGCTCGTGAGCAGCGTGAAAATGCTCAACGCCGCTCGTCCCTCACCCCCGCCCCTCTCCCGAGGGGAGAGGGGAGACGCGAGGCGCGAATGCCTTATCAGGCATTGGCGCGAGGACCAATAGCGTGTTCTACACCGACGTCAAACCGCGCGCGCCGCTCGCCGAGTACGACCAGAGCCTGCTATGGACCATGGTGCTGCTGGTCGGGCTCGGGATCGTGATGGTGTATTCGGCGTCGATCGCGATCGCGGAAGGCAGCCGCGCGAGCGGTTATCAGCCGACCTACTACCTGGTGCGGCACGCGTTGCTCGTGGCGGCAAGCCTCGTGGCGGCGGTCGTGGCGTTCCAGATCCCGCTGCGGCTGTGGCAGCAGGCGGCGCCGTACCTGTTCCTGTTTGGCGCGGGGCTGCTGATCCTGGTGCTGGTCCCGGGCGTGGGCCGGGAGGTGAACGGCAGCCAGCGCTGGATCTCGCTGCACTTCGTGACCGTGCAGCCCTCCGAGTTCGTGAAGCTGTTCGCGGTGCTCTACGCCGCCGACTACACGGCGAGGAAAGCCGCGCACATGGACAGCTTCCGCAGGGGGTTCCTGCCGATGTTCATGGTGATGCTGCTCGTCGGCGGGCTGCTGTTGCGCGAGCCGGATTTCGGGGCGTTCGTCGTGATCACCGTGATCGCGATGGGCATCCTCTTCCTCGGCGGCATGAACTGGAAGTTGTTCGCGGGGCTGTTCGGCCTGCTGCTGGTCGGGTTCGTGGCCCTCATCCTCGCCTCGCCCTACCGCCTGCAGCGCGTGATCGGATTCATGGACCCGTGGGCCGACCCGTATGGCAGGGGCTATCAACTCTCGCACGCGCTGATCGCCTTCGGGCGCGGCGAGTGGCTGGGTGTGGGCCTCGGCGCGAGCGTGGAGAAGCTGTTCTATCTGCCGGAGGCGCATACCGACTTTCTGCTCGCCGTGATCGCCGAGGAGCTCGGCTTTGCCGGCGTCGCCGCCGTGCTCCTCGCCTTCGTCTGGATCGTGGCGCGGGCGTTCATGATCGGCCGCCGCGCGGCGCTGCTCGAGCGCTACTTCGCCGCCCTGGTGGCGCAGGGCATCGGCCTATGGATCGGCGTGCAGGCGATCATCAACATCGGCGTCAACACCGGGATGCTGCCCACCAAGGGACTCACGCTGCCGCTCGTCTCCTTCGGCGGCAGCGCGCTGGCGACTGCCTGCTGCGCGCTCGCGATCCTGCTGCGCGTGGACTGGGAGAACCGGCAGATGATGCGGGGCTTCTCGGTATGACGGGCGAGGAGAGAGGCGTGAGGAGCGCGGAGAAATACGGGGTTCAGGGCAACCCGTCACCCGTCACGCGTCGCTCGTCACGCACCATCATGATCATGGCGGGCGGCACGGGCGGTCACATATTCCCCGCCCTGGCGGTGGCGGACCATCTGCGCGCGCAGGGGTGGAGCATCGTATGGGTCGGCGTGCGGGGCGGCATGGAAGAGCGGCTGATACCGCCGCGCGGCTACACCATGGCGTGGATCCGTTTCTCCGGCGTGCGCGGCCGGGGCCTGGTCGCCGGGGCGCTGTTGCCGCTCAACCTGCTCATCGCATTCTGGCAGACCGCGCGGGCGATCTTTGCGCACCGCCCCGACATCGTGCTCGGCATGGGCGGCTACGTTTCGTTTCCCGGCGGCATGATGGCTTCCTTTTTCAACCGGCCGCTGGCGATCCACGAGCAGAACTCGGTCGCGGGGCTCGCGAACCGGGTGCTGGCGAGGCTCGCCGACCGGGTGCTTACCACCTTCCCCGGCGCCTTCGGCGAGGCGACCGCCGTGATCTGGACCGGCAACCCGGTGCGCGAGGAAATCGCCGCCATGGCGCCGCCGGAAAACCGCTATGCGGTGCGCGCCGGACGCCTGCGGCTGCTGGTGGCGGGCGGCAGCCAGGGAGCGCAGGCACTCAACACCGTGGTGCCCGAGGCGCTCGCGCTGATGGCCCCGGAGGCGCGCCCGCGCGTCAGGCACCAGGCGGGGGCGGCGCACCGGGACGCGGTGCAGGGCCGCTATCAGGCGCGCGGCGTCGAAGCCGAGGTCGTCGCCTTCATCGACGACATGGCTGCCCGCTACGCCGAAACGGACGTGATCGTCTGCCGCGCCGGCGCTACGACTGTCGCGGAGATCGCCGCCGCCGGCATCGCCTCGGTGCTGGTGCCGTACCCCCATTCGGTGGACGACCACCAGACGATCAACGCCCGCTTCCTCGCCGACCGCGGCGCCGCGCTGCTATTGCCGCAGCGCGAGCTGACGCCGCAGCGGCTGGCCGAGGTGCTCGCTGAGTTCACGCGCGAGCGGCTGCTCGCCATGGCGCAGGCGGCGCGCGCCGCCGGCAAGCCCGAGGCAACGCGTTCGGTGGCGCAGGTGTGCATGGAGCTGGCCGCACAACAGTGATGAGTGACAAGTGACGAGTGACGACGAAACATGAGGCACAAGGTCAAGCACGTCCATTTCATCGGGATCGGCGGGTCGGGCATGAGCGGCATCGCCGAGGTGCTGTTGACGCTGCGCTACAAGGTGAGCGGCTCCGATCTCGCCGAGAACGCCTCGACGCGGCGGCTGCGGCAGCTCGGCGCCAGGATCCACATCGGCCACGATCAGGCGCACGTCGCCGGGGCGGACGCCGTGGTGGTCTCGAGCGCCGTGAAGGACGACAACCCCGAAGTGGCGGCCGCGCGCGCGCGCCGGGTTCCGCTGGTGCCGCGCGCGCTGATGCTCGCCGAGCTGATGCGATTGAAGCAGGGCATCGCGGTGGCAGGCACGCACGGCAAGACCACGACGACGAGCCTGGTGGCGAGCGTGCTGGCGGAAGGCGGCCTCGATCCCACCTTCGTGATCGGCGGGCGGCTCGAGGCCGCGGGCTCCCACGCCCGGCTCGGCGCGGGCGAGTTCATCGTCGTCGAGGCCGACGAGTCCGACGCCTCCTTTCTCTACCTGCAGCCGACCCTGGCGGTGGTCACCAACATCGACGCCGACCACATGGAGACCTACGACCACTCCCTCGACAGGCTGCGCCAGGCGTTCGTGGATTTCCTGCAGCGGCTGCCGTTCTACGGGGTGGCGGTGTTGTGCGCCGACGACCCCAACGTGCGCGCGATCATGCCGCAGCTCACCAAGCCGGTCACGACCTACGGGCTCGGCCCCGACGCAAACGTGCGCGCGCTCGACGTCACGGCGAGCGGCGCGCAGATGCGCTTCCGCGCGGTGCGCGCGGGCGACGGCGGTACCGGGGCCTGCGAGATCCCGGTCACGCTCAACCTGCCGGGGGCGCACAACGTGCGCAATGCGCTCGCGGCGATCGCGGTGGGCCTGGAGCTGGGCGTGCCGGAGGCGAAGATCGCAAGAGCGCTCGCCGAGTTCAAGGGCGTGGGGCGCCGCTTCCAGCAGTACGGCAAGGTGCGCCTGGCCGGCGGCGGCAGCTTCACGCTGGTGGACGACTACGGTCATCACCCCGCGGAAATGGCGGCGACGCTGGCCGCCGCCCGCGGCGCCTTTCCCAAGCGCCGCATCCTGCTGGCGTTCCAGCCGCACCGCTACACGCGCACGCGCGACTGTTTCGAGGACTTCGTGGCGGTGCTGTCGACCGCGGATGCGCTGGTGCTGACCGAGGTCTACCCGGCGGGCGAGGCGCCGATCGTTGCGGCCGACGGCCGCGCCCTCGCGCGCGCGGTCCGGGTCCAGGGCAAGGTCGAGCCGGTGTTCGTGGAGAAGGTCGCCGAAGTGCCGGGCGCGATATTCACCATCGCGCGCGACGGCGACGTCGTGCTGACCATGGGCGCGGGCTCGATCGGCAACGTCGCAGTGCAGCTCGCGAGCCGGGTCAGAAGCGTGAACGGCGCAGCGTGATGAAGGATGAGGGGTGAGCCGGGAATTCGATGAAGGTGCCTGCGCACCTTCGAGCCGGCGAACGCCCGACTCGATACCGCGAGTCGGGCCGCGGTCGGAGACCAGGGATGAGGCATGAAGACCAGCGCCGCAAGCGAAAGACAGACGTTCACGGGTCATCCCTCCGCCCTCCGCCCTCGTCTCTTGCGGGCGATAGCGGAGGCGATTGAGTCCGAAAAGGTGCATGGAAAGGCGATGCGGGGCGATTTGAGACTGAACGAGCCGATGGCGCGCCACACGAGCTGGCGCGCGGGCGGCGCTGCCGAGCGCGCCTTCTTTCCCGCCGATCTCGACGATCTCGTCGTGTTTCTGCGCGCGCTGCCTAGGGACGAACCGGTGCACGTGACGGGCCTCGGCAGCAACCTGCTGGTGCGAGACGGTGGCTTGCTCGGTACGGTGATATTCACGCATTGGGCGCTGCGCGAAGTCCGGCTCGGCCGCGCGAGCGCGAGCGGCGGGGAGCTTTGTGCCGAAGCCGGCGTGGCCAGCCCGAAGGTGGCGCGATTTGCGGCGTTGCATGACCTCGCCGGCGCAGAATTCCTCGCCGGCATCCCGGGCACGGTGGGCGGGGCGCTCGCGATGAACGCCGGCTGCTACGGCGGCGAGACCTGGGACATCGTCGCGCGCGTGACCACCGTCGACCGCACCGGCGTGTTGCGCGAGCGCACGCGGAACGACTACGAAATCGACTATCGACATGTCCGCTTGCAGGCGGAAGGTGGAAGGCGGAAGGCGGAAAGAAACCATCCCTCGGAAGAGTGGTTTGCGTCTGCGACGTTCCGCCTGCGGCGCGGGCCCGGCGCCGAATCCCGCAGGAAGATCACCGAGTTGCTCAAGCGGCGCATCGCGACGCAGCCGCTCGGCGAGCCCAACGCCGGCTCGGTGTTCCGCAATCCGCCCGGCGATTTCGCGGCGCGGCTGATCGAGGGCTGCGGGCTGAAGGGGCGCGTGATCGGGGGCGCCCGGATTTCGGAGAAGCACGCGAATTTCATCGTCAACCTGGGGCGCGCGCGGGCCGCCGATATCGAGGCCCTGATCGCGCTGGCGGAGCGGGCAGTGAAGGAGAAATTCGGCATCGAGTTGGAACGCGAAGTGCGCATCGTGGGTGAAGCGTGATGAGTGGTCGGAGAGAGGTGAGTGGGTAAGTTCGGAAAGGTGGCGGTGCTGATGGGCGGCCGCTCGGCAGAACGCGAAATCTCGCTCAAGAGCGGGACGATGGTGCTCGGCGCGCTCAGGAAGAGCGGCGTGGACGCGCACGCGTTCGATCCGCGCGCGAGCGGCCTGGAAACGCTCAAGTCGCGGCGCTTCGAGCGCGCGTTCGTCGCGCTGCACGGCCGCTTCGGCGAGGACGGCACGGTGCAGGGCGCGCTCGAGTATCTCGGCATCCCCTACACCGGGAGCGGCGTGATGGCGAGCGCGCTCGCCATGGACAAGTGGCGCACCAAGCTCCTGTGGCGGGCGGCGGGCCTGCCCACGCCGCCCTACGAGCTCATGACGGGGCGCACCGATCCCGCGGATCTCGCGAGGAGACTGGGGCTGCCGCTGATGGTGAAACCGGCGCGCGAGGGCTCCTCGATCGGCATGACCAAGGTGACCGCCGTCGAGAAAGTCGCGCCGGCGTACGCGCTGGCGGCGCGCCACGACGAGGTGGTGATCGCGGAGCGCTTCATCGACGGCGCGGAGCTGACCGCGGGGATCCTCGGGGAAGAGCCGCTGCCGCTGATCCGGCTCGAGACGCCGCGCGAATTCTACGATTACGAGGCGAAGTACTTCGCCGGCGACACGCGCTACATCTGCCCGTCCGGGCTTCCGGCCGCGCAGGAGCGGGCGGTCCAGGAGCAGGCGCTGGAGGCCTTCCGGCTCCTCGGCTGCAGCGGCTGGGGCCGCGTGGACGCGATGCTCGACCGCGACGGCAAGCCGTACCTGCTGGAGGTGAACACCATTCCCGGAATGACGGACCACAGCCTGGTGCCGATGGCGGCGCGCGCGGCAGGAATTTCGTTCGAGGACCTCGTCGTGAAAATTCTCGAGACGGCGCATGTGGGATGAATTGAACCCGGAACGGCGGAACCATGTGGAATAAGCCGGCGCACATGAACGCGGTGGCCGACGCGCTCTACGCCGCCGCGGCACTCGCGGTGCTGGCCATCGCCGCGACGCAGGTCGCGCGGCTTCCCGCGTTCGCCCTGCGCGAGGTGCGGATCGCCGGCGAGTTGCGGCACGTCACCCGCGGCCAGGTCGAGGACGTGGTGCGGCGCGAGCTCAGGGGCAGCTTCTTCGCGCTCGACCTCGCCGCCACGCGCGCCGCGTTCGAGCGGCTGCCGTGGGTGCGCGGCGCGAACGTGCGCCGCCACTGGCCTGCCCGGCTGGACGTTGCGCTGGAGGAGCACGTCGCACTCGCGCGCTGGGCCGCCTCCGCGCTCGTCAACACGCACGGCGAAGTGTTCCAGGCGGCGTACGACGGCGAGTTGCCGGTGTTCATCGGGCCCGAAGGCGCCGCGCGCGAGATCGCCATCCAGTACCGCTATTTCCGCCGCAGCCTGGAGACGCTCGGCGAGACACCGGTGCAGGTACAGGTCACGCCGCGGCGCGCCTGGCAGGTGAGGCTCGCCAGCGGCACGACGCTCGCGCTCGGGCGCGAGAACGTCGAGGCGCGGCTCGCCCGCTTCGTGACGGTGCACGGCCGCACGCTCGGTCGCCTCGGGCGCCGGATCGATTACGTGGACCTGCGCTACGCCAACGGCTTCGCGGTGCGCATACCCGAGCTGCGCCGCGAAACGGCGAAGCGCGGGCGGGGCGCGGGATAGGGTGCAGGAACGGACGCATGAGCAAGGCAAGGGACAACAAGAAGCTGATCGTGGGCCTCGACATCGGCACCTCCAAAATCACCGCGATCGTCGCGGAGATCGGGCCGGACGGCGGCTTCGAGATCATCGGCATGGGCAACCACGCGTCGCGGGGCCTCAAGAAGGGCGTGGTGGTCAACATCGAGACCACGGTGAGCGCTATCCAGCGCGCGCTGGAGGAGGCGGAGCTGATGGCCGACTGCAAGATCCGCGAGGTCTACACCGGGATCGCGGGCAGCCATATCCGCAGCTTCAATTCGCAGGGCATGGTCCCGGTGAAGGACAAGGAAGTCGCGCAGTCCGATATCGAGCGCGTCGTCGACACCGCGCGCGCGGTGCAGATCCCCAACGATCAGCAGATCCTGCACGTGCTCAACCAGGAGTTCATCATCGACGGGCAGGAGGACGTGCGCGAGCCCCTCGGCATGAGCGGCGTGCGGCTGGAGGTCAAGGTGCACATCGTGACGGGAGCGGTCTCCAGCGCGCAGAACATCGTCAAGTGCGTGCGCCGTTGCGGGCTGGAAGTGCGCGACCTCATCCTCCAGCCGCTCGCCTCCGCCATGGCGGTCGTTTCCGACGACGAGAAGGACCTCGGCGTGGCGCTGGTGGACATCGGCGGCGGCACCACCGACCTCGTGGTGTTCACGCACGGGGCGATCCGCCATACCGCGGTGATCCCGATCGCGGGCGACCAGATCACCAACGACATCGCGATGGCATTGCGGACCCCGACCAAGGACGCGGAGGAGATCAAGGAGCGCTTCGGCTGCTCGCTGGCGCAGCTCGCCGACCCGCAGGACACGGTGGAGGTGCCGGGGCTCGGCGACCGCGACCCGCGGCAGCTGTCGCGCAAGACGCTGGCGGAGGTGATCGAGCCGCGCATGGAGGAGCTGTACTCGCTGGTGCAGACCGAGCTGCGGCGCAGCGGCTACGAGGAATTGCTGTCCTCGGGCGTCGTGATCACCGGCGGCTCCAGCGTGATGCAGGGCATGGTGGAACTGGGCGAGGAGGTCTTCCACATGCCGGTGCGGGTCGGCTACCCGAACTACAGCGGCGCGCTGGCGGAAACCGTGCGCCACCCCCGCTACTCGACGGCAGTGGGCCTGCTGCTGGCGGGCGCGCAGCAGCACCGCAGCCGCGAGCTCGCGCGCATGAACGTGAGCTCGTTCCAGCAGGTGCTGGAACGGATGAAGTCGTGGTTTACCGGCAATTTCTGATTTGGCAATCGTTGACTCAATGATAGGAGGCAAGCATGTTTGAGATAGTGGACGCACAAGCGCAGGAAGCCGTGATCAAGGTGTTCGGCGTGGGCGGCTGCGGCGGCAACGCGGTGGACCACATGATCGAGAAGGGCGTGCAGGGCGTGGAGTTCATCTCCGCGAACACCGACGCCCAGGCGTTGAAGCGCAACGCGGCGAAGGTGCAGCTGCAGCTCGGCGCCGGCATCACCAAGGGGCTGGGCGCGGGGGCGAACCCCGAAATCGGCCGCCAGGCGGCGCTGGAGGACCGCGAGCGCGTCGCCGAAATGATCGCCGGCGCCGACATGCTGTTTCTGACGGCGGGCATGGGCGGCGGCACCGGCACGGGCGCGGCACCGGTAGTGGCCGAACTCGCCAAGGAGCTCGGCATCCTGACCGTCGCGGTGGTCACCAAGCCGTTCGCGTTCGAGGGCAAGCGCCAGCGCGTTGCGCACGAGGGCATCGAAGCGCTGTCGCCGCACGTCGATTCGCTGATCGTGGTGCCCAACGACAAGCTGATGGAGGTGCTCGGCAACCAGGTGACGCTCGACGAGGCGTTCAGGGCCGCCAACGACGTGCTGCACGGGGCGGTCGCCGGCATCGCCGAGATCATCAGCTGCCCGGGCATGATCAACGTCGATTTCGCCGACGTGCGCACGGTGATGGCCGAGATGGGCATGGCCATGATGGGCTCGGCCAAGGCCTCGGGCGCGGACCGCGCGCGGCTTGCCGCGGAGCAGGCGGTGGCGTGCCCCCTGCTGGAGGACGTCAATATCGCGGATGCGCGCGGCGTGCTGGTCAACATCTCGGCGAGCAAGGCGAGCTTCCAGTTGCAGGAGATGTACGACGTCATGGGCACGATCAAGGCGTTCTCGGCGGATTCGGCGCATCCCATCATCGGCACCGTCTACGACGAGGCGCTGGGAGACCAGTTGCGCGTGACGGTTATCGCGACCGGGCTCGGCCGGCCGCCGGTGCGCCAGCAGAAGCCGCTCACCGTGGTGTCCGCGAAGACCGGCACCGACAACCAGTCGCTGGAGGTGGATTACGGCGCGCTCGAGATGCCGGCGGTGATGCGCTCGAAGCGGAACCGCGACGCGACGGTCGAGGCGATGCGCCAATCGGGCGTGGAGATGCTCGACATACCGGCTTTCCTGCGCAAACAAGCCGACTGAGGCGTCGGTACCGAGCGGGCGGTAAACAGTCCCTGCGCTGTCGGTGGTGCAAGGCCAGGGTGCTGCTCCGTCGGCTTGTGTACGGAACTACGGGAGTGCATTTTGTTACGAATTTTTTGCGCGCCGGCATCGGCGCGTGCTAGAATTGCTTCGTTAAGAACCTGAAAATTCAGGGAGTTTTGCTTGATCAGGCAGCGCACGCTGAAGCACATGATCCGCGCCACCGGCGTCGGGCTGCACACCGGCACCAAGATTTACCTGACGTTGCGCCCGGCGCCGGTCAATGCCGGCATCGTGTTCCGGCGCACCGACCTCAGCCCGCTCGTTGAGATCAAGGGCGACCCCTACGCGGTGGGCGACACGCGGCTCTCCTCCTGCCTCGAGAAGCAGGGCGTCAAGGTGTCCACCGTCGAGCACCTGATGTCGGCGCTGGCCGGGCTGGGCATCGACAACGCCTATGTCGACCTCACCGCCCCGGAAGTCCCGATCATGGATGGCAGCGCCGGCCCGTTCGTGTTCCTGCTGCAGTCAGCGGGGATCGAGGAGCAGGGCGCGCCGAAGCGATTCATCCGCATCCTCAAGCCGGTGGAGGCCAGGGACGGCGACAAGTGGGCGCGCTTCGAGCCGCACAACGGCTACAAGCTCACCATGAGCATCGACTTCGACCACCCGGTGTTCGACAAGGCGCGCCAGTCGGTCACCGTCGATTTCTCCACCACCTCCTACATCAAGGAAGTGAGCCGCGCGCGCACTTTCGGCTTCATGCAGGACGTGGAAACCATGCGGGCGCAGGGTCTCGCGCTCGGCGGCAGCCTCGACAACGCGGTCGTCATGGACGAGTACCGCGTGCTCAATACCGACGGCCTCCGCTATGAGGACGAATTCGTCAAGCACAAGGTGCTCGACGCGATCGGCGATCTCTATCTTCTGGGGCGTCCCCTGATCGGCGCGTACTCCGCCCACAAGACCGGTCACGCGCTCAACAACCGGCTCTTGCGGCAACTGGTGGAGGACCAGCCGTCCTGGGAGCTGGTGAGCTTCGATCGCGCCGAGGACGCCCCGGCCTTCCTCACCTGGCAACCGCAGCCGGCCTGAGGATTTCGACGCGCATGCGCGCGCCGGAATCCTTAGCGAATTTCCCCGACGACACCGCTGAGTTTCTGTGTGCGACGGGACGGGCCCGTGAATTCTTGAACGAAGCGTGGGACGGGGGAAGCGAGATGTCTCTACCCCTGTTGTTCGAGTGGCACTTCTTGAGGAATTTGCCGGGGCCAAGCCTGGCAAATTCCTAGTCGCATGGTGGTTCTCAGGCTGATCGGCCTCCTGGTCCTCATCACCATCGTCGGCGCGATCGCGCTGTATCTGTTCACGCGCAACCGGCGTTACCTCGTGTTTGCCTGGCGGGTCTTCCAGTTCGCTTTCGTCTTCCTCCTGGTGTTTCTCGCCCTCTACGTGCTCGAGCGCCTGGTGCTGGTGATTTAGGCCGGGGGGCCATTGCCCGAAGTCACGCGGGTCGTTTCCCGCGCCGGCGCGCCACCAGGCGCGCGAGCGCGGAGCGCAGCGCGGAGGGGGGCAGCGCATCCGAGAGCTTCGCGAATTCCTGAATCGCATCAGGGGGTAACGGACGCTTCGTGAATTCGTCCTCAGCCTTGATTTTGTGCGGGTTTACTTGCACTTCGACGCGGATTCCAGTAACCTCGAATGGCGAGTCACGAAGGTGCAACAGCAAGCGCGGTGCCAGTTGTCTCAGTTTGGCCGCAACCGCCGCATTATCAGCCAGTACGATAAGGGTTCCTGAATTCAGGTTTCCGACCCGGCTCGCAGCTGCGAGCGCAGGGGGGATGGACGCGAATAGCAGTTGCTGCAGGTCCCTCAGGCGTTGCGCCTGGCGCGCAATCGCATCGAGGCGACCCGAGGTGGCGATGACATCGCCGATCTTCTGGACAGGCACCGGGGGGTGTCGGGAGGAGGACGATGAATATTATCCTGGTTTCCGAGAGGCTGGCGAAGGCGAGGACGATCACCCTCGGCCTGCCGCACGTCGCGTTGCTCGGCGTGGGGATGATGGTATCGGTGGTGGCAATTGCCGCCGCCATGAATTACGTGATGCTGCGGGTCGCGGCCGACACCCCTATCCCCTATCTGCAGACGCTTCTGCTGTCGGCCCAGCAGGAGCAGCACGAGAAGACCCAGTCCTACCTGCGCGAGAACCTCAACGCCATGGCGGTCAAGCTCGGCCAGATGCAGGCCCAGCTGGTGCGGCTCGACACGCTGGGCGAGCGGCTCGCCAAGCTCGCCGGCTTCAAGCCGCAGGACCTGGTGTTCAGCGAGCTGCCGGCGCGCGGCGGCGCCGTTTCCTCGGTGCCGTCGCAGGACCTTTCGCTCGGTGATTTCACGCGCCAGCTCGATTCGCTGACCCGCCAGCTGGAGGACCGCGGCGACAAGCTGGGCATACTCGAGTCCCTCTTCACGCTCGACAGCGCGAAAAAGAAGCTCATCCCGACCATGCTGCCGGTCGACGGCGGATGGTATTCCTCCAACTACGGCTGGCGCATCGACCCGTTCACCGGGCAGCGGGCGTTTCACGAAGGTATCGACGTGATGGCGGAGCAGGGCACGACGATCCGCGCGGCCGCGGGCGGCGTCGTCGTCTACTCGGACTTGCACCCCCAGTATGGTAATATGATCGAAATCGACCACGGCAACGATCTGATTACGCGCTACGCGCACGCTTCTCGGCGACTGGTGAAGGTCGGGGATGTCGTGTTGAGGGGCGCCAGGATCGCGGAAGTCGGCAGGACCGGGCGTTCGACCGGCCCGCACCTGCACTTCGAGGTGCGGCAGCGCGGCGCACCGGCAAACCCGTCGCAATTCCTGAGGTTGCCCGGCTGATTTGAGAGACAGAAATGCCGAAGGGGGGTGGGGCGTGTCCCCACCCCTTTTTGTTTAGCTACAGCAGTCACGAATGATTCAGACCGTCCTGAGAAAGATCTTCGGCAGCCGCAACGACCGGCTGCTCCGGCAGTACCAGCGGCAGGTACGCGCGATCAACGCGCTCGAGCCGCAGATGGAAAAGCTGAGCGACGCCGAGCTGCGCGCCAAGACCGACGCGTTCCGCGCCCGCGTCCGCGACAAGCTGTCGGCCATCCCCGACCATGCCGAGGGTGACGCCGAACGGGCGCGCAGGCTCGAGGAGGAACGGGCGGCCGCCCGCCGCGAAGCGCTCGAGGAGTTGTTGCCGGAAGCGTTCGCCGTGGTGCGGGAGGCGGGCCGGCGCACGCTCAACATGCGCCACTTCGACGTGCAGCTGATCGGGGGCATCGCGCTGCACAACGGCAAGATCGCCGAGATGCGTACCGGCGAGGGCAAGACGCTGGTGGCGACCCTTCCCGCTTACCTCAACTCGCTCTCCGGGCAGGGCGTGCACATCGTGACCGTCAACGATTATCTGGCGAGCCGCGACGCCGACTGGATGGGCAAGATCTACCGTTTTCTGGGGCTTACCGTCGGCGTCAACCTCTCGCAGATGGAGCACGACCTCAAGCAGCAGGCCTACGGCGCCGACATCACCTACGGCACCAACAACGAGTTCGGCTTCGATTACCTGCGGGACAACATGGTCTACCAGGTTTCGGAGCGGGTGCAGCGCGGCCTCAACTACGCGATCGTGGACGAGGTGGACTCGATCCTGATCGACGAGGCGCGCACCCCGCTCATCATATCGGGACAGGCCGAGGACACCACCGAGCTCTACGTCAGGATAAACGAGGTCGCCCCGAAGCTGGCGCGCCAGAAGAAGGAAGACGGGCCGGGCGACTACTGGGTGGACGAGAAGGCGCACCAGGTGATCCTCTCGGAACAGGGCCACGAGCATGCCGAGGAGCTGCTCGGGAAGGCCGGGATGCTGGCGCGCGATTCCAGCCTGTACGATCCCGCCAACATCATCCTGATGCACCATCTCAACGCCGCGCTGCGCGCGCACAGCCTGTTCCTCCGCGACCAGCAGTACGTGGTGCAGAACGGGGAGATCGTCATCGTCGACGAGTTCACCGGGCGGCTCATGCCCGGGCGGCGCTGGTCGGAGGGCCTGCACCAGGCGGTCGAGGCCAAGGAGAAGGTGGAAATACAGAAGGAAAACCAGACGCTCGCGACGATCACCTTCCAGAACTACTTCCGCATGTACCGCAAGCTCGCGGGTATGACCGGCACGGCGGACACCGAGGCCTACGAGTTCCAGCAGATCTACGGTCTGGAGACGGTATTGATCCCGACTCACATGCCGATGATCCGCGAAGACCGCATGGACCAGGTGTATCGCACCACGAGCGAGAAGCACCACGCGATCATCAACGACATCCGGGACTGTTACGAGCGCGGCCAGCCCGCGCTGGTCGGCACCACTTCGATCGAGAACTCGGAACTGCTCTCCGGGATGCTGCAGAAAGAAAAGCTCCCGCACAACGTGCTCAATGCCAAGCAGCACGCGCGCGAGGCGGAAATCGTGATCCAGGCCGGGCGGCCCAAGATGATCACCATCGCCACCAACATGGCGGGGCGCGGCACCGACATCGTGCTCGGCGGCAATCCCGAGCCCGAGATCAACCAGATGCAGGCCGACGCGACGCTCGACGACGCCACGAAGAAGAAGAAAGTCGAGGAAACCCGCTTCAACTGGCAGAAGCTGCACAACCAGGTCGTGGCCGCCGGCGGGCTGCACATCGTCGGCACCGAGCGGCACGAATCGCGCCGTATCGACAACCAGCTGCGCGGGCGCTCCGGGCGCCAGGGCGATCCAGGATCGAGCCGGTTCTACCTCTCGCTCGAGGATCCGCTGCTGCGGATCTTCGCCTCGGATCGCGTGGCGGCGATCATGGAGCGCCTCAAGATGCCGGAAGGCGAGGCGATCGAGCACCGCTGGGTGACGCGCTCTATCGAGAACGCCCAGCGCAAGGTCGAGGCGCGCAACTTCGACATCCGCAAGCACCTACTCGAGTACGACGACGTGGCGAACGACCAGAGGAAGGTCATCTACCACCAGCGCAACGAGCTGCTGGAGTCGTCCGACATTTCGGAAACCCTCGACGCGATGCGCGCCGAGGTCATCAACGGCTTCGTGAGCCAGCACATCCCCCTGGAGAGCCTGGAGGAGCAGTGGGACGCCGCGGGGCTGGAGAAGATGCTGGATGCCGAGCTGCGCCTGGAACTCCCGGTGCAGCAGTGGCTCAAGGACGAGCCGGATCTCGAGCGTCAGGCGGTGCTCGCGCGCATCGTCGAGGCCGCGCGCAAGCTGTATCAGGACAAGATCGCGAGCGTCGAGCCGCAGGCGATGCGCCACTACGAGCGGGCGATCATGCTGCAGAGCCTGGACACGCACTGGCGTGAGCACCTGGCCGCGCTCGATCACCTGCGCCAGGGCATCCACCTGCGCGGCTATGCCCAGAAGAACCCGCAGCAGGAATACAAGCGCGAGGCGTTCGAGCTGTTCTCCATGATGCTGGAATCGATCAAGGCCGAGGTCACCAAGATCCTGATGACGGTGCAGATCAGGAGTCCCGAAGCGCTTACGGCGGTCGAGGAGCCCGAGGTGCCGAGGGACGTCCATTACCAGCACGCGGAATACGCGGGTGGCGGCGACACCGCGGTCGAAGCGGAAGCGGAGGGCGAGGTCGCGGTGGCCGAGCGGCCGCGGCCGTTCGTGCGCCCCGGCGAGAAGGTGGGACGCAACGATCCGTGCCCGTGCGGCTCCGGCAGGAAGTACAAGCAGTGCCACGGCAGGCTCGCCTGACGGTGACCCTGCCGTATCGAACTTCATAATTTGGTTTTCGGGGCGTCCACGTACTGTCGCTAGGGTTTCGGCAGTCCCGATATAATCATTCCGGGGCAAACTTGATGCGCCCCGAAAACCATGCCCGTTAACCTCACAGCGCCGGACCCGAAGCGGCTGCTGCCCGTCAAGGGCGCCAGCCTGGGCGTGACGGAAGCGGGCATCCGCAAGCCCGGCCGCAAGGACCTTCTGGTCATCACGCTCGGGAACGGCGCGCGCGTGGCGGGGGTATTCACGCAGAACCGTTTCTGCGCCGCGCCGGTGGTGGTCTCGCGCCAGCACCTGACCATGCTCGATCCCGACAGCTCGATCCGCGCCCTGGTGGTGAACACCGGAAACGCCAACGCGGGCACCGGCAAGGAGGGCGTGGCCGCCGCGCGCCTGACCTGCAGCGAGCTGGCGCGACTCGTGGGCTGTTCGTCGGCGCAGGTGCTGCCGTTCTCGACCGGCGTGATCATGGAGCCGCTGCCGGTGGAAAAAATCGCCGCCGGCCTTCCCGCGTGCCTGGCCGATGCCCGCGAAGACAACTGGTTCGCGGCGGCACAGGCCATCATGACCACCGACACGGTGCCGAAGGCCGCTTCGCGCCGCGTCCGGGTCGGGACCGCGGAGATCGCCGTCACTGGCATCGCCAAGGGCGCCGGCATGATCCACCCCAACATGGCCACCATGCTGGGATTCGTCGCCACCGACGCGAAGCTTTCGCTGCCGCTCGCGCGTGCGCTGGCCGCGCACGCGGCGAACCGCTCCTTCAATTGCATCACGGTGGACGGCGATACCTCGACCAATGACGCCTTCATCCTGATCGCGACCGGCCGCGCGGACATGCCGGAAGTGATCGACGCGAAAGGCGCCGAGTACGCGGCGCTGGCGGAAGGCGTCTCAGCGGTGGCCGCCGAGCTCGCGCAGGCCATCATTCGCGACGGCGAAGGCGCGACGAAATTCATCACCGTGCGCGTCGAGGGCGGGCGCGGGGAGGAGGAGTGCCGCAGGGTGGCCTACGCGATCGCGCATTCGCCGCTGGTGAAGACCGCGTTCTTCGCCTCCGATCCCAATTTGGGGCGGATACTGGCGGCGGTCGGCTACGCCGGCGTTGCCGACCTTGCGGTGGACAAGGTGGATCTTTATCTCGACGACGTGCTGGTGGCGAAAAACGGCGGTCGCAGCCCCGGCTACCGCGAGGCGGACGGGGCGCGCGTGATGCGGCAGCCCGAGATCACGGTGCGGGTCGTGCTGAACCGTGGTTTGGCCGCGGCGACGGTGTGGACCTGCGACCTGTCGCACGATTATGTGACGATCAACGCGGAATACCGGACCTGACGGAGTTTTGAGTTTTGAGTGTTGAGTGTTAAGTTGTCGGCCTGCGAATGGAAACTCAATACTCAACACTCTGCCAATGGCTGACGCGGACAAACTGATCAAGCAGGCCGAGGGGCTGCTCACGCGGCTGGAGCGGCTGGTGCCGCAGGAGGCGCCTGCCACGGACTGGAGTGCCTCGATCGCGTTCCGCTGGCGCAGGCACAACGGCGCGGGCCGCATCGAGCCGGTGCGGCACGTGCATCGCATCGCCCTGCGCGACCTCCAGGGGATAGACTCCCAGAAGGAGCTGGTGGAGCGGAACACGCGGCAGTTCGTCGAGGGCCATCCCGCGAACAACGTGCTGCTCACCGGCGCGCGCGGCACCGGCAAGTCCTCGCTCATCAAGGCGCTGCTCAACAAGTACGCGGCGAAGGGCCTGCGGCTGATCGAGGTCGAGAAGCGGGATCTGGTGGACCTGCCCGACATCGTGGACCGCATCGGCGAGCGGCGGGAGCGCTTCCTGCTCTACTGCGACGATCTGTCGTTCGAGGCCGGCGAGGCGGGGTTCAAGGCGCTCAAGGTCGTGCTCGACGGGTCGATCGCGGCGGCCACCGACAACTGCGTCATCTACGCCACCTCCAACCGGCGCCATCTCATGCCGGAGTTCATGCAGGAGAACCTCGACTACAAGCACGTCGGCGAGGAGATCCACCCGAGCGAGACCTCGGAGGAGAAGGTGTCGCTCTCCGAGCGCTTTGGGCTGTGGGTGTCGTTCTACCCGTTCGACCAGGACGACTATCTCCGCATCGTCGCGGTCTGGCTGGAGCACTTCAAGTCGCCGGGTGCCCGTTCCGAGGCGGTGCAACGCGCGGCGCTGCAGTGGTCCCTGCAGCGCGGCTCGCGCAGCGGGCGCGTGGCCTGGCAGTTCGCGCGCGACTGGGCCGGCAAATCAAGGCTGAAGGATGAAGGCGGAAGGCGGAAGTGAGCGCCGGCCGTCAATCGCCAGCCGTCAGCCGTCCGCCATCCGCCCGCGTCGAAGTCGTGGCGGCCGTCATCCTGCGCGAGGATGGGCGCTTTCTTCTCGGCCAGCGGCCGGCCGGCAAGGTGTACGCCGGCTACTGGGAATTTCCCGGCGGCAAGGTCGAGCCGGACGAGCCGCCGCTCGCGGCGCTCAAGCGCGAACTGCATGAGGAGCTCGGCATCGAGGTCGAGCGCGCCTATCCCTGGCTCGCCCGCGATTACGACTACGCGCACGCCGCGGTGCGGTTGCGCTTTTTCCGGGTGGTCGACTGGTCGGGCGAGCTGCACGGGCGCGAGAACCAGCGTTTCGCGTGGCAGGCGCCCGGCAGGATATCGGTGGATCCCCTGTTGCCCGCCAACGCGCCCATCCTGAGGGCCCTGCAGCTGCCGCCGGTTTACGCGATCAGCGACGCCGCCGGGCTGGGCGAGCGGAAATTCCTGGAGCGGCTGGAACGGGCGCTCGCCGGCGGGCTGAAGCTGCTGCAGCTGCGCGAGAAGGCGATGCCCGCGGAGGCGCTGTCCCGGCTGGCCGCCGAGGCGATGCGACTGGCCCGCGCCCACGGCGCGCGAGTGCTTGTGAACGCCGATGCCGCGCTGGCGCAGCGGATCGGCGCCGACGGCGTGCACCTCACCTCGGCGCAACTCGAGCGGCAGCGCGAGCGCCCTGCGTTTGATCTCGTCGGCGCTTCGTGCCACGACGCGCAGGAGCTCGCGCGAGCCGAGAAGCTGGGCGCGGACTTCGCGGTCCTCGGACCGGTCAAGCCGACCCCCACCCATCCCGGCGCAAGGGGGATCGGCTGGGATCGATTGGGCGCGCTGCTGAGGGATTGCCCGGTGCCGGTCTATGCGCTCGGCGGGCTCACGCGCGCCGACCTGGAGCCCGCGCGGGCGTGCGGCGCGCACGGTATCAGCATGATGCGGGCAGCTTGGGACTGACTCTCGCGTCAGCGCAGCGCTTTTCGCACGCCCCGTCCCTGCAGAGCGGGCGGTGTCGTGGGATCGCAAGACAACTCCCCTCCGGCTTGAGGAGGGGTGTCGCCACTGGCGACGGGGTGGTGGGAGGAAACTTCCTCCTTCCGCCTTTCTCCTTCCGCCTTGAATTACGATCCCCTCGCGGGGACCGTGTGACTTTCTTTGCCCCCCCAAAGAAAGTCACCAAAGAAAAGGGATCCCCGGTTCACCGCCGCAACCTCGCAAGCTCGTGCGGTCCCCCTGCGCTGCTCGACCAGCCCGGCGGTCTGCGGAACTCGCGCGCGGCCCGCGTGCCAATTGCTCCTTGGGCGGATCGTTCATCCGTGAACGCGAACGCCGGAGAGGCTCACACAGTCCTCGCCCGAAACCCCGGGCCGGTCTGCGCGTGCTCGGCGTCGCTTAGGGGCCCCATGGACCACCCCCACCCCGGCCCTCCCCCTGAGGGGACCCGCGATACTTGACCTTCGATCATCGAGTTCCTCGTCGGGAGGACGACGTTGTTGTGGCTGCTGCGAGCCTTAACGATATGAAATCGGATTTGGATGAGTAAGTGGGGAATAGACCTTGGGTCTTGTTTGGGGCACCTGTTCGCCACCGATTAGGCGCTGCCAAAGCGGGAATTGCTGGCGCTTGACCGGTTTCGCCCGTCGAGCGCATGATTTTTTAGAGTAACGGAGGCGGACCATGGCACGCATTCGGCACATCGCGATCGGTACGCAGGATCCGGAGGCAACGGCGCGGTTCTATATCGAGGGCCTCGGGTTGAGGGGGGTGGGCCGGCTCAATTCCGCGACCAAAGAGGGAAGCATAGGTTGGCAGCGCTGAAGAGCAGGACTGCGCTCGTGACCGGTTCGACCGGCGGCATCGGGGAGGCGTTCGCGCGCGCGCTCGCGGCGCAGGGCTGCAACGTGGTGCTGAACGGCTTTGGCGATGCGGACGCGACCGAGCGGCTGCGCGCAGGCATCGCGCGGGAGCATGGAGTCGAGGTCGTTTACGATGGCGCCGATCTTGCGGACCTCCGGCAGATCGAGCGCATGGTGGCCGCCGTTCATGCGCGCTTCGGGGTCATCGACGTGCTCGTCAACAACGCGGTCACCCGGCACTACGCCCCGGTGGAGGCGTTCCCGGTCGACAAGTGGGACCAGGCGCTGGCCGTCAATCTTTCCGCCGCGTTCCACACCATCCGGCTCAGCCTGCCTGGCATGCGGCGGCGCAACTGGGGCCGCATCATCAACATGAGCTCCATTCACGCGACCAACCTGGTGCGCGACCGGGTGGACTACATGACGACCAAGGCGGCGATCATCGGGCTGACCAAGGCGGTCGCGCTGGAGTGCGCGCAGACGGGCATCACCTGCAACGCCCTGTGCCCGGGATGGGTCCTCACGCCCCACGCGGAGCGGCAGATTGCGCGCGTCATGAGCGAAAAAGGGGTGCCGCGCGAGGCGGCGATCGAGGAACTGGTGAGCGTGCGCCAGCCCAGCCGACGCCCGATCATGCCGGCGGAGGTCGCCGCGCTCGGTGTTTACCTGTGCGGGGAGGCGGCGGCGAACATTTCGGGAGCCGCGCTCCCGATCGACGGCGCGTGGGCGGTGACCTGAGCGCTGCGCGCTGCCCGCTTGACCGGGTTCGCCCGTGAAGCGCATGCTTGTCCAGTTTCGAGCGAGTGGGGCCGCAGCTATCTCAGGGATCGCGGCGCCCGGGTCTTGACGCGAGAGGAGGGGAACGCCATGACTAGGCAATGGACGTTGTGGGCCGGTGCGGGAGTCCTGGCCGTGATGACGGGGGCTGCGGCGTCAGCGTCGAACGCACAGGAGGTTTCTTTTATCGGGGGCGGTGCGAAGGGTGCCTGGACGCGGGCACTGACTGCGATGAGCGAGTGCCTGCGCCAGAAGTCGGAGGTTCGCGCGACGGTGACGCCGACGCAGGGCGGCATGGACGCCTTCATGAAAGTGCAGACCGGGCGGGGACAGTTCACCATCAACTACCAGAGCGTGATCACCGCCGCGTGGGACGGCAAGGCCCCCTTCAAGAACAAACTGCAGAACATGCTCGCGGTGGGCTCGGCCGAGCGGCTGGCGGTCGCGCACTTCGTCGTCTCCAAGGGCTCGGGCATCAAGTCGCTCGCCGACATGGCAGGGAAGAGCATCGCGCCAGGGCCGGTCGGCAGCGTCACTCGCGATATCGTCGGCTCGTTCCTGAAGAAGGTCGGGATCCTGGGCAAGATCAATGCGGCCAACGTTTCATCGTCCGAGATGAACTCTTTTCTCAAGGACGGGAAGATCGATGGCTGGATCTGGCTTGGCGGCGTACCGACTCCTGCGGCGACGGAGGCGGCGGCGAGCGGTAACGCCGTCTTCCTCGACGTCGGCAAAGAGCTCGAGGCGAGCGGATTCCTGCGGGAAAACCCGTTCTTCCGCAAGGTCGTGCAGGCGGCCGGAAGCTATCCGACCATCGACTACGCATGGACCTCTTTCGGCCAGAACGGCATCCTCCTCGCACACAAGGACGTGCCGGCGGAGGTGGTCTACGGCGTCGCCAGGACGCTGTGGTCGGATACGTGCGTCGATTATCTGACCAACAACCTGAAGAGCCTGTCGGCGATGAAGGGGAGTCCGGTAGACGGCCTCGCCTTTCCGCTGCATCCCGGTGCGGCAAAGCTCTGGAAGGAAAAAGGCCTCGACGTTTCGAGGGTGCCGGCACTCGGCGCGAAGTAGGGTGCACGGAAGGGGTGCGGTCCGGGACTTCGCACCCCTCGCCGGCCGCCTAGCAGCCCGTCGGAGTGAAGAGTCCGTACAGGCGGCTGACAGCAAAACCGGCCGACCCTTCAATAAAAAACCATGGCCGAAGGGTGGGAATCCGCAGTAAAGTGTAGGTGATTTTGCATATTCGCCATCCTTTCCTGCAATTTCCCTGGTGCCGGCTTTGCATTGGGAGCTTGTCGGGGGACAACTCCGGCAAACTCCCAGCCCGATGAGCCCGGTCGGTCCCTCCAGGACAGGCTTCGGGTGGCGCCTGCTCAACTGGCTCGCCGCGGGCAGCGTCGGCCAGGCGCCGCGCCACCTCGAGGGGGGGCTCGTCGCCGGGGTGGTGACGCTCGCGAGCGTCGGCCTGGCCGCTCTCTACTGGTACTTCGCCGGCTTCGGCTACTTCTCGCCCGAAAGCTTCGTCACGATTTATATCGGCGCCACGCTCGCGCTGATCTTCCTCTACTACCGGGGCTCGTCCCGGGCGCCGAAGAACCAGCCGAGCCGCGCTGACATCGTATTGGCGCTCCTCGCCATTGCCGCCACCGTCGAGTACACCGTTCAGTACGAACCCCGTTTCATCGAGCGGTTCTCCGAACCGAACCAGCTCGATCTCGCGGCGGGCGCGGTGATGATCGTCCTCGCGCTGGAGGCGGCGCGGCGCGTCATCGGGTCGTTCCTGCCGGCGCTGTCGCTCGCGCTCGTCATCTACGCGCTGGCCGGACCGGCGCTGCCGCAGGCCCTCTCCTACCCGGGGATCGAATGGGCCGACATGGTCGGCTATCTCTACAGTCCCGAGGGCATCTACGGTTCGATCGCCCGCGTCTTCGCGAGCTTCGTTTTCCTGTTCATCATTCTCGGCACGATGCTCGAGCAGTCGGGCGGGCGAATGCTTTTCATCGACCTGCCGCTGACGCTCATCGGCTGGGTTCGCGGCGGGGCGGCCAAGGTGGCGATCGTGGCGAGCGCCCTTTTCGGAATGATCTCGGGCGCGGCCACGGCCAACGTGGTGAGCACGGGCACGCTCACGATTCCCCTGATGAAGCGATCGGGCTTCCAGCCGCATGTCGCCGCAGCCTTCGAGGCGAGCGCTTCCACCGTCGGCATCATCATGCCGCCGCTCATGGGGGCGGCGATCTTCATCATGGCCGACATTACCGGGATCCCCTATTTCGAGATCGTCAAAGCCTCCGTTGCGCCGGCGCTGATCTTCGTGGTTGGCCTGCTGTTCATCGCAGACGCCTACGCCCGCAAGCACGACGTGAAGGGCATCGATCGCAGCGAGCTCGGCAATCCCTGGGAAATCCTGCGCAACCACTGGGCCTTCATCGCGCCGATTGCCGTTGTCGTAGGCCTGCTCGTGGCCGGCTACAGCCCGGACTGGGCGGTGTTCATGGCGATCCCCTCGGTGATCGTCGCGAGTCTGGTTTCGCCCCGGACGCGCCTCCCGTTCCGGCGCTGGATCGAGATCCTGGAGCTGGGCGTCAAGCGTTCGCTCACCGTGGGCGGCATCGCCGGCTGTCTAGGGGTGATCGTCGGCCTCGTGGTGAAGACCGGGATCGCGGCCCAGCTGTCGCACCTCGTTATCGACTATTCCATGGGCTACCTCCTCGTCGCCGTGCTGCTGACCGCGGTCGGGACCTTCTTCCTTGGGATGGGCGTCTCTTCGGTCACCGCCGACTACATCCTGCTCTCGGTGCTGATCGCACCGGCGCTGACCCAGCTTGGCGCGCCGATGATGGCGGCACATCTCTTGATCATCTGGTACACGCAGACCTCGAACCTCACCCCGCCCGTGTGCACCGTCTCCTTTGCCGCCGCCGCGATCGCCGACGCGCACCCGTGGAAGACGGGTTTCCTCGCCCTTCGCTTCGGGCTTTTCGTCTATCTCCTGCCGCTCGGCTTTCTCTACACCGGGCTGCTCGATTACCAGAATGCTCCCGTGTTCGTGCAGAGTGTCGTGACCACAACGCTCGCCGCCTTCGCGTTCTCGGGCGTCGTCGTCGGTTACCTGTTCGGCCCGCTCTCGGCGCTGCAGCGCGTGCTGCTGATGCTGTCCGCGTTGAGCCTGTTCGATCCGCGCTTCATCACCGACCTGCTTGGCGCAGCGCTGCTCGCGCTGGTTGTGGGTTATCAGCGCTGGCGCCGAATGCGAGTCGGGCGTGGCGCGTCCTCGTCACCGGCGCGGCCGGGATAAGCGGGCAGCTTGGCGGGACTGGTGTCCGGCGTTCGAAGTCCCAGGTTCAAAGTTCCCAGGCCCGAGTTCTTGCTTTGAACCTTGAACTTGGAACTTTGAACTAGGAGCCGCGCCCCGCGGGTTCATCAGGTGCCGCGGTTTCCGGCTGATCCTTGTCTTCCACTACTGGTACCCGGTAGCGCTCCGTTGCCCACGCGCCGAGGTCGATCAGCTTGCAGCGCTCGGAGCAGAATGGACGCCAGGCGTTCTCCGGCGTCCATGCCACGCTCTTGCCGCAGGTCGGGCAGACGACGGTACGGGATTCAGCCACGGAAGCACACTGAGAATTTCATGGAGCAAAGATCAAGAGCAAGAATTTGCCACGGAAACACACGGACGGGCACGGAAGTTCAAGGGCAAGGAAAATAAATCAATTCAATTCAAATGCTTCGTTCTTTCCATATTTCAGACGGGGTTCCGCCGCGAAAGCGTCCTTGTTTCTGAGTCCGTGTATTTCCGTGTGATTCCGTGGCCGATGTTCTCTACAGATTACAAAACGTGAGCTCGAACTCGACATCAGCCTCGGCCGCCTTGGGCCGCTGCATGCCTTCCTGGGTGGTGAAGCGGATGTTGAGCGCGTACTTGTTGGCGCTGATTTCCGGCACGCAGTGATATTCGCGCCTCAGCCGGAGGCGGATCATCTGCGACAGGCGCCCCGCCATCATCTGCTGGTACACGCCCTGGTAGGCGACCTGCGAGGTCGTCTTGCCGGACTCGCGCAGAAGCCGCAGCACGATCGCGATCGCGTCCCGCATCGGCAGGAACGGCGCGAGCCACAACTGCAGGTCGTGGCGGTGCTGGTCCGGGCCCTGTTGCAGCCAGTAGTGGTACGACGGCAGGTCGAACTCGCAGACGCCGCCCGGGATGCTGGTGCGCTGGCGGATGCTCATCAGCCACTCGTTTTCGCGCAGCTCCTGCCCGATCTTGCCCGACGCCTGGAACAGGCGCGAGGACGCCTGGTCGATCTGCCAGAGCACGTTGTCGAGCGCCTCCTCCGACACCTCCGGATTCTCGCGCAGGGACTCGAGCGTGTGCTTCTGGCGCTCCAGTTCCTGCAGCAAGTCGGACTTGAGGTCCGCGCGACCCGAAACCTCGAGTATCTCGAAGATCGAAAGCAGCGCGACGTGATGCTCGTTCGGTTCGTTCTTGTGCAGGAAGTAATCGACGCGCTCGAACAGGTCCTCGAGCCGCAGCAGCGTGCGCACGCGCTCGCTCAGTGGGTACTCGTAGCTGATCACGGCGTCCGAGGCCTGTTGTCGATTGCGCCGGGGGGGCCGGCGTTGCGTAGGCGCTCAGTATTGACCAAAAGCCACCAAAAATAAAGAGTTAAGCTTCTCTTTCGGAGGGGGATTCGCGGCTTGCGGCGCGGCCGCGGCCTCACGCTCCGCGCGCCAGTGTGAGGTATATGGCATGAAGCTCCCCGACCCGGCGGCGCAGCGCCTCGATGCCAGCGTCATTGTCGAGCACGTCGTCGGCGCGCGCGATGCGCGCGGCGCGCGCCAGCTGCGACGCCATGATCGCGCGCACCTCGTCGGCGGATATGCCGCTGCGCCGCGTGGCGCGCTCGATCTGGCGCGCCTCGCTGCAATCCACCACCAGCACGCGATTGGCGAGATCCAGGCAGGCGCCGGTTTCGAAGAGCAAGGGAACCACCAGGATGACGTAGGCGGCGGACGCGGCGGCGACCCGGGCGCGCGCGGCCGCGCGGATCAACGGGTGCAGGATCGCCTCGAGCTTTTTCCTGGCCCCGGCGTCCCCGAACACGAGGCGCCGCATGCGGTCGCGGTCGAGGCTGCCGTCCGCCGCAACGTATCCCGGTCCGAACTGCGCCCGAATCGCAGCCATGGCGCCGCCGTCGGCGGCGGTCAGCTCGCGCGAGATCTCATCGGTGTCCACCACCGCGGCGCCGAGTTCCCGGAACATCTTCGCGGCGGTGGATTTGCCCGATCCGATGCCGCCGGTGAGGCCCACGCAAAATGGCATGGCGGCTTAGAAGAGGTTCAGGTACTGCCGGGTCAGCTGCTCGCCCCAGAACAGCGCAATCAAGCCGGCGATGGCGAGGTAGGGGCCGAACGGAATCGGCTGGTCGCGCCCGTGGCGGGCGAACACGATCAACCCGATGCCCACGGCCGCGCCGACGAGGGAGGAGAGCAGGATCGTGAGCGGCAGCATTTTCCAGCCGAGCCAGGCGCCGATCGCGGCGAGCAGCTTGAAATCCCCGTAGCCCATGCCGTCCTTGCCGGTGGCGAGCTTGTAGACCCAGTACACCGTCCACAGCGCGAGGTAGCCGGCGGCGGTGCCGATCACCGCGGAGCGGATGTCGGTGAAGGTCGCCCCGAGGTTGAACAGCAGGCCCGTCCAGAGCAGAGGCAGCGTGATGCTGTCCGGCAGATAGAACGTGTCGAGATCGATGAAGGCGAGCGCGATCATCGCCCAGGTGAAGATCAGGGCCCCGAACAGCGCGGCGCTCAGGCCGTAGCGCCAGGCGATGTAGCCGGCGAAGGCCCCGGCGAGCGTCTCGACCACGGGGTAGCGGAGCGAAATCGGCGCGCGGCAGGCGGAGCACTTGCCACCGAGGGCGATGTAGCTCGCGACCGGGATGTTCTCGAGCGCGGCGATCCGGTGCCCGCACTTCGGGCAGGCCGAGCGCGGCACCAGCAGGTTGAACGTTTCCGGAGCCGGCGGCGCGGCGCCGGTCAGGTCGGCGCATTCCGCGCGCCACTGGTGCTCCAGCATCTTCGGCAGGCGGTGGATGACGACATTCAGGAAGCTGCCGACCATCAGGCCGAGCAGCACGGCAAGGATGACGAGAAACGCGGGATGGCCTTGGAGGACCGAGACGAAACTCATTGAGGATCGAGGATCGGGGATTGAGGATTGCGGCTCACCCTCAATCCTGGCGACTCAGTCCTCAATCCCGCCTTTAGACCGCCGCGCCCAGCTTGAAGATCGGCAGGTACATCGCGACCACGAGGCCGCCGATCAGCGTGCCGAGCACCACCATGATCATGGGCTCCATCAGGCTCGACAGCGCCTCCACGGCCTCGTCCACCTCGGCCTCGAAGAAGTCGGCGACCTTGCTCAGCATGGCATCGAGCGAGCCCGCTTCCTCGCCGATCTGCACCATCTGGATCACCATGCTGGGAAAGACGTCGGTGCCCTGCATGGAGGAGGTCAGGCTCGAGCCGGTCGAGACCTCGCCCTGGATCTTCTTGGTCGCGACGTAGTATTCGTAATTGCCGGAGGCGCCGGCGACGGATTCGAGCGCCTCGACCAGCGGCACGCCCGCGGCGAACATGGTGGACAGCGTCCGGGTCCAGCGCGCAATGCACGACTTGCGCACGAGGTCGCCGAACACCGGCAGCCGCAGCATCACCCGGTCCATGAAGGCCTGCATCTTCGCGGAGCGCTTCCAGGTCCAGAAGAACATGTAGCCCGCGCCGCCGATGCTGCCGAAGATGGCCCACCAGTAATCCACGAAGACCTCGGATATCGCCATCACGATCAGCGTCGGGGTCGGCAGGTCGGCGCCGAAGCTCGAGAACACGCTCTTGAACGCCGGGATCACGAAGATCATGATCACCGCCGTGATGACGAACGCCACGATGATGATCGCCACCGGATAGAACAGGGCGGACTTGATCTTGGCCTTGATGGCGAGGATCTTTTCCTTGTAGGTCGCGAGCCGGTCGAGCAGCGAGTCCAGGATACCGGCCGCCTCGCCCGCGCCGACGAGGTTGCAGAACAGGGCGTCGAAGTAGAGCGGGTGCTTCTCGAACGCCTGTTTCAGGCTCGCCCCGGTTTCGACATCGGTCTTGACGTCCATCAGCAGGCGCGCGACCGCCGGATTGGTGTGGCCCTTGCCGACGATGTCGAAGGCCTGCAGCAGCGGCACGCCGGATTTCATCATGGTCGCGAGCTGCCGCACGAACAGCGTGACGTCCTTGTCGGTGATCGAGCCGCCGCGGCCCAGCCTCTGCTTCTTGATCTCGACGACCCGGATGCCCTGGCGGCGCAGCGTCGCGTTGACCTGGGCCTCCCCGGTCGCCTTCATCTCGCCCCGCACGGTCTTGTTGGCTTTGTCCGTGCCGACCCAGGTGAAATTGGATTCCTTGACGTCCGGTTTCCTGGCTGCCGCGGCCGCAGTTGCCATGATGATTCTCCCGATTGCCCTAATGAACCAATAGCTTAGGTGCGCTTATTAACAAAATGATGCACATGTTCAGCGGCTTTGTAAAGCCCAGTTTGCCACACGGCGCCGGCGGCGGCGGGATTTCAGCGGTCAACCAGCGGGAAAACCCGCACCGCTTTCACCACCCGCCCGTGGGTCTGGACGATCTCCAGGGGGTGGCCGGCGATCTTCATGCTGGTGCCGGTGACGGGAATGTCCTGCAGGTGCTCGAGGATGAGCCCGCTCAGCGTCTTCGGCCCGTCGAGTGGAAAGCCGAAGCCCAGCTTGCGGTTGAGCTCCCGCAGCAGCGTCGCGCCCTCCACGAGATAGCTGCCGTCGGCCTGCCGGGTGAAACCGCCGGTCTGCAGCGGCGACTGCGTGGTGAACTCGCCGATGATCTCCTCCAGGATGTCCTCCATCGTCACCAAGCCCATCAGCTCGCCGTACTCGTCCACCACCAGGCTCATGCGGTCCTTCTGTTCCTGGAAGTTCTGCATCTGGGAAAACAGCGGCGTGCCGGCCGGCACGAAGTGCGGCTCGCGGATGATTTCCTTCAGCCGCTCCCGGGTGAGCATCTCGTTCTGCACGCGAGTGAGCACGTCGCGCGTCCGCAGCGTGCCGAGCACGTTGTCGAGGTTGCCCTCGTAGACCAGCACCCGGCGGTGGTGCGCGGTCGCGAGCTGCTGCCGGATCTGCTCGAGGGGCGCGGCGATATCCACCGCCTCCACGTGGTTGCGCGGGACCATCACATCGTTCACCGTGACCGCCTCGAGATCGAACAGGTTGAGGAGGATCGAAACGTGTTTTTTCGGGAGGAAATTCGAGGACTCCAGCACGATGGTGCGTATCTCCTCGGCCGAGAGCGGCTGCGCGCCGGATTCCTGCGGCCGGATGCGCAGCAGCTTGAGCATCGGCATCAGGATGGCGTCGGTGGACGCCGACAGCAGTTGAACGAACGGAGCGGAAATCACCGCGAGCGAGCGCATCGGCCACGCAACCAGCCGGGCGATGTTCTCCGCGTTGTGCTGCCCGAGGCGTTTGGGAACCAGCTCGCCCACGACGATGGAGACGTAGGTTACGGAGACCACGACGACGGCAGTCGCGGCGGCGCCGCTCGCCTTCTCTTCCAGTCCCATTGATTGCATCCAGGCGCCCAGCGGCGCGGCGAGGACGGCTTCGCCGAAAATCCCGTTGAGCAGCCCGATGGACGTGATGCCGATCTGGACGGTGGACAGGAAGCGCGTCGGCTCGCCGCCCAGCTTCACGGCGGCGGCGGCCAGGGCGTCGCCCCGGTTCGCGAGCGCGGCCAGCCGGGGCTTGCGCGCGGTGAGCAGCGCCACCTCGGACATCGCGAGGACGCCGTTGAGGCATATCAGGAAGGCGAGAATCAGCATTTCCATGGTTGCACCTTGGTGACTCGCGGGTCGCGGCTCGCGGGTCGTGTTTGGTGTTGATCTGTTAGATCCTGTTTATCCTGGAACCCGTGGCGAAGTACTGGTGACAGGGAATGGGGTCCAACCCGGCACATCCTGTCCACTGCGATTCCGGTTTTCGGCCCGCGGGTCGCGAGTCGAGGGTCACGCCCTTCCAAGTACCACTTCCAGAACGAACTTGCTGCCGATGTAGGCGAGCACCAGCATGAGAAAGCCGGTGAGCGTCCAGCGCACGGCGACCCGCCCGCGCCAGCCGTAGATGTGCCGCCCGCCCAGCAGCGCTGCGAAGATGATCCAGGACAGCACGCTGAACACCGTCTTGTGGTTGAATCTCGCGGCGCGCCCGAACAGCTCCTCCGAATACACGACCCCGGTCGCGAGCGTAAGGGTAAGCAGGATGAATCCGGCCCAGAGGATGCGGAACAGCAGCGTCTCCATCGCGAGCAGCGGCGGCAGCGCCCGCAGCGCCCGCGGCAGGCTGCCGTCGTGAAGCCGCCGTTCGAGGAGGGCCATCAGCAGCACGTGCAGGGAGGCGATGGTGAACAGGCTGTAGGCGAGCATCGCGATCAGCAGGTGGATCTTGAACGCCACGAGATCCGTGTTGGGCAGGGGTTTCAGCGAGGGGAATGCCGCCGGCAGCAGCGCGGCCGCCGCCGCCACCGGCAGCACGAGCGATTGCAGGCCGTCGAGCCGGTAGTAGAAATTGCCAAGCCAGTAGATCAACACGGTGAGCCACAGAATCGCCGAGACTGCGTTCCCGACGCCAAGATGCAGCCCGTCCGGCGCGAACGCGGCGCGCGCGAGCAGCCAGGTGTGAAGGGCGAGCGGCGCGAGCACCGCGTAGTGCTCGAATACGTTGAAGGCGGCCCCGTTTGCCGCCACATCGCCCGCCGGGCTCCAGCGCGTGCGCCAGAAATAGATTGCCAGCGCCGCGTAGAGCACCGCGTTGGCGAGGTAAGGTAGAATTTCCATCAGTTTTCGAGTCTACACCAACCGTCACGGGGCGATGAAAAATCCATGTTTGACAGCCTGACCGGGCGCCTCTCGCGCGTCGTCAAGACGCTGCGCGGCGAGGCGCGTCTCACCGAGTCGAACATCCAGGAGGCCCTGCGCGAGGTGCGCATGGCGCTGCTGGAGGCCGATGTCGCGCTGCCGGTGGTGCGCACGTTCATCGAGCGCGTGCGCGAGAAGGCGCTGGGCGAGGAAGTGAGCGGCAGCCTGACGCCGGGACAGGCGGCGGTGGGGGTGGTCTACCGCGAGCTCGTCGCGCTCATGGGCGAGAAGAACGACGCGCTCGATCTCGCGGCCCGCCCGCCCGCCGTGGTCCTGCTCGCGGGGCTGCAGGGCTCGGGCAAGACCACCACCGCGGGCAAGCTTGCGCGCTGGCTCAAGTCCGAACTGAAGAAGAAGGTGCTGCTCGCGAGCTGCGATGTCTATCGCCCGGCGGCGATCGAGCAGCTCAAGACGCTCGCCGCCCAGGCCGAAGCCGAATTCTTCCCTTCCGCCGCCGGCGAAAAGCCGCTGGCCATCGCGACGCGCGCCCTCGATCACGCGCGCACGCACTACGCGGACGTGCTGATCGTGGACAGCGCCGGGCGGCTCGCGATCGACGCGGCGATGATGCGAGAGATCAGCGAGCTCCATGGCGCGCTGCGCCCCGTCGAGACGCTGTTCGTGGTGGACGCGATGCAGGGGCAGGACGCGGTCAACACCGCAAAGGCGTTCGCCGACGCGCTGCCGCTGACCGGCGTCATTCTCACCAAGCTCGATGGCGACGCGCGCGGCGGCGCGGCGCTCTCGGTGCGGAGCATCACCGGCAAGCCGATCAAGTTCGCCGGTGTCGGCGAGAAGCTCGCCGCCCTGGAGCCGTTCCATCCCGACCGCATGGCCTCGCGCATTCTCGGCATGGGCGACGTGCTCTCGCTCATCGAGGACGTGCGCAAGGGCGTGGACCGCGAGGAGGCGGAGAAGCTCGCGAAGAAGGTCAAATCGGGAAAGGACTTCGACCTCGAGGATTTTCGCCAGCAGGTCGCGCAGATGAAGAAGATGGGCGGGATCGCCGCGCTCGCGGACAAGCTGCCCGGCAACCTCGGGCAGCTCGCGCAGGGCGCGCCGGGCATGGATGACAAGGCGATCCGCCGCATCGAGGGCATCATCAACGCGATGACGCCGCGGGAGCGCGCGAAGCCCGACCTCCTCAAGGCCTCGCGCAAGCGCCGCATCGCGGCCGGCGCCGGAGTCACGGTTCAGGAAGTGAACCGGCTGCTCAACCAGTTCGAGCAGACGCAGAAGATGATGAAAATGATGGCGAAGGGCGGGTTCGCGAAGATGATGCGGAACATGAAGGGCATGTTCCCAGGAATGCGCTAGCTCCTTCGGCGCGCATTCCTGAAAAAAGAGGCGGAATTTAGCCGCCCATCCCTCATCCCTTCCCCTTCTCCCCAAGGAGAAGGGGAAGCTCGAGCCTCCCCTCTCCGCTCGGGAGAGGGGCGGGGGTGAGGATCGGACGCCGATACAAGCCGACAAGAAGCACAAGTGATATCAGTGGGTTAGGTCTACCATTTATTTGGCACGATTTCGTATAATCGTGCCATTTTTAATATATTGAATTACAAACAGTTAGGTATTAATATGGCACGATTTCGTATAATCGTGCCAAAACAGGAGAAATCGTGCCAAAACAACTCAGGCCCGACGAGCTTGAATCCATCCTGAACATCATCAGCCAATACGCTGATGGCATAGGAGTTCGCGCCCTCGAAAAGCGGCTGAAAGCAAAGAGCAGCCGCCGTACGCTGATCCGCCGTCTCAACGCATTAGTAGACCAAGGTCGCTTGCGGCGCCGGGGCGAGGCTCGCGCGCTGGTCTACGTCCTTCCCCCCAAAACATCCAGGGCCACGACAGGTGAGGCGCGCGCCGAGGTTACCCTACCCGCACTTCAAGCTACAGGCGAAGCGGAGAGCTATGTTCCGCTCTCGGGCGCCGGGCGGGAAGTGCGCGACTACGTCCGGCAACCGGTTCAGCAACGCAAGCCCGTCGGCTACAACCGTGAATTCGTGCAATCGTATCGGCCGAACGAAACCTTTTATCTACCTCCCGAAATCCGCGAACACCTGGGGCGCATCGGCCGGCCACCGGTCGCCGGCCGCCCGGCCGGCACGTACGCACGCGACATCCTCAACCGGCTGTTAATCGATCTGTCCTGGGCTTCCAGCCGGCTCGAAGGCAATACCTATACTCGCCTCGATACCGAAAATCTTATCGAGAAAGGCGAGGCTGCGGAGGGCAAGGATCGGCGCGAAGCACAGATGATCCTCAACCACAAGCGCGCCATCGAGTTCCTCGTGCAGAATGCGGGGGATATCGGTTTCAACACCTATACGTTCTTCAACCTGCACGCCTTGCTGTCGGAAAACCTGCTTGCCAATCCCAGGGAAAGCGGGCGGATCCGGGAGGCTATTGTCGACATTGGGGGTACGGTGTTTCATCCGCTGGCCATTCCCCAGCAGATCGAGGAGTACTTCCGGTTGATCCTGGACAAGGCGGGCGCAATCGGCGATCCCTTTGAGCAGGCGATTTTCATCATGGTGCACGTCCCCTATCTGCAGCCATTCATCGACGTCAACAAGCGCGTTTCACGCCTGGGAGCGAATATCTCCCTCATCCAGCGGAACCTGTGCCCGCTATCCTTCGTGGACGTGCCGGAACACGCATACATTGACGGCACGCTCGGCGTCTACGAGTTGAACCGCATTGAGCTGTTGCGCGACGTGTTCGTGTGGGCGTACGAGCGCTCCTGCCAGCGTTACCTTGCGGTCAAGCAGTCGCTGGCGGATCCCGATCCCTTTCGGATCAAATTCCGGCAAGCGTTGAACGAAACGGTCGCCACGATCGTGCGACTGTGCCAGCCTGCGACCGATGGGGTCGTCCGGTCCGCCGCGAAGGCGTTGATTCCTGCCGCCGATCTGGATCGCTTTGTTGCGATGACTCTGAGCGATCTCGAACACCTGCATGAGGGCAACCTTGCGCGCTACCAATTGCGCCTGTCCGAATACCGCTCGTGGAGAGACGTGATCGAGAGCCCGCAACGCTAACTGCCTGGCCCGTGCGAGACACAGTGGTTCGCCGCCGCACCTCGCAAGCTCGTGCGGTCCCCTGTGCTGCTCGACCGGCCCGGCGGCCTGCGCAACTCGCGCACCGGCTCGACTCTTGCACATTCATCAGGCGCGAATTTCCTGCAAATTGGCCAGCGCGTTCCCGACTCGCCCAGTGCTCGCCCGGCCACGGAACACGTCTGGATGGCTTGCACGAAGCGAAGACTCCAAACTCATGCAGCCGTCGGTGCACCGTGGCTCTGCGGCTGTGGTGCGAGAACACCACCAGACTCACATCAAAGCCCTGGAGATATGTGAAGGTACTTCAGACCGAATTCACGCGACTCCAGCCAACGAGCTTTGCCGACTTGCTCGTATTGACGCCGTCTCAGCTCGTTTAGCAATTATTTCCGGCTGAAACCCTGGCTGCGAAGGAAGGCGCAAAAGTCCTCCCGCCCGGTTACTCATTTCAGAAGCGGAGGGCGCCACTCTTTCTTCAGCGCGGGGGGCAATTCCACGGATTCCGTCGAAGCAGCGCCGCCGGACGCCCGACTGGCGAGCCCGACCGCCCAATTCACCGGCGCCGCGAAGTTGAGGCTCTGTCCCGCCGAGTAGACGAAGGCGGCGATGCCGATCAGCCGCCCCTCGCTGTCGAAGAGTCCGCCGCCGCTCGAACCTTCGGACAGGGCTGCCGTGGTCTGGAGGTAGCGCCCCGCAGGCGCTTCACGCAGGCCGGAGATGACGCCCTCGCTCAGCGTGAGCTCGAATCCTTCGGGCGTTCCGATTGCATATACGCGTTGACCGACCTGCACGGACCAGGCGTCCCCGATGCGTGCCGGCACGACGTCCAGTCCTCCCACATGCAGCGCGCACAGATCCCGGTCCGCGTCGTAGGCCACGAGGCGCGCGGGCGATCGCTTCTGACGGTATCCCGCGAGAAACGTCGTTCCGCGGGCGATGACGTGACAGTTCGTGAGCAACACCCCGCGTTCCAGGAACACTCCGCTGCCTCGCCCTGTGATCCTGCCAGTCGGCTCGACAGCGTAGACCATGGCCACGCTCTGCGACGCCTGGCTGAACACCTGCTCCGGGGCAGGCGCAGGGACGGGCCGAGAGACGGGCGCGCTGCTTTGGATCGAAAGGAGGACGAGCGCCGCGTCGACAAGCAGCAGGACGAGCGCGCCACCGCCAAGCAACAGGGTCCGGCCGGGCTTCACGCGGCGACTATTTCAGGCTGAATCCCCGGCTGCGGATGAAGGCGCCGAAGTCCTCGCGCTCAGGGACCGAGTACTGGCGTGCCTTGTCCTCCGACCAGCCGTAGAACGCCGCATTTTCGAAGCGATCCGCGTGGCGCTGCCTGCGGTACGGGGCGAGCGTGTGCCGCCGCCGGTCATAAGCGTCGATCTTGTCCTTGATTCCAGACTCGTCGTAGCGGTCCACGTGCACGGTGACCTCCAGCGGCAGGCGCGGCGAAATGCGGCCGGGCTCGGCGGGATAACCCACGCACAAGCCCGCGACCGGGAACACCCATTCCGGCAGTTCCAGCAGCCGGCTCAACTCGCGCGGATGGTTGCGCACCGCGCTGATCGGGCAGGCGCCGAGGCCGACGGCTTCGGCGGCGTGGATGAAGTTCATCATCACCAGTCCCGCGTCCACCGCCGAATTCATGAAGTGGTCGAGATGATCGTTGACGTACGGCCGGCCGCGCCATTCGAACAGCTGGCGCATGCGCCGGTTGTTGGCGAGAAACACGAGGAACACCGGCGCCTGCGCGATCCACGGCATGTCGGGAATCTGGTCCGCTATCGCCTTCACCTTCACGCGATCGGCGACATGGAGGATATCGGCCTGCTGCAGGTCGGACTTGGACGGCGCCGAAAACGCGCAGGCGAGCAGCAGGCGCAGGAGACCCGGTTCGACCGCACGCCCGGAATACTTGCGATGCGAACGATGCTCCATCATGCGGGCCAGTTCATCCCGGCCCGACCAGCCTGGTCCGACGGTCAGTTGGGCGCCGAACCGCTCTACGGCGGCGCGCTGTATGCGGTCACGGTTCTCATCGTTATGTTTCATAAGGGTTCCCGGGGGATCAATGTGAGGCGAGGATGTTACCTTGACTGGGGGCGGTCGGGCCCCGGCGTGACTTATTTTCGCCTTGCCTGAAGGCGAAAATCTGGCGTAAAATCACGCCCTTTCCGCATTTTCGGGCAGGCAGAATCCATGGTCGTCATCCGTCTGGCACGCCGCGGCGCCAAGAAGCGCCCGTTCTTCAATCTGGTCGTGGCCGATTCGCGCCGCGCGCGCGACGGCCGCTTCATCGAGCGCATCGGCTTCTACGATCCCAAAGCACCGGAAGGGCGCGAGCGGCTGCGCATTGACGACGCGCGCCTGACGTACTGGAAGGGCAAGGGCGCGCAGCTCTCCGACACCGTGGCGCGGCTCGTCAAGCAGCTTGCTGAGAGCAAAGCCACAGCCGCCTGAAAAGCTGGTGGTGATGGGGCGGATCATCGCCCCGTTCGGCGTCAAGGGCTGGGTGAAAATCCAGCCGCTTACCGCAGCGGCAAGAAATCTCCTCGCTTACTCCCGGTGGTGGCTGGGGCGCGGTGCCGAGTGGCGGGAATACGAAGTCGCGGAAGGCAAGGCGCACTCGGAGAAGCTCGTGGTTGCCAGGCTGGCTGGCTGCGGGGATCGCGATGCGGCGGCGGAGTTCAGGGGCAGCGACATCGCGGTGCCGCGGTCGCAGCTGCCGGATACCCGACGCGGCGAATATTACTGGGCCGACTTGATCGGCCTCGCGGTGGTGAACACCGCGGCGCAGGCGCTGGGAAGAATCGCCGGGGTCATGCAGACCGGCGCGAACGACGTGCTGGTGGTGCAGGGCGAGCGCGAGCGGCTGATACCGTTCATCGCGGAGGTGATACGGGAAGTGGACCCCGCCTCCGGGGTCGTGCGGGTGGATTGGGGCGCGGATTACTAGGATTCCGCCGGACCTGGGTCCGGCGGAATCCTCCCGCAAAACCGCCTGCGGAAAAGACAGCTGGAGACGTACGGTGAAGACGCCGAACCCACTGCGCTCGCAGGGTGCAGGGGGGGCACGCAGCGGATCTTGTGTTCGGCATGTTTTGAAACCCGCAGGCGGTTTTGCTGCCAGCAGCCTGTCGGGGGTCTGAAATCGACAGGCTGCTGAATGTTCCAGTTCGACGTCGTCACGCTGTTCCCGGAGATGTTCGAGGCCGTCACCGAAAGCGGCGTGACGGGCCGGGCGCGGGAGCGGAAGCTGTTCGAGCTGGTGCTGTGGAATCCACGTGCTTTCGCCGCGAACAGCTATCGCACCGTGGACGACCGCCCCTATGGCGGCGGCCCCGGCATGGTGATGATGGCGGAGCCGCTGGAGAAGGCGCTGCAGGCGGCGCGCCAGCGGCAGAGTAGCGCCGGTGTCGCGCGGACGAAGGTGGTTTATCTCTCGCCGCAGGGGCGGCTGCTGAAGCACCCGCTGGTGATGGAGTGGTCGGCGCTGCAGGGGCTGGTGCTGCTCGCGGGGCGCTATGAGGGCGTGGACGAGCGGCTGATCGACCGCGCGGTGGATGAGGAAGTCTCGATCGGCGACTACGTGCTCTCGGGCGGGGAGCTGGCGGCGATGGTGGTGATCGACGCCATCGTGCGGCAGATGCCAGGCGTGCTGGGCGACGCGGAATCGGCGAGCCAGGACTCGTTCGCGAACGGGCTGCTCGACTGCCCGCACTACACCCGCCCCGAGGTGTACGAGGGCGACAGCGTGCCGCCGGTGCTGCTGTCGGGAAACCATGCCGAGATCGCCCGCTGGCGGCTGAAGCAGGCGCTGGGCAGGACGTGGCGGCGGCGGCCGGATTTGCTGGAGCAGCGCGCGCTCACCAATGACGAACGCGCGCTGCTGGAAGAGTACAAGCAGGAAAAGGAAAGCAAGGCGGTGGCGGAATAGCGGTCAACCCCTCACCCCTTTCCCCTCTCCCACAGGGGGAGAGGGGAAAGGTACGGTGCGGAAATGGAACCAGCCATTTCCGCAACAAATTTGAATGGAGCATGAACATGGACATCATCAAGCAGCTCGAGACCGAGGAAATCAAGCGCCTCGGAAAAGAGATACCCGAATTCTCGACCGGCGACACCGTCGTCGTCAACGTGAACGTCGTCGAAGGGGACCGCAAGCGGCTCCAGGCCTACGAGGGCGTGGTGATCGCCAAGCGCAACCGCGGTCTCAATTCCTCCTTCATCGTGCGCAAGATTTCCTCCGGCGAAGGCGTGGAGCGCACGTTCCAGACCTATTCGCCGCTCATCGCCAGCATCGAGGTCAGGCGCCGCGGCGACGTGAAACGCGCGAAGCTCTACCACTTGCGCGAACGCACCGGCAAGGCGGCACGCATTCGCGAGAAGCTCGAGGGTGGCGAGGAAGGCGCGCCGGTCGACGCGAAGGAGTGAACGGGCGGCCACGGCAAAAAAGGCGGCAAGAGCCGCCTTTTTTAATGGTGGTTTCGGATCATAAGGCGGCGCCCCCGGGATATAGAATCTGCCGATGCGGGTATTGCTTGCACTGGCTTGCTTGGCATTCGCAGGCGCCGCCTCGGCGTTGGAGACGGCGCGCGAGTTTGCCGCTTCCGGCGCGCCGCATCTCGCGCTCGCCCGCGTCGAGCAGCTGCAGCCGCGCCATCGCGGCGCGGCGCAATGGGCCGAATGGGAAGCGCTGCGCCTCGCCCTGCTGGTCGATCTCGGTCGCCACGGCGAGGCGCTCAGGCGCGCGGCGGATTTGCCGGCGGACGTTGACCGGCCCGCGCTGCGCCAATGCTTCGTTGCCGCCACGCGCGCGGCGGTGGCGGCGGGGCAGGGGGCGACCGCGCGCGCCTTCGCCGCGCGCCTGCTTTGGCAACTCGAGACCACAGCCGAAGAAACGCGCGCCGCGCGGCTGCTGGTAATCGAAAGCTATCTCGCCGAACGGCAGGGCGAGGCCGCGTTTCGCGCCATGCTGCGCTTCGAGCAGGACTACCGCCCGCTCGAGCGCGCCGTCGCCGAACGCTTCGTCGGGCGACTTCTCGACCTCGGCCTGGAAAAAGAGGCGGTGAACTGGTTGGCGGCGCTGGACGACGCGGGCCCCCTCAAGCTCCGGCTGCGGCTCAAGGCCGGTCTCGCGACCCCGGACGCCGCCATTGCCCAGGCGCGCGCGCAGCTTGCCAGGGGTGGCGGAACGGAATACTGGCAGGTGCTGGAGGAAGCCGCGGAGAAACAGGGCAACAGCGTGCTGCGGATCGAGGCGCTCGAGCAACGGCTTCATCACCGTGACGGAGGCCGTCCGCGACGAGGGCAATCGCTGGCGGTCGCGCTGTGGCAGGCGTACTCGAAGGAGGCGCAAGCCGCCGCCAACCAGAACCGTCTGCTGCAGGGAGACGATGCCGCCTGGCTGGATTTTGCGGCGCGCCGCCTGGGCGCAAGCCCTCCCCAGGCGAGGGCGCTCTTCGCGCATCTCGCCCGCAGCGGCGCGACCCGGGAGACGCGGTTCGGCGCCCAGCTGCAGCTGGTGTTTTCCCTCTACCAGGGCGGCCTCGACTACACCGCGCTCAATTTGTTCGGGGAAGAGCGCGCCGTTGCGGAAGCGCTCGATCCCCAGGTGCGGTTACTGCTCGGCAACATTGCCGAATCGCGCCACCTGCCCAACCTCGCCGCGCGCTACTGGCAGGGACTCGGCGCGCCGCCCGGCATCGGCGCGGAGGAGTGGCAGGTGCGCATCGCCACCGTGCAGTGGCGCGCCGGCGGGCGCGAGGCCGCCGCTGGCACGATGCGCGCCCTGCTGAAGCGGGCAGGGGCGTTGCCGGATGCGGCTACCAGCCGCGCGCTCGCGCTTGCCCGCGAAATGCACGACGCGGGCAAGCCCGATCTCGCGGAAGAAATCGTCGAAGCGCTGTTGCCGCTGGCAAGCGATGTCCGCGCCCGCGACATCCTCTACGCGCTGGGTGAATTCGCGCAGTCCGCGGCGCGGTTCGCGCCCGCGGCGGAGCGGTTCCTGCGCGCCGCGCTCGCGAGCGGGTCGCAGCCGGCCGACGCGCTGGCGCTGCAGGCCCGGCTTGCCGCGGCGAGGAACCTCGCGCGCGCCGGCTACCGGGACGATGCGCGCGCGCAATACCGGTGGCTGCTGAAGCACGCGAAAGACCCCGCCCAGGTCGAGACCGCGCAGCGCGAGCTGGCGCGGCTCTGACGCCGCGTCACGCGCGCTTCAGGCCGGCGAGGCGCCGGACGGCGCGCTCTTCCACAGGTCGCTCAGATATTCGTGCTGCACGGTATCAACGCAGCTCACCCGGTATTCGACCGGCCGGTCATCGTAGGTGTACGCGACGCGCTTGATGATGAGGGCCGGCTCGCCCTCGCGCATCCTGAGCCCCGCGGCCTGTCGCGCCGACGCACGCGCTGCGGAAAGCCGCTCGCTGATGCGGATGACATTGATGCCGTAGCGCGCCTGGTACAGGCCATAGATCGTGCTGGCACGCGCCGCGAAGAGCGATTTGGTCAGGTCGGGAAAGAGGGTTGCGGGCAGCGTGATCTCGTCGAAGATCGCTGGCTTGCCCGCGAGCTTGAGCACGTTGTGTATGCGGTGAACGGGGTCGCCGCGGGCCATCTGAAGGCGCAATGCGGTTTCCGCATCCGCATGTTCCCTGCGAAACGACAGCAGCTCGTGCGTGGGCGGCTCCTTGTCGCCGTCCTTGCCGATGATGTGGAAGAAGTAATAGAGCTGGTGATCCTCGGTGTGCGTCGTCACGAACGTGCCGCTGCCCTGCCGGCGCCGCACGATTTTCTCCGCGACCAGCTCGTCGACCGCCCGGCGTATGGTGCCTACCGAGACGCCGTAACGGCCGGCGAGCCGCCATTCGCTGGGCAGCGCCTGGCCCGGCTTCCATTCGCCGGCCACCAGGCCGCGCATCAGGCGGTTTTTGACTTCCTTGTACAACGGGTTGGAAGGCGGATTGCCGCCGGCGGCAAGCGGTCGCATGGGGGCGGGGCGGCGGGCGGGCCACCGTTTCGCGGCGCCTCCCGGTGTCCCGAAAGTCATATAGTTGACTCATATTCTACGCGGCGGGTAGCATCAGCAGCAAAATATCGGGGATCCCTCACCCCTCATCCCCGCCCCAGGTTTGCCAACCTATCGCAACGGAGCAGGAGTCGAAATGATTCAGATTCTGGTTCACGACAAGAAGGACACCGTCGGCGTCATCGTGATCGAGGGCGTCAAGGCCGGCCAGGAGCTGACCGGCTGGGTGATGGAAGACGACTCGACCATCAAGGTCAAGGCGCTGAATGACGTTCCGATCGGCCACAAGGTCGCATTGAAGGACATCGGCAACGGCGAGACGGTCATCAAGTACGGCTTCGATATCGGCAAGGCGGTGGCGCCGATCAAGAAGGGCGAGCACGCCCACGTGCACAACATGAAGACCAAGAGATGGTGAAACGCGCGTAGCAGGCATATCGGCAAGCCAGCGCCGCGGTGACGCGCGTTTCACAAATGACCACAAATTCCAAGAGGCCTTTCCCCATGATCAACAGCAAAACGACCTTCCAGGGCTACCGCCGCGAGAACGGCCGCGTCGGCATCCGCAACCACGTCCTCATCCTGCCGGTCGACGACCTGTCCAACGCCGCTGCCGAAGCGGTCGCCAACAACGTCAAGGGCGCGCTGGCGATCCCCCACCCCTACGGCCGGCTGCAGTTCGGCGCCGACCTGGATCTGCATTTCCGCACGCTGATCGGCGCGGGATCGAACCCTAACGTCGCCGCTGTCGTGGTGATCTGCATTGAGGAGCAGTGGGCCAAGCGCGTCGTCGATGGCATCGCCAAGACCGGGAAACCGGTCACTGGCTTTGGCATCGAGCTCCACGGCGATCACAACACCATCCTGCGCGCCTCCAAGGTCGCGAAGGAATACGTGCAATGGGCGTCCGAGCTGCAGCGCGTGGAATGCCCGGTCCGTGACCTGTGGGTTTCCTGCAAGTGCGGCGAGTCGGATACGACCTCCGGGTGCGGCTCCAACCCCACGGTCGGCAACGCCTTCGACAAGCTCGAGCCGCTCGGGGTGACGCTCTGCTTCGGCGAGACCACCGAGATCACCGGCGGCGAGAACATCGTCTCCGACCGCTGCGCCACGCCGCAGGTGCGCGAGAAGTGGATGCAGATGTTCAACCGCTATCAGGAAGTCATCGACCGGCACAAGACCAGCGACCTCATGGACTCGCAGCCGACCAAGGGCAACATCGCCGGCGGCCTCACCACCATCGAGGAGAAGGCGCTCGGCAACATCCAGAAGATCGGCAAGAAGTGCAAAGTAATCGGCGTGCTCGACAAGGCCGAGAGCCCGACCGGCCCGGGCCTGTGGTTCATGGATTCATCGTCGGCCGCGGCGGAAATGGTGACGCTGCTCGCCGCGGCGGGCTACGCGGTGCATTTCTTTCCCACCGGACAGGGCAATGTCATCGGCAACCCGATCCTGCCGGTGATCAAGCTCACGGCGAACCCGCGCACCGCGCGCACCATGTCCGAGCACGTCGATCTCGACGTTTCGGGCCTGCTGCAGCGGCAGAAGACCATGGATCAGTGCGGGGACGAGTTGCTGGAAGTGATGCTGCGCACCTGCAATGGCCGGCTCACCTGCGCGGAGGCGCTCGGTCACCGCGAATTCGTCCTCACGCGGCTCTACGAGAGCGCCTGAAAGGCAAGGATGAAGGCGGAGGGCGGAAGGCGGAAGGACGAGGGGCCGCGCTTCGCGCGGCACAATCCTTCCTTCATCCTTCATCCCTCATCCCTCATCCCTCGGTAAGTGGCCATGGCCACTCTGCGCGTTTCCGTCTGGCGCGGGCAGGAGTCGGGGCGCTTCCAGGAGTTTGAGGTGCCGCGGCAGGAAAGCCAGTCCGTGCTCGACGTGGTCACCCACATCCAGCGCGCGCTCGATCCGACGCTCGCCTACCGCTTTTCCTGCCGCGTCGGCATGTGCGGGTCGTGCGCGATGACGGTGAACGGCAGGGCGCGCTGGACCTGCCGCACGCACGTCGACAAGGTCGCGGTTGACGGCCGTCTCGAGATCGCTCCCCTCAGCAACCTGCCGGTGGTCAAGGACCTCGTCACCGACATGACCCTGTTTTTCGACAAGTGGGCGCGGGCGCGCGGCCGGTTCCGGGGCGCGCGGACGCGCCGCGACGATTTCGAGCGCGTGCCGCCGGACTCCGCCGCGCGGCGCCTGGCGGATGCCGCGATCGAATGCATCGGCTGCGGCGTGTGCTACAGCGCGTGCGATGTCGTCGCCTGGAACCCGGATTACCTCGGCCCCGCGGCGCTGAACCGCGCCTGGACGCTGGTGAACGACGCGCGCGACACCGATAACCGCGCGCGGCTCGCCGCGGTGGCGGGCGATGCCGGCTGCCACGCCTGCCACACGCATATGAGCTGCAGCGAGCGCTGTCCCAAGCAGCTCTCCCCGACCGCCTCGATCGCGGGTCTCAAGCGCGCCACCGCGCTGGCTGCCCTCAAAGGGGAGTTCTGAGTGCAAAGTGCTGAGTGCGGGGTAACCGGCGGGATCGCGCGAGTGTTCGTTTCCTCGGCACTCGGCACTCGGCACTCAGCACTCGGAACTTGTGGAGCGTGTTCGTGAACGTCCGGACGCAGGTTCTGCTGTGGGCGGCGCAGCGCGTGAGCGCGGCCGTGCTTGCCGTGTGCGTGCTGGTCCATCTTGTCACCATCATTTACGCGGTCCGCAACGGCCTGTCGGCGGCGGAGATCCTCGGACGCACGCGCGGCAACGCGGCGTGGGCCGCTTTCTACGTCCTGTTCGTAGCGGCGGTCGCAGTGCACGCGCCGATCGGCTTGCGCAGCGCGCTCGCGGAGAGCTTCAACTGGCGCGGACGGGGCCTCGACATCGCGGTGCTCGCGCTAGCAGTCGCGCTGGCTGTCCTGGGGCTGCGGGCTGTATACGCAGTGTTTACGTGACCCATCGCTCAAAGGCCCGTTTCACGGGGACAGGAGTGAAACGAGTTGAAAGCCGCCGACACCACGGCCTCGGCTATTGGCTTGTCCGTTCGGAGGCGGCTTTATGAAGAACGACTTCCGCGCGCGCAACCACCCTGCCTACTGGGCGTTCATCGTGCATCGCGTCTCCGGCGTGGCGCTCGCGCTGTTTCTGCCGCTGCACTTCTGGGCGCTCGGCCAGGCGCTGCATGGCGAGGCGGGGCTCGAATCCTTTTTGCGCTGGAGCGACCAGCCGACGGTCAAGCTCGCGGAGGTGGCGTTGGTGCTGTTGCTCGCCGCGCACCTGACGGGCGGGCTGCGCCTGCTCGCGCTGGAATTCCTCGCGTGGCGCGACTGGCACAAGACCCTGCTCGCCCTGGCGGCGGGGATCACCGCCGCGGCGGGCCTCGCGTTTCTCCTGAATTTGACATGAATTGCGGGTGTGGTCGAGGAGGTGACATGAATATTCAGCGCGCGTTTATCTGTTTCCTGTTAGTCATGGTTTCGGCGACGCTGCGGCCTGCTGAAGCCATTGCGCAAGGTTATCCGGCGAAGCCGGTGCGCGTGATCGTGCCGTTCCCGCCCGGCGGCGCGGCCGACATCGTGGCGCGCGCGATCACCCAGGAGATGGGCAGGGCGTGGGGGACGCAGGTGGTCGTGGACAACCGCGCAGGGGCGGGCGGGCTGATCGGCGCCGAGCTCGGCGCGCGCGCGGCGCCCGACGGCTACACGCTGCTGTTCACGTCCTCGAGCCCGATGAGCGTCAACCCGCACCTCACGGCGAAGCCGCCGTACCATCCGCTGCGGGATTTCACGCCGATCGTCCTGATCGGCTTCTCCCCGAACGTGCTCGTGGTGCATCCCTCGCTGCCGGTGCGGACGATGAAGGCGCTCATCGCGACCGCCAAGGCGCGGCCCGGCCAGATCAACTACGCTTCCCCCGGAGCCGGGACGCTGAGCCATCTCGCCGCCGAGCTGATCAAGCTCCAGGCCGGCATCGACATGGTTCACGTGCCGTACAAGGGCGGCCCTCCGGCGCTGATCGACACCGTCGCGGGGCACTGCTCGGTGTTCATCGCGGCCTATCCCACGCTGTCCGGCCAGATGCGCGCCGGCAAGCTCCGGGCGATCGCGGTGACCAGCGCGAAACGGCTGTCGCTCGCGCCCGAGCTGCCCACGGTGGCGGAGGCGGCGCTGCCCGGATTCGAGGCCATGCAATGGTGGGGCGCCTACGGCCCGGTCGGGCTGTCCGCCGGGCTGGTCGCCCGGCTCAATGCCGATATCGGCAAGGCGCTCGGCTCGGCGGAGGTGAAGAAACGCCTCGCCGCGGACGCGGCGGAAGTGGCCGGCGGCGGCCCGCAGGACCTCGCCGCGTACCTGAAAGCGGACTACGAGCGGTGGGGCAAGGTGGTGAAGGCCGCCGGCATCCGCGCCCAGTAAGAAAATGGACAGGATTTACAAGATTTCACAGGATTAACAAGATGAGGACGAAGTTGTCGAAAATCAGTCTGGGGCGAGGTTTTTTCCTGTAAATCTTGTTGAATCTTGTTATTCCTATTTTTTTCCAAGGCAAGGCAGTGCGGCGGCCCAACTTTCTCGTCATCCTGATCGACGACCTGCGCTTCGACGAGTTCGGCGCGGGCGGGCACCCGTACATGAAAACGCCGCACGTCGACCGCATCGCGCTCGAGGGCGCGATCTTCGAGCGGGCCTTTCACACCACGCCGATCTGCTCGCCCAACCGCGCCTCGATTCTCACCGGCCAGTACGCCAGCCGCCACGGCATCATCGACAACGTCGCGCGCGACGCCGCCAGCCACCGCTTGCCGAACTACCACCTGGATCTCCGCCGCCGCGGCTACGAAACGGCCCATATCGGCAAATGGCACATGGGCAACGACGGCCAGCCGCGGCCGGGCTACGACCACTGGGTGAGCTTCGATGGCCATGGCCGGCTCAACGACCCGAGGCTGAACGAGCAGGGCCGCTACGTGCAGCACACCGGCTATATCACCGACATCATGAACGCGATGGCGGCGGAATTCGTGAGCCGCAGACACAACCGCCCCTGGTCGCTTTTCTTCGCGCACAAAGCGGTGCATCCCGACGCGGAGCAGGCGGCGGACGGCACCTTCAAGATGGACGGCTACCGTCCCGCCGAGCGGCACCAGGACCTCTACCGCGGCTGCGTGTTCCCGAGGAAGCCGAACATGCTCGCGGCTGCCGAGGTCGTGAAGCAGAAGCCGGCTTGGGAAGAGGCGCTGCGGCTGAGGACCCACGCGCAGTCCCGGACGATGCTCGATGCGATCCATGCCGGCGAGCAGGAGGAGATTCGCCTGCGCGCCTGCATGATGGCGGCGGTGGACGAGGGCGTGGGCATGCTGCTCGAGGCGCTCGCGAGGACCGGCCAGCTCGACGACACTTTCATCCTGTTCCTCGGCGACAACGGCTATTTCTTCGGCGAGCACGGGCTGGGACCCGAGCGCCGGTTCGCGTACGAGGAAGGCATACGCGCGCCGTTCATCGCGCGCTATCCCCCGCGGATCAAGGCCGGCACCCGCATCAGGGACCTGGTCATCTGCCAGGACATCGCCCCGACGCTGGTCGAGCTCGCGGGCGGCCGGCCGGGACCGCAGGTCCAAGGCCGCTCGCTGCTGCCGCTCCTCGCTGGCAGGCGCGCAGGCTGGCGCAAGTCGTTCCTGATGGAGTACTGGGCCGAGAACGCCTACCCCTGGCTCGTCGGCATGACCTACAAGGCCGTGCGCACCGCCCGCCACAAGTACATCCGCTGGGTAAACCGCGGGCGCAACGGCGAGCTGGACGAGCTCTACGATCTCGACCGGGACCCATACGAGATCCGCAACGTCGCCCACCGGCCGGGATACCGCGCGGTGCGCGACCGGCTGCGGCGGGAGCTGCGCCGCCTCGTGGCGGAGGCGGCCGGGCTGTAAGCCGCGATCACTTGCTGCAGCGGCAGCGAAGGAGTAATGTCATTTGCCCGACAGAACTCGTTGATTACAACCATATTTCGAGAGGAAGACATGCGCTACACCAAATGGTACTTATTGCCGGCAGCGCTGTTGCTGGCTGCCGCGGTACAGGCACAGGGCTATCCCACGAAGCCGGTGCGCATCATCGTCCCGTTCGCGCCCGGCGGCGCGACCGACATCGTGACGCGCATCGTGGCCCGGCACCTGACCGACGTGTGGAAGCAGTCGATCGTGGTGGACAACCGGGCGGGCGCCGGCGGCAACATCGGCGCGGATCTCGCCGCCAAGGCGACGCCCGACGGCTACACGCTGTTCATGCCCTCCGGCTCCGTGGTGACCGCGAACCAGCACATGTACGCGAAGCTCTCCTTCAACGCCGCAAAGGATTTCGTCGCGATCACGAACGTCGCGAGCGGCCCGCAGGCCCTCGTCGTCAACCCGAGCTTCCCGGCCAAATCGATCAAGGAGCTGATCGCGATGGCCAAGGCGAAACCGGGGACCGTCAACTTCGGCTCGGCGGGCTTCGGCACCCAGACCCATCTCGCGGCGGAGAACTTCGTCTATACCGCGGGCATCAACGTCATACACGTCCCGTACAAGGGCGAGGGCCCGGCGCTGATCGATCTGGTGGCGGGGCAGATCAATTTCCTCACGCCGAACCTGTCCGCGGCGATCGGTTTCGTCAAGACCGGCAAGCTGCGCGCGCTCGGCGTGACCAGCAAGCAGCGCGCGCCGCAGGTGCCCGACGTCCCCGCGGTGGCCGAGACGCTGCCGGGATTCGAGAACCTGGGCTGGTTCGGGCTCGTCGCGCCGGCGGGCACGCCCAAGGCGGTCCTCGCCAAGGTGCACGCCGACGTGGTGCGCATCCTGCAGTCGGCCGACGTGAAGAAGCGCTTCGACGATATCGGCATGGTCCCGGTCGGCAACACGCCCGCCGCGTTCACGAAGGCGATGCGGGAAGAATCGGCCCGCTGGGCGAAGGTGATCGAGCAGCGCAAGCTCAAGCTCAAGTGATGCGTGACGGGTGAGGGGCAGGTCGTGAAAGTCGATCTCAAGCAGGTGGAGGAGGCCGCCAAGGAGCTCTACATCCGGGCGCTGAAAGTGCTCCCGCCGGACATCAAGGAGGGCTTCAAGCGTCTCGACGCGACCGAGACGCACGCCACCGGCAAGGCCATCCTCGGCACCATGATCCGCAACATCGCCGTCGCCGAGGAGAACAACAACCTGCTGTGCCAGGACACCGGCATCCCGATCTACAACGTCTGGATCGGCCGCAACGTGGAAGTGGACGGGGCCGCGCTCAAGGAGGCGATCCGCAGCGGCTGCGCGCGCTCGACGCGCGAGTATTCGTTCCGCTCCTCGATCGTGCATCCGACGACGCGTGTCAACGAGCAGACCTCGTGCGGCCGCAACGTGCCGGTCATCCACTTCGACTTCACCGACCGCGCCGACACGCTCGAGATCGAAATGATTCCCAAGGGCTCGGGCTCGGAGAACAACACCTGGCTCAAGATGGCGGTGCCGGCCGAGGGCGTGGACGCGATCAAGACCTTCGTCGTGGATTGCGTGCTCGACGCGGGCGGCAAGACCTGCCCGCCGACCATCGTCGGCGTGGGCGTGGGCGGGTCCGCGGATCTGTGCGTGCGCCTCGCCAAGGTGGCGGCGACGCGCCCGCTCGGCAGCCGTTGCGAGGACGCCGAAGGAGTCAAGCTCGAGGAGACCCTCAGCCGGGCCGTCAATCAGCTCGGCGTCGGTCCGCAGGGATTGGGCGGAGACTCGACCGCGTTCGCCGTGCACGTCGAGCTCGCGGCGACCCACATCACGATGAACCCGGTGGCGGTCAACATGCAGTGCCACTCCGCGCGCCGCGCCCGCGCGACGGTCACGCCGCAGGGCGTGACCTACGGCTTCTAAGACGGGAGGGCGGGAGAGCGCGAAAGCGGGAGGGCGACAACATTCGAGATGGCGAGAGCGCGGGAGATGCAAACGAAACGTTTTTCCGACCTGCCGCTCTCGCGATTTCACGATCTCCCGGCACTTCGATCTTCCGACCTCCCGATTTCACGGAATTTATCATGGCGCATTTTGACTTCAACACGCCGGTGACCGAGGAGCAGGTGCGGAAGCTCCGCGTCAACGACACCGTCACGCTGAACGGCACGCTCTTCGGCATCCGCGATGCGACCCAGATTCACATGTTCGACCGCGGTCGCAAGACGCGCTTCGACCTGCGCGGCCATGCGCTGATCCATACGGCGCCCAACGTGAAATGGGTCGGCGAGACCAAAGCCGCGCCGGCCGGCTACGAGCCGATCTGCGTCGGCACCACCACCAGCGACCGCATGGAGCGCTTCACGCGCCCCCTGATGGAGCAGTACGGGGCGCGCATCCTCATCGGCAAGGGCGGCCTGCGCGAGGGCTCGGCGAAGGCGTTCGCCGAGCTGGGCGGCGTCTATCTCGCCGTCGTCGGCGGCGCCGCGGCCCTGGAGACCACCTGGGTCGAGCAGATCGAGGACGTGGACCTCGACGATCTCAATCCCGAGTCGCTGTGGAAGTTCCGCGTGAAGGGCTTCGGGCCGCTGCTGGTCTCGATGGACAGCCACGGCGGCAGCTTGTACACGGAAGTGAACGCGCAGGCGCGCGCGAAGCGCGCCGCCGCCCTCGCTTCGCTCGGTGTCAAAACCGGAAAATAGCCGCCAAGACGCCAAGGCCGCCAAGGAATCCAGACAATAATCAAACTGCGCGAAGGCAAGGCACCTTAACCAATCTGATTCAGCGCAAGAGCCGGCCAAGCAGCTGCAAGATTCCTATGCGTGAGTTTTTTTTCCTATTTATGTGTTTCTTGGCGCTCTTGGCGTCTTGGCGGCTATCTTGAAACGAATCAAAACAGACATTCTGATCCTCGGCTCCGGCGGCGCGGGGCTGTTCGCCGCGCTGCACGCGCACCAGGCCGACCCGAAGCTCTCCATCACCGTCGCGGTGAAAGGGCTGCTGGGCAAATGCGGCTGCACGCGCATGGTGCAGGGCGGCTATAACGTCGCGCTCGCGCAGGGGGATTCGCTCGAGCGCCATTTCATGGACACCATCGAGGGCGGCAAGTGGCTGCCCGACCAGGAACTCGCCTGGAAACTGGTGGAGGGGGCGGTCGAGCGCATCCGCGAGCTCGAGAACGAGCTCGGCTGCTTCTTCGACCGCAATCCCGACGGCACCATCCACCAGAAGGCGTTCGCGGGGCAGACCTTCGACCGCACCGTGCACAAGGGCGATCTTACGGGCATCGAGATCATCAACCGCCTCGCTGAGCAGGTGTGGGCGCGCGACATCGGGCGCCTGGAGGAGCACCGCGCCGTCGAGCTGGTGAAGAACCGGCGCGGCGACGCGATCGCGGGCGTGCTGATGGTGGACGTGCGCAGCGGCGAATTCGTGTTCGTGCAGGCGCAGGCGGTGCTGCTCGCCACCGGCGGCGGCCCGACGATGTACAAGTTCCACACGCCCTCCGGCGACAAGACCTGCGACGGCATGGCAATGGCGCTGCGGGCGGGGTTGACGCTGCGCGACATGGAGATGGTGCAGTTCCACCCGACCGGCCTCATCGCGGGCGCGCAGACCCGCATCACCGGAACGATCATCGAGGAAGGCCTGCGCGGGTCCGGCGGCCACCTGCTGAACGGCGCCGGCGAGCGCTTCATGCATCACTACGATCCGCGCAACGAGCGCGCGACGCGCGACATCGTGAGCCGCGCCATGTTCGACCAGATGCGCCAGGGCAACGTCGGCCCGCGCGGCGGCCTCTACATCACCATGCGCCATCTCGACCCGGTGACGGTGCGCCGGGAATTCAAGGGCATGGTGGAGCGCTGCGCCGATTGCGGCTTCGATCTGGTCTCGGGCCTGGTGGACGTGGTGCCGACGGCGCACTACATGATGGGCGGCGTCGTGTTCAACGCCGGCTGCACGAGCGAGCTGCCGGGGTTGTTCGTCGCGGGCGAGGACTCGGGGGGCGTGCACGGCGCGAACCGCCTCGGCGGCAACGGCGTCGCCAATTCGACGGTCTTCGGCGGTATTGCCGGTGATGTCATACCAGGATGGGTGCGTCGCAACGGAAGTTTCCACGAGCCAGATGAAGCGACCGTCGAAAACGCAGTCGCTTGCGCGACTGCGCCATTGAGCAGGCGACCGGGTGACCTCAACGCGATCCGCGAAAGGCTCTACCACGTGATGTGGGACGACGTCGGCATCATCCGCGACGCCGCCTCGCTCCAGCGCGCGGAAGGCGCGCTCGACGAGCTGGAAGCACGGCTCGACGCGACCGGCGTGGAGGGCGCGAGCCTCGCCTTCAACCTCTCCTGGCACGACTGGCTCAACCTCAAGAGCCTGCTGCTGGTGTCGAAGGCGATCCGCGCGTCGGCGGTGGCGCGGGAGGACTCGCGCGGCGCGCACTATCGCTCGGATTTTCCCGACGTGCGCGATCTCGCCAACTCGCGTTACACCTGCGTCAACTGGAAGGACGGGCGTTTCGGCGTCACGACCCGTCCCGTCGCCTTCACGCGGGTGAAGCCCGGCGAGACGCTGCTCAAGGAGGCGACCGCCGCTTGACGAATCCGTGAGCGCGGGAGAGCGCAAAGACCCGTGAGGGCGGGAGCGCGGGAGAGCGGGAGATGGACAAACCCCTCTCACGACCTCCCGATCTCACGATCTCCCGGATTTCGACCTCCCGATCTCGCGAATTCCCGATCTGATGGGCCGCGCTGGCGACGATGAAATGTTCTGTTGATGAGCTGACCCGGATCGCCGCGAGTGCGCTGAGAAAAGCCGGCGCCGGGCGCGCCATGGCGGAGGCGACGGCGCAAGCGCTGGTCGCCGCGGAGATGGAGGGACTTGCGGGGCACGGCCTGTCGCGCGTGGCCCTCTACTGCGGGCACCTGCGGCAGGGCCGGGCCGACGGCAAGGCGCGGCCGAAGGTCATCCGGAAAAAAGGCGGCACCTGCCTCGTCGACGCGTGCGGCGGCCTCGCGTTCCTTGCGACCGCCCTCGCGGTAAAGGAAGCGGTCAGGCGCGCCAGGCGTCACGGCGTCGCGTTCGCCGGGGTCACCAACAGCCATCACCTCGGCGCGGCGGCCTACCATCTCGCGCCAGTCGCGCAGGCAGGGCTCGTCGGTCTTGCCTTCACCAACTCGCCCTCCGCGATCAACGCCTGGGGCGGGAAGAAGGCTTTTTTCGGCACCAATCCGATCGCGGCAATTTTTCCGCGGCGCCATTCGGATCCCATCGTGGTGGATCTTTCCCTGACCGCGGTGGTCCGCGGAAAAATTATGGTCTACGCCAAGGAAGGAAAACCCATTCCCTCCGGCTGGGCGGTGGACCGGGACGGCAATCCCACGACCGACCCCAAGGCCGCGCTCACCGGCAGCCTTGCGGCGATCGGCGGTGTGAAGGGGACGGCGCTCGCGCTCATGGTAGAGGTGCTGTGCACCGCGCTCACCGGCGCGGCCTTCGGCTTCGAGAACGACTCCTATTTCGAGCCGGGAAACAAGCCGCGCATCGGCCACGCCATCCTCGCGATCGACCCGGATGCGCTCGCCGGCGCGGACTCGTACTACTCGCGCCTCGAGGTCATGATCTCGAAGATGCTCGCCGACGAAGGAGTGCGGCTGCCCGGCGCGCGGCGCCAGCAGGCCGCCGCCAAGGCGCGCGCGGAGGGCATCGATATTCCTGACGCCCTCGCGGCCGAACTCCGTGAGCTTGCCGGAAAAGCGTGACCCCCGTCCTCGTCATCCACGGCGGCGCGGGCACCATCACCCGCCGGAAATTGACGCCGCGCGGCGAGCAACAATACCGAGCCGCACTCGTGGCGGCCTTGCGGTCGGGCTACGCAGTGCTCGAGGCCGGCGGGAGCAGCCTCGATGCCGTGGTCGCGGCGGTCGTCGTGCTTGAGGACTCTCCGCTGTTCAATGCCGGGCGCGGATCCGTGTTCAATGCGGCGGGCGAGCACGAGCTCGACGCTGCGGTGATGGACGGCGCGACCGGCAAGGCGGGCGCCGTGGCTGCCGTGCGTCGCGTAAGGAATCCGGTGCTCGCGGCGCGCGCGGTCATGGAGCGCACGCCCAACGTCCTGCTGGCCGGCGCCGCTGCGGACCGCTTCGCGCGCGAATCGGGGCTGCGCATCGTCCGGCCAAGTTATTTTTCGACGCCGGAACGCGCCCGCGCGCTCGCCCGTGCCCGTGCCCGCGCCGCGACCAGCGCAGCTGACCAACATGGAACGGTTGGCGCCGTCGCGGTTGACCGTCACGGGCAGCTTGCCGCGGCGACGTCGACCGGAGGCTACACCAACAAGACGCCCGGCCGCATCGGCGATTCCCCGATCATTGGCGCCGGCACCTATGCCGACGGCGTGTGCGCGGTCTCGGCCACCGGTTCGGGCGAACACTTCATGCGCGCGGTCCTCGCCCACGACGTCGGGGCACGCATGCGTTATCTTGGCGAGACGCTGGCGCAGGCCGCCCGCCGCGCGCTCGCGCGGGTGGTCGCGCGCGGTGGCGACGGCGGCCTCATCGCCGTGGACCGCGCCGGCCGGGTGGCGATGCCGTTCGTGAGCGAGGGCATGTACCGCGGCGTCGCGCGCGGCGGGCGGTTTACCGTCGCCATTTACAGGCGACCGTGACGAGTAAGGGTGACGAATAATGGTGACGGGTTCACCCCGCTGTGCGGGAATCCCAGCACTCATCACCCATCACCCATCACCGGGCGAGTCTCAGCGATCGTCGTACATTTTTTTGACGTTGTACCCATTGCCGGATCGGACCACGGCAATAGATTATGAAGTGACCGTTTAGCGTCGACGACGAGCCTTGATCTTCTTTGCTCGCAGCCGGCGCGCGACATTTGCAAGAGGCCTGACCTTTCCTTGCTCGACCTCGCGGTTGCCCAACGCCAGAATCTTGAGCAGGGCCAGTGTTTCCCGCGTACCTTCGTAATCCAATTCGGCAAGCCCCGACTTCCCACTCTTGAACAGCGGCAGGCGCAGGTGCGGCGGGGTCGATTTCGACATGTTTCCGCGCAGGGCGTCGCGAATCAGGAGGGGCCCAGCGTTACGGCTGCCGCGCTCCGCCGGCCGCCTTCCGCAGCAGCCTGAGGCCGCTCGCGACACCGCCACGGTCGCGTTCGGCGCGAATCCGAAAACGCATCTTCGCATCGTGTTCGGCGATTAGTCGCCGTGGCCTCGAGGATGTAAACGGTGGTTTATGCATGCATTGCACCATACCATAACCGAGGGGCGCTGGCCGCGCGCACACCGGCACCAGGCGGTAAAGCGTCGTCTGGACGCGATGCCGCTGGTAGTGCCAGGATAGAGGATGAGGGGGCTTATGCCGGACCGCAAAGAACTGCTGGCGCGTATCACGACCGATCCGAACATCTGCTTCGGCAAGCCTTGCATACGCGGCACCCGCATCTGGGTATCGCTGATCGTCGAGAATCTGGCGGATGGCGTCACGGAGAAGGAACTCCTCGAAGCCTACCCGCAGTTGACGCCTGATGATATCCGCGCGGCGCTCGCCTATGCGGCGGAGGTCACGCGTGAACGCGTGATTCCGCTGCCCACGTAGCCGCATGGTGCTGCGGCCGCAACGGAACGCACTTGCGCTTATTCGTGAGACTTTGCGCGCGGCGCTGCCGGCACTGGAACGGGATCGGATAGAGGGCGCTCTGTGGATCGTCGAGCCGGGCCGCGTGCGCGTGCACCGGCCGTGGGGCGAAGAAGAAGGCGCTTAGTCAACGGTTCGATCATGCTGTTCCCCCGCCTCTGGCGGGATTCCACATGCTGGCCCCGTATTCCCGGCGGCTGATAAAATCGCGGCTCCTGCCTGACCAGACTATGGAACGCCGACATGTATGACCTTCACCTCACCCCCGAGCAACTGGAATTCCGCGACACCGTGCGGGATTTCGTCGAGCGCGAAGTCAAGCCCGCCGCCCTCAACCCGAAGCGGCTGGAGCCGTTCGAGAAGCCGCTGCTCATGGACGTGCTCGATAAGGCTTCGCAGATGGGCCTGCGCGCGCTGGCGCTCCGGGAAGAGGCCGGCGGCGCGGGCGCGGACGGCCTGACCGCCTGCATCGTCCTGGAAGAGCTGGGCGCGGGCGACGTGGACGTCGCGGTCGTGCTGGGCCGGACCGCGACGCTCGCGCACACCCTGTTCGACCGCCTGATGACGGCGGAGCAGCGCAAGCGCTTCCTGCCGAAATTCATCGAGGACGACGCCTATCACCTCGCTTTCGCGGGGCGCGATCCCGGCGCGGGCTTCGGCTGGAGCTACCACCGCCCACTGGGCGCCGAAGCCGGAGCCGAGCCGGTTGCGGACAGGCGGGGGAACGAATGGGTGATCAACGGCGCGATACCGTTTGTCGCCAACGCGCCGGTGGCGAAGCTCTTCGCGGTGCAGGTCCGCGCAAATGCGAAGAAGGCCGGGGCGGGCGGCGTGAGCACGCTGCTGGTGCCGCGCGATGCGCCGGGCCTCACGGTGCGCGAGCCCCTGAAGGCGGTGGGCGAGGCGGTCCGCTGGCACCATGGCAGCGGGGCTGGGGTGGTATTCAAGGATTGCCGCGTGCCCGCGGACCATCTGCTGGGGAACGAAGGGCGCAGCCCGCTCGCGAGCGACGCTGAGCATGCGCGCGGCGTGCCGGCGCTCGCGGCGGTCAATCTGGGACTCGGCCGGGCGGCCTACGACGCGGCGGTCGATTATTCGAAGATGCGGCGCCAGGGCGGGCGCAGCATCATCGAGCACCAGGCGATCGGCACCAAGCTTGCCGACTGCGCGATCCGGCTCGAGCTCGCGCGCAACATGATCTGGAAGGCGGCCTGGTCGCTCGACCACGGGGATGCCGGCGCCGGGCGCGGCGGGGCCGAACTGCCGCTGCACGTCGTCGCGCGCGTCTACACGGCCGAGGCGGTCAACGAGGTCGCCCTGCTGTCGGCCGAGTGCTTCGGCGCCATGGGCGTGATGCGCGACATGCCGCTGCAGAAGTACGTGCATGACGCGATGGTGTTCCTGCATTCCGAGGACGCCGACGGCGCGGCGAAGCTGGCGGTGGCGGAAGCCGTCGCCGGCTACCGGCGGCCGGCGGCGGATGCCGCCTGAGCGCCGGATGATGCGTGACGTGATTGTGCGTGACTTGATGATTCGTGACATGGCGAAGCGTGACGTGGTGAGGCGTGGGCCGGTGATTTTGTCCGCTCGCTACTCACCATTCACCATTCACGCTTTTGAGGAGCAAAGATGGATTTCTCGCTGAACGAAGAGCAGCGCGGCTGGCAATCGGAGGCGCGCAAATTCGCCGAGGACGAGATCCGCCCGATCTCGATGCAGCGCGACCAGATCGAAGGCGGGTTCGAGCCCTGGGACTGGGGCATCATCGAGAAGGGCTCGAAGCTCGGCTTCCGCACGCTGGCGGTGCCCAAGGAGTGGGGCGGGCCGGGCGCGGACTTCGTGTCGCAGGCGCTGGTGATGGCGGAGCTCGCCCGCGGCGACAGTGCCATCTCCAAGGCCTTCAGCCAGAACTGGAAGTGGAGCCACCTCATCGCGTCCGCCTGCACCCAGGACCAGAAGGAGCGCTTCCTCAAGCCCTTTCTCGCGGACCACCGCTACGTCATGGGGCGGGGCATCACCGAGCCCAACGCCGGGTCCGACAACCGCATGCCGCCGGAGGACGACCCCAAAGCCGGCTACCGGCTGCGGGCGGTGCGCGACGGCGAGGAGTGGGTATTGAACGGCGAGAAGTGCTTCATTGCGAACGGCAGCGTCGGGTCGCTGTTCTTCGTGGACGCGCGCACCAACCCGGACGTCGGCATCAAGCAGGGCGGGACGCTTTTCATGGTGCCGAAGGGCACGCCCGGCTTTCGCATCGGCAAGGTGTTCAACAAGCGCGGCTGGCGCTTCTACCAGAACGCGGAGCTCATTTTCGAGAACGCGCGCGTGCCGCACGCCAACGTCGTGGGCGACGTGGGCACCGGTTCGGTCAAGGCGGGCCGGGGCGACACCACCGGGGGCGATCTTTTCGGCGACCTCGAGCTCGCGGCGAACGCGCTCGGGGTGTGCGACGACGCGTGCGAGATGGCCGTGATCTTCGCGACGACGCACAAGCGCGCCGGCAGCTACCTCATGGAGCATCAGCTCGTGCAGCTCAAGATCAACGAAATGCACGCGCTCACCGAGGCGCTGCGCTCGTACGTGATGCGGGTCGCCTGGCTGCACGACCGCCGCGAGCATTCCGCGAACGCCGGCCTCGTGATGAACTACTCGACCGACGTGATCCAGCGCGTGACGCGGCTCAACATGGAGATCCACGGCGCGGAGGGCTGCATGATGCACGCGCGCGTGGACAAGCTCGTGCGGGACGCGATGGTATGGACGCACCTGGCGGGCGACACCGTCCAGCGCATCAAGATCCTCAAGCGCCTCGTCAAGGCGACGCCGGCGCCCGCCGGAACCGGCGGCGCGGATTGACAGGGGGCACGCCCGAGGGATGAGGGCGGAGGAATGAGAAATGAGCAAATCGAATCGCGACTCACGAATCACGATTCACGCCGTTGCTTTCATGGCTGTCGCCGGCGTGCTTGCCGGGTGCGGGGTGGACACCGCCACCACCGCGGCGACCGGTGCGGCGATCAAGCGGCAGGAAGCCGATCAGGGCAAGAAGACGCTGGAGCAGATGCAACAGAAGACCGAGCAGGCGGCGCAGCAGCTCCAGCAGCGCGCCGAGCAAGCCAACGCCGCCGCTGACAAGTGAGCTTGCGGGAAAGGCGTGATAAGTGACGACTGATAAGTGATAAGGTTCCCGCGGAGCGGGTATTCTTGGCTCCTATCACTTATCACCTATCACGCCTCCCGCTCTCGGCCTGATCAGCGCAGCGCGGTAATCGCCCACGGAATCGCGATTGCGCCGATCACGCCGTGCAGACCCATCGCGAGCCCGGCGTAGGCGCCCGCTTGGGGATGCACGCTGAACGCGCGCGAGGTGCCGATGCCGTGCGCCGCCACGCCGATCGCGAATCCGCGCTGCCACCATTCGCGGCAGCGCACCGCGTCGAGCACGAACCGGCCCAGCGCCGCGCCGAGGATGCCGGTCGTGACGGTGAACACCGCGGTCAGCGTGGGCGAGGCGCCGATGCGCTCGGCGACCCCCATGGCGATCGGCGCCGTCAGCGACTTGGCGTAGAGCCCGCCCACCACGGTTTCGTCCGCGCCCAGCAGACGGGCGAGCGCCACCGCCGTCACGATGGAAGTCACGCCGCCGCCGAGCAGCGCGGCCGCCAGCGGCAGCAGGCGCCCGCGCAGCGACGGCAGCCCCTTGTAGATCGGCACGGCCAGCGAGACGGTCGCCGTCCCGAGCAGGAAATGCACGAATTGCGCGCCCTCGAAGTACTTGGGATAGGGCATGTCGATCGCCGTGATGGTCGCGGCGATCAGCGTCACCGCGATCAGCACCGGGTTCGCGAGCGGGTGCAGCCCGGCGCGCTCGTAGATCATCACGCCGATCTGGTACGCCGCAAGGGTCAGCACCAGCGCGAGCAGCGGGCTGCCCGAGAGGTAGACCCAGATCTCGTGGATCGCGGGAAATTCAGGCCGCATCGGCGTCCTTCCGTCCGGCGAGCTTTGCGACCAGCGCGGAAACCGCGATGGTTGCCAGCACGCTGCCCACCAGCGCGACGGCGATCGCGAGGGCGTGCTGCTCCAGGCGCGGCCAGTACATCACGACGCCGACGGCCGCCGGCACGAACAGCACCCCGAGGTAGCGCATGAACGCACCCGACACGAGCTCCACGCCCTCCGGCACCGCGCCGCGCCAGGCGAGGAACGCGAGGAGCAGCACGAGCCCGATCACCGGCCCCGGCACGAGCGGGAACACGAATTTCGCGGCGATTTCCCCGATTCCCTGGAACACCAGGATGCGCACCAGCCCGTCGATCATGCCCATTGCCCTTATGCCGTCCGGTCAATGATAAAGGGGGCCGGGAGAGGGGAAAAGGCGAACCCGGCGCCGGCGAGGGAGGGCGGGTCCCGTTCACTCGCCGGGTGCATCCTCGGAGAAGCTTCTACAATATCGCCATTCATACTTGCACGGAGCGCGTTATGGCCGAATTGAGCAAGTTCGAAATTCTCAAGGCCTCTCCCCTTGCCCGGGAAATGACCAGCCAGGAATGCGAAGTGCTCGCGGGCCTGATCGACGTGTATGACCTACAACGAGCCGCGCTACGCCGCGCTCAGGGCGCAGGGCGGGACGCGCGTTTTCGCGCTCAACCGGGAGCGGCTCGAGACCCTGCTCGATTCGCACCCCCGCATCGTGTACAAGGCCATGCGCGCCATCATGCGCGTGGTGCACGCCATCCAGCGCCGCATGAACCTGCACCTGATCGAGCTGCAGAACTACATTTACAAGGTGCACGGCAAGTACTAGCAGCCTGTCGGACTTGGCGTTCCGACAGGCTGCTAACAGCAAAACCGCATGCGCGTTGCGAATGGAGATTCGGGATGACAACCGTTGTTGGCCTCCAGCGTGCGCGCAATCAGGCTGAACATGAGGATTTCACTGCCTTTTTATGCCGTTCTTGTGCAGGCGGTTTTGCATTTAGGAGTTTGTCGGCGCTAAGTCCGGCAAACTCCTAGACCGGCGCGCCCCATGGGCATCTCGATCTGTCCCGTGACCCCGGACTTTGTCGCCGAAGTGGGCGACGCGGACCTGTCAGCCCTCCCGGCGGCCGACCTGGCGGCGGTCAAGGCGGCGTTCTGGAAATACGCCGTGCTGGTCTTCCCCGGCCAGGACCTGACGCCGGCGCAGCACCTCGCGTTCGCGCGCGAGTTCGGGCCGGTCGAGACCGACCGCGTCCTCGATACGAAGAAGGCGCCGCACCGGCTCAACGTGAGCTTCGCCGACATCTCCAATCTCGCCCCGGACGGCCGGATCTGGGCGGGGGACAGCCGCCAGCGCCAGTACAAGGCAGGCAACCGGCTCTGGCACACCGACAGCTCGTTCAAGTTCCGCCCCGGACTCGCCTCGCTGCTGTATTCCCGCACCGTCGCGCCCGTCGGCGGTCACACCGAGTTCGCCGACCAGCGCGCGGCCTACGATGCGCTGTCCGACGCCATGAAGCGGCGGCTCCAGGGCCTCGTCGCCGAGCATTCGATCGCGACGTCGCGGCGCAAGAGCGGCTTCACGGACTTTACCGAGGACGAGGGCCGGCGGCTGCCGCCGGTGCCGCAGGTTCTCGTGCGGACGATACCGCAGAACGGCAGGAAGTCGCTCTACGTCGCCTCCCATGCCGGGCGCATCTTCGGGATGCCGGAGACGGAGGGGCGCGCGCTGATCGACGCGCTGATTGCGCACGCGACGCAGCGCCAGTTCGTCTACACCCACCGCTGGCGCGAGCGCGACCTCGTCATGTGGGACAACCGCTGCACCCTGCACCGCGGCACGGACTTCGACGACCTGCGCTGGGTGCGCGACATGCGCCGCGCCACGGTCAGCGACGTCGCCAACACCTGCGAGCAGGAAGGCGTTGCGGTTCCCGCCTGACCGCGCCGCCCCCGCTCATCTCATTTCACCGCAAAGCAGTAGATCATCCCGGCGCCGCCGGAAGCCTTCAGGTTGTCCGGGCTGCAGCCGCGCGAGTAATGCGACGAATTCCAGGATCGCGAGGGCTCGTCGTCGCGCAGGCCCCACCGGTCGTGGTGGCCGACCATCGCGGCGCCCGCGCCGCTCGACGTCCAGTTGCCGCAGGTGGTCTTGGCGGGGTCGCCCGCAATGGCCGTGCCGTCGGGCCGGGAGCCGGTGAGGATGTCGTGCATGTTGGGCGCGTCGGCGCGGCCGTTCACGATTCCGCCCTTCTCGGTCAGCGCAAAAGAGCGGTTGATGTTGTTGACGCCCTCGTGCAGCTCATTGACGTCACGCGCGATCAGCCGGCCCTTCGCGTTGTGCCAGGGACCCTTGCCGATGCGGTTGCGCGCGTTGACCGCGGCCCGGCTGCCGGAGGCGGTCGTGCTGAGGTAGGCGCGCCAGGTGCGCTTGCCGGCGCCTGCCGCGGCCGCGAGCGACTGGCAGTGGCGGTCCGCGCCCGCCAGCCCGCCGAAGTCAGCGCCCTTTCCGGAGCCGGCGCTGCTGATAAAGAACGTCATGCCGGAGTTTTGCGCTTGCGCGCCGCCGGCATGGCCCAGCGATATCAACGCGAACAGCAAGGCCCTGCTGAACTCGCTCTTCATGGTTAGTCTCCGTTGGATTCCGCCTGCCCGAGGGTTGAGACGACGGCGACGCGGCCCTCGCAGCAAGGTAAACGCCGGCGGGAAGCCGCCTATTCCCGGCGCAGCGTGCCCTGAGCGTGCGACGGGGTGGCGTACGCGCGCGCGTTGCGGAAGCTACGGACTGCCGGCGGTGTTTCCAAGCAATCCGCACAGCTCCTTCGTTCCGCGCCCGAGCAGGGCCTTGGCATGTAGGGTGAGCCAGCGCACACCCTTATCCATGAGCTCGCGGCCATCCTCCCAGCGATGGAGATTGAAGCCCGCGACAACCCGCTTCGATCCGCTGGCGACGCCGATGATGCGTTCCACTGCGCGCCGCACATCGGGGTGCTGCCCGTCGCCGGGGTGACCCAGCGAGCGGCTGAGGTCGGCGAGGCCGACCACTACCGCATCGAGCCCCTCGACCGCAACGATGGCGGGCAGATTATCCACGGCCCCGGCCGATTCGATCATGGCGACGACGAGCGTGTCCGCGAAATTGCTGCCGCGTGCCGCGCGCACGATGTGGACCGCTTCGCGCGCCGCCGCGGCGTCCTCGATGCCCGGGAACTGGATGCCGCCCACGCCGCGATCGAGATAGCGCGTGACCAGGCTCCGCTCGCAGGACCGCGGCCGGAGGATGGACGTCATGCCGGCGGCACGGGCGGCGCGGGCCAGCTCCTCCACGCGCTCGAACCCGGCGCTGCCGTGCTCGCAATCGATGAACGCGGCGTCGAACCCGAGCCCGCCGAAGTGCTCGACCAGCGCCGGCGACGGGAAGTCCGGGTTGATGACCAGCACCGTGCCGCGCCGGCGCAGCTTGTCCTTCGCTCGGTTCATGGCCGGGGTCAAGCCGCGCGGCGCTATTTCTTCGCGTCGCCCAGGTCGGTCAGCAGCGCCTCGAGGTGCTGGTATTCGCGCTGCATGAATTTGACCGTGTCCGCACTGTTGAGGTAATCGTCCTCCCACTGGTTCTTGCGGACCGCGTCCTGCCACTCCGGCATCTTCACGATCACGGCAAGCATCCGGTCCCAGTACGCGATCTGCTCCGCGGTCATGCCCTTCGGCCCCACGAGCGCGCGCCAGTTGGGCGACACCGCGTCGATGCCGAGCTCCTTCCAGGTGGGCACGCCCGCGATCTTGCCGGTGAGCCGCTTCGGCGCGGACACGGCCAGCATGCGCATTTTTCCGGCCTCCATGTGCTTCCAGGCGGAGGTGGGCGTCGCCATCACGACGTCGACGTGCCCCCCGAGCACGGCCAGCGTCGTCTCGGCCGAGCCCTTGAACGACACGAACTTGACGCGCGTCAGTTCGACACCGGCCGCCTTCAGCACCCGGCCCGCGGCGATGTGATTGCCGCTCGCGCGGTTGGTGATCGCGAACGTGAGCGCCTCCGGGTTCTGGCGCAGCCGCGCGATGAGGTCCATGCCGTCCTTGACCGGCGAGTCTACGCGCACCGACACCCCGATGTACTCGCTGGTGAGCAGCGCGAGCGGCGTGACGTCGGAATACGTCAGCGGGTTGCTGCCGACGATCCGGTTGGTGATGAGGTTGGTGAGCGCCATGGAGACATGGTGACCGTCCCCGGCATGCTGGTTGAGGTAGGCCATGGCGATTGCATGCCCGCCGCCGGGCTTGTTCATTACCGCGACCGGGACACCGACGCCGCGTTTCTCCAGCAGCTGCTGCAGCAGCCGCGCCGTGCGGTCCAGCGGGCCACCCGGCGGCGTGCCGACGATGACCTCGATGGCCTTGGTGGGCTTCCAGTCCTGCGCCCAGGCCGGAACTGCGGCGCACGCAGCGGCCGCGCCCCACGCGCAGGCCAGAAGCGGAATACGGATCGACTTCATGTTCTCTCTCCTCGTTAAGTTTGTTGCAGCCGGCGCTCAGGCCCGCTTTGTCATTTCCAGGATGTCGAACTGCGGGCCGCGGTCCACCACGTAGATGATGCCGCGGCCGTCCACGTCCACGTCGTTGGTCATCGGCCCCGCGCGCCCGCGCGCGGGCTCCGGGATGAAATGGCCGACCTCGACCGGCGCCGCCGGGTCGGCGAGGTCCACGATGCGCAGCCCCCCGGCGAACCACGTGCAGTACACCAGCGTGCCGCGCTTCATGCGCTCGAAGAACTGGTGCGCGCCGAAGCGGCCCGGCGTCGCGCGGCTCCACGGCGAGTCGAGCTCGCTCGCCTGGAACACCGACAGCGGCTTCAGGCCGGCCAGGTCGGTTGCGTCGAACACCCACAGCGCGGCGTGCGGACGGCCGCGCCGCCGCACCATCTCCTCGGCGCTGTGCGCCTGGTCCTCCTCGTCAATCGCCACCGCGATGCGCCGGCCGCCGATGCGCTCCGGCATCGCGCGGAAAGTATGCGTGGGCTCGGGAAAGGGCGGGTGGTAGTTGTAGGCGCCGACCGTCCTGGGCTTGCGAATGTCCGAGACGTCGATCACGCGCACCCCCGCCATCCAGCACCCCGCCCAAAGGTGATCGCCCACGCGCAGCGCGTGATGCAGGCGATGGCGGCGGCCGGGCCACGCCGGCTTCTCGCCGCCGGCCGTGTGCTGGCCGGGCAGCCACCAGCGCGAAACCTCTTCCGGCTTTTCAGGATTGCGGATGTTGTATATGACCAGCATCGCGCCGAGATAGCCCGGCATCTCGGTCGAGATGTAGGCGTGGTTCTCATCCATGTCGTAGCGGTGCACACCCTTGCCGCCGGTCTTCTGGAACGCGAGCAGCCGGGGCTTCGCCTTGTTCTTGACGTCGTAGATCCGGAAGCCGCCCTGGTCGTAGGGATTGCGCTCCGAGGCTTCCAGCACCGGGATGTCCCCTTCCTGCACGGATAGCCTCGCGGCGAGCTCGCGGTGCGTCGGCGCGCGCCCCAGCGACTGCTCGAGCGCGCGGCGCGCGGAGGCGAGCTGCTCGGCCTTGCGCCCGAGGGGCGAGCCGTTCTGCTCGCTGTTGACGATCATGATGTCGCCGACCACGCGCGCCTTGTGGCTGTGGGAGTTCGGGTCCTCCAGGAAGATCTGCGACACGATGCGCGGCCTGCGCGGATCGGAGACGTCGAGGATCGACGTCCCCAGCCGCTCTTGGTTGCTGAGATGACCGATGTACGCGCAGTTGCCTTCCACGTACACCTGGCCCGCGCCGGGCAACTCCATGTGCGCGAGGCGGGTGACGTTGCGGGCGAGCTTGGGGCTGGTCATGTCGTTCAAGGCGGATTCCTTCCCGGTGGGAGTCCGGAATATACAACAGAAGAGCGAAACCGGACCGCGGAAGTTCGGATTGTGATTATTGCTTTACACTGGCGCGTTGTCGAATCGCCCTTGTGAACGCGCTCCCATGACGAGCGAACGATTCTACGCCGAGTTGCCCGTCATCACCGACTTCGGTGCCGTGACCCGCGCCGGGAGCTACGCGCCACTGCCCGACGACTGGCACGTGGCGCTGTGCGACGTGCGCGACTCCACCGCCGCGGTCCAGGCGGGCAGGTACAAGAACGTCAACACGGTCGGGGCGGCCGCCATTACCGCGGTGCTGAACGCGGCGGGCGAGCTCGACATTCCGTTCAGCTTCGAGGGCGACGGGTGCGTGCTGTGCGTGCCGCCGCGGCTGCTCGAGGATACGCGGGCCGCGCTCGCCAGGACCCGCGACATCGCGCGCGAGTCCTTCGGGCTCGACTTGCGCATTGCCACGGTGCCGGTGGCGGGCATCCGCGAGGCGGGCCATGCCATCCTGGTCGCGCGCTACCGGGTTTCGAAGCATTACGTTCAGGCGGTGTTCTCGGGCGGGGGAGTCGCTTACGCCGACCGCCTGATCAAGGATGCGGCCACGGCGCCGCAGCACGTGATCCTGCCCGGCAGCATCGCGCCGCGCGGCAGCCACGACGGCCTCGAGTGCCGCTGGCGGGACATTCCCAGCCGCCACGGCGAGACCGTGAGCCTGATGGTGCGCGCGCGTGAAGCGGACGCGGGCCGCGCCGCCGCGCTGTACCGGGAGGTCATTGCCCGCGTGCGCGAGGTCTACGGCGACGATGACGCGTGCCACCCGGTCTCGGTGCCGGCGCTCACCATCACGCTCGACGGCGGCCGTCTGGCGAACGAGGTGGGCGTGCGCGCCGCCGGTCGCGGGCCGCTGGGCCAATGGCTCGTGCTGATGCGCACGCGCTGCATCATCGTGCTCGGGTGGCTCCTCATGAAGTTCGGCATCCACACCGGGAAGACCGACTGGGGCCGCTACAAGGAAACCCTGGTGCGCAACTCGGACGTGCGCAAGTTCGTGGACATCTACCGCCAGATTCTCGCCGGCACCGCGGCGCAGCGTCACGCGCTCGACGCCTGGCTGAAGGAGCGCTACGACCGCGGCGAGCTGATCTACGGCCTGCACGTCACCGACCGCGCGCAGATGACCTGCCTCGTATTCAACTACGCCGGCCGGCACCTGCACTTCATCGACGGCGCCGATGGCGGGCTGTTCCTCGCGGCGAAGGCGTTCAAGGAGCGCGCCGCCAGGCTCGCCGGCGGCGAGCGGTGATGGGTGATGAGTGATGAGTGATGAGAAAGACGCAGATCCCGCACTGCGAGAGTCCCGTCACTTATGACAAAAATAGGGGACAGCTCAGTCTGTCCCCTATTTGCTGTGCGCCCAGCATGGGCGCGATCTTGGAGGTGGAAGTCCTCCCGTAAGCTGGCCACAGTGAACGAAGCGAAGTGCAACTGCGTGAGGGCGACCGAGCGTGGGAAGGAAGCATGGAGCGAAACCGCGAGCCGATGGACAAG
>JACPTK010000098.1 GCA_016192825.1 Betaproteobacteria bacterium | reverse complement strand
GGCGAACAGCCCTTGTTGAACACCATCCCCTATCATCGAATCCACAAACCATTCCAGGGTGAATCATGAGTGTTGGACGAACGCTGAGCCCCCGTCACGTCAACGTCAAAAAAGTGTTGGACGAACGCTGAGCCACGCCCGGTGACTCGTGACTCGTGACTGGACTTCCCCGACCCACCCTACCCTTTCCCTCAGCAAGGGCAGAGGGAAACAAAGCCCGCCATCTCTCCGTTCGCGGAAAGAGAACTGCAGCCTCCCTCTCCTCTCGGGAGAGGGTTGGGGTGAGGGGCTCGATTCACGAATCACGACTCACGAATCACCCGTCGAACGATGATCAACCCCCGCGTAGATCGTTCGACACCAGTAATCGTCCAAGGCATCACCGGGCGTGCCGGCCAGCTGCACAGCCGGCTCATGAGGGAGTACGGCACGAACGTCGTGGGCGGTGTTTCGCCCGGCGCGAAAGTCCGGGCCGTGAACGGACTCCCGGTGTTCGCGACTTGCGGCGACGCGGCGGCGGACACCGGCGCGAAGGCGAGCGTCCTGCTGGTCGGCGCGATGCAACTGCTGGAGGCGATGCGGGACGCGGTCGGCGCCGGGATCCGCTACCTCGTCACACCCACCGAAGGCATGCCGGTGCACGATGCACTGAGGGCGTGGAAGCTGTGCCGGGACACGGGCACGGTCTGGGTCGGCGCGTCCACGCCCGGAATGGCCGTGCCCGGGGAAGCGAAGCTCGGCTTCCTTCCGGACGACTCCCTGAAACCGGGACCGCTGGGCCTCATGTCGAAGTCCGGCACGCTCTCGTACGAGTCCGGCTACCGCCTCGCGCAGCGCGGCATCGGCACGTCGGTGTGGGTCGGCGTCGGCGGCGACCCCGTGAAAGGCACGCGCTACGCCGACCTCGTGCCCTTCTACGCGGCCGACCCGCGGACTGAAGCGCTGCTGATCATCGGCGAGATCGGCGGCAGCGACGAGGAGGAATTCGCGCAGGCGCTCGCCGCGCAGCGCTTCGCCAAGCCGGTGTTCGCGTTGATCGCCGGCCGCAGCGCGCCCGAGGGCGTCACCATGGGCCACGCCGGCGCGCTGGTGCACGGCAGCCACGGCACCTATGCCGCCAAGCGCGCCGCGCTCGAGGCAGCCGGCGTCCGGGTGTTCGGCACGCTCAACGAAACGGTCGAAGGCATCCGAGCCAGGCTCGGATAGAACTTCGTGACATGATACTGCGTGACATGTTAGTGCGTGATTTTCTTCAACTACGCGTCACCAGGTCACGCCGCACCATGTCACGAGGCATCATGTCACGCCTCATCAGGTCACGCCGTTCCTAGACAAGCCCCCGGGCAATGCCCCCATCAACCAGGATGGACTGGCAGTTGACGTAGCTCGCCTTGTGCGAGGCGAGAAACACCGCCATCGCGGCGATTTCCTCGGGCCGGCCGAAGCGCTTCATCGGAATTTCCTCGCTGAACTCGTGGATGACGTCCTCGGGCTTCACGCCGCGCTCCTTCGCGAGCTTCTCCGCGCGCGTCGTCCACAACGACGTCAGCGTGCGCCCCGGGGACACCGAGTTCACGCGGATATTGAACGGCTGGAACTCGGCGCCGAGCGTCTTCACCAGGGCAATGAGCCCCGCCTTGTGCACGTTCGAGACGACCTGGTTGGGATAAGGCATGCGCGGGCCCGCCGCGCCGAAGACGACGATGCGGCCGCCGGCTTTCGATTGCTTGAGCGGGTCGAGCGCAGCGCGGATCACCCGCACCGTGCCGAGCACGTTGAACTCGTAGCTCGCGATCCAGGCGGCATCGTCCAGCTCCTCGAACAGCGCGCGGTGGCTGCCCCCGACCGCCGTCACCAGGATATCGAGCGCGGGCGCCTGCTGCCCGAGCCAGTCCTTCAGGCGCGCGACATCGCCGGCCCGGGTGACATCCGCGGCGAACCAGGGGACCTTCGCGCCCGTCGCCTGCTCGAGCGCGGCGGCGGCCCGTTTCAGCTTGTCGGCGCTGCGCGAGCAGATCAGGACGCGCGCGCCCTCCTCCAGCAGCCCCTTCGCGCTTTCGTAACCGATGCCCTCGCTTGCGCCCACCACGAGCGCGGTTTCGCCCTTGACACCGAGATCCATTGTTTCCCCGGTGCGTCAGGCGGAAAGCCGCGGCCGGAAATCCGCGATCGCGGGCCTCACGCATCACCCCCCAATCCTCGCGCGTCGCTCATTCGATTTTGGCGCCGGTCAGCTTGACGAGCTTGCCGTATTTCTCGTAATCGACCCTGATCACCTCGTTGAATCGATCCACCGTGGCAGGCGACGGATCGAGCGCCTGATTTTCCAGCCGCTTGACGATGTCCGGCACCGCGAGCGCCTTGTTGATCTCGCCGTTGAGCTTGACGATGATGGCCCGCGGCGTTCCGGCCGGCGCAAACACGCCGATCCAGGGGCTCATTTCGTAGCCCGGCACGCCCGATGCCGTCAGCGTCGGCACGCCCGGCAAGGCCTTGCTGGGCGAGGTCGATCCCAGCGCGATGGGCCGCAGCCGCTTGTTGCGGATGTGAGTGATGACCGTGCCGATCGTCGCGAACGATGCCTGGGACTCTCCCGCCACCAGCGCCGTCACCTGCGGCGGGCCGCCCTTGTACGGGACATGCGTGATGTTGATTCCGGTCATCGAGATCAGCAGCGCCATCTGCAGGTGCGGCGCGCTGCCGTTTCCCGACGAGGAATAGTTGATCTGGCCGGGATGCGCTTTGGCGAGCGCAATGAATTCCCTCGTGGTCTTGACCGGCAACGAAGGATGCACCGTCAGCACGCCAGGCTGCGCGGAGAGCATCGCAACGCCGGTAAAGTCCTTGAGCGTGTCGTACTTGAGCTTTTTGCCGTAGAGATGGGCATTGCCCAAATGCGTGGTGGAGTGAACCATGATCGTGTAGCCGTCCGGCGCCGCCTTGGCGACGACGTCCGAGCCGATGGAGCCTGACGCGCCGGCGCGGTTGTCGATCACGAACTGCTGACCCAGCGACTCGGACACTTTCTGCAGCACCAGCCGGCCGACGACGTCGTTGGAGCCGCCCGCCGGCCAGGGAATCACCACGCGCACCGGCTTCGCGGGGTACGTCTGCGCAACAGTGGCGACCGGAAAAAGAAGGGAGACGATGGCGGCGAGCAGCGCAGGTAGGTTCCGGTTCATGATGGCTCCTGAAGGAGTGGACGGCCAGCGATTCGCGTCGGCAATCGGCATTATCGGCCAACCTTGCGCGGCGCCTCAACCGTCAACGTACGCAATGTGGACGAATTGGCGGGCGACTTGAAAAAATCGCCGTAAAGCAAACCGGCCCTGCCCCCGCGAAGGGAACAGGGCCGGGAACAAACAGTCGACGCCCGCCCGCAAGCCGCTCGTCGCGCCCCGCGCGTGACCGCGCGTCAGTCGATCTTGGCGCCGGAGATTCTGACGACTTTCTCGTACTTGTCGTAATCCGACTTCAGGCGTGCCGCGAACTGCTCCGGCGTCATCGGCATCGGGTCGAGCGTCTGCGCCGTCAGCTTACTGGCGACGCCGGGGTCGGCCAGCACCTTTTTCAGGTTCTCGTTCAGCTTGTCGATGACGGGCTTCGGCGTGCCTTTCGGCGCGAAGGCCCCCACCCAAGCGGTGAATTCAAAGCCCGGCAGGAACTCGGCGATCGCCGGCACGTCGGGGAATTGCGTGGTGCGCTTGTCGGAGGTCACGCCGAGAGGCTTGACGCGTCCGGCTTTCAGGTGCCCGTAGACCGAACCGATCGTCGCGATAGTGGACTGCGACTCGCCCGAAACCAGCGCCGTGGTGGAGGGGCCGCCGCCCTTGTACGGCACGTGGATCAGCTTGACTCCCGCCGAGCTCCAGAAGAGCGCGCCCGCGAGATGCACATAGCTGCCGCTGCCCGCCGAGCTGTAGACGATCTCGCCGGGCCGCTTCTTGGCAAGCGCGATGAAGTCCTTTACGGTCTTGACCGGCAGCGACGGGTGCACGACCAGTGCGCCGACCTGCCGCGCGAGGGTCGTGATGCCGATGAAATCACCGAGCGTGTCGTAGGGCAGCTTCTTGTAGAGGTGCGCGTTCGCGATGTGCGTCGCGGACTGCACCATGAGCGTATAGCCGTCGCCTGGCTGCGCGGCGACGTAAGCCGCGCCGATCGAACCCGCGGCCCCGCCGCGGTTCTCGATCACGAACTGCTGGCCGAGCTGCTCCGACATCTTGTGGAACACCAGTCGGCCCACCACGTCGTTCGAGCCGCCCGGCGGGAACACGATGATCACCCGGACCGGCCTGGTCGGGTAGGCCTGGGAAAATGCCGCCAGCGGCGAAAGCAAGGCGGCAAGTACCGCCGCCGGTACTGCGATCCTGAGAAAACGTTTCATGAATTCCCTCCTTCGTTATTGTGTCCCGGACAGCGCGGATTCGAGCCGCATCGGATGCCGGCCTTCTCCGCGACCACACCTGCTGCTGACACGGATTCGTCCAGCGCGCTACAATTGCACCACATTTTGGACTCAAATGTCGAGCCGGAGTCGCAACGGCGGCTCGTCCACAATCAGGGTCGCTCGCATGGCGCTTCCGCTCGAAGGGGTCAAGGTGCTCGATCTGAGCAACATCATGGCCGGGCCGTACTGCACCATGATGCTGGGCGACATGGGCGCCGAGGTCCTCAAGGTCGAGGCGTTTCCCGAGGGCGACGGCTCGCGCCGCTTCGACCCGAAGGTGAACGGCGAGAGCTACTGCTTCGCCGTGCTCAATCGCAACAAGAAGAGCCTGGCGCTCAACCTGAAGGACCCGCGCGGCAAGGACATCTTCCTCAGGCTCGCGGCGAAGGCCGACATCATCACCGAGAACTTCCGGCCCGGCGTCACGCGCAAGCTCGGCATCGACTACGCGACGGTCAGCAAGCTCAACCCCGGCGTGATCTACGCCTCGATGTCGGGCTTCGGCCAGACCGGCCCCTACGGAAAAAAGGGCGGCTTCGACATCGTCGCGCAGGGCATGTCCGGCATCATGATGATGACCGGCGAAGCCGGCGGGCGCCCCGCGAAAGTCGGCATCGCGATGAACGACATCGCGAGCGGCGTCACCGCCCTCTACGGCATCCTGGGCGCCTACATCGGCAAGCTCCGGACCGGCAAGGGGCAGTACCTCGAGACTTCGCTGCTCGAGGCCGGGCTCGCCTGGACGCACTGGGAGTCCGGCGCCTTTTTCGGCGGCGGCGAGTTGCCCACTGCGACCGGCACCCGCCATCGCCGCTCCACGCCCTACCAGGCGTACAAGACGCAGGACGGCTACGTTACCGTCGGCGCCAACAACACCAAGCTGTGGCAGAACTTCTGCAACAGGGTCTGCGAAAAGCCCGGATGGCTCGCCGACCCCCGCTTCGCCGACCTGCCCTCGCGCCTGAAGAACATCGACGCACTGCAGGACGAGATCGAGGCGGTGTTCGCGACCCGGCCCACCGCGCTCTGGGTCGAGAAGCTCGACGCAGCCGAAGTTCCGGGCGGCCCGGTCTACACCTACGAGCAGATCCTCGCCGATCCGCACATCAAGGCGCGCGACATGGTGGTCGAGTACGACCACCCGATCATCGGGCGGATGAAGTCGCTCGGGCTGCCGATCAAGTCCACCGGCGAGCTCACCTCGATCCGCAAGCCCGCGCCGTGGCTCGGGCAGCATTCGGAGGAGTCCCTCCGAGGCTTGGGCGTCAGCGATGCTGAAATCCGGACGCTCTTTTCCGAGGGCGTCACCTATGACAGGTTACGGGAAAAGATTGCCGCCCAAGCCTGAAAAGCGTGGATCGTGGATCGTGGATGGTGGGTCGACCCACAACCCGCAACCCACGCTTTTTCCTTTTAAGAATTCCTGGCTACGCTAAACCTATGTGTCGAGCATTGGCTTACCTGGGGCAGCCGGTCCTCCTGGACAACCTGCTTTTCCAGCCGGACTCCTCGCTGGTAAAGCAGACCTACATGCCGCAGATGCTGAACCTGCTGAATCTCGCCGGATTCGGCATCAAGGCATGGGACGACGCCTCGCACGATTCCGACCGGCCGTACAGCTACGCCTCGACGCTGCTGCCCATCTACGACCGCAACCTGAAGGCGCTCTCCGAGAAGGTCCGCGCAACCTGCGTGCTCGCGCACGTGCGCGGCGTGCACTTCGACACCGAAGGCATCATCTCGCAGCAGAACATCCATCCGTTCCAGTTCCCGGGCTGCCGCGTCGCGCTCGCCCACAACGGCGACCTCGAGCGGATGCGCGAGATGAAGCCGGTGTTGCTCGAGCACATCCGCCCGGAGTTCGTTCGGAGGATCGACGGCACCACCGACAGCGAATGGATTTACGCGCTGTTATTGTCCCAGCTCGAGGACCCGGCGCGCCACGTGACCGCCGACGAGATCGCGCGGGCGCTGGAGAGGACGCTCTCCGTCATCCGGCAGGTGCGCGAGAAACTGGGCATTGCCAACTGGTCGCCGGTCAACCTCTTCATCACGACCGGAAGGCAGATGGTCGCGGTGCGCTACTGCTTCGACTTCGGCTGCTACCGCACCGACGACCCCGCGCTCGTGCCGCAGGCAAGCTTCCATTACCACAGCCTGTGGTACACCTCGGGCAGCGAGTACGGCCATCACGACGGCGAATGGAAGATGATCGGCGGCCCGGACACCGCGGACTCGATCATGATCGCCTCCGAGCCGCTCACGCGCGACACCTCGACCTGGCTGGAGGTGCCGGAGTATTCAATGATCTATGCGGATACCCGGTCGGGAAGGCCGACGGTCGAGACCCGCTATCTCGACTAGTGGGCAGCTTGTAGTAGCAGGGATCGCCACGCTGCCAACTGTCAACTGCAAACTGCCCGCTTCCGTTAGGCGGCGCGGCAATCCTGCTCTCCCAGCGCCCGCCCGAGTTCCTCCGCCTGCTTCTTTTCCTTCCGGCCGCTGCGGATGCACGCCTGGCTGATGAGGCGCGTGAGGTGATTGTTGGTGCGCGCGAGCGCCTGCAGCAGCTCGCGGTTGATCGCGTCCTGGAAACGCGCGGCGGCCGGATCGCGCCCGGTGAACAGGGCGTCGAACACCGCCTTGGGGAGCTCGAGCAGCACCGTGCGTTCCCTTGCGGCGGCGCTCATGCTGTGAGGATGGCCCTCGATCAGCGCGAGTATCCCGCACAGCCGACCCGGACCCAGGATGCCGATGCGCTGGCGCTGGCCGTTGGCCGCATGCAAGATCTCGAGGGCCCCGCGCACGATCACGTACGCCGCGGCGCAGGGGTCACCCTGCTGAAACAATATCCGGCTACGCTCGATCTCCATGACTTCAGTCCGGCCGGTGAAGTCCTCGATCTCGCCGGGAGTGAAGCGGCCGAAAACCGGCAGCGCCGGAAGAAACGCCCGGTAGCCGAATGAGCACCGGCCGCGGACGATGCCCGCGGGATCGGCCGTCTGCCCCGCGAGGGGCGGCGCCGCGCTCTCCGGCGTATCCGACGAGACGATGCGCGCGTTCAGCTCGCGCAGCCGCTGGCACAGCGCCCGGGTGATCCGCTGCTGGATCAGAAACGCCGCCCGGTCACGCTGCGCGAGCAGCATGCGAAATCCGTCGCGCTCAATGACGTAGCCGGCGACCGGGGTCCGCGCGATCACCGTCGCCGAGCATTTTCCGCTCTCCAGCAGAGCCATCTCGCCCAGCAGGCTGCCCGGCCCAAGGCTCGCCACCATGGCCTCGCCCCCGCCCGGCAGCGCCGTGACGACCTCGGCGTTGCCCGATTCAATCATGAAGGCGCTGTCGGCGGGCCGCCCCTGGCGGCGGATGCGCGCGCCGGTATCGAACGACACCGGCTGGAACAGGCGCATGAAACCCTCGAGCTCTGCGCGCTCGATGCCGACGAACAGTGGAATGCCGCCGACCAGCTTCTCCGCGACCTGACTCAACCGCGAGCCCTCAGGAATGAATAGACAGGATTTACAAGATTAACAGGATTACTTCGATGTGGAGGTTTGAGAACGCGGCTTGTCGATTTCGATCATGTCCTCGCCCTTCTCCATCACGCCCTCCAGCAGGCACTGCGGCCTGCCGCGGAAGATCGTGAGGCTGCCGCTCACCTTGCCTTCCATGCCGCAGTAGCGCATGCGGTCGATTTCCCTGAAGATGAAATGGTAGCGGTTGCGCCCGTGGTCGATCAGGAACGCGCCGTTGTCCTCGAACAGCGTGACCACGGTCGTCTTGCCGGTATCCTGCCACGTGCTGTAGGCGTCGCCGCGCTCGACCTCCATCGAGCAGGTGCGCGGTTTCCATTTGCTGTAGTAGGCGAAGCGGTTGACCTTGCCATTGCGCAGCTCGACCGCGATGCGGGCGTGCTGGTCCTCCGTGCCGAGCCTGCACGCGAGCCTCTCGATGCGGGGCCGCGCCTGCTTGGGGCTTTTCTTGTAGGCCTTCTTCTGCTGGGCTTTCTTCTGGACCGTCTGCTGCGCCGCGGCCGTCAGCGGCAGCGCCAGCGCCAGCGCTACGACGCAGCAAACAGCAAGCAACCGCCTCATTCCAGAAACCTCCTCTGATATCCACAGAATGGGACCGTTTCGGCCCGACGCGTTATTATTTGCCTTGATTATATAAGGCGGCGCCGGGTTCGGCGCCGCCTCCGGAGTCCGAATCGTGAAAGCCTGGCGCAATCTCGACGCCGTCTCCTTTTCGCACGCGCTGCCCGACATCCTCTCAGGCAAGCGCACGCCGCGCGAGTTCCTCGAGCGTTGTCTCAAGGTTATCGCCGCGCGTGAAAAAAACGTGAAGGCCTTCGTCACGCTCGACGCCGCGGGCGCCCGCAAGGCCGCCGACGCCGCGACGCGGCGCTTCCGGGCGGGCAAGCCGCTCTCCCCAGTGGACGGCATGCCGGTCGCCATCAAGGACATCATCGCCACCGCGGGCATGCCGACCCAGATGAACTGCCCGGCGTTCAAGGGCTGGCAGTCGGGTCAGGACGCCGCCTGTGTCGCCGCGTTGAGACACGGCGGCGCGGTGATCGTCGGCAAGACCGTCACCACCGAGTTCGCGATCGGGTATTCCGGACCGACCACCAACCCCTTCGATCCGGCACGCACGCCCGGCGGATCGTCCAGCGGATCCGCGGCTGCAGTCGGCGCGGGCATGGTGCCGGCGGCGCTCGGCACACAGACCCAGGCATCGACGCTGCGGCCCGCATCCTATTGCGGCGCGGTCGGTTTCAAGCCCACCATCGGCACGCTGCACACGGCGGGCATCCATCCGCTCTCCGCCACCTGCGACCACCTCGGCATCCTCGCCGGCACGCTCGAGGACGCTTGGCGCGTCGCATCGCAGATTTCGCTCGGCATCGGCAGCCCCGGCAATCCGTTCCTGACCGGTGCCAGCGCCGAGCCGCCGCCCGCGCACAAGCCGCGGAAACTGATCCGGCTCTACACCCGCGGCTGGACCGAGCTCGACAGCGATACGGAGGACGCCTTCGACGAATTCATTGCGGCGCTGGATGCGGCGGGCATCATGATTGCCAGCCGCGACAACGATCCGGCGGTGGCGCGGCTCGAGGCCGAGCTGGACCAGGGCATGGACGGGGCCCTGGCGATCGTTGCCTATGAAATGAAGTGGCCGTACGAGGACTACATCGCGCGCTACGGCAAGGCGATCGGCGAGCGCATTCACGGGCTGATCGAGCGCGCGGGCCGGATGACGCCCCCCGAATACGAAGGGCTGCTTGCCAACCGCAGGCGGGTACGGCATCTCGTCCACGAAACGGCGGGCGGCACCGATGGTTACGTCACGCTCGCCGCCTCCGGCCCTGCGATTCCCGGCCTCGATTACACTGGCAGCCGGACCTTTCTGATTTGCGGGTCGTGGCTGGGCCTGCCGGCGTTTTCCCTGCCGCTGCTGGTCGCGAACGGCCTCCCGGTGGGCGTGCAACTCCTGGGTGAACCAGGCGGCGACGGCAAGCTGTGCGCCGTCGCGCACTGGATGACCGGCGAGTTTGCCGATCGCAACGCATGACGAACGTCCGCCCATCATGGCGCAAGGCACGCACCGCAGGGAATCACGCGAATTCGCGGCTGACGAACCAGGGTACCCCGCTCAAACCATCTGAATGAAAGTCGAGACAGACAATGGATACAGCAACACCGGGCGGCAATAGACCTGCCCAAGCGCGAACCGTCAGCGGGCAGATGGCTCAATTCGCAGCCAGCCTGCGCCATGACGATCTGCCCGCCGACGTGCGCGATCGCGCCCGGTTGGTGCTGCTCGACGCGCTGGGATGCGGGCTTGCCGGCTCCACGACGGAGGAGCTCCGGTTGATACGCGAGGCGGTACGGGCCGCCGCGGGCGCGGGCGATACCCTGCTCTGGGGCACGCCCGATCGGGCGCCGCTGCCGCTCGCCGCGCTGGCCAACGGCGCGGCCGTGCACGCCCGCGAGATGGACGATTTCGAAGGCTGCCTGCATTCGGGCTCGGTCATCATTCCCGCCGCGTTCGGCACGGCCGTGCGCGCCGGCGCCAGCGGGCGCGAACTGCTGACCGCGATCGTCGTCGGCTACGACATCGCCCGCCGGGCGCTGGAAGGCAGCGGTGGAAATCGCCCGCTCAAGGACAAGGGCTGGCATTCGACCAGCGTCTGCGGCGGTTTCGGCGCCGCGGCCGCGGTGGCCCGCCTGCTCCGCCTCGATGCCGAGCGCACGCAATGGGCGCTCGGCTATGCGGGCAGCAATGCCGGCGGCACGTGGGCGTTCATTCCCGACGGCGCCATGAGCAAGCGCGTGCATCCGGGCTTTGCCGCCCAGTCAGGCGTCGTGTCCGCCTATCTTGCCGCCAGCCGCGTGACGGGACCGACCTGCATCTTCGAAAGCGACTGGGGCGGATTCTTTCCGACGTATGCCGGAGACAAGGCCGAACCGGAGAAAGCGACCGCAGGCCTCGGTTCCGATTTTCGCATCCGCATCGTGGGTTTCAAGCCCTATGCTGCCTGCCGCGGCAATCACGGCAGCATAGACGCGATACTGGAGCTGCGCCGCGAAGCGAACATCCTGCCCGAGACCGTCACGCGCGTCGTGGTGCGCGGCAGCCGCACGCATGTCAAGCAGCTCGGCAAGCAGGACGTGCAGACCATGCTGGACGCGCAGTTCAGCCTGCCCTATAGCATTGCGGTGGCACTCGCCACCGGCGGCGCAATGCTCGACCAGTACACGCCAGAGGCGTTGCGCCGGCCGGAAATTCTTGCTCTGGCGCGCCGCGTCGAAGTCGTGCACGACGAGCAGGTGACGACTGGCGAGCAGCCCTTCGTCGACGTTCACCTGACCGACGGGCGCGTTCTCACCAGGCGTGTGCTCATTCCGCGCGGCGACCGCCGCAATCCCCTCTCCGAGGACGAGCTGCGCGCCAAATTCCGCAGCAACGCGAGCCTGGTCCTGGGTGGCGCTCAAGCCGCCCGGCTGGAAGAAGCAGTCGCCCGCGTCAGCGCGCTCGACAATGTCGGCGAGTTGGCCGCGCTGCTCGCGCCGCCCGCCGGGCGCGCGCGGTAGCCACTCGAACGCTATTTGGCGCCGGGATAGACGTCCGGGCCGTAGTAATCCCGCACGCGTTTCAGAAAGTCCCCGGTCGGCGCCGCGTATTGCAGGTGCTTGCTCGTGAACACGCCGGTCAGGGCTCTCATCCTGACCGCCGCCTCCGCCATTTTCACGAGCGCCGCATGGCTGACCACGATGGGCGCCCGCTCGACCTCGAACAGCCCCTCTTCCACCAGGAAGACCACCACGTCGCCGCCGGCCGGAACCACGACTTCGGCTCCGCGCTTGAGCAGGCGCTTGGACGCGGCCTTGATGTCCTCGATGACGCTCTCCCGCAGTGACCGGTCGTGCACGGCCTTCTTGAGCTCCAGCGGCGAGGTATCCAGCGCCTCGCAGCCCACCAGCCGCGACTCCAGCCCGTAGCAGCGGACGTTTTCCAGCAGCCGCGGCGTCCATTTCTCGCTGATCGTGATGAGCCCGAAGGTCGCACCCATCAGGCACGCGAAATGCAGCGTGGACTCGCAGGCGCCGAGCACCGGAATGTTCACCATCTCCCGCGCCTCGCGCAGGCCAGCGTCGCTGATGTTTCCAACCAGATACGCGTCGTACCCCTCTTTCTCGGCGCGTATCGCGTTCTCGATGACCTCCCGCGTATCGTTGTATTCCAGGAAACGGTAGTGCACGCCCATGCCCGAGGACTTGGCGAGTCCCTGGATGTGTATCTCGGTGCCGGGGCTGGCACAGGTATCGAGCAGTTTTCTCAGCAGCGCGCCGAACGGGGTTGCCTCGAGCGTGGCGACCGGGGCGTTGTTTTGATCGATGGGCCGGATCAGGCTTTGGAACCACAGTTTCATGCGTGCTCCTGGTTTTTCGGTGTGAGGCCGAGGGTGCGTGCAGGCTAATGGGACGCCAACGACACTGTCAAGGAGGCAAGTCGAAAGTCGGCCATTGCCGGAACGCCACGTGAAGCCGTCCGCTGCCGATCGTCGATTTTTCAGTGCACGCGTCCACTACGCGGAATACCGCTTCGACACTTGGCCAGGCATGCAATAAGAAAGATGGCACACGCTGGATCGTTCTCTGATTCATTCCGGAGTGGGTCCCGAGCACGGCATCGTTCGTCCATGCTTCGCGCCTCAGGCATCCCGTAATGAGACCGATTCATGCCGGTTATGATCGGGTCGGAATATAGTGTGAGCTTGTCAGCAGGTACTGCAGTCAATCCAAGAAGTTAAATCGAGGAGGATCGATGGCAACGATTCGTGCAGCATTGGTAACCATTGCGGCGGGCGCGGTCTGCATCTTCGCCGATGTGGCCGCGGCCCAGGCCTATCCGAGCAAGGCCATACGCGTTGTGACCGCGAGGCCGGGCGGCGGCAGCGACTTGACATCGCGCCTGATTGCACAGGGAATCTCCGGCCCGATGGGACAGCCGGTGATCGTCGACAACCGGGGTGGCATCATCCAGGTGGAGATCGTCGCCCAGGCCCCACCCGACGGTTACACCTTGCTGGTCTCCGCCAGCATGTGGGTCACGCCGCTCGTTCAAAAGAGCGTGTCCTATGACCCGATAAGGGATCTCGAACCGGTCACGCTCGCGGTCAGCGCGCCCAACATACTGGTGGTGCATCCGTCTCTGCCCGCGCATTCGGTCAAGGATCTGATTGCGCTCGCCAAGGCGCGGCCGGGAGAACTCGACTATGGCAGCGGCACCATAGGCTCGAGCTCTCATATCGCCGCGGAAAAGTTCAAGACCATGGCGGGCATATCGATAAGGCAGGTCCCATACAGGAGCGCGGGCCCGGCCGTCACCGCCTTGATGGGCGGTGAGACGCAGTTGATGTTTGCGACGGCAGCTTCCGTGGTGCCGCTTATCAAGACCGGCAGACTGAGGGCGCTGGGAGTTTCCAGCGCCAAACCATCGGCTCTGACTCCGGGCATACCGACGATTGCCGCATCGGGCGTGCCCGGCTACGAAGCCAAAACGTTTTATGCGGTCTTCGCACCCGCGAAAACGCCGGCGGCGATCATCAACCGGCTCAATCGGGAAATCGTGCGGTTCCTCAAAAGGCCGGAGGTCGGCAGGAAGCTTCTGGGCCTGGGCGTGGAAGTGGAAGCCACCTCGCCGGAGGAGTGGGGCGCCATGATGAAGGCCGAAATCGCCTCCATGCGCAAGATAGTCGAGGCGGCCGGCGTGCGCACCAACTAGGCGCGACAGCGCAGCGGTCGACGGACCGTGTCGACGAACGGCATCCTGGCGGGTGATCGCGCTATCGCTGTCGTGACGCCTCAGGCCAGCGCGAAGCAAGGCGCGATCTCGGCGACGTCGCGCATGGCTTCGAGCGTCCACAGGCGCTCCAGTATGGCGCTCGCCCGCGGCTTGCCCAGATGGTCCTCGGTCATTTCACGGAATTTCCGTTCGATCTGGGCGTCCGCTCGCGGCGCGGCCAGGTCATCCGCATCCCCGCCCGCCTCCGCCACCAGTTGCCTGCCGTCCTCGGTCACCACGGTGAGACGCGCACGATGCTGCTGCGGCAGGTGCTCGTAGGCATGGGTGAATTCTGCGTTGACGACAACCTCGACCTTTTGCATCAGGTTGCGCAAATCAGGGTCGTTGAGGTGCGCATCGTCGAACGACCGCAGCATCACCGTTCCATCGCGCAGGGTCGCCGCGACCAGAAAGGGGGTGCTGTGATCGGCATCCTCTCTCGATGTCAGGGGCCACGGCCGCTCGCCGGGTGCGGTGTTGTTCTTGGCGAGCTGGTGCACCTCGACGGTGATCTTGCGCACGGCCCCGACATCGATCGGCGCCAGTTTCTCGGCGGCCAGGATGCAGGCTATCGCGGGACCGGCCGCGGGACGATTCTTGATGCGCGTATCCAGTATCTTGTAGGGAACGGCGCCACCGCCCATGGCGCCCAGCGTAAAACGTCCCCCGCCCACGTGCTTGCACCAGCCCGCCGTGCCCTCGAAAGGCAGGTGGGGGCCTTCCATGCCGTCGCGCGCGAGCAGCGCCGCGAACACGCCCGCCCGCCCCGCCTGCCCGGCGGCGACCGCCTTGAACATCGATTTCCGCCCGCGCCGCGCCTGCTTGAGCACGTTGTTGGGCACGATCGCCATCGAGATGCAATGGGCGAGCTGCGTGGCAGACAATCCCAGAACCTTGCCGGCGCCTACCGCACTGGCCAGACAGCCGAGGTTGGTGTTGTCGAAGCCGTCGTTCCTGAACACATGAGCAATCTGCAGGCCCACCTCGTAGGCAAGGACAATGGCGGTGATGAAATCCCGTCCGCCGACGTGCGCGTGCTCGGCCGCGGCAAGCACGGGGGTCAATGCATCGCTGGGATGCGCCACGGCACTTCCCGGCAGGTGATAGATATCCGTCAGCTCGGCGTAGCGCGCAGTGGTTGCATTGACGAAGGCAGCCATATCGGGCGTGCTCTTCATGCGCGTGCCGATCACGGTCACGCCGTCCGCCTGGGGCATCCGGGCGGCAAGATCACGCGCGATCCGGCAGGGCTCTCCGAAAAAGCCGCAGACCAGCGCGCCCAACGTGTCAATCACGCAGGACTTGGCGGCGTGAATCGCTTGCGGCGTGAGGCTCTCGTATCTCAACGCGCACGCATAATCGGTGAGCCGCTGCTGTATGCTGTCCATCGCTTGCTCGGCACCGCCTTTCGATCGCTCATTCATTCCGATTCATCTCCGTTCAGTATGCGGACCGTGACACCACCGATCCGCTTTCCGGCACTTTCCCGGCTTGCGGCTACTATAATTGAGCCGGCGCGGTGGCGGACAATGGTCATCACATTATTCGAGGAGGAAATATGCTGCGCGCACTGTGGGTAGCATGGCTGTTTTCGATGGCTTTGTCATCGCTGGGACCGGGCGCGGCATGGGCCCAGAAATTCCCGACCAAACCCATACGTCTCGTGACCTCCGGTGCCGGCGGGGGCACCGACTTCGTCGCGCGGCTGATCGCGCACGGAGTCTCCGAGAGCCTGGGCCAGCGAATCATCGTGGACAACCGGCCGAGCGGGGTCATTCCCGGTGAAATCGTGTCCCAGGCCACGCCCGACGGCTATACCCTGCTCCTCGCCACGGGCATATTGTGGCTGCTGCCGTATCTGCAGGACAACGTGCCCTACGACCCGGTCAAGGACTTCTCTACCGTCACCCTGGCGGTGAGCTCGCCCAACATACTGACCGTCACGAAGTCGCTGCCGGCGAAATCGGTCAAGGAATTGATCGCTTTGGCGAAAGCCAAGCCGGCGGCGTACAACTACGCGGTCACCTCCATCGGTGGCGGCGCGCATCTCGCGGCCGAGTTATTCATGTCGATGGCAGGCGTCAACATGCTGCGCGTCCCTTACAAGAGTGGCGGCACGGCGATTACCGAACTGATCAGCGGACAGGTGCACCTGTATTTCGTGTCGGCAGGATCGGTTGTGCCGCACATCAAGGCCGGCAGGCTGCGCGCCCTGGCCGTGACGAGCGCCAAGCCATCGGCGCAATTCCCGGCGTTGCCGCCGATCGCGGCCACGCTGCCGGGCTATGAGTATGTGACCGTATACGGCGTGTTCGCGCCGGCCCGGACGCCGGCCGCGCGCATCAATCTGCTGCAGAAGGCAATTGCCCGCGCGATCAACACGCCCGACATCAAGGCGCGGTTTCTGGCCTCGGCGGTGGAGCCGGTGGGCAGCACTCGGGAAGCGCTGAGCGCCTTCAGGCAATCCGAGATGCTCAGGATGGGCAAGATCATCCGGGATACCATCCGGAATCCCATCCGCCCCTGACTCTACACCCGCGTGCTGCGCTTCGTCGTGAGCGACCGCGGCAAGACCATCGAGCAGGGAATCGACATCGTCTTCATGACCCGCGACCCCGCCGAGCATCATCAGCTGGTGATCGCGGCCGGGCGGCCGGCCGACCTCACGTTCAGCACGATCAACCAGATCTCGTTCCGGGTGGACAGCCTGCAGTCGCTGCGCGAGCTGCACGAGCGGCTGCAGCGCGAGCCGGGGGTGAAGACCCTCGGCCCGGTGACGCACGGCAACGCGGTGTCGCTTTACTTCCAGGACCCCGAAGGCAACCGCGTCGAGTGCCTGATCGACACACCCTGGCACGTGCCGCAGCCCTACCGCATCCCGGTGGACTTGTCTCAGTCTGACGAGGCGATCTTGGCGAAGATCGAAAAGGACGCGCGCGCGACGCCCGGATTCAAGCCAATGGAGGAATGGAAGGCGGAAATCGCGCGGAAGATTGCCGCGGCAACGACCGCCCCGTGACGGCCGGCGGCGATGGCCAGCGCGAAACGCGCTGGCCCTAGTTGACGCGCACCCCGGCCGCGCGAATGACCTTGCCCATGGTCGTGATCTCGTTCTTGAGGAATTTGCCGAAATCGGCGGGCGACAGCACCATCGGCCGGGACCCGTTCTTCTCCAGATACCCCACCACGTCCGGCATGCGCGTGATCGCCATCAGCTCGCGATGCACCCGGTCGATGATCGGCTGGGGCGTGCCCGCGCGCACCACCATGCCATTCCAGATCAGGAACTCGTAGCCGGGGACACCTTCCTCCGCGATCGTCGGGAACTGCGGCAGCAGTGGCCAGCGCGAGGCGGTGGTCACTCCGAGGATCCGCAGCCGGCCCGATTTCACGTACGGCAGCGCGGAGAGCGGATTGCTGAAGCTCGTCATGACCTCGCCGGAAAGCAATGACTGGGTGACCAGCGCGCTGCCGCGGTACGGCACGTGCAGCATGTTGGCTTTGCTCAGGAACTTGAACAGCTCTCCGCCAAGATGCGAGCCGGACCCGATGCCGGCGGAACCGAAGGTGATCTGCCCGGGATTGGAGTTGGCGAGCGCGACCAGCGCCTTGACCGAGGCGACCGGCAACGACGAGTGCACGGTGAGCGCGCCCGGAACAACGCCCAGGCGCGTGATCGGTGCGAAGTCCCCGAGGGGGTCGAATGAGAGATTTTTCTGCAGCGTGGCCGCCGACGTGAAGGAGCTGCTGACGAGATAGAGCGTATAACCGTCCGCGGGCGCCTGGAGCACGATCTTCGACGCGATCACGCTGCCGCCGCCGGTTCGGTTCTCGACTATCACCTTCTGCCCGAGCGTCTCGACCAGCTTGTTCGCCACCAGGCGCGCGACGGTGTCGTTGCCGCCGCCGGGGGCAAGCGGCACGATGATGCGGATCGGGCGCTCCGGGTAATTCTGCGCTTGAACGCAAGGCGCGGTGCCGGCCGCTACCAGCCCGATCAGGCATCCCCGGCCGAGCAATGTGACTGGATTCATAGGGCCTCCCCTCTCCTCGTTGTGGCTCGATCGATTGCGCGCCGCTTCGCCGGCCGCGCGCGTCGTTGCATGCTCACGCATGCCCCAGTTTTGCGAACAGGCTGTAGCCTTCCGCGCGCCCGAGCCCGCAGCGCGCCGGCTCGATCCGGCTCACCACTTCGTCCTGGTGGATGTTGGGGCCGAGATTGACGTCCGGTCCGAGCTCGTGGAGCAGCCAGTTCTGATGTGCGGTCGTCTCGGCCTCGAAGATCAGGCACTCGAGGCCGACCTGCCGCGCAAGGTCCTTCATGCGACCCGCGGTCGGCAGCCTGCCCTCCGGGCCGAGCGTTGCGTCGAGCTGGCTGCGCTCCAGGATCACGCGGTTCGCGCCGGCGCTGCGCAGCTTGCCGATTTCGTCGACGGCCACGGCGACATCGATGGGATCCGAATCGTACTTCTTGCCGTATTCGAACAGCACCTCGAATCCGGCATCGACCGCGCGCCTGGTGAGATCGCCTTTCTCGACAAGGCTCATATCGACGATATTGTCGGAGAGTTCGATCGACTGAAAGCCGATGTCGACGAGCTTCTTCAGGGTCTGCGCAACCTTGCCCTGGAGCATCGCGGCCTCGATCACCGTGCCGCCGCAGAACGGGCTCACCGCGTGCTTCCGGTAAAGGGCGACTTTCGCGCGCGTCGGCGCCTCGTCCATGTAGAACAGCTCGAACTGCTTGATCTTGGCGTAATCGAGGAACTGTCCGAAGGTCTGCAGCGCATCCTCGAGTTGACGGACGCTGAGGCCGGGATCGCGCACCAGGGTAAGGCCGCATTGGCGCGGCTTGGCCCGGCGCTGGGGCAGGTTCAGAAATGCAAGGCTGACAGCCATAAGACTCCTCCTCGGTCATCGCAACGCGGGCGGCGTTGCGCGCCCTTGCGCTGGCTGGACAGTTTAGCGAGGTCATCCGCCACGGGCAAAGGACCGACATATGGACGGCACGCAGCGCCTCACACTTCGCCGAGCGGGGCGAGGACGGCGCCGCCGCGGATCCGCGCTTGCTCCGCGGCGGTGAGACCGGGCGTGGCGAAAGCGGGGTGAACCGTGGCGCCGCTATGCACCGAAGGTGAAGCGGCTGCCGAGGTTATTGGCTACGACCCGGTCCGGCATGCGCTGGCGCATGGCCTGGATGAAATTCGCGCCGGTGCAGTGCATGGGGACGATGGCATCCGGGTTCAGGGCCGCAAGCTCATCCACCGTGTGCTGGATGTAATCGGGAGCCGCCATGCCGAGATGAAATCCGCCGATCACGGCATGCAGCTTCGACACGTTGGCGACCTTCATCGCGGTTCTCACGGTGTTGACGATGCCGGTGTGCCCGCAGGAGGAGATCACCACCAGGCCACGGCCCTGCACGATGAAGCAGGTGCCGAGTTCGTCCTGGTGCTCGTCCTTGACCAGCTGGCCCCGCCGCTCCGCGTCCGTATAGTGCTCGTAGCGCACCTGGGTGCCGCCGGTGACCTTCTCGAAGGAGGTCCGTTCGACCTGGCCGGTCGTGAACGGGCCCTCGAGCGCCAACGGCGCGCCGCAGCACACCGGCACGACGTTCTGCGCGGTCAGCGCCGTGCGATCGAGCGCGCCCCATGACACCACTTCCTTGTCGTCGCGGCCCCGCACCCATTTCTCCCGAAAGATGGTCTCGCCGCCTACGTAGAGGGCGAGATCTTCGCGCATGCGGGTGCGATGCTGGTTCACGAAGCCCACCAGCCCGCCGTAGTGGTCGCGGTGGCCGTGGCTCAAAATCAGCCCGTTGATCTTCGCGGGATCGATGCCGAGCAGGTCGAAATTGCGGTTGAGGATCTCGGGCGTGTACCCGAAATCCAGGAGGTGCTGGGTCCTGGCGCCGCGGTATTCGGATTCGAGGTGGAGCGACAGCCCCCACTCGCCGGCGAGCGTGCTCATCTGGCGGCCCGGTATTGCGCCCACGTGCTCGATCCCGACCACGGGGTGAGTCGCCTTCGGCAGGAAGCGCTCGTAATGCGAATCCACCACGACGCGAACCGAGAGCCTGTCCACGACCGGCGGCGCGAAAGGCGCGCGTGTATCCAGATTCAAGATCATGATTCTCTCCGCTCGTATCTGCCCTCGACGAACATGAAAGTCAGCTTATGGAGCCTGAACAGTCACCTGACCGCGGGTTAATCATCCGGATCATGGACGCACACCGTACTTTGCCTTGGGTCCCGCGTCGGCAGCAAGTCGCGGCTGCATCGCCTTGATGAACCGGCACAGGTACGGCCGCGTCTCCCGCGGGTCGATAAGGTCCTCCACGGCAAACGCTTCCGCGGTAAGAAACGGCGAGGTGATTTTCTTGAGCTCCGCCTCCAGCTCCTTCTCGCGCCGGGCCGGATCAGGGGCGCTCTCGATCTCGCGCTTGTAGACGGCGCGCACCCCGCCTTCCACCGCGAGCGAGCCCCACTCCCCGGAAGGCCAGGCGATCTTGAAGTCCAGGCCGTACTTGTCGATGCCAACGCCCCCACCCATGCCGTAGCACTTTCGCGTCACCACGGAAATGATCGGCACGGTGGCCTGGCATTTCGCGTGAATGGCGCGCGCGCCCTCGCGCAGGATCGCCGACTCCTCCGATTCCTTTCCGATCATGAATCCCGGCGCATCGATGAAGAAGACGATGGGAATGTGGAAGCAGTCGCACAGCTCGATGAAGTGCGCCTGCTTGCGCGACGATTTGACGTCGATGCGCCCGCCGACCATGGGATTGTTTCCGATGACGCCCACGGGGTAGCCGTTCAGCCGGGCGAGCGCCGTGATGGCGGAGCGTCCGTAAGTCGACTGGATTTCAAACAAGGACCCGCGATCGACGACCATCTCGATCGCTTCTCTCATGTTGTACGGCTTGCGCGGGTTGCGGGGCACGATGCGGATCAGGTCATCCTCGCGCCGGTCGACCGGATCATCCGACGCCACCACCGGCGGTAGCTGCCAGACATTGGTCGGCATGTACGACAGGAACCGCCGGATCATCGCGAAGCATTCCGCTTCGGTCGCGGCAACGTTGTCGATCGTGCCCGCCTTGTCCACCGCCACCTGGGGTCCTCCCAGCTCCTCTTTCGTGAGCTTCTGCCCGAGGCCACGTTCGACGATGGGGGGGCCCGATGCGAAGATCGTGCTGTGCCTGACCATGACCGACCAATGGGACATGACCGCGCGTTGCGCCGGGCCGCCCGCGGCAATGCCCAGGACCGCGCTGACCACGGGCACCACGCCGAGCAACTCGGCGACGTTCACGCCCGGATCATTGGTGTGGCCCGGAAACACCGTATAGCCGCGCTTGGCCGAGGCCACACCGCCGCCATAGCCGTCGACCAGCCGGATCAGGGGGATGCGGTAGTAGCAGGCGAGGTCATCGATAAAGCCGCCCTGCCCGCCCTTGCGGCGGCCGTGCCCCCAGCTCGTGCCGCCGCGCACCGTCGTGTCCTCGCCGCCGATCGCGACCGGCCGCCCCTCGATCTCGGCGATTCCCATGACATACGGCGCAGGGGTGACCTTGATGAGCTCGCCGTTCTCGTCATAGTGGCCCTTGCCGGTGAGCTTGCCGACTTCCTGAAAGGATCCGGGATCGGTTATCCCTGCGATGCGTTCTCGAACGGTGAGAAACCCGTTCTTGTGCCGTTGCCGCACGGCTTCCTCGCCGCCCATCGCTTCGGCCCATTCGTAGCGTTTGCGAATTTCCTCCGCTTCACGCTCCCAGCCCGCGCTCTCTGCTTTGCTGTTGCTCATCCTTCTCCTTTGCTCGATTACTGCCTCAGCGCTACCTGGCTTGCCTGGCAAGCCCCAGCTCCGTCAAGGCGTCTTCCAGCGCCTTGTATTGCGCATCCCAATAACGATAGGCTTCCCTGCCATTCAGATAGTTGTTTACCCGGAAGTTCTTCTCGACGTCATTTTTCCATTCTTCCGTTTGGCTCAGCGCTGCAAACGCAGCTTCCCAGAATTTCACGTGCTCCTCTTCCATTCCCTTGGGCCCGACCACGCCCCGCCAGCTGTCGAACACGGCGTTGGCGCCCTGTTCTTTCCAGGTCGGGACGTCGGCAAGCGTGCCGCCCATCCGTTGCGGGGCGCTCATGCCGACGATGCGCAGCCTGCCGGCTGTGACGTGGGGCAGCACCGCGGCGAACGTCGAGGCGGCCACGTCGACGTGGCCGCCGAGCAGCGCCGTGAGAGACTGGCCGGAGGACTTGAACGCGACTATCTTCATGCGCTTGATTTCGACCCCGGCCGCCTTCATGGGTAAAGCAATCCCCATGTGGATGTGGTTGCCGACGGCGGTGGCAACAGCCACGCTCAGTGAATCCGGCGCCCCCTTGAGCCGCTGGATCAGGTCGCGCCCCGAGCTGATCGGCGAATCCGCCTTTACGGTCACAAAGATATACTCGTTGAAGAGCATTGCGATTGGAGTGACGTCGTTGTGATGAAACGTTCCCTTGCCCGTAATGCGGCTGGTCAGCTGCGTTGGCGCAAGCATCATCAGGTAGTGCGGGTCCGGCGCGTGTTGTCTGAAATACGTGTATGCGATGGCACCGCCCCCGCCGGTCTTGTTCATGATGACCACCGGCGAGACGATTTTCCGGTTCTCCCAGATGCTCTGTATGGCCCGGGCCGTGAGGTCCTGGTTTCCCCCCGGCGCCGCGCTGACCACCAGCTCGACTGCCCTCTGGGGTTTCCATTGAGCGAGCGCCTCCCCGAAAAAAGCCGCTCCCGGGTAACCCGCGCCGAATATCAGAGCCCACAACAAAGATTTCAGATGTCCTGGTTTCACTCCGGTTCTCCTTTCTGATTTGCCGCTGCCGGCGGTTGGATGGCGATCACTTTTTGCCGTTCCAGACGTTCAATCTCTTCGAGGGAAAGCCCGAGCACGCCGCGCAATACCTCGACAGAATCCCGGCCGACGCGGCCACCGCTTTTGCGGATCGAACCCGGTGTCCGGGTCAGACGCGGCACCGGCGCGGCCATTGCCACAGTTCCGAGTTCCTCATCAGGCACGTTGCGGATCATCCCCCGCGCCTTGAAATGCGGATCCCTGAAAATATCCGCCATGGTGTAGATGCGCGTAAAAACGACATCCTGCGCGGACAGTTCGCGATCGACCGTCTCGTAGTCGCGCTCGCCCATCCAGGCCGCAACGATGGCATCCATTTCATCGCCATGCTTGACGCGCTCCAGCCGGGTATTGAACCGCGCGTCCTCAAGGATGTCCGGGCGCCCCATGGCGAGGCACAGCCGCCGGAAACTGTTGGTCTGTGACCCTTGAACGTGCACGTAATGTCCATCACGCGTCTTGAACAGGTTGTTGACGACGCTGTTCGAATGGCCTGCCCCTTCACGCCCGACGATGTAACCCAATTTCTCGTAAGCGGCGATGTGGGCCTCCATGAAACTGAAAGCGCACTCGTAGAGCGCGGTGTCGACCACCTGCCCTTCCCCGGTCCGGTCTCGATGCCGCAACGCCATCATCGCGCCGAATGCGGCGTAAAGCCCCGTGATGCAATCCGTAAGGCCTATGTTTGCGCGAGCCGGCGGCCTGTCCGGGTCGCCGGTCACGTGCCGCAAGCCGCCCACTGCCTCGCACACCACGCCGTAGCCGGGGCGCTGACTGTAAGGACCCGTTTGCCCATAGCCGGATACGCGGACGAGGACCAGGGCCGGATTGATGCCAGAGAGCGCCTCGTAGCCCAATCCCCACTTCTCGAGGGTGCCAGGGCGAAAGTTCTCGATGACGACATCGCATTTCTTCACGAATTGACGGACCAGCTCCTGCCCGGCCGCGCTGCGAAGATCGACGACGATCAGCTTCTTGTTGCGCATCAGGCTCGTCGCATACAAGGGCTTGTCCCTGTAGCGCCTGCCGGACACCCGAACCGGGTCGCCTTCCGCCGGCTCCACCTTGATGACTTCCGCGCCGAAGTCGGCAAGGAGACGGGCACAAAATGGACCGGCTATCGTCGTGCCGAGCTCAAGCACCCGAATACCTTGAAGCGGCTTCACATTGCCAGCGTCGCTGTCTTCCATGATCTTTCTCTGGGTCAGGGGCTTGCCCGGCCGGCTGATCCCTCGCGATGCGCTGGGAAATGGCTCGCTGGCTGCCAGCTTTCTTGCACCCGTTGATGCGCCGGTGGGCACCCACGCTCCCCGGCAGAGTGCGCTCACGGCATATTACCAGCCCGCGCCACTGGCATTTCTGGATATTTGCTGAGAGGCCCGGGCTAATGCGAATCCACGGCGACGCGGACCGAGAGCCTGTCCACGACCGGCGGCGCGAAGGGCGCGCGTGTATCCAGATTCAAGATCATGATTCCCTCTTTTCGTTAGTCATCCCTTGCAAGACCGCCGCCGCCACGGCATCACCCATCTCCGTGGTGCTTGCCTTGCCGCCGAGGTCCGCGGTGAGGTGTTTCGCGTCCGCAATCACCCTGTCCACCGCCGCATCGATCCGCCTCGCCGCCTGCGTGGCTTTCGGCTCGTCGCGCTTGCGGCCCAGCCACTCGAACAGCATCTGGCCCGACATGATCAACGCGTAGGGATTGGCGATGTTTTTTCCCGCGATGTCCGGAGCCGATCCGTGCGTCGCCTGCGACATCGCCAGCCGCTCGCCCACGCACAGGCCCGGCGCGAGCCCCAGTCCGCCGACGACGCCCGCGCCCTCGTCCGTCAGGATGTCGCCGAACTGGTTGGTGGTGACCACCACGTCGAACTGCTGCGGCTTCATGACGAGCTTCATCGCGAAGCCGTCCACCAGCACCTCCTCCAGCTTCACGTCCGGATATTCCTTCGCCAGCTTGCGGCACTCCTCGGCGAACATGCCGCAGGCGAGCCGGTAGACCGGCTCCTTGTGCACCGAGGTGACGGACCTGCGCGGGCGCGTGCGCGCGATCTCGAACGCCTCGCGCGCGACGCGCCTCGACCCCGCGCGCGTGATCACGCGCTGGGCGATCGTAATCTCGTCATTGGGGCGGAACTCCCCGGCGCCGGCAACGACGGTGTCGGATGACTGCATGCCTTCCGTCACTTCGCGCAGGAACACGATGTCCACGTTCTTGTGGACCGAGGGGATGTTGGGGTACGACTTGACCGGCTTGATGCTGGCGTAGAGATCGAGGCGCTTCCGCAGCGGCGGCATGATCCAGGTCGGGTCGTTGCGCGGATAGGCGCCGTGACCGATCGGACCGCACAGAAAGCCGTCCATCTCCTCCAGCGCTTCAACGGTCACCTGCGGCATGGTGTGGCCGTGCAGCTCGTGCCCGCGCTTGCCGATGGGCAGCTCCTTCCACTCGACCTGGAGCCCGGACTTTGCCGCCGCCGCCTTCATCACCTTGACGGCTTCGGGCACGACTTCCAGCCCGATATCGTCGCCCAGCAATACTCCGATTCTCAGCACCGCGACGCTCCCTTTCAATCGGGTGACATGATAGTGCGTGACATGATCATGCGTGACATGGCGCCGCGTGACACGGAAAAGCGTGATCTGCATTCATGGCGTTCTCCGGGCGGCCGGTCATGCTTGCTATCTTAGCTGCTGCCGGTGAATGCGCAAGGCGAACGCCGGCGCCGGTTCCGTGTGGCGTGGACCAACGGATGCAGCGATAATGGCCCAAAGGGCGGCGTGGCCGTCAAGTACGGGAGGACATCCGGATGGAACAGCCAGGTCTGATCGTTGCACCGCTGACCCCTTTCACCTCGGACCTCAAAATCGATGTTACCGCCATGCGCCGGCAGATCGACTACGTGGTCGAGGATTGTCGCGCCACCATGATCGTCGCCGCCGGCGTCGAGACGCAGGAATACACGTATCTCAGCCTCGAGGACCGCAAGACGCTGATCCGCCGCACGATCGAGCTGGTGGACGGGCGCATTCCGGTCATGGTCGGCGTCTCCCATCCCTCGTTCAAGACGGCGATCGAGCTGGCGCACGATGCCGAGAAGCTCGGCGCCGCCGCGGTGCAATTGCTGGCGCCGCTGCGCCCATTCGCCGGCGCGCCGACCGAAGCCGACCTCCTCGCCTATTTCGAGGCGGTGTCGCGGGAAACCACCCTGCCCATCACGCTCTACCTCAACCCCGGCCCGGGAGCCGATGTCTCGATTTCGGCCACCGTCGCGCTCGCGAAGCTCCCGCGCGTGCAGCTCATCAAGGAAAGCTCGCGCGACCTCGCGCGCGTCTCCCGCCTCATCGCCGAGATCGACCGGGCCGGCCATGCGCGCTATTTCACGACCATGCAGATGCTGCTGATCACGCTGCAACTGGGTGGCTCGGGCGCGACCATGCCGCCGCCCGGTTGCGAGATCGCCCGCCACATCATCGATGCGTTTGTCGCGAAGGACTACGAGCATGCCGCCGAAGTGCAGCTGCAGTTCTCGTTGTTTCCGTCCCGGTGGATGCACCGCGGCCTCGCGCCAGCGATGAAGGCCGCGATGAATCTCATCGGCATCCCGGTCGGCGAGCCCTATCCGCCCTACGCGCCTCTCAGCCGCGATGAAACGACGGCCCTGGCCGCGCTACTGAGGACGACCGTGCTGGCGCCGCGCTTCCGGGCAACGGCAGCCGCCTGAGCGCGTCAATCGTCGCCGCCACGCGTCAGACAGCAGCCGCCACGGCGTCCCCCATGGCCTTCGTCGATGCCCTGCCGCCGAGGTCGGCGGTGAGGTGCTTCGCCTCGGCGATCACATTGTCCATCGCGGCGTCGATGAGCTTCGCCGCCCGCGCCGCCTTCGGCTCATTGCGCTTGCGGCCCAGCCACTCGATGAGCATCTGTCCCGACATGATCATGGCGTAGGGATTGGCGATGTTGCGGCCCGCGATGTCGGGCGCCGAGCCGTGGGTCGCCTGCGCCATCGCCTGGCGCTCGCCGGCGCAGAGCCCAGGCGCGAGTCCGAGCCCTCCCACGAGGCCCGCTCCTTCGTCGGTGAGGATGTCGCCGAACTGGTTGCTGGTGACGATCACGTCGTAGGGCTGCGGGTTCATCACCAGCTTCATCGCCATGCTGTCGATGTTGACCTCGTCGAACGCGACGTCGGGGAATTCCTTCGCGACCTTGCGGCACTCCTCCGCGAACATCCCGCAGCAGATGCGGTAGACCGGCTCCTTGTGCACCGCGGTCATGCGCTTCTTCGGGCGCGTGCGCGCGATCTCGAACGCCTCGCGCGCGACCCGGTTCGCGCCCTTGCGCGTGATCACGCGCATGCCGACGGAGACCTCGTCGTTGGGGCGAAACTCGCCGCTGCCCGCCACCACCACGCCGCTCGACATCATGCCTTCATTGACCTCGCGCACGAACACGATGTCCACGCCCTTGTGCACCGAGGGGATGTTCAAATAGGATTTCACCGGCTTGATGCTGGCGAAGAGCTGGAAGCGCTTGCGCACGGGGGGCATCACCCAGGCGGGATCGTTGCGCGGATAGGCGGCGTGGCCGATCGGACCCATGATCCAGCCGTCGCACCGCTCGAGCGCCCGGCCAGTCACGTCCGGCAGGGTATTGCCGTGCAGCTCGTGCCCGCGCTTGCCGATGGGCAGTTCCTGCCACTCGATCGCCAGCCCGGTCTTCGCCGCCGCCGCCTTGATGACCTTGACGCATTCGGGCACCACTTCGAGCCCGATGTCGTCGCCCAGCAAGATTCCGATCTTCATCGCCTGCTTCCACCTTCCCTGCCGATTCGGGCCCCGCGAGCCGCGCAGTGACTACCGCGCGACGGCCCCGATGTCATTCACCACCTTCGCCCAGCGATTGTGCTCGCTGACCCAGAACCTCCGAAAGTCCTCCGGGGACTTGCTGACGATCGCCGCCGCGCTCGCCGTTCCCAGCCTGGCGATCACGTTCGGGTCCCTCATCGTGCGCGCCGCCGCCGGAAACAGGCGGTCGACCACCGGCCGCGGCGTGCCCTTGGGCACGTACACGCCCTGCCACGAGCCGACGACCAGGTCCGGGAATCCCGATTCCTTCATCGTCGGCACATCGGGCACCGCGCTCAGCCGTTCCGGCGCGATGACCCCGACCGCGCGCAGCCGCCCGCTGCGCACGTAGGGCAGCACCGACGACGAGGTCAGCATCGTCATCTGCACCTCGCCTTGCGCCGCGCCCAGCGAGGCGCCGCCCGCCCCGCCCTTGTAGGCCACCATGACGATCTGGATGCCGGCCTGGCGCATGAAAAATTCCATCGCGAGCCGCGAGTTGCTGCCGGCGCCGGCGGCGGAGAAATTGAGCTTGCCGGGTCGCGCTTTCGCGTATGCGACCAGTTCCCTGATCGTCTTGACGGGAAGCGACGGATGCACCACCACCATGCCCGGCACGTCCACGACCTGCGTCACGCCGATGAAAGCATCGAGCGGCTTCACCTTGAACCGGGGAAAGACGGAAGCATTGATCGCCATCGTGCCGATATTGCCCAGCAAAATCGTGTAGCCGTCGGGCGTCGCGTTCGCCGCGACCTCGACGCCGACGTAGCCGGACGCGCCGGTGCGGTTGTCGATGACGATGGTCTGGTTGAGCTCTTCGCCGAGCTTCGGCTGGATGATCCGCCCGACGAAGTCGGACGCCCCGCCCGGCTGGAACGGCACGATGATGCGCACCGGGCGGGATGGATAGGATTCGGCCGCCTGCGAGAAACCAGCGACCGCGGCCACGTATCCGAACGTGACCGCCAATACACTACGCGATACGGTTGCCATGCCTGTCTCCTCGTATGGTTTTAGTGGGGTTCCGAAAATTCCCGACTGCGCCTAGCAGCCTGTCGGACTTGGCATTCCGACAGGCTGCTAACAGCAAGACCGCCTGCGAATTTCGAATGAAATTCGGAATGAAGCGCCTTCTTGGCCTCCAACGGGCACGCGAGCAGGCTGAAAATAAGGTTTTCACTGCTTTTTTCCTGCGTTCTTGCGCAGGCGGTTTTGCATTTAGGAGTTTGTCGGACCCAAGTCCGACAAGTTCCTAGATGCTAACCGAAATCCCGCGGGCCGCGCCATTTCCGCGGCGGCCGCCGGAACTCGCCGGTCCGGGCCGCTGCCGCGCGCCTCAGGCGCGCGCCCTGGACCGCGACCGGCGGCGGGCCGCGCCCGATGGCACCGACGCCCGCGCCACTTCGCCAGCATCCCTGAGCTTCGCCACGTCCCAGCACAGCCCGATCAGCTTGCCGGATTCGGTCCCGGTCAGGATGCCGGCGGCCAGGCCGCGGAATTTGGCCTCGAGATCGGCGTCGCTCATCGGGCGATCGATACTCCCGACCGCGTGCTCGACGAACTTCTCCAGCGTCCTGCCGTCCTTCAGCCGGATCGCGATGTGCGCCTGGTCTTCGTGCACGGTTCGATCGACTTCCGCCACGACTTTGTCGCGCAGCGACATTATGCGGGCGTCTCGGACGACCGCATCGCTGTACTGGGCCTCCCCCGCCGCGCCGTGGATGAGGCCCACGGCCGCCGAGTGAAAAACGCTGAACTTGCCTTCGAGGCCGGCTTGAGGCGCGCGCCTGCCCGTAAGCTCGAGCACCAGGGGATGTACTCTCAGGGCAACACTCTCGACATCGTCGGCCTCGATCTGGTGCTCGTTCCGGAGCTGGATGCAGCCGTCTATGATCGGGTGCTCCACGATGCCGCAAGCGAACGGCTTGTAGGTGTTGAGCGAGATCTCCCACGTCTCGCCGAGCCGGACCGTGATCTCGCCGGGCTTGAAGGCGGTGGAAAGCACGTTCGCAAAGCCGCGCTTCGCCTCGATGCTATGGCCGGAACTCGTGAAATCGCGCTGCGCGAGCAGCGCCGCGAGCAGGCCATTGCGCGCGGCATTGCCAGGATGGAACGGCTTGCACATGGTGCCGAACATCTCGCGCAGCCCGGATGACTGGGTCGCGGCGATGCCGAGCGCCCACACCATCTGCTGCTCGTTGAGGTCGAGAAGCCTGCCGGCCGCCGCGGCGGCGCCGAACACGCCGGCCGTGCCGGTAATGTGCCAGCCGACGTCGTAGTGCTCGGGATAGACGGCATTGCCGATGCGGCACTCCGCCTCCACGCCCAGGATGAATGCGTGCAGGAAGTCTTCACCGGGCACCGGCTTTCGTTCGGCGAGCGCGAGGATCGCGGAGGCTACCGGCCCGCTCGGGTGAATCACGGTCCTGAGATGCGTGTCGTCGAAATCGAAGGTATGCGACGTGATGCCGTTCATCAGGGCGGCGAGCATGACGTCGAGCCTGTCTCCGCGCCCCAGCACCGTCGCCTCGCGCGGGCCCGAGAACCCGGAGAGCGCGGCGAGCGCGCGCTCCACGGTGTCGTGGCGGGAGCCGCCGACGGCGCAACCGACCCAATTGAGGATCGAGCGCGCCGCTTCGTGACGCACCTCTCCCGGAATATCGCCGTAGCGGTGCTCGACGATGAATTTTGCGAGCGTTCTTGTCGCTTCCATGCCCAACCCCGTGATTCGTTAATCGACCGTTCACTCCACCAGTGGGCCGCCCGCCCCGTCATACGGCGGAATGGGCAGGTAGCCGGACAGCCCTTCCATGCGCCTCAACCACGCCCGCACAGCGGGATAAGGCTTGAGCGAGATGCCGCCCTCGGGCGCGAACACCGTGTACGAATAGCAGGCGACGTCCGCGATCGTCGGCCGATCGAGCGCCAGCCAGTCGTGGTCCCCGAGGCGTCCCTCGAGCGCGCGCAGCGCGACCTGCGCAATCGCATGCGCCTCCTCAAGCGTGCCGTAGCCGTGCCAGCGCCGCGCGCGCATCGACCGTGCCCGTCCCAGCCCCTGGAAAATTTCGTTCTGACCGAGCGACAGCCACTGCGTAACCTCGGCCTCGCCCTCCGCATCGGACGGCAGCCACGATTCGCCGCCGTACCGGCGGGCGAGGTAAACCAGGATCGGAATCGTTCCCCAGAAATGCCTTCCGTCGGCAACCAGCACCGGGATTTGGCGCAGAGGATTGAGCTTCTCGAAATCCGCCGGCAACTGGTTCCGGCCGTTCCCCTCGCGGCGGATCGGAACCTGCTCGTACTCCAGCCCCAGCAAGGCGAGCATCAAGCGCGCCTTGTAGCAGTTGCCGGAGCGTTCGCGGTTGTAGAGCTTGAGCATCGTGACTCGTGACTCGTGACTGGTGACTGGTGACTGGAAAGCGAACTTCCGAATCAGCGGATCACCCGGCCCTGACCGTGTCCGTTTGAAGGCGGGAGGTCAGGCACCGGCCCGATCTTGCCTTTCCCTCGTGCCCCGCTCATCGCAGGTACTTTTTCTCCCATTCCTCGACGTCTGCCAGCCCCAGGACCTGGTTGTACTGCTGCATGGTGAGCATGCGCTCCCGCACCGCTTTCGTGGAGCCGTCCCGTTTCAAAGCCGACAGGGTCTCCTTCACCGCGTAGCCGGCGGCGTAGCGCTCGAGCCCCGGGTAGATCGCGATGCGGAATCCGAGCGCCTCGATCTCCGGCACCGCCAGGGCACCCAGCGTGCCGCCGCCGTCGATGTTGACGAGGAACGGCGCGTCCACCGACTGCGTGACCCGCTTCATATCCTCGACGATGGTCGGGCTGTTCTTCAGCTCGACAAACAGCACGTCGGCGCCGGCCTCGTGGAAGGCCTTCGCCCGCTCGATGGCCGCCGGGACGCCCTCGCCCGAGGCGACGTCGGTGCGCGCGATGATGATGAAATCGGGATCGCGCCGCGCCGCGAGCGCCGCTTCCACCTTGCCCACCGCCTCGGACAGGCCGATCACCGGTCGCGCCCCCGGCAGGTGGCCGCAGCGCTTGGGCGTCTCCTGGTCCTCGATGTGGATGGCGGCCACGCCTGCCGCTTCGAACTCGCGCACCGCGTGGCGGACATTCACCGCGTTGCCGTAGCCGGTATCGGCATCGCAGATCAGCGGGATATCCACGCAGGAGGCGACGCGGCGCGCGTGGCCCGTGACGAGCGTGAGGTCCACCAGGCCGACGTCCGGACGCCCCAGCAGGCTCGCCGAGACGCCGTTGCCGGTCATGTAGGCGGCCTCGAAGCCGGCCTGCTCGACGAGCCGCGCGCCGTAGGCGTCGTAGATCCCCGGCGCGATGATCACCGGCCCGCTCGCGAGCCGCTTCCGCAGCCGCTTTCTGGGGGTTTCACCGTTCATTGCAGTTAGCGAAGGCTCTCACCCCAGAGGACGCGAGGGAGGCGACGAAAAACAGTCGAATCACGATTCACGAATCACGAATCACGAATCACGCTCTTGAGCCGTCAGGCGGCGGCTTTGACTTCGAGGCGGTACTTCGCGAGTTTGGCGTCGTCGAGCGTAACGCCCAGGCCCGGGCCGCCGGGCAGCGGCAGGCTGCCGCTGGAGAGGTCGAGCTTGCGGGTGACGATATCGTCAGCGGTCTTGAGCGGCCCCACGCACTCCAGGCCGTCGATGACGTTGCTCGACGTCGCCGCCAGCATGATCTCCGCCATGGTGTTGCCGCCGACCTTGATCTTGGCCGAACGGAAGCCTTTCTTTTTCCAGCCGAGCGTTTCCTTCGCCGCCTCGTCCGGCGGCAGGATGCCGATCCAGGCGTTGAACAGCAGCCGCTCCTTCACCGCCCCGCCCAGGTAGGCATGCACCGGCATGCCGGCGATGCGCGCGGCGAGGTCCACGCACGCCATCTCGATCGTGGCCTTGGAATCCAGGAAGCCCTTCACCGCCGGCTCGATCTTCGCCAGCACCGCGTGCACGTTGGTCGCGTCCATGCCGACCAGCAGCGGCGCGAGCTTCGAGCGCAGCACTTCGAGGTGATCCGCGGTCTGCTCCTTGGAATAGCCGGGCGTCGGATCGATGTTGCCGAGGCCGGACACGCCGCCATCCGCCGTGATGCGCACGACGGCGCTCTTCTGGACCGTCTTGCTGAGATAGGCGTTCTTGTACTCGCCTATGAGCGGCACCGCCACACCGAAAATTTCCACGCGGTCGATTTTCATCACCAGGTCCCATTGCCGACAGAACGCCTGCCCAATGCTCAAGCAGGATTTCGGAATTGTAACGCATGCGCGCAAGCGCCCGCGCGATCCGCCCAGCCACAAAAGGGATCATCACGCTATCGGCAGGATGCGCGCGGTGACCGCGAAAACCGCCGCGAACCGGAATGATTCAATCCCGGGTGACCTTGATGCCGGACGTCCTGATAAAGTCATCCAGTTCTGCGATCTGCCTCCGGACCTTGTCCCTGAATTGCGCGATCGTATGTGCCGGTGCGATTTCACCGCCACTCGCCTCGTAGGGTTCCTTAACCTCGGGCAACTGGACGATCTCGCTGACGTCCCGATGCAATTTGGCCTGAATGGCAGGAGACACCCCGGCGGGCGCGTAGATCCCCCCGAAAACGCCCATTTCGAACCCACGCAGTGCCGGTATGCCCGATTCTTCCACCGTAGGCAGGACCGGGAGAACCCTACTGCGTTTGAGCTGGGCAACGGCGACTGCCCTGACTCTCCCGGACTTGACGTGGGGTAGTATCGATACCACGCTCGAAAGCAGCACCTGAATCTGCCCACTCATCAGATCAAGCATCGATATGGCAACGCCCTTGTACGGAACGTGGACCATTTTCATCCCCACCCTTGCGTTCAGTATTTCCATGCTCAGGTGACCGGCGGAGCCAACCCCAGACGAGCCATAATTGAGCGCACCGGGTCTGGATTTGGCAACCGCAATCAACTCCTGCATGGATCGCACCGGGAGGGAAGGATTCACGACTAGGATGTAGGTCGACGAGTACATGTGCACGACTGGCGCCAGCGCTTTGCGCGGATCAAACGAGATTTGTCGCAGCGGCCAGGCGCCGATGATCTGGGTAGCTCCCGAGTAGAACGTATAGCCATCCGGAGCCGCACGTCCGATTACCTCCAGCGCGATGGCGCCGCTCCCACCAACCCGATTGTCCACGATTACCGGGCGCCCCCATCTCTCCGCAAGCTTCATGGACACGACGCGGGTAATTTGGTCAAGGCCACTGCCAGGTGACACGCCCAACAACATGCGTAATGGTTTGGCAGGATACCCTGGGGGTATCCCTTGGGCATGAGACGGGCATGCAAGATATGCAACAATCACCCCTACCGCCTGAAGCAGCCTCAAGACAAGTTTGGCCATAAGACCTCCTTGATTAGCTAATGGAGCTCGAGAAACCGGTTGCCGCCGGAGCAACCGGCGACCTTCAACAGAAGGCCAGCATTGGAGCAACCTCCGCCACGTTTTCCATTTGGTCGAGCGCCCAAAGAAGTTCCAGAGCAGCATTCGCCCTTCCGATTTCCATGACGTCGGCGGACAATGCCCGAAACTTGGCCGCAATTTGCTCGTCGGTCTTTTGCTCCGAGAGGTCGCCGCGGCTGCCTCCGGCCTCGCCCACATGGCGGCCTCCGTCGGCCATCACCACGCTGACGCGCGCATGATGCTCGACCGGGAAACGCTCGTATGCCTCGGTGAATTCTTCATTCGCTGCGACCTCGATCTTCGAAAGCAACTGCCGCAAGCGCGGGTCCGTCCGCCTCGCTTCATGGAACGAGCGCGGGGTAACCGTGCCGTCGATCAGCGTCGCCGCCACAACGTAGGGAATGCTGTGATCGGCCGTCTCTCGCGAATCCGGGTTCCAGTGATGTTCGCCGGTTCCCATGCCGACCTTGGCATTCTTGTAGACCTCGACCGTGACCTTGCTCACCTTTGAAACATCGGCAAGCGCCGGCGCGACCTTTTCCGCGGCGAGGATAGCCCCAATCGTTGCCGCGCATGCCGTTCGCGGCTTGATGAGCGTGACGCCAACCTTGAAAGGCACGTCACCGCCACCCAATGAACCAAGGGTGATCGGCTTCCCGGCAACCCGGTGGCACCAACCATGCTTGCCCTCAAAGGGCTGGCTCGGCCCTTCCATGCCCTCCCGAGCGAGCATGGCGGCGAAAACTCCCGCCCGACCCGCTTCCCCTGCCGCCACGGCTTTCCAGACGGACAAATGACCTGTCCTCACCTGTCGCAGCAGATTGCCCGAAACCGCTGCGATGGAAATGGCATGCGCAATCTGGCGAGGGGTCAGGCCCAGCAGCCTGGCCGACGCCGACGCCACTCCCAGGCACGCGAAGTTTGCCGGCTCGACACCGTTGCCCCACGCGTCCATCGAATCCGAAATGCGGCAGTAGACTTCGTAAGCCAGCACGACCGCGACGACGAATTCGCGGCCACTCGCCCGCGCGTATTCAGCCACAGACAAAATCGGCGCGATGACATCGCTCGGATGTCCGCCCGTACTGTGCGGCCAGCGGTAGATATCGTTGCCTTCCACGAAGCGCGAAGCCGTGGCATTGGCAAACGCCGCCATCTCCGGTGGAGCCTTGAACCTCGTGCCAATTATGGTCGCCCCGTGGGGATCCGGGAAGCGTCCGGCGGTATTGCGCGCGATCCGGCAGGCTTCCCCGTGGAATCCGCCGATCAGCGCGCCCAGCGTGTCGATCACCCGCACCTTCGCCGCGTGCGCCGTCACGCCGGCAACATCCTCATATCGCAACCTGCTGCAGTAGTCTACAAGCGCTTCCTGGATGCGGTCGGTCGCCGCCGAGGCATTTCGTCCACCTGAATCGTCCATGTCGCCTCTCTTCGATCTGGTGCCGCAAGTCGGCTTTGGTCAGCCCGACACCACCACCTCATCGCCCTCCACCTGAAACGTGTGAGGGAATCCTTCCGACACCCACTCCATGAACTTCACGGCCTCATCGAATCTGGGATCACCAGCCTTGAGAACCTCGGGCCGCAGCTGGCGGTCGATCAGGACGGGCAGGAAAGATACCCGCGCAACCCCCTGTTCCGTTAGCACGGCGCGGGCGATCAAGCTGCGCTTGCCGTCAGGGCCGTAGGGCAAACGGGCATAGTCGGGGTCATCATTTACCACCCCCAGGCGCTGCGCATTGGCAACGGCTGCGCCCGGTTTGCTGCCCTTGGAGGTCATGATGAAATTGCTCAGGCTGTAAAAACAGGCCTTGCGGCCGTAAACCGCGAGCGCCTTGGGCACATGAGCGTGATGACCAAGGATCAGATCGGCGCCGGCGTCGAACGCGGCCTGTGCCAGAACGGGCTGATACCCCGCAATCATGCGCGGGATGAAATGAATGCCCCAGTGCATCGAAATCACCACGACATGAGCGGACTTCCGGGCTTCAGCGATGTCCTCGACCATCGCCGCCACGTCCCGTTCCCAGGGGATGGTCACAATGCGCGGCGGAACTCCAGGCTGGTATTCGGCGGCTTCGTAATACGTATGCACACGCAAAGGTGCGGCACCCGGTCGGTCCGGGCCGGCCGCATATCCCTCGTTCAGTACTGAGCAATAAGCGAGCAAGGCCACCCGTATGCCGCCGCGCTCGATAATCGCCGGCCGTCGCGCCTCGTCGTGATTGCGGCCGGCCCCGATAACCTGAATGCCGAGTCCCCGCAGCACGTCGATGGTGTCGAGCATCGCATCTTCGCCCCAATCCATTGCATGATTGCTCGCCATGGAAACTACGTCGAAACCGCAATCCTGGAACACCGATGCCATTTGGGGCTTGAGGCGGCCGTGCGCGGCACTCACACCTGCGTGCAACTGGAGGGCGCCGCGCTCCGAATACAGCCGTTCGCACTGGCCGAAACGAATGTCCCCGCCGGCCAATACCGGGCGCACCAAGGTCGAGTAGCTCTCAATCGGCTCGTGGATGGGACCTATATCTCCGCATCCGAGCAGCGTTATCCCATGTCCAGCCATTTGCCAATTCCCGAAAGGTCCACCGTCACAGCGCCGCGGTCAAAAATCCCCGCCCTTGCGCACCCTAGCCGCTTCGACCACGCCCGCCCAGCGGGGAATCTCCGCCCGGATCAACTGCGCGAACTCATCCGGCGAAGTACCGACGGGCTCAATGCCCAGCTTCAGCAGCCGCTCCCTCACTTCCGTTGACTGCACCGCTTTCGCGATTTGATCGCTCAGAAACTTGACCCGCGGAGCGGGCGTACCGGCCGGAACGAGAACGCCGTACCAGCCGTCGACAACAAAATCGGGCACGCCAGCTTCGCCCGCGGTAGGAATTTCGGGAGCAGCCGCAAGCCGGTTGCGGGTGGTAACCGCCAGCGCCCTCAGTCGGTTGGTTCGGATGTATGGCAAAGACACCCCCGGACTGCTGAACATCAGTTGAGTCTGGCCCGAGACGAGATCAATCGCAGCCGGCCCGGCCCCCTTGTTCGGAACGTGCAGAATTCGTATGCCCGTCCGGACGGCGAAGAGCTCGCCCGTAAGGTGCGGCGGCCCTGCATAGCCTGGAGAACTGTAGGCGATGGCGTTCGGTTTCGCCTTTGCCAGTTTGATCAAGTCGGACAACGTGGCTACAGGCAGGCTGGGATGAACGACAACGATGTAGGCGGAAGACGTGACTTGAGTGACGGCGGCGAGGTCCCTGACTGGATCGTACGGCAGCTTGTTAAACAGATTAGGGGTAATGGTGTACGTTGACGCCACGATAAGCAGCGTATGCCCGTCTGGCTGAGCGCGCGCCGCAAGTCCGGTTCCGATGGTTGCGCTCCCGCCCGGCTTGTTATCCACAATGACATTGTGCTTGAGCGCTTCCGCAAGCTTCGACGCAAATACGCGACCCACGATATCGACGCCGCCACCGGGAGGATAGGGAACAATCAGGCGCAACGGCTTGCTTGGAAACGCCTCGGCCGCCCAAATCGGGCCGGCCGATGCAATGAATATCAGCAGTGCCGCGCAGACCCGGCTCGCAATACCGGTCCGGCACCGCTGCTCGTGCGCGCCTGCCCCGTAAATCCCCCCAGAAATGCTGCACGCGAATGGTTTCCCCCCGTCTCGCCTGACTTCCATCATGCTTATTCCCTCCTTTAGGGCAATACGCAGTTTGGGCGCTTCCAGCCAATCAGAGTTTGATGACTCCCTCATCCGCCAGCTTGCGCTGTTCGTCGTCCGTGTATCCCAGCGTCTTCATCACACGTCGTGTATCTGCGCCCATGACGGGCGACGGCAGCCGTATGCTTGCGGGTGTGTCGCTCAGCCTCACGGGGGGGCCGACAATCGGCACCGTTTCCCCTGTCTGCAACGTCATGTTCATGAGCATCCCAGACTGTCGCACCTGCTCGTCGTTCACCAGCCCTGCGATCGAGTTCACGGGACCACTGGGCACACCCGCTTTGATCAGGCGCTGTAACCAATAGTCGCGCGGCTTGGTCGCAAACCAGGTGGAAAGTTCCGCATCCAGGGCATCCCTGTTGGCTGACCGATCAACATTGTTCGCATACAGCGCGTTTTGCTCAAGATCTGCGCGATCAATCGCACCGCAGAAGCGCTTCCAGAATGGCTGTGTCGAAACCGCGACGACAAAAGGCAGATCGGCGGCGTTGAATAAACCCCAAGGTGTATTCTGGGGATGCTTGCTCCCCAGGGGAGCGAGATCCGTCCCGGTTGCCCAGAACTGCTGCAAGCGCAGGCTGAGGAGTGACACCATCGCGTTCAACATGCTTGCCTCGACACGCTGCCCTCTGCCGGTGCGCTGCCGCGCCTGCAACGCAAGTAGAATGCCGAGCAGCCCCTGCACGCCGGACAGGTAATCCGCCACGGGCGCACCGCAGGGCAGTGGCTCGCCGCCGGACTCCCCGGTAACGCTCATCACGCCGCCCATGGCCTGAACGATCAGGTCGAGAGCGGGCCTGTTCCGGTATGGCCCCTCACTGCCAAAACCGTTGATTGAGCAGTACACAAGCCGGGAATTGATTGCCGACAGCGCGGAGTAGTCAAGCCCCAGCCGCTCGGCTACGCCCGGGCGGAAATTCTCCACGAACACGTCGGCATCTCGGATCATGTCCCGCACGATCGCCCTCCCCGTATCGCTGCGCAGGTTTAGGGCTACGCTACTCTTGTTGCGGTTAACGGCCAGAAATGTGCTGCGCTGGCCGCCTGTGTTCACGACGTTCATCGCGCGGAGCGGTTCGCCGTCCAGCGGCTCAATCTTTATCACCTCAGCGCCGTAGTCCCCGAGCAGCATGGTGCAGGTAGGGCCGGAGATGTGATGCGTCACATCGATGACGCGGATGCCGTCCAGTGCGTTCATCGTGGTCCGCCCGATCGTCAGTCCTCGACGATCGGCCGCTCATCGTCCGCGCCGAAGCCCCCCAACGGCGCATAGCGCTTTGCTCTCATCGCGGCGGCTTCCTTCATCCCGACTTTTCCTGCTTGCTTGAAAAAGGCAAAGTCGTCCGGCTCGAAGCTCAGTTTCAGCCCCAGCGCGTGAAAGTAGGAATTCTCGGTGAACGATGCGCCATAGCCCATCGACTCATAAACCATATGCGTGTATGCCTTCCCGGCCACGAGGCCGTCGATCGGCAGGAGAGCGATCCGCTTTGCCTCATTGAGAACTTCGGCGTCGAGGCGAGCGCGAGGCACCGCCCGGTTGACGAGCCCTATTTGCGACGCTTCCCGCCCGCTCCAAGTGCGGCCGGAAATCATCATTTCCCGCATGCGCTTGTGGCCGATGAGCGACATGTAAAGGCGAATGATGGTGATGCCGCAGATGCCGGCCGTCTGCCCCAGATTGCCTATGTGAGCATCGTTCGCGGCAATAGTGATGTCGCAGCACACCTGAACGGCGTTGCCGAATTCGATGCACAGTCCATGGACTTGCGCAATCGTCGGCTTCAGCGAAAACAGCAGCCGGCGAGTCGCCATGCGAACCTCTCGCTGCGCCACCAGCGAATCCCTCAGATTTCGCCGACTCTCGCGGCCAACCTTGAACACTTCGTTATAGGCACCGACGTCATGGCCGGCGCAGAAATGATCGCCTGCGCCTTTGATGATCACGACCTTCACATTGTCATCGCTCTCCCAGGCGTTAATCGCCTCTATCAGCTGGTCCTCGGCAAAGGTCGGGGCAGCATTGCGGCGTGAAGGGTTGTTCAAGGTCACGGTGGCGATCCTCGCGTCTCGATCCACCTGGTAGTCGATGTAGTTGTAGGGGTACGTCGCCACGCGTTTTCCCTTTCTGGAATTGCGGCTTGATGTTGATCAGTTGCTCGAGGCGGCCGCCGTCATCTTCTGCCTGGCCTCCGCCGCCTCTTCTGCTGTCATTTGAAGAAGTGTCTGCAAAACATACTCGGTGTCCTCGCCCAGCTGCGGGGGAGGCTTGCGGACTCCTTGGCGGAACGACGAGTATTTGATGGGCCTGATCGGCGCCTTGAGGGAACCGATGCCGACTGGCTCGAGCAACTCGCGGGCGTTCACATTGTCGTCATCAATCAGGTCCAGGATTTGTTTCACGGGGCCATAGGGGACATCGGCTGCTTCGAATACGCGTTCCCATTCCGCGTTTGTCTTTTTCTCCATTAGCGGTTCCAGCTCTGCGAGCAATGCGCTTCTGTTCTTAGCGCGCGCTGCGCCGGTGCGGAATCTCTCGTCCTCGAGCCAATCGGGCTTTCCAACAGCCACGCACAACTTGCGCCAGAAGGCCTGGTTGAAGGCAGCTACCACCATGTAGCTGTCTTTCGTCTTGAACGACCCCATCGGAACGATATTCGGATGGATAGCGCCTGAGCGTGGTGGTGAGCGACCGGTAATCTGCGCGTACGGAATCTGATACGCCATGAGGCTGAACAGCGCATCGAACATCGCAACATCGATCTGTTGCCCCTTGCCTGTCCTGTCACGGTCGTACAGCGCCGTGAGGACGGAAATAACCGCGTAGAACCCTGCAATGAAGTCCGCGGTGGCGAAGCCGGCGCGCAGGGGGCGCCCGTCGGGCTCGCCGGTCAGCGACATGAGTCCGGCCATGGCCTGGACTACGTTGTCATACGCCGGCCGGTCGCGCAGCGGCCCGTATTGGCCGAACCCGCTGATTTCGCAGAAGATGAGGCGGGGATTGAGGTCTTTCAATTGCGCGTAACCGAAGCCGAGTTCCTCGAAGACGCCAGGCCTGAAGTTGTGAAGCAGGACATCGGCCTTTTGTGCAAGGCGGAGAAAGATTTCCCGGCCGGCAGGCGTCTTCAGGTCCATCGCGAGCCCATACTTGTTCCGATTCAGGGCGGCGAAGTAGTGGCTCATGCCCTCGGAAAACGGCGCGGTGCCGCGCGTCTGGTCTCCGCGGCCGGGTTTTTCGATCTTGATGACGGTCGCGCCGAGATCAGCCAAAGTCATGCTGGCGAACGGTCCTGACAGCACATGGGTCAGGTCCAATACGACTATGCCGTGCAAAGGGCCGGAACGTCTGCTCTGATCGGCGCCTCCGCGCCCGCGCGCTTCAGCGGCAATGGGTGACGACGCAGTAGTAACCGACAAGACGCCTCCTTGCTCCAGCAAGTCTCCCGCCGCCAAACCAGGTTCGGGACTCGTTTTGGCGTCGAATCGGACTTTCACATATTGAAAGTTGACTTTCAAATATGCTATCGTGGCAACATGGTGAAGTCAAGCCGTACGCGCCGGGTGTCCCAAACCACGGAGGCAGTCGCCACATTGACCAAGCTGAAGCCAACCTAGCAGGCTTGTAGACTTTGATATTTGTCTGGAGCATTCGCCGGCAAGTGACACAGCGGATCACCTGAGGTCGTTTTCTTTGATTACCAAGTGAGTCCCCGACATTGAACAAAAAACGCCGCCCAGCACGCGTCTACACCGTCTCCACCGTCGACCGGGCACTAACCGTGCTTGAGGCATTCACGCCCGCCAAGCCGGAACTGAGCCTGACTGACGTGTCCGCCCTGACTCGTCTGCCTGCCCCCACCGCCCTACGGCTGCTCGCGACACTCGCGCGACACAACATGATCAACCGCAGTTCGACGACCGGACTGTACCGACTTGGCTCTCGCCTGATTGCCCTGGCCGATGTCGTCCGCTCAACGAGCGGCGTACCGGACATGGCTCGCGCGGTTATGCGTCAAGTTCGCAATGTCCTACAGGAAACAACTTACCTTAGCGTGCGGCTGGGGGAACACCGCATAGATTTGGAGCAAGCCGAAGGCGTGCGGGACGTGCGCCGCGTGATTGCCCTTGGCCGCCCGACGCCCCTGCATATCGGCTGCCCGGGAAAAGTACTGATGGCAGGCATGAGCGAGACGGAATTGTCGGACTACCTTGAGGGCACGCCGCTGGGAAAAGATCGCTATGGCAAAGTCATAGATCGCGGAGAGCTGGAACGAGAGATTCGGCGAATTCGCAGGCAGGGCTACGCCGAAACCCGCCACCCCCAGATCGCCGGCGCGATATCAGCTCCGATTTTTGGTCCCGCTGGAAATACCCTGGCCGCGCTTACGGTCAGCGTCCCGTTCGTCCGCTACACCGAAGAGCTAAGAGCAGAGATTCTCAGAGTCATTATCGACGCTGCGCACGCGATTTCCGCTGAGATGGGATATAAGCGCCGCCCGGACGCACGACCAACATAACAAGCAGGTAGATTACCCGAAGGCGGCGGAGCTATTGTGGCAGAACTCCCGCCTGTTACGCCGTTTTCCAGTCGGGATGCGCCCTCAGGAACGGGATCAGCCCGCCTGCCGCGAGGATCGCCTGCGCCGCCGGCGGCAGCGGCGGCACCTCGCGCACAATGCCGCGCCCGCGGACTGCGAGCCGGCCCCCGGCGAGGTCGATCTCGATCTCATCGCCTTCCGCCACGCCCGCCACGTCGCACTCGACCGCCGCCAGGCCGTTGTTGATGCAGTTGCGGAAGAACTGCCGCCCGAAGGATGCCGCGACGATGCCCGAGACGCCCATCAGATGCAGGATGTGCACCGCCTGCTCGCGCGAGGAGTTGTTGCCGAAGTTCTTTCCCGCAACGATCACGTCGCCCTTCGCGAAACGGGCGGCGAAGCCCGGCACGAGCTGCCCGAAGGCGTGCTGCGCGACGTAGGCGTTATCCCGGCCCGGGTGGTACTTGCTCGAGCAATGCAAGTCGGTATTAATGTCGTCGCCGAGGAGATGCGCCTTGCCGCAAATCAGTGTTGTCATGTGCAGGTCAGGTTTCAAAAAACTGGACAGGATTTACAAGATTTCACAAGATTAACTCAAATGCTCGAACGCTGTACGCATCACTACAATTGGCATCGCCCCCACCAGGGCATCAAGGGCTTGGCACCGATCAGTCGCCTGGCTTAGCAGTCTGTTGAATTTCTCTCGATTTTCGTGGCATCTTTTGAACTTGTCGATGTCATAGTAAAAGTCGAACGAACAGACGGAGAGCGGCGATGCGCGGAGCGGATGTGTTGCAAGAGAGCCTGTTCACGGTGAAGACGCTGAACGATTTTGTTCCTGTCGAGCATCCGCTGCGGCCGATCCGCGAGATCGTGAACGTGGCGCCCCAGGAGATGGACGCGCTGTTCGCGCGGATGTATTCCGAGTTTGGACGCGAATCGATTGCCCCGGAGCGGCTGCTGCGGGCGCTGATCCTGCAGGCGCTGTACTCGATCCGCAGCGAACGCCAGATCTGCGAGCAGTTGAGCTACAACATGCTGTTCCGCTGGTTTACCGGCATCGGCATGGACGAT
>JACPTK010000107.1 GCA_016192825.1 Betaproteobacteria bacterium | reverse complement strand
GGTATAGTCCGGCTCCGGGAAGGCCGGCTGCTCGTAGATAAACTCCCTCCCCTGCAGGTGAGACAAGAGTAGGGGCAACGCATGCGTTGCCCCTACCTCCTCGGGCCGCTCCACCACCTGCTTGACCAGCCCCAGGGAGAACTCCTTGCCCATCACGGCCAGGGTCTGGAGCAGGGCCTTCTCTTCGGCCGGCAACCGGTCGATGCGGGCGGCCAAGACCCCCTGTACCGTGGGAGGGATCTGGATCTTGGTTAAGGGCCGGGTCAGCGAGACCGCTGCCCCTCGCACCAATATCCCCTGATCGAACAGCGCCTGGACAATCTCCTCCAGGAAGAAGGGGTTGCCCTGGGTCTTCTCCAGGATGAGCTGCCGGAGGCCCTGGAGCCCCGCTCCATCTCCCAACAGGGCAGAGAGCAACTCCCGGGCCTCCTGGGGCCCCAGGGGATCGAGCCGCAGTTGGGTATAATAGCTCTTGCTGCCCCAGGCATGCCGGTACTCCAGCCGGTAGTTGACCAACAGCAGGAGGCGCGCCGTGGCCAGGCTCTCGACGAGCAGGTCCAGAAAGGCCTGGCTCTCGCCATCCAACCAGTGCAAGTCCTCGAAGATTACCAGGAGAGGTTGGTTCAGGCTCTCGCGCAACAGCAGCCGCTTAATTGCCTCGAAGGTGCGGCGGCGCCGGGGATCTGGGGGTCCATCTGTTGAAGAGAAGAGGTGGACTCGGTGACTCCCAACAGGGCCAACAGGTAGGGCAGCGTGTCTTCTAGACTCCGGTCCAGCATCAAGACTTTGCCTCCCACCTTCTCCCGCACCCGGCGCTCGTTGTCCTGCAGGGCAATCTCAAAGTATCCCTTGAGCAGCTCGATGAGCGGCAGGTAGGCAAAGGCCTTGCCGTGAGAGATGGAGAAGGTCTCCAAGACCAGGCAGCCCCGCTGCGAGGTCTGCTTAAACTCGTAGCACAGCCGGGATTTGCCCACCCCCGGCTCCCCTCCCACCGCCACGACCTGCCCATGGCCTTCCCGGGCCAGCTCCAAGGCTCGCCGCATCTGCTCCAGCTCGCCTTGCCTTCCCACGAAGCGCACCAGCCCCCGGCGGGCAGCTACCTGCAATCGGGTCCTCAGAGGGCCTGCGCGCTCCACCTCATAGATCGGGACCGGCTCGCTCACCCCCTTGACCTGCGCCTCTCCCAGAGGCTTAAATTCAAAATAGCCCTCGGTCAACCGGTGGGTCTGCCCGGTCACCAGGATGGAGCCCGGCGTGGCCAGGCCCTCCATCCGGGCCGCCAGGCCGGTCGAGTGGCCGATGGGCACATAGTCGGTATGCAGGTCGTCCTTGCGGATCGAGCGCACCACCACCTCTCCGGTGTTGACCCCCACCCGGATCTGTAAATTGATCCCCTTCTCTCTGCGGAGTCTCTCGGCATAGCGCCTGGCTTCCTCCTGCATCTTGAGGGCCGCATAGAGGGCCCGTTGGGGATGGTCCTCGTGGGCGATGGGGGCGCCAAACAAGGCCACGATGCCATCGCCCAGGGTCTGGGCCACGTAGCCCTCGTAGCGATGGACCGCTTCCATCATGAGCTGGAGGGCAGGATCGATCAGGCGGCGAGCCTCCTCAGGGTCAAGGTCCTCCATGAGCTCCATGGACCCTTTGATATCGGCGAAGAGGGCGGTGATGGTCTTTCGCTCGCCGTCGGTAGCCCCTCTGGCCTCCATGGCCACCTGCTCGGCCAGGATGCGCTCGGCCAGGTGTGGGGGGATATAGCGAATGGGGCCGGCGTCCGGCGTCTGAGGCCCGGAGCTCGGGCTCTTGCGTTGGCGGCCCTTTCTGGCCGATCGCCCGGCGGTTGGTTTGCCCAAAGGGGATGGAGCTCCGGGGGCCGGAGGCTTCCCCGTTAGGCGCGTGCCGCAGTGGTCGCAGAAGGCCGCTCCGGGCTGGGCTGGGCTCCCGCAGGCAGGACAGGCCAGCTCCAGCTTCTTCCCACATGCCGCACAAAATCGGGCTCCCTCTCGGTTCTCCCGTTGACACTGTGGACATTGCATCCTCGGCCTCCTTGGCGTCTCTCGGAGTGTGGACATCCTTAATATGTGTCAGGGTGGTCCTGCCAGG
>JACPTK010000121.1 GCA_016192825.1 Betaproteobacteria bacterium | reverse complement strand
TTGAACGATAGCCGCTCCGCGGCAGCAGGGGGCCGAAGCCGGCACCAAGGCGCGGAGGAGACGCCGATCGTCGTTTGCCGTGGGCGGGCGAGATCCGCTCAACCTTGTGGAACCGAGACGCCGGGAGATGGAGCCCGGCGCTCGGCCAACCAACAACCACAAGGAGCAACGAGATGGGCGAACTGTACGACAGGATGGCGCGGGACCTGAAGCTGAAGAACCTCGCCATCGGGACGCAGACCCAATACCTGACGTGTTGCCGGCGCTTCGCCGCCTACCACTGGCGCTCGCCGAGGGAGATGGGGCTCGAGGAGGTGAAGGAGTTCCTCGGGCACCTGATGGAAGGCTGCGGCAGCGTCGAGCGGCTGAAGATGCACGTGGCCGGCCTGAAGTTCCTCTATGGCGTGACGCTGGACCGGCCAGAGATAGCTGAGCGGCTGCCGTGGCCGAAGGTGCCGCACAAGAAGCCGGACATCCTCAGCGGTACTGAGACCGAGCGGGTGCTCTCGGGCATGGCCAGCAGCGTCATCCCCAGCCTGGTGCTGACCACGGCGTACAGCGCGGGCCTGCGTATCAGCGAGGCCTGCCGGCTGAGGCCGGAGGACATCGACAGCAAGCGGATGCTGATCCACCTGCACTTCACCAAGGGCAACAAGGAGCGGTACGTGATGCTCAGCGAGCGGCTGTTGCCGCTCTTGCGCGTCTACTACAAGCAGGTCCGGCCCCCGCAGAGCGAGTGGCTGTTCCCCGGCCGGAATCCCAAGAAGCCAATCTCGCGCACCGCGGTGGACAAGGCGCTCAAGGCGTCGGTCAGCAAGGCGAAGCTCCGCAAGCGAGTCACCCCGCACGTGCTTCGGCATTCATTCGCCACTCACCTGCTGGAGACCGGCACCGACATCCGGGTCATCCAGGCGCTGCTCGGGCACGGGTCCATCCGCACCACCGCCGGCTACACGCAGGTGAGCCGGCGGCACATCGCCAGCGTCAAGAGTCCGCTCGACCTGCTGGGCACCAAGGACGGTGCCGTCCTCCGGTAGCGCGTGCATCGCGTCGAGGCGTCCCTGCCCGCCGAGGACGGGCGGGGGCGGCCTCGCCTCGTGCTCGGCGACATCTTTCGGGCCCACGGCGAGGCCTATCGGAAGAGCCATGCGCTGAGTGAGCCGCAGCGCAAGGCGATGCGCGCCATCGAGGTCTGCCGGACTCCGGTCCTGGGCGGGCGGGTGGAGGTGTGCGACCAGTGCGCCCACCGCGAGGTCTTCTACGGCTCTTGCCGCAACCGGCACTGCCCGACGTGCCAGAGCCTCTCCCAGGCACGGTGGATTGAGAACCGCATGGAGCGGCTGTTGCCGACCGACTACTTCCACGTGGTCTTCACCGTCCCCGACAACCTCCTCAATGGCCTCATCCAGCGCAACCGTGAGCTGTTCTTCGACCTGCTCTTCCAAGCAGGCAGTCAGACGCTGCTCGAGCTGGGTGCCGACCCCAAGCGGCTCGGTGCCCAACTCGGCGCCACCTGCGTGCTGCACACCTGGACGCGCGACTTGCGATTTCACGTTCATCTGCACTGCATCGTCACCGGCGGTGGCCTCCACGCTAATGGAGACCGCTGGCTGCGCCCCGGGAGCCAGGACTTCCTCTTCCCCAAGGACGTCCTCTCCGCGCTCTTCTCGCGAAAGCTCTTGGCGTTGCTCGCTGAGGCGAACAAGGAGGGGCGGCTGGCATTCTCCGGCTCCTGCGCCGAGCTTGCCGACCCAAAGGCGTTCGCCCGCTGGAAGGACCGCCTCTACAAGACGAAGTGGATCGCCTACTGCAAGAAGCCCTTCGCCGGCCCCGAGCAAGTCTTCCGGTACCTCGGTCGCTACACCCATCGCGTGGGCCTCTCGAACCAGCGCCTGCTCGAGCTCTCCGACGAGGGTGTACGCTTCCGCACCAAGGGCGAGAAGACCGCGACGCTCGCCCCAGACGAATTCGTCCACCGCTGGTTGCAGCACGTGTTGCCGAACCGCTTCGTCAAAATCCGTCACTACGGCCTGATGGCCTCGAGCAACGCCACCACAAGACTTGAAGTGGCGCGCCGTCTGCTTGAGGCCGAGCACCCCCAAATCCCGCTTGCCATCGCTGCCGCAGCCGCGCTGCTGCTCGCGGTGCATCCCCCGACCCCAACGCCCCTTGAAGACTGGCGCGCTCGCCTCCAGCGACTCACCGGCATCGATCCCAGCCGCTGCCCCATCTGCGGCACCGGCACGATGATCGCCTCCCCGCTTCCACGCGCGAGACGGAAGCCACCGGACGACACCTCATAGCCATGTTCGATTCCCGCCCTATCAGCCCCCTACCTGCGAATCGGCATCGCCGCCGAATCGGCGAACGTGTGCGCGAAAGCATGGACCTTCCCTGCTACCGGCAGCTGCACCATCACCTCCGCACCAGCGCAACGACCTCGGCGGGCACGCCACGGCTTCTTCATCGGCCCCACGAGGGCACCAGCCGCGCCCGACGTGCCCATTAGCAGGGCGCGTGCCGGCGGCCATCGTTCAACCCGACGTTTGCGCGGCGCTCACCAGCCCGAGGCCCTGCTTGTCTCGACCGTCGCCGCGCAAACGCCTATTGGTTTCATGGCCAAAGTGGAGAAGGGTGACCGGCCGCGCGAGGAATGTTGGCTCTGGACGGGAAAGAAGAATTCGAAGGGGTATGGGGTTTTCAGGCACGACGGCAAGGAATGGCGCGCTCACCGGTTCATCTTCTCGGTCACGCACCATCTCATTGGGCCGGGTTTCGAGGTTCACCACAGGTGCAACATTTCGTGCTGCGTAAATCCAGCCACCTCGATTGCGTGTCGCGCGAAGAGAACCTCGCCCACTCAATCGGCGCCTCGTGCCACG
>JACPTK010000097.1 GCA_016192825.1 Betaproteobacteria bacterium | reverse complement strand
CACTGCTAATGGCGCGTCATCCCTCGCGCGCACGCGCGTATTTGTCAGAAAATTCAGGCTGCGACAGTGCATCCATCCGCCTACACCTTGGCCAGCAAGGAGGGTAGTGCAGCCTGTAGCTCGGCTACGGTGTTGAACTGCGTGTCCTGGCCCTGCTGCTTGTAGCGCTCGTTCTCGATCCAGGCGTTGTATCCGCCGTTCTCCTTGGCGATGATGAGGAACAGCCGACGCTCGCGCTGCTTGGCGAGCTGGCGGAACAGGGTCGAGGGGTGAATGCCCTCGGCAGCCGCGGCCAGTGTTGGTTGCTCGCCGGCCTCCACCCGTTTCAACGCCCGCACTGTCGCATCGGACGGTCTGATTGCGGTAGGACTCATGGTTACGCGGCCTCCTTGGGGTAAGCAGCCCTGTTGTCGTTCACCCTGACATTTCCTGATATATCGTGCACTGATTTTTCCGCACAGTACGCGCGCGCGTATCTAGCCGCGAAATCATGCTGTTGATGGGGCTGGCTTGGCGACCGCTGCAACTCAGCGACCCTTGCTATAACGTTGCTGTCGTCGCCAACCCTCGCGGTAACCTTGGGGTGACGCACTAGTGCAACATTGGCGTCCTGCACTGTCGCAGGCTGCGGGGAAGTCCCGACAGGCGCGGCAATCACATCGCCTGTCGTACCGATCGCATCGACAACAGGTTGCTGCTTGGTGTCGGCAATCATGTCAGCGGGGGCGGATAATTGCCGGCTAGCGGGGGCGGATAATTGCCGGCCAGCGGGGGCCTGGCGTTGTTGCCCATCGCGTTTTTGATCAGGCCCTTGCCGCTCATGAACCTATTCTGATACTGTGCGCGCCGCCCTAGCTCCCCCGGTAGGTGTTGGTCCACGAAGGGCTTGAAGTCCGAGGGGATGTACGTGCCGCCCTCAATCGCCTGGGTCAGCGCATCCACTGCGGAGGCCAGATCGTCAGTGTTAGGCATGGGCTGCCCCATTTCCACGACGAGCCGCCGCCTTCTCGAATTCAGATGGGCCGCCCATGTCTTTCACGAATTCGCCCGTCATATCACCGTTCCTATAGACGGGTTCAGTTCTGTTCTGCTCTTCTCTGCTCTTCTCAAGAACCTGATGGTCAACCTCGTTGTTAACCTCAAGGTTACTGATTGCCTGATTCCTCTTTTCTCTCCGTTGCCTAGCACCATACTTTCCGCCATCCGCTTGTTTCCGGCGTCGCTCCATCATTCGTTGCATTTGCGCTCGTAGCTCAGGGCATATCAGCCGCAAAGGATCGTCGGGATTCGACTTGAAGAACTGCGACACGCGCCCGGTGTAGTTCGTCTCGACATCGTGTGCATCCAACCCGAGAACGCGCGCCATGTCTTTTAGGTCGCGCGGGAGGCTGTCGTTGGTCCAGACGTACCAGCGCATGGTTGCAAGTAGGCCGCGTTCGCCCAATGACATCAGACGTACGCTTTCGAGGCACAACAGGTCCGAGCCATACTCTTGAAAGGCCGGTGGCCGGCGGATACAATGAGCATGGTCCGCTGTTCTTTGGTCCACACGACGCCCGCCTAGCACGCGGGCGTTTTCTTTTGGCAGACTCATTTCGCCACTCCCATGTCGCTCTCGTCATTGCCAGCTTGGAAGGGCCGGTACTTCCACAACGGACATGCAAATTCCGTGCAGGAAGCGATTTCCGCCCGCAAAAAGCCCGTACAGGCCAAGCACTGTGCCTTGATCGCGCCGCGAGGGCTTGCAGAGCCGGAAAACGCTTGCCTCAGCGTGTTTTGGCAGCTTGTCGGCGCATCGGCCAGAACACGGCTTACCCTTTCGGCGCGTGTCATGCAGCCGCCTTCGCCCGCGCCGCAGCGATGCGGCTATGAATCCAACCCTGGACCGCGAGAGAGGACCAGCCGACCGCACGCCCGCCATCATGGATTAGCACTGGCGCTGGGAACTCGCCTTGTTTTACCAATGCCCAAATCGTACTGCGCGCGAGTCCGACCGATGCGACTACGCGCGGCTCTCTCCACAACTCAACCACCTCTACTTCAGCACTCATCTTCATGTCTCCTGTATCTGACTACGTGTATTAAGAAGGAGATCATTTTCCGTATCGGGAAGTGAGAAAAATAGGGGCCGTAAGCACCCCATTAGGAACAACTGATATGCGAGGAAACAGAGCCTCGCAAAGGGCGGGCGTGGCGTCCGCCTTGAGGCTTCTAGGTCGGGAAAGAGCTGAGGACTTTACCGAATGCCAGCGCTTCTTGCGGATCGAAGCCGTCTTTAGCGCCTCGCATTAATGACATCACGTCCATACGGCCCACAGCGCGAGACCGATATCGTGAGGTCCGAGAAGCACCTGCATCAAGCGCACACTTCAGTACTCGATCAAAAACACCACCACGGGTCAGCGGGGGAAACTTGTTGTTTTCGAGGAAAAGCCCATGTGCAATGGTCAGTGAAAGCGCTTTGGCTGGATAAGCCGGCATTGCCCCTTTGCGTTGCATTGTGTCTAGATCCTGCACCGCACCCTGAACGTTGGCAAGAAACAGATTGATTGCCCGCAGAAATTCATTCACGCTAATTGTGGGCCGATTCCTTAGAAAGCTGTGAGTAAAGAAAGAATCGATGTGTGATGCATCAGTGATTTCCAAGCGGTCAACTGCTTCGCGCAAGCCCTTCCCGCGCTCCTCCACCCTTTTCAGACGGGCATGCACTTTCTTCGGTGTTACCTTGTCCATCTCTCCGACGGCGAAAACATACGAACTTAGTCCAACGGCGTAAGCATGTCGGATGGCGTTGCTAAGCTTTCCCCGGAACGCCCTCTGTAAGTCCAGAAGTTCACGTTGGGTGAGTACAAGATGGGCAGCCTGGATGCCCCCCACGTAAGCAACGTTGTAAGGAAGGCGAGACCCGCGCTGAACGGTTTCTGGTTTACGTGGGTCAGGTAGTGGCCTTGCCTTGCGTGTCATCATTACACTGCTCCCAGGGTTCCTAAGTTGGAAGGCACCCAAGCGGGGAAAGGTGCCCGTCCTCCCCCGCCGTCACTCACGCTGCCGGCATCTTTTGTCCGAGCTTGAGCTTGCCCATGAAGGCTTGCCATTGCGGATCGCCCTTGGCTTTCCCCAGCATTGACCGCCTAGCCTTTGCAATCAGATAAGCCTCATACGAATCTAGGCTGTGGACGCACCCAAGAAGCTCAGTCACGAGCCAATCACTGATGACGCGAGAGAATCGGACAGATTCTGCTGCTGGCCAGTCACGCATTGAGAGCATGGTATGGCTGACAAGCCGCGCACTCTTGGCAGATCGGTCAATGTTGCTGTTCATTTCGAGCAGGTGCCGCAGCAACTTCAATGCTTCTTCCTGTCCGTCAAGCTTAGTCGCCATTTCAATCCTCCGCTTGTTAAGGTTGAACATTCGTGCCGGCGCATCGCGCCCCCTACTTTGACTGACCATTGGCTCGACGACAGGCCAGCGTGACGCTTACCGCGTTTCGCATGAAGAAATCTTTGTCTCGGGCATTTAAGGCTCTGAAAGCCGACAGCAGAAATTGCTCGTCATCGCTGAGATTGCGATGCTGCTTGCTAGCGGTGGTGCGCTTAGAATGAATACTAGCCATGATGCGACCTCCTATCAGGTTGCGTTGTGGTCAGGCGCGGCTGAACGTCAGGCCGCGTTGCCGTGCAGCGGTATAACCTCCGCACCGGCTTTCAACTTGTCCAAGTAATCCGCCCATTGCTGCATCATCTTCCGCCGTTCTGGAAGGTGCGCCGTCCGGTTGTAGGCGCGCCCGTTTGGATCGCGCACAGCATGTGCTAACTGGTGCTCGATCAAGTCAGGACGCACGGCCAACACTTCATCAAGGATGGTCCGCGCCATCGCGCGGAAGCCGTGCCCGCTCATTTCATCCTTGCCGATGCCCATACGGCGCATCGCCGCGAGAATAGCGTTATCGCTCATCGGGCGTTTCTGGCTGCGCACTCCAGGGAACACGTATCGCCCACCGCCCGTCAGCCCGTGTAGCTCGCGAAGAATCGCGACGGCTTGTGTTGATAGCGGCACGATGTGCGGTGTCTCGGTCTTGCTTACGGTGTAGCGCCATTCCGCCGCATCCAGATCAACGTCGGCCCATTGGGCATTGCGTAGCTCACCGGGGCGCACGAAAACCAGCGGAGCAAGGCGCAGGGCGCACTGTACCGTCAGCGTCCCTTGGTAGCCGTCGATTGCGCGCAGCAGTTCGCCGGCCCGCTTGGGATCGGTAATCGCCGCGAAGTGTTCGCCCTTCACCGGGGTCAGCGCGCCGCGCAGATCGCCGGACGGATCGCGTTCGGCGCGCCCGGTAGCCACGGCGTAGCGGAATACCTGCCCGCAATTGCTGAGGGCGCGGTGCGCAGTTTCGAGCGCCCCCCGGCTTTCAATGCGACGAATCACCGCCAGCAACTCCGGGGCGGTAATCTCGGCGATGGGTCGCCCCCCAATCCACGGAAACACGTCGCGCTCAAAGCGCCGAATGATGCGGGTTCCGTGGTTCTCAGCCCAGGCTGTCGATTGCTTGGCGTACCACTCCCGCGCGATAACCTCCAGGCTGTTCCCGGCCCGCTCCACTCGCGCCGACTTCAACGCCTTGCGGTTCTCGCCTGGATCAACGCCTTCTGCCAGCAGTTGCCGAGCCTCGTCACGCCGGTCCCGCGCGCCCTTGATCCATTCGTTTGAGTTCTTATCTTTGCGCCCGGCAAGGGGCACGTCAGGATAAACGCCAAGGGACAGCCGCTTTTCCTTCCCGGCAAAGCGATACTTGAAGCGCCACCACTTGCCCCCGGTCGGGGAGACTTCCAGATACAGACCGCCGCCGTCGAACAGGCGGACGGGCTTTTCGGTCGGTTTGGCGTTGCGAATCGCAGTATCGGTCAGGGGCATGGGGGCAACTCCTCAGCGGGATAGGTCAGTTGCCCCCAATGTTGCCCCCAGCTGCCCCCGGCTGTCAATGGACACTGTTGCCCCCGTATGGACGCTATGTGCAAGAAAAAGCCCGCTGGGTAGCGGGCTTAAGGATGGTGCCGGATGTTGCTGGATTACTAAAAGGTGGAGGCGGGCGGAATCGAACCGCCGTCCGCAAGTCCTACACAGCCGGGACTACATGCTTAGCCAGGTCGTTTGGATCTCGCCTTGCGCCCGCCGGCCGGCAGGCTGACGCTTGGCCAGTCGCTTCGACGGATCCGCACGGCCAAGCGACCAGACCGTGGGAGAGGCTGATGTCAATGACGCTGCACCGTTGAGCAGCTTCGGCTTGCGCCTCGCCTGCCCGTCGGCCTAGCCCATCAGCAAGCTAGTGCAGCGTCTAGCCGGTATTAGGCGGCTAGAGCGTAACGCTCGTCGTTGGCGTTTATAGTTTCCAGCGGATTTACAAGGTGACTGGACCTTGGCATGCCCCGAACTGCTTCGATACCCACGTCGAAGCCAGGTCGCCCCCTATGCCGGTAAATGGCGGCACAAGCAGGAATTTCAAGCGGTTGGATTATAACAGAGGCGCCACTGTCGCTGAGTGGAACAGGACGGAGAGGCAGGGTTCGTGGTCCTGAAATATCCGATCCGCGAAAGGGTGCTGTTCTGGCCGATGGGTATCGCGAGTGCCGGCACCATGCGACAGTGGGGCCGGCATGCCACGGCCTTTCTCGGCCGCCGGCACTTCGACGACGCCGGCCTGATCGAGCGGAGGTTCTCGTTGCTGAGCCGGTGACGGTCGAATCGCCGGCCGTCAGAGGTGCGGCAGCAGGTCCAGCGGGTGGTCCAGCAGCCAGTCCGGACCCCAGAGTGCCGGGTTGCCGCTGTTGAGGTATCCCCATTTGGCGGCGGCGACCTTCATGCCCGCGGCGTGTCCCGCCTCGATATCCCGCCGGTCGTCGCCGACGTAGAGGCAAACGGTGGCGTCTACGCCGATGATGCGTGATGCGGCCAGGAGGGGATCGGGATGGGGCTTGATGTTGGGGGTGCTGTCACCACCGATGATGCAGGCCGCGCGCGCCGCCATTTGAAGCAGGCCGAGCAGCAGGCGCGCGAGGCGCTCCGCCTTGTTGGTCACGATTCCCCAGCGCAATCCGCGCCCCTCGAGCGCTTCCAGCAGTTCCGGGGTTCCGGGAAACAGCCGGGTCTCGCGGCAGATGTTCCGTTCGTAGATCGCCAGGAATTCCTCCCGCATGGCGGAATAGGCGGAATCGTCCGGGCCGATGCCGAAACCCGCGTTCAGCAAGCCGCGCGCGCCGAGCGATGCGACGGGGCGGGTGGCGGAAGCCGGCAGCGGCGGCAGCCCTCGCGCCGCGCGCATGTGGTTGATCGCGTAACCCAGGTCCGGCGCCGTGTCCGCGAGGGTGCCGTCGAGATCGAAAAGGACCGCCTTGATCATCGAAATGCGTGATTCACGACTCACGCCTTTCGGGCATGCAGGATGTAATTCACATCCGTATCGCTGCCCAGTGAATAGGTCTTCGTCAGGGGGTTGTAGGTCATGCCCGTCATATCCGCCACTTGCAGGCCGGCCGAGCGGCACAACGTGGCGAGCTCGGAAGGCTTGATGAACCTCGCGTAATCGTGCGTGCCGCGGGGCAGGAGCCTCAGCACATACTCGGCGCCAACCACGGCGAGAAGGTACGACTTCAGGTTGCGGTTGATGGTGGAAAAGAACACGCGGCCGTCCGGCTGGACGAGATCGGCGCAGGCCTGCACCAGCGACGCGGGGTCCGGCACATGCTCGACCAGCTCCATGCAGGTGACGACGTCGAAGCTTGCCGGTGTCTCGGCCGCGAGCGCCTCGGGCGCGATCAACCGGTAGTCAACCGGCAGCCCCGATTCGAGCAGGTGCAACTGGGCCACCTTCAGCGGCTTGTCCGCGAGGTCGATGCCGGTAACGCCCGCCCCGCGGGCGGCCATGCTTTCGGCCAGTATGCCGCCGCCGCAGCCCACGTCGAGCACGCGCTTGCCGCGAAGTCCGGCGATGCCGTCGATCCACTCCAGCCGCAGGGGATTGATGTCGTGCAACGGCTTGAATTCGGCGCCGGGGTCCCACCAGCGGCTGGCAAGCTGGCTGAATTTCTCGAGCTCGAGGGGATCGACGTTGATCATAAATTCGGGATTGAGCATTTAGGACTGAGGATCGAGTAGACAGCATTTTAAACCTCCACGCTCAATCCTCATTGCCCAATCCTCAATCCCGGCTTCTGATCCTTTCCCTCCAGTACGCCGCCCTGGCGGCCAGCTCCCGCGTGTCGAGCCGGGTGAGCCGGCCGTTTTCCACCAGCAGCTCGCCGTTGACCCAGACGTGGCTCACGTGCTCGCGCCCGGCCGCATAGACCAGATGCGAGAGCGGATCGTAGCAGGGCGACAGCTCCAGCGCGGTCAGGTTCACGGCGGTCATGTCGGCGGATTTCCCGGCCGCCAGCGTACCAACGCGGTCCTCGATGCCGAGCGCGCGCGCCGCGCGGACAGTGGCCATCTCGAGCACCGTGTGGGCGGGCAGCAGCGTCGGGTCGCCCGTCGCGCCCTTGGCGATCAGGGCGGCAAGCCGCATTTCGGTGAATATGTCCAGGCGATTGTTGCTGGCGGCCCCGTCGGTTCCCAGTCCCACGTTGACGCCGCCCTTGAGCAGGCGAGGCGTGGGCTCGAAGCCGCTCGCGAGCTTGAGGTTCGAGCTGGGGCAGTGCGCGATATGGCAGCCTTTGGTGGCAAGGAGCGCTGCTTCCTGCTCCGTTAGATGGACGGCGTGGACGGCAATCAGGTTGGCGTCTACCAGTCCGAGGCGCTGCAGCCGGGCGAGGGGACGAACACCATGCCGGGCGAGGCTCTGCTCGATTTCTTCGCGCGTCTCGTGGACGTGGATGTGCAGGGGCAGGTCGAGCTCGCCCTGGAGAACGGCGATGCGCTCGAACGTCCGGTCGCCAACAGTATAGGGCGCATGCGGGGCGAGGCAGAAAGAGAGCAGGGGCTCGTTTTTCAGACTATCCCGCATCGCCAGGCCCTTGCTGAGATAGTCCTGTGCGTCCGCCGCATAGGCTGAGGGCATCTCGATCACGATCATGCCAAGCGCGGCCCGCATCCCCGCGGAAAGCGCCGCGCGCGCCGCAGCCTCGGGGTAGAAATACATGTCGTTGAAACAGGTAATGCCCCCGCGCAGCATCTCGGCGCAGGCGAGGAGGGTTCCGTCCAGCACGAATCCCTCGGATACGAGGCGGGTTTCGACCGGCCAGATGTGGTTCTGGAGCCAGTCCATGAGCGCGCGGTCATCCGCGAGGCCGCGCATCAGCGCCATTGCCGCGTGGGTGTGCAGGTTGATGAGCCCGGGTATCAACACGTGCCCCGCGAGTTCGATGCGGGACGTGCCTGGATAGCGGCTGCGCACGGCCGCGGCAGGGCCGATTTCGCGGATGAGGCCGTCGGAAACCACGACAGCGTGATCCGTGAGGACCGCCTCCGGGGGGGCCATCGGTATGGTCCAGGTGGCCTCAACGACGACGGTGGCGGAATGAGTCAGGCGGTCCTCCGTGCTGTGGAAATAAAAAAGCCCTGCCGTAGCAGGGCTTTTAAGATACTACGATCCTTGATGGTTAGCGCCGCTTGGCAGCGGGCTTCTTCGGCTTGGCCTTCGCCTTCGCCTTCGCCTTCGGCTTGGCCAGCGACACGGCACGGCCGACCACTTCCACGGTCACGCGGCGGTTCGGCGACAGGCACTCGATCAACTGCTTGCGCTTCATCTTGTTGTCGCAGAACTTGGTCACCGGGATCGGCTGCTTGAATGCTTTGCCTTCCCAGAAGATCAGTTTCTGATCGACGCCCGAGCTCACCAAGGCATCCTTCACGACCACGGCGCGGCGCTCGGACAGCTTCATGTTGTAGTTGAGGCTGCCGATGCGATCGGTGTGACCGGTCACGACCACCGCTCCGATCGCCACCGGGCCGCGGGCCTTGGTCGCCTTGCGCAGGCTGGCCAGGAACTTGGCCAGCTCCTTCTTGTTGTCGTCGGTCATCTCGGCCTTGCCGAACGGCATGCCCTGAAGCTCGATCTTCTGCGTGATGTTGAGCATCTTGGGCTTGGCCTTCTTCTTTGCCTTGGGCTTCGCCTTGGGCTTCGCCTTGGCCTTCGCCTTCGGCGCGGCCCTCGGCGCGGCCTTCGGCGCAGCCTTCTTCACCAGGTCGGGATCGCACGCGGCAACCGCGCGTGCCGGAGTCCAGTCGCTGGTGCGCACGCAAACACCCGCGCCGACGGCGCGGACGATGTTCCCTTGACTGTCGGTCAGATAACCCTGGTTCTTGAACTGAGCCGACGCGGGCGCGGGCAGGAATGCACCTGCGGCAGCGAGCCCAACGAGCGTCATCCGGATTGCAGATTTCATGATTATTGATCCTCCTGTTTGAGCGATGGTTAGGGACCCGCCGGAATGCCGGTTAACCTGTGGAGTCTCCCCAAGGGCTACTAATATCATAACCATCCGGGCAAGGCAAATTATGCGGAAATCATAACACGGTTCTCAGGGAAAAGGCATATCTCCCTGTTGTAAATAAGAAACGCCCCGCCCCCCCGGCGGGGCTTTGAGGACCGGGAGTGGGGTCGGCCCAAGGGGGCTCACCATGCGGACGCTCGCAGCCGGGGAGCCATCATCGAATTCCGGTTTCCTGCGTGCGTTTGGGCGGGCCTGGCGCGTAAGGGGCGGCCCCGGGAAACGGCGCGCCATTCCGCCGCTGCCCCGCGATCAAGCGGAATCGCGCGTGGGTCTACAACCGGCGCGCACACGACTTTCCACAGGCACGTTTTTTTCGCGCGGCCGGACGCCGGAAATTGCCGGTGTACAGGCGAAGTTGTGAACGCGTTGCATGGTAAAATCGCCCCTTTTTAGACGGCCGAAGTGCCTCGTCATTTCCCCGGTTTTTCATGGACCAGATCGCGAAGGAAACGCTCCCGGTAAGCCTCGAAGAAGAGATGCGCCGCTCCTACCTCGATTACGCGATGAGCGTGATCGTGGGCCGGGCGCTCCCCGACGTCCGGGACGGCCTGAAGCCGGTGCATCGCCGCATTCTGTACGCGATGCACGAGGCGAACAACGTGTGGAACCGCCCTTACGTCAAGTGCGCGCGGGTGGTCGGCGACGTGCTGGGCAAGTATCACCCCCACGGCGACACCGCCACCTACGAGGCGCTGGTGCGCATGGCGCAGGACTTCTCCATGCGTTACACCCTGATCGACGGGCAGGGCAACTTCGGGTCGGTGGACGGCGACTCGCCGGCCGCATATCGCTACACCGAATGCCGGCTCGATCGCATCACGTCCGACCTGCTGGCCGACATCGACATGGAAACCGTCGATTTCGTGCCGAACTACGACGGCAAGGAGCAGGAGCCGGTCACGCTGCCGACGCGCATACCGAACCTGCTCGTGAACGGCTCTTCGGGCATCGCGGTCGGCATGGCAACCAACATTCCCCCGCACAACCTGTCCGAGGTGGTGGATGCCTGCCAGGTGCTGCTGAAGGACCCCGGCATCGGCGTTGACGATCTGATCAGGATCGTGCCCGCCCCCGATTTCCCGACGCGCGGAATCATCTACGGGTTGGAGGGCGTCAGGGAGGGCTATCGCACCGGCCGCGGCAAGATCGTGATGCGCGCGCGCACCCATTTCGAGGAAACGGAGAAGGGCGGGCGCACGACTATCGTGATCGACGAGTTGCCGTACCAGGTCAACAAGGCCAACCTGCTGATGAAGATCGGCGAGCTGGTGCGCGACAAGAAGATCGAGGGCATCGCCGACATCCGCGACGAGTCCGACAAGGCCGGCATGCGCGCGGTGATCGAGCTGAAGCGCGGCGAGAACGAGGACGTGATCCTCAACAACCTGTGGAAGGAAACGCAGCTCGAGGACACGTTCGGCATGAACATGGTCGCGCTGGTTGACGGCCAGCCGCGGCTGCTGAACCTCAAGCAGTTCCTGGACGCTTTCCTGCGCCACCGCCGCGAGGTGGTGACGCGTCGCACCGTGTTCGAGCTGCGGAAGGCGCGGGAACGCGGCCACATCCTCGAGGGGCTTGCGGTGGCGCTGTCCAACGTGGACGACGTGATCGTGCTGATCAAGGGAGCCGCCACGCCGGCCGACGCGAAGGACGGGCTGATGGCGCGTTTCTGGCGCTCCAGGCTGGTGGAGGAGCTGCTGGCGCGGGGCGAGGGCCCGGTGTCCCGGCCGGAGGGGCTGGCCGCCGAGTTCGGACTGCAGAAGAAAGGCTACAAGCTCTCCGACGTCCAGGCGCAACGCATCCTCGAGATGCGGCTGCAGAACCTCACGGCCCTGGAGCAGGATAAGATCACTTCCGAATACCGCGAGACGATGGAGAGGATCGTGGACCTGATCGATGTCCTGGCGAAGCCCGCGCGCGTCACGGCGATCATTTCGCAGGAGCTCGACGAGGTCAAGAAGGATTACGGCGACGAGCGCAAGAGCGAGATCGTCACCAAGACCCAGGAGCTGTCCACGGAGGACCTGATCGCGGCGGAGGACGTGGTGGTGACGCTGTCCCACGGCGGCTACATGAAATCGCAGCCGGTGACGGACTATCGGGCGCAGAAGCGCGGCGGGCGCGGCAAGCAGGCGACCGCGACCAAGGAAGACGATTTCGTGGAGAAACTCTTCATCGCCAACACCCACGATCACATCCTGTGCTTCTCGAACCGCGGCCGCGTCTACTGGCTCAAGGTCTATGAAGTGCCGCAGGGCAGCCGTTCCTCCCGCGGCAAGCCGATCGTGAACCTGGTGCCGCTCATGGAGCACGAGAAGATCACCGCGGCGCTGCCGGTCTCGGCGTTCGACGACGAGCACTTCGTGTTCATGGCCACCGCGATGGGGACGGTGAAGAAGACCGCGCTCTCGGCGTTCTCGCGGCCGATGTCGAAGGGCATCATCGCGGTCGGTCTGGAAGACGGGGATTACCTGATCGGGGTGGCGTTGACCGATGGCAAGCAGGACGTGATGCTGTTCTCGGACGCCGGCAAGGCGGTGCGTTTCGCGGAGGACGAGGTGCGCGCCATGGGCCGCGGGGCGACCGGCGTGCGCGGCATGAAATTGCAGGAGGGCCAGCGGGTCATTTCGCTGCTGACCGCGGCCGACGAAAGCCAGTCGGTGCTGACGGCCACCGAGAACGGCTACGGCAAGCGCACGCCGGTTGCGGAGTACACGCGCCATGGGCGCGGCAGCCAGGGCATCATCGCGATCGAGTGCAGCGAGCGCAACGGCAAGCTGATCGGCGCGCAGCTCGTCGGCGCCGAGGACGAGCTCATGCTGATCACCACCGGCGGCGTGCTGATCCGCACCCGCATCTCGGAGGTGCGCGAGCAGGGACGCTCGACGCAGGGCGTGCGGCTCATCAACCTCGATGAGGGCGAGAGGCTCGCCGGCCTGGAGAAGGTCGTCGAGACCAACGGCGTGGAGGATTGAGCTGATGGGATTGGGGATTGAGTAAGAATCACCCTCAATCCCGAATGCTCCATCCTCATCCCCCATCCCTCAATCCTCAATCCTCAATCCTCAATCCTGAATCGGAACGATTACATGGCAAGGGTATTCAATTTCGGCGCCGGTCCGGCGATGCTGCCGGAGCCGGTATTGCGGCAGGCCGCGGCGGAAATGCTCGACTGGCGCGGGACCGGCATGTCGGTGATGGAAATGAGCCATCGCGGCAAGGAGTTCATCGCTATCCATGCCCAGGCCGAGGCCGATCTGCGCGAGCTGCTGGCGGTGCCCGCGAACTACAAGGTGCTGTTTCTGCAGGGCGGCGCGGCGGCGCAGTTCGCGTTCGTGCCGATGAACCTGTTGCGAGGCAAGAACGGCGCGGATTACGTTGCCACGGGCTACTGGTCGAAAAAGGCGATCGCGGAGGCCAAACGCTATTGCCGGATCAGCATCGCGGCGAGCTCCGAGGACGGCAAGTTCACGTACGTGCCCCGTCAGGACACGTGGAAGCTCGATCCGCAGGCGGCGTACGTCCACATCACTTCGAATGAAACCATCGAGGGCGTCGAGTACCACTGGATCCCCGACACCGGGGGCGTCCCGCTGGTCAGCGACGCGTCATCGCACATCCTGTCGCGGCCGCTCGACGTCGGCCGCTTTGGCCTGATCTACGCCGGGGCGCAGAAGAACATCGGCCCCGCCGGTCTCACCTTGGTCATCGTGCGAGAAGACCTCGTCGGGCAGGCTCTGCCCGGCACGCCGCGCGTGTTCGACTACAAGGTTCAGGCCGAGGCGGACTCGATGCACAACACGCCCGCGACCTACGCGATCTACCTGGCGGGCCTGGTGTTCCAGTGGCTGAAGAAGCTCGGGGGCCTCGGGAAAATGGAGGAGATCAACATCGCCAAGGCGAAGCTGCTCTATGATTACCTCGACCAGACCGAGTTCTACCACTCTCCGGTCGTCAGGGAGGACCGCTCGCGCATGAACGTGCAGTTCCGGCTGCGCAACGAGAAGCTCGACGCGGAGTTCCTCAAGCAGGCCGAGAGCCGCGGCTTGACGCAACTGAAGGGGCATCGCGCGATCGGCGGCATGCGCGCGTCCATCTACAACGCGATGCCCCTTGAGGGCGTCGCGGCGCTGGTTGATTTCATGCGTGCATTTGAGAAATCTCATGGCTGACACTCTGCATATCCTCACGCTCAACGCCATTTCCAGCGTGGGGCTGAAGCGCCTGCCGTCCGCGCGCTACGTGATCGGCAGCCATGTCGACAGGCCCGACGCCATCCTGGTGCGCTCGCACGACATGCACGCGATCGACATCCCGGCGGGCGTGAAGGCGATCGGGCGCGCCGGCGCCGGCGTCAACAACATTCCGGTGGAGCGGATGAGCGGTCGCGGCGTTCCGGTATTCAACGCGCCCGGCGCAAACGCCAACGCCGTCAAGGAACTGGTGATCGCGGGCTTGTTGATCGCCGCGCGCAACCTGGTGCCGGCGCTGCATTTCGTGGACGGGCTCGAGGGCGAGGACAAGACGCTGCACAAACTGGTCGAGGACGGCAAGAAGCAGTTTGCGGGGCTGGAGCTCCCGGGCCACATCCTGGGCGTCGTCGGCCTGGGCCGGATCGGGAGCCTGGTCGCGGACGCGGCGATCAAGCTTGGCATGAACGTTCTGGGCTACGATCCGGAGATCACGGTGGACGCGGCGTGGAGCCTGCCTGCGCAGGTGCGCAAAGCGCACAGCATCGAGGAGGTGCTCAAGGCGGCCGACTTCGTCACGGTGCACGTGCCCCTGCTCGATGTGACCCGCAAGATGGTCGACGCAAGCCGGATCAAGCTGATGAAGCACGGCGCCATCCTGCTTAACTTCGCGCGCGAGGGCATTGTCGACAACGACGCCGTGCTGGAGGCGCTTGTGGCGAAGCGCCTCCGGTATTACGTCTGCGATTTTCCGGCGCGGAAGCTGGCCAGGCATCCCCACGTGGTCGCGCTTCCCCACCTCGGCGCCTCCACCCGCGAGGCGGAGGACAACTGCGCGATCATGGTGGTGGACCAGGTGCGGGACTTCCTCGAGCACGGCAACATCCGGAATGCGGTGAATTTCCCCGACGTGGCGATGGCGCGCGAATCGCCGTACCGCGTGGGCATCGCCAATGCCAACGTGCCGAACATGGTGGGGCAGATTTCCACGACGATGGCCAAGGCGAAGCTCAACATCCACAACATGATCAACAAGTCGAGGGGGGAAATGGCCTACACGCTGGTGGATGTCGACAGCAAGGTGCCCGCCCGGCTGATCGAGCAGGTCGCCATGATCGAGGGTGTGTTGTCGGTGCGCTACCTGCCCGTCGAGGGACAGTAGAGTGATCCGTGAACCGTGATCGGTGAATCGATCGAGTCCGTTGCGGGGGCGTGAAATGGGTTTCGGATCGCGGATCACGGCTCACGCTTTTGATCACTGGTGGCCACCGGCGGTTTAGAATCGATTTCATGGCCGACTCGCTCAAACCAATCCGCGGCAAGATCGATGCCCTCGACCGGCGGCTGGTGAAGCTGCTTTCGGCGAGGGCGCGGCTCGCGCAGCGCATCGGCAGGCTCAAGGAATCCAAGGTCTATCGTCCCGAGCGCGAGGCGCAGGTCCTGCGCGGCATCCTCGCCGAAAACCGCGGCCCGCTGGCTGGCGCCGCGCTCGCCCGCCTGTTCACCGAGATCATGGCGGCGTGCCGCGCGCTCGAGGATTCGGTGACGGTCGCCTTCCTCGGTCCGCAGGGCACGTTCAGCCAGGAGGCGGCGGTCAAGCATTTCGGGGGAAGCACCGCCCTCGCGCCATGCCCGTCGATCGACGAAGTATTCCGCAAGGTCGAGACCGGCGCCGTCGGATACGGGGTGGTACCGGTCGAAAACTCGACCGAGGGCGCGATCGGGCGAACGCTCGACCTGCTGCTCTCCACCCCTGCGAAGGTCTGCGGCGAGGTGATGCTGCCGGTGCGCCAGTGCCTCATGAGCAGGAGCGGGCGGCTTGCCGACGTGCGCAAGATCGTCTCGCACACGCAAAGCCTTGCCCAGTGCCAGCGGTGGCTCGACCGCCATTTGCCGCGTGCCGCGCGCTCCGCGGTCGTCAGCAACGCCGAGGCGGCGCGGATTGCCGCGGACGACCGGCGCGCGGCGGCGATCGGCCCGCGGACCGCGGCCGCGCTCTACGGGCTGAAACTGATCGAGCGCAACATCGAAGACGAGGCAAAGAACACCACGCGCTTCCTCGTCATCGCCGAGCACGACGCGGCGCCTTCGGGCAGGGACAAGACTTCGCTCATCCTGTCCGCGCGCAACGTGCCGGGCGCGGTGCACGAACTGCTGACGCCGCTGGCGGCGAACCGGGTCAGCATGACCCGCCTGGAGTCCCGGCCGTCGCGCGCCGGGCTGTGGGAATACGTGTTCTACGTGGACGTCGAAGGCCACCGGCGGGACGCCAACGTGGCGCGCGCCCTCGCGGCGCTGAAGCAGAAGGCGACGTTCCTGAAGAATCTCGGCTCCTATCCGGTGGCCGTCGCCTAGCGGAGTGTTGAGTGCTCAATTTTGAATGTTGAGTTGAAAGAACGCGTTCTTGTATCTGCGGTTAATTCAACACTTAACACTCAAAACTCAACACTGTGTTCATGGATATTTGCGACCTCGCCCCCGGCTATGTCCGCGCCATCGCCCCGTATCAGCCCGGCAAGCCGATCTCGGAGCTTGCGCGCGAGATGGGGGTGGCGGAGACGGACATCATCAAGCTCGCCTCCAACGAAAATCCCCTCGGCGTGAGCCCCGCGGCGCGGCGCGCGATCGAGGCCGTGCTGTCCGATCTCGCGCGCTATCCCGACGGCAACGGCTTCGAGCTCAAGCAGGCGCTGTCCCGCCGCCATGGCGTGGCCCGGGAATGCATCGTGCTCGGCAACGGATCGAACGACGTGCTGGAGATGGCGGCGCGCGCGTTCCTGGCGCCCGGGCTGGAAGCGGTTTATTCCCGGCACGCCTTCGCCGTGTATCCCCTCGCGGTGCAGGCGGTCGGCGCCAGCGGCATCGAGGTTCCCGCCAGGGACTTCGGCCACGATCTTGCGGCGATGCGCCGTGCCGTCACGCCGAGAACCCGGCTGGTGTTCATCGCCAATCCCAACAACCCGACCGGCACCATGGTCCGGGCGCGCGAACTCGAAGAGTTCATCGCCACGTTGCCGCGCGAGGTGCTGGCGGTGCTGGATGAGGCCTACAACGAATACCTGCCCGACGAACTCAAGGCCGACAGCGTTGCCTGGCTGCAGCGGTTTCCGAATCTGGTCGTGACGCGCACGTTTTCCAAGGTCTACGGCCTGGCTGGACTGCGCGTGGGCTATGCTTATGCCGCGGCGGGGATTGCGGACCTCATGAATCGCGTGCGCCAGCCCTTCAACGTCAACAGCGTGGCGCTTGCCGCCGCCGCCGCGGCGCTGGAAGATGCGGATTTCGTGCGCAGGAGCTGCGACCTCAATCGGGCCGGGATGCGCCAGCTGACCGATGGCTTCAGGCGCCTCGGCATCGAGTACATTCCCTCCTACGGCAATTTCGTGAGCTTCAGGGTGCAGGACGCGGCGGGCGTGTTCCAGAAGCTGCTGAAAGCCGGCGTGATCGTGCGGCCGGTTGCGAGCTACGGCATGCCGCAGCACCTGCGCGTCACCGTCGGACTGGAATCCGAAAATGCCCGCTTCCTCGCCGCGCTCGAGCGGGCGCTCGCCGCAATCTGACCGCCACCAACCGCAAAGTCGCAAAGGCGCAATGCACACGCAAGGAAATCCGGAATATTCCGGTAATATTCGGTAGTCTTTGCAAATTCTTGGCGTCTTTGCGCCTCTGCGGTCAAGGATTCTCCACTCGTGCCTGCCAGGCTCAAGATCGGCAAGCTGGTCGTGATCGGCGTCGGGCTGATTGGGGGGTCGTTCGCGCTCGCGTTGCGACGCGCGCGCGTGGTGAAGCGCATCGCCGGCGTGGGCCGCACGCGCCGCAACCTTGCCGACGCGCTCAAGCTCAAGGTCATCGACGAGGCGTCGCGGGAGCCGGCGCGCGCGGTGCGCGACGCGGACCTGGTGCTGCTCGCTACACCCGTCGGCCAGATGCCGGCGGTGATGATGGCGATCGCGCCGCACCTTCCGGCGCATGCCGTGGTCACCGACGCCGGCAGCACCAAGGGCGACGTGATCGCATGCGCCCGCCGCTTCCTTGGCGGCCGGTTCGCGCGCTTCGTCCCCGCCCACCCGATCGCGGGCACCGAGAAGAGCGGCGCGACGGCGGCCGTTCCCGAGCTCTTCCGCGGGAGAAACGTGATCCTCACGCCCCAGCCGGAAACGGCGGCATCGGCGACGCGGCTGGTGCAGCGGGCCTGGGAATCCTGTGGCGCGCGGGTGACCCGGCTCGATGCGCAGGAGCACGATGCCATCCTGGCTGCCGTAAGCCACCTGCCGCACGTAATCGCGTTCGCGCTGGTCGGCATGCTGGCGCGGCGGCGCAACCCCGGGCGGCTCTTCGGGTTGTCCGCAGGCGGGCTGCGCGACACGGCGCGGATCGCGGGCAGCTCGCCGGAGATGTGGGCCGACATCTGCGTCGCCAACCGCGACGCGCTGCTCGCCGCGCTGGAGGATTACGAGAACGCGCTCGAGGAGATGCGCGCGGCCATCGAGCAATCCGACGCGACGGCCCTCAGGGGCATGTTCGAGCAGGCGCGCGGCGCTCGCGAGAAGTGGCTCGTCAAGAAGCAGGATCGAGCCGATGGAATTGAGGATTGAGTTAATGCCTCCAATGGATTCGACCGTGTTTGCTCAATCCTCAATCCTCAATCCTCAATCCTTGTCATCGGACGCGACGCAAGCGCAATGACAGTCAATTATCGTGTGGATCCCGGTGGCGTGCTGAAGGGCCGCATCCGCGTCCCGGGCGACAAGTCCATTTCCCACCGCAGCATCATGCTGGCCTCGATTGCGGAGGGCGTGACGCGCGTCACCGGTTTTCTCGAAGGCGAGGACGCGCTCGCGACCATGAACGTGTTTCGCGCCATGGGCGTGAAGATCGACGGGCCGCGGCAGGGCAACGTCACCGTGCATGGCGTCGGCATGCGCGGGCTGAAGGCGCCAGCCGGCGCGCTCGACTGCGGCAATGCCGGGACCGCGATGCGGCTGCTGACGGGGCTGCTGGCGGGGCAGACTTTCGGCTCGGAGCTGACGGGCGACGACAGCCTGCGCCGGCGCCCGATGAAACGCGTCGCCGATCCGCTCGCCCGCATGGGCGCGCGCATCGAGACCGCCGAGGGCGGCCGGCCGCCCTTGAAGATACGCGGAGGCCACCCCTTGACCGGCATCAGCTACGACATGCCGGTCGCGAGCGCCCAGGTGAAATCGGCGTTGCTGCTGGCGGGGCTGTACGCGGCCGGCCGCACCTGCGTCACCGAGCCGGCTCCCACCCGCGATCACACGGAGCGCATGCTGCAGGGATTCGGTGCCACAGTGGAGCGGAGCGGCGCCACCGTGTGCGTGCGGGGCGGCGCGACGCTCAAGGCGGCCGCGATCGACGTGCCCGCCGACATTTCCTCGGCTGCTTTTTTCATGGTTGGAGCGTCGATCGCCGAAGGCTCGGACATCACGCTGGAGCACGTCGGGGTCAATCCGACGCGCACGGGCGTGCTGGAAATCCTGAAACTGATGGGCGCCAATCTGGAACTCATGAACGCGCGCACGTCGGGCGGCGAGCCGGTGGCGGACATCCGCGTGAGAAGCGCGCCGCTGCGCGGCATCGAGGTTCCGCGGCGCCTGGTCCCGCTCGCCATCGACGAGTTCCCGGCGCTGTTCATTGCGGCGGCCAGCGCCAGCGGCGAAACGGTCGTGAGCGGCGCGGAGGAGCTGAGGGTCAAGGAATCCGACCGCATCCAGGTGATGGCGGACGGTCTTGCAGCCGTTGGCGCCGACGCCGTGCCGACCGCGGACGGCATGCGCATTCGGGGCGGAGCCTACCGCGGCGGCAGGCTGGACTGCAGGGGGGATCACCGCATCGCAATGGCCTTCGCGATGGCCGCGCTGCGTGCCGCGGCGCCGATCACCATCACGGACTGCGCGAATGTCGCCACGTCCTTTCCCGGCTTCGCCGAGCTTGGCCGCTCGACGGGGCTGCGGATCAGCGAAACAACCCGCTGATGCAGGGTTTAGATACCGCCTCCCGTTCGCATTCCGTCCCGCCGGCGCCGGTAATCGCGATTGACGGTCCGTCGGCGTCCGGAAAAGGGACGGTCGCGCAAGGCGTGGCGGGCGCGCTGGGTTTTCACTATCTGAACAGCGGGGCGTTGTACCGGACCGTGGCCGTGGCTGCGACGCGGGCACGGTTGGATCTAGAAAACGAATTAGGATTACATGATATTGCTTTGAATATAAATGCGAAATTTTATGGAGATCACGTCGAACTGGAAGGGCAGGACGTCACGGATGCGATTCGCACCGAGGCAATAAGCGAGGCCGCATCCCGCATCGCGGCGTTTCCCAAGGTTAGAAGCGCGCTACTCGAGCGCCAGCGGAAGTTCCGGCGCCTTCCCGGCCTCGTGGCGGATGGGCGCGATATGGGAACGGTGGTGTTTCCCGACGCGGCGCTCAAAATCTTCCTCACGGCAAGCCCGGAAGAGCGCGCGGCACGACGATATAAGCAGTTGATGGAAAAAGGAATGAGTGCTAACATGGCGGCCCTTTTGCAGGATATCCGGGCGCGTGACGGACGCGACAGCGATCGCGCCGCGGCCCCCCTGCAAAAGAGCGCGGACGCCATCCTGATCGATACGACGCGGATGTCGGTGGCGGAAGCGATAGCGCAGGTGCTGGCGCTTTACAAACAGGCATCACGGGCGCCGTGAACCGCACCCCGGCTCACGGCTCGATCAACCAGCCCCGTCGCCTAGACGGGTAACTCCAACATCCTGAATCTGAATGATGAAAGCATCCACCCCGGCAGCGACCCCCGAAAGCTTCGCCGCCTTGTTCGAAGAGAGTCTCGCCCGCAAGGAAATGCGGGTCGGCGAAGTGATCACCGCCGAAGTCATCCGGGCCGACGAGAACTACGTCGTCGTCAATGCCGGCCTGAAATCCGAGAGTTACATCCCACTTGAAGAATTCCGCAGCGATCGCGGCGAAATCGAGGTCAAGGCCGGCGATTTCGTGAAGGTCGCGATCGAATCCCTCGAGGACGGGCACGGCGAAACGCGCCTCTCGCGCGACAAGGCAAAGCGTCTCGCGGCGTGGCTCGAGCTGGAGGAGGCGCTGGAGAAGGGCAGCATGGTGAGCGGCGTCATCAACGGCAAGGTCAAGGGCGGGCTGACCGTCACGGTCAACGGCATCCGCGCCTTCCTGCCCGGCTCGCTGGTGGACATCCGGCCGGTCAAGGACACCACGCCGTTCGAGAACAAGCAGATGGATTTCAAGGTCATCAAGCTCGACCGCAAGCGCAACAACGTGGTGGTGTCGCGCCGCGCCGTGCTCGAAGCCACCCAGGGCGCCGAGCGCGAGGCGCTGCTGGCGAGCCTGCAGGAAGGCGCGGTGGTGAAGGGGATCGTGAAGAACATCACCGACTACGGCGCGTTCGTGGACCTGGGCGGCATCGACGGGCTGCTGCACATCACCGACCTCGCCTGGCGCCGAGTCAAGCACCCCTCCGAGATTCTGTCGGTGGGCGACGAGGTCGAGGCCAAGGTGCTCAAGTTCGACCAGGAGAAGAACCGCGTCTCGCTGGGACTCAAGCAGCTCGGCGAGGATCCCTGGGTCGGGCTGTCGCGCCGCTATCCGCCCGGCACGCGCCTGTTCGGCAAGGTCTCCAACCTCACCGACTACGGCGCGTTCGTCGAGATCGAGGCCGGAATCGAGGGACTGGTGCACGTCTCCGAGATGGACTGGACCAACAAGAACGTGCATCCGTCCAAGGTGGCGCAGCTCGGCGACGAGGTCGAGGTCATGGTGCTCGAGATCGACGAGGATCGGCGCCGCATCTCGCTCGGCATGAAGCAGTGCATGCCCAACCCGTGGGAAGAGTTCGCCATGAACCACAAGAAGGGCGACAAGGTGCGCGGGCAGATCAAGTCCATCACCGATTTCGGGATCTTCGTCGGGCTGCCCGGCGGCATCGACGGGCTCGTGCACCTGTCCGATCTCTCGTGGAGCAGGCCCGGCGAGGAGGCCGTGCGCGACTACAAGAAGGGGCAGGAAGCGGATGCGGTCGTGCTCTCGATCGACGTCGAGCGCGAGCGCATCTCGCTCGGAATCAAGCAGATCGAGGGCGATCCCTTCAACAGCTTTATCCAGTCGCACGAGAAGAACTCGCTGGTCAGCGGAACCGTGAAGTCGATCGACGCCAAGGGCGCCGTCATCCGGCTCGACTCCGATGTCGAGGGCTATCTGAGGGCCTCGGAGGTGGCGCGCGACCGCGTGGAGGACATCCGCACGAAGCTCAACGAGGGCGACAAGGTGACGGCGATGATCATCAACATCGACCGCAAGAACCGGACCATCAATCTTTCGATCAAGGCCAAAGACGTGGCGGAGGAGGCCGAGGCCATGAAGAAACTCTCCGGCGACAAGCAGGCGAGCGCCGGCACGACCAACCTCGGCGCGCTGCTCAAGGCCAAGCTGGATGTGGCCAATCAACAATAAGGGAGCCCCATGACCAAGTCCGAGTTGATTGCAAAGCTGGCGGCGCGCTACCCCCAGCTGGTGGCGAAGGACGCGGAGCTCGCGGTGAAGATGATCCTCGACGCCATGGGCAAGAGCCTGGCGCAGGGCCAGCGCATCGAAATCCGGGGCTTCGGCAGTTTCGGGCTCAACTACCGTCCTCCGCGCACCGGGCGCAACCCCAAGTCGGGGGAGAAGGTGCAGGTGCCGGCGAAGTACGTGCCGCACTTCAAGGCGGGGAAGGAACTGCGCGAGCGAGTGGACATCAAGAAATAGGCGTTTTCAGAAAAATCGTTTTCCTGCAGGCGGCATCATCGAAAGATCATGCCGCTTTTTTTCGCTTGAGGAATTTGCCGGGGCCGGGCCCGACAAATTCCTTATGGAGCTGGCTATGCGCTACCTCGCCTGGGTCCTGAAGTTCCTGCTGTTCGCGCTGGTCGTGACGTTTGCCGTCAAGAACGCCGAGCCGGTCGCGGTGCGCTATTACCTCGGCGGCGAATGGCGCGCGCCGCTGGTGTTCGTGCTGCTGGTCGCCTTCTGCGCCGGGGTGGCAGCCGGCCTTTCCGCGGCGCTCGCGCAGGTGTTCCGGCAGCGCGGCGAAATCGCGGCGCTCAAGCGCGAGCTGCGCCAGACCGGACGCAAGGGCGCGGAGGGAACGGCCGAACCGGTCGGGGGCTGACGTCTCGTGATGGAAATCGAATACTGGTGGCTGCTTGCCCTGCCGCTGTTTTTCGCGCTCGGCTGGCTCGCCGCCCGCGTCGACATCAAGCAGCTGCTGTCGGAATCGCGCGCGCTTCCCATGTCGTATTTCAAGGGCCTCAACTTCCTGCTCAACGAGCAGCCCGACAAGGCGATCGAGGCTTTCATCGAGGTGGTCAAGGTCGATCCCCAGACCATCGAGCTGCATTTCGCGCTGGGGAGCCTGTTCCGGCGGCGCGGCGAGGTCGAGCGCGCGATCCGCATGCACCAGAACCTCGTCGAGCGCCCCGATCTCGCCGCCGAGCAGAAGCTGGCCGCGCTGTTCGAGCTGGCGCAGGATTACTTCAAGGCGGGACTGCTCGACCGGGCCGAGGAACTGTTCCTCAAACTCGACGCGACCGCATTCGCCGAACAGGCGCTGCAGTTCCTGCTCGAGATCTACGAGCAGGAGAAGGAATGGAACAAGGCCATCGGCATCACCGGCAGGCTCGAGGCAGTGACCGGGCGCTCGCACCAGAAGGAAATCGCCAATTTCTGCTGCGAGCTGGCGATCAACGAGATGATGCACTCCCGGCCCGAGGCCGCGCGCCCGCATCTCGCCCAGGCGCTGGCGCACCACCGGCTGTGCGTGCGCGCGAACATGCTGCTCGGCGACCTCGAAATGGCGGCGGGGCGCCCGGAAGCGGCGATCGAGGCTTGGAAGCGCATCGAGAGCCAGAACCCGCACTATCTGGCGCTGGTCGCCGAGCGGCTCTACTACGCCTACCACCAGCGGGGCAAGATCGAGGAAGGCGTCAACCTGCTGCGTGGTTACCTCTCAAAATATCCATCGCTCGACCTGCTCAACGTGGTGTTCCAGGGCTTGCTCGAGAGCCAGGGCACCGAGCCGGCCTACCGGCTGGTGCGCGACGAGCTGCGGCGCATGCCGACGCTGCTCGGCCTGGACAAGCTGCTCGAGGCGCAGCTGCTGGATGCGCCTCTCGAGCGCCGGCGGGACCTCGAGCTGGTCAAGGAACTCGTCAATCAGCATACCCGCGGGCTCGCCATGTACAAGTGCGACAACTGCGGCTTCCGGGCCCGACAGTATTACTGGCACTGCCCGGCGTGCGCGGAGTGGGAGACCTACTCTCCCCGCCGCACCGAGGAGGCGAGGTTACCGGCGTGAGCGGGGGAGCAGGGGCCCCGGTTTCCGGGGTTGCGACCCGCGAATCGACGGAAAGCCGCCGATGCGAAGGCCCGACATCCATGAGAGACGATCAGAGGCGGCACGCGTGAGCGACCCCCGGCTCATCGTCGCTCTCGACTATCCCGACGCGCGGGGGGCGCTTGCGCTCGCCGGCCGGCTCGATCCGACGCTTTGCCGCCTCAAGGTCGGCAAGGAGCTCTACACCGCTGCCGGTCCCGGGCTCGTCGAAAAGCTGCGGCAATCCGGCTTCGGCGTCTTTCTCGATCTGAAGTATCACGACATTCCCAACACGGTGGCGGGGGCGTGCCGCGCGGCGTCCGAGCTGGGCGTGTGGATGATCAACGTGCACGCGCTGGGCGGGCGCGCGATGATGACGGCTGCGCGCGAAGCGCTGGCCGGGCATCCGGACCGCCCGAAGCTGACGGCCGTCACGCTGCTGACCAGCATGGGCGCCGCGGACATGGAGGAAGTCGGCCTGGCAGGCAGCCCGCAGGAATCCGTCACGCGGCTCGCCCGCCTGGCGCAGGCCTGCGGGCTGGACGGCGTGGTGTGCTCGCCGCGGGAAGCCGCGGAATTGCGGCGGCTTTGCCGCAGGGACTTCTGCCTGGTGACGCCGGGCATCCGGCCGGCGGACGCGGCGCAGGACGACCAGCAACGCATTGCCACGCCGCGACAGGCGGTCGCGAGCGGCGCCGATTATCTCGTCATCGGACGGCCGGTCACCCGCGCGCCCGACCCGCTCGCCGCCTTGAACGCGATTGCGAACGAAATCGCGCAGTCATGACACGCGGGAATACAATTCAGGGATGAAGTCAGGACCCGGAAGGCAGAAGGCGGAAGGCGGAAGGCAGAAGGGAATCGCTCCGGCACGGCGTGCCGGAAGTTCATCCTTCATCCTTCATCCTTCCGCCTTGCGCAAAGCGCGCGTCCTCGTCGTCGGCGACGCCATGCTCGACCGCTACTGGTTCGGGGACGTCGCCCGCATATCGCCCGAGGCGCCGGTTCCCATCGTCAAGATCGGCCGGGAGGAGGAGCGACCGGGCGGCGCCGCCAACGTCGCGCGCAACGCGGCGGCGCTGGGCGCGGACGTGAGCCTGCTTTCGGTCGTGGGCGCGGACGAGCCCGGGGACCGGCTCGAGAACCTGCTCAAGCGCGAGCACGTCAACGCGCAGCTGCATCGCGACCGCGGCATCAGGACCACCGTCAAGCTGCGCGTGATCGGGCGCAATCAGCAACTGCTGCGCGTGGACTTCGAAACCGCGCCCGGCCATGAAGTGCTGGCTTCCAAGCTGCGCGACTTCGAGCGCATGCTGGACCGCGTGGACGTCGTGGTCCTGTCCGATTACGGCAAGGGCGGGCTCGCGCACATCACGCGCATGATCGCGCGGGCGCGCGCAGCCGGAAAGAAGGTGCTGGTGGACCCCAAGGGCGACGATTATTCGCGCTACAAGGGCGCGCATGTGGTGACGCCGAACCGCGCGGAACTGCGCGAGGTCGTCGGAAGCTGGAAAAGCGAGGCCGATCTGGAGCGCCGCGCGCAGCAACTCCGGCGGCGGCTCGGCCTGGAAGCGCTGATGCTCACGCGCGGGGAGGAGGGTGTGACGCTCTACCGGGCGGGAAGCCGGATGCATGTTCCGGCGCAGGCCCGCGAAGTGTTCGACGTGACCGGGGCGGGGGACACCGTCATCGCCACGCTGGCGGTGGCGCTTGCCGGCGGCGCGCGCATCAGGGACGCCGTGAAGCTCGCCAACCGCGCCGCGGGCATCAAGGTCGGCAAGTTCGGCACCGCGGTTGTGACGCCCGAGGAATTGTTTGGACAGAAATAGACAGGATTAACAGGATTAACAAGATTAGACACCAGGGAACGAACGTCAATGAACGGCTTTAATCCTGTTAATCTTGTGAATCCTGTCTATTTGGGTTGACGGATGTACTACGTAGTTACCGGCGCGGCGGGGTTCATCGGCTCCAACCTGGTGAAGGCGCTCAACGAACGCGGCGTCACCGATATCCTTGCCGTGGACGACCTCTCGGACGGCGCCAAGTTCGCCAATCTCGCCGATTGCGAGATCGCCGATTATTTCGACAAGGAAGAGTTCCTGGCGAGGCTCGAGGAAGGCGACTTCGACGGCCAGCTGGGCACGATCCTGCACCAGGGAGCTTGCGCGGTAACGACCGAGCCCGATGGCCGCATCATGATGGAGAATAACTACCGCTACTCGCGGCGGCTGCTCGACTACTGCATCGCCGAGGAAGTGCACCTCATCTACGCGTCCTCGGCCGCAGTCTATGGAGGCAGCCGCGAGTTCCGCGAGGCGCGGGAGCACGAGGCGCCGCTCAACGTCTACGGCTATTCCAAGCTGCTGTTCGACCAGCTCGTGCGCCGGCGCTACGAGGAGCGCACCGCGCAGATCGCCGGCCTTCGCTATTTCAACGTCTACGGCGAGCGCGAGCAGCACAAGGGGCGCATGGCCTCGGTCGCCTACCACTTTTTCAACCAGTACCGCGGCACCGGCCACGTGCGTCTCTTCACGGGCAGCGGCGGGTACGGGGACGGCGAGCAACGGCGGGATTTCGTTTCGGTCGAGGACTGCGTCAAGGTCAACCTGTACTTTCTCGACCACCCGGACAGGTCGGGGATCTACAACGTCGGCACCGGCGCCGCGCAGACTTTTCACGACGTGGCGGTCGCCACCGTCAACGCGTGCCGCAAGGCGCGCGCCGAATCGCCGCTCACGCTCACCGCGATGCGCGAGCGCGGCATCATCCAGTACATCCCGTTCCCGGAAGACTTGAGGGGGCGTTACCAGAGCTGCACTCAGGCCGACATTTCGGCGCTGCGCGCCGCCGGCTACGCCGCGCCGTTCCTCACGGTCGAGCAGGGCGTGCCGCGCTACATCCAGAAGCTGCTGCAAAAAGCGGGAGCGTAGCCTTTTCCAGAGTGGAGGTTTTCGGCGGGCGGCCACGGCATCGGTTATCATACCGGCATGGACGCGCGCCCCGTCGCCGGTTACAGCACGCTCGAGGACTTCGTCGGCAACACGCCGCTGGTGCGTCTCAAGCGGCTGCCCGGCCGGTCCGGCAACACGCTGCTGCTCAAGCTCGAGGGTAACAATCCCGCCGGCTCCGTCAAGGACCGGCCGGCGTTTTCCATGATCCGGCGCGCGCAGGAACGCGGCGACATCAAGCCGGGCGACACCCTGATCGAGCCGACCAGCGGCAACACCGGCATCGCGCTCGCCATGTGCGCCGCCATGATGGGCTACCGCATGATCCTGGTGATGCCGGAGCACCTGTCGGTGGAGCGGCGCCAGACCATGGCCGCGTTCGGCGCCGAGATCGTGCTGACCCCCAAGGAAGGCGGGATGGAGATGGCGCGCGACGTCGCCGAGAAATTGCGCGACGAGGGCAAGGGCGTGATCCTCGACCAGTTCGCCAATCCCGACAACCCGCTCTCGCACTACGAAGGCACCGGCCCCGAGATCTGGCGCGACACGCAGGGCCGCATCACGCATTTCGTCTCGAGCATGGGCACGACCGGCACCATCATGGGCTGTTCGCAATTCTTCAAGGAGAAGAACCCGAGGATCCAGATCATCGGCTGCCAGCCCACCGAGGGCTCGCAGATACCCGGCATCCGCAAGTGGCCGGCGCAGTACCTCCCCAAGATCTGCGACTGGACGCGCGTGGACCGCGTCATCGAGGTCTCGCAGGCCGACGCCGAGGACATGACGCGCCGGCTCGCGCGCGAGGAAGGCATCTTCGCCGGCATCTCTTCCGGCGGCGCGCTGTGGGCCGCGATGCAGGTGCTGCGCGAGGTGGAGAACGCGGTGATCGTATCGATCGTGTGCGACCGCGGTGACCGCTACCTGTCCACGGGCGTCTTCCCCGGTTGAAAGGCAAATAGACAGGATCATGACGCCGGTTCTTGCCTTTGACATCGAGACCGTGCCCGATGTCGAGGGGCTGCGCCGGCTCCACGATCTGGATAAGACCGTCCCCGACAGGGAAGTCGCGGAGATGGCCTTCCAGCTTCGGCGCCAGGCGACCGGCAGCGATTTCCTGCCGCTGCACCTGCACCGCGTCGTGGTCATTTCCTGCGCGCTGCGGGACCGCGACAGCTTCAAGGTGTGGTCGATCGGCGGCGAGAGCGAGGGCGAGCTGATCCAGCGCTTCTTCGACGGGCTGGACCGCTACACGCCCCAGCTCGTGTCCTGGAACGGCGGCGGGTTCGACCTGCCCGTGCTGCACTATCGCGGCCTGATCCACGGCGTGAAGGCGGCGCGCTACTGGGACATGGGCGAGGATAATCGCGACTTCAAGTGGAACAACTACATCAGCCGCTACCACGCCCGCCATCTCGACCTCATGGATCTCCTCGCGCTCTACCAGCCGCGCGCCAACGCGCCGCTGAGCGACCTTGCGCAGCTGATGGGGCTGCCGGGCAAGCTGGGCATGGAAGGGTCGGGGGTGTGGGACGCCTACCAGGCCGGCAAGCTGGCGGAAATCCGCAACTACTGCGAGGCCGACGTGGTCAACACTTATCTCATCTTCCTGCGCTTCCAGCTGATGCGCGGCGCTCTGACCGAGCAGCAATTCAGGACTGAGAGCGAGGTCGTGCGCTCGACGCTCAAGAAATCATCCGAGCATCATTGGAAGGAATTCCTCGCGAAGTGGCAGGTGTGAAAGCGAACCGCCAGGACGCGGGAAGAAGGAAAATAAGATCGTTGTTTCTGCGTCTCTCTGCGTCTCTCTGCGGTCTCTGCGGTGCAATTGGTCTTCGCTCCGCGATTCAGCTTTGTAGGTTGAAGCCGCTGCGCTAGAATCGCGCTACCGCCTTCGCGGCGCACTGGACCTTCCAATACGGCAAAACGCGCGATGCGCTGGCACGATTATGGCTCAGGGCGCGAAGCAAGGCCCGCCGCTTAGCTACCTAAGCAAGGGACTTGCGACATAGCCATGGGCCAAAACTCGCGCCAGCCCACAAGGGGTTGCAGCCCGAACCGGCGCTGACTTTGTCGCTCGGTTTGCCAATATCGACGTATTGGCCGCACCTCGCTTCGCGTCACCACCAATTCTGGCAGCAACGCACGCGTGTTTTGCCGTATTGGAAGGTCCTAACTCCGCCGCAGCGGTCATCATGTTGAGTCTCTTCAGCAGGCCGGAGCGGGATTTGTACCTGGGCGGTACGAATCCGATCCTTCATTAACGATTCAATCGCCGCCGGGATATCCCCAAGATGGGCTTGCCGATCGAATCGTTGTTGGTCGAATCTCTCGATCAGGAAGGTCGCGGCGTCGCGCGCCGCGACGGCAAAGCCGTTTTCATCGACGGCGCGCTACCGGGCGAGATCGTCACCTGTTCCGTTTACCGCAAGAAACCGAGCTACGAGGTGGCGACGCTGGGCCAGGTGCTCAAGCAGAGCCCGTCGCGCGTCCAGCCGCGCTGCCCGCATTTCGGGCGCTGCGGCGGGTGCAGCCTGCAGCACCTCGATGCGCGCGCGCAGGTCGCGATCAAGCAGCGCGTGCTGGAGGACAGCCTGTGGCACATCGGCCGCGTCCGGCCGGACAGCGTCCTGCCGGCCATCCACGGGCCGGCGTGGGGCTACCGCCACCGCGCGCGGCTCACGGTGCGATACGTGCCGAAGAAGGGCGGCGCGCTGGTCGGATTCCACGAAAAAAAGAGCAGCTACGTTGCCGACATGGACAGCTGCGAAATCCTGCCGCCGCGGATGTCCGCGCTGCTGCGCCCGCTGCGCGATCTCGTCAGCGCGCTTTCGATCCGCAATCGTCTGCCGCAGATCGAAGTGGCACTGGGTGAGGGCGCGGACGTGCTGGTGTTCCGCATATTGGAGCCGTTACTGTCTTCGGACGCGGATTCGCTGCGGGCATTCGCAAAGCGACATCACGTGCGGCTGTACCTGCAGCCGGGCGGGCCGGAGAGCGCGGCGCCCGTGTCGGCGGCGGACGAAACGGATCTCTATTACGCGCTGCCCGAGTTCGATCTCCGGATCCGCTTCGCGCCGACCGACTTCACCCAGGTGAATCATGCCATGAACGCGGTGCTGGTGCGCCGCGCGCTCGCGCTGCTCGCCCCGCAGCCCGGCGAGCGCGTGGCCGACCTGTTTTGCGGGGTGGGGAACTTCACGCTGGCGATCGCGCGCCGCGGCGCAACGGTCGTGGGCGTGGAAGGCAGCGCGGAGCTGGTGCGCCGCGCGACGGTGAACGCCGAGGAAAACGGGTTGTCGGCGCTCGCGTCTTTCGTCGAACAGGACCTCTACCGGTCCGGCGCAAGCCCGCTTGCCGGATTGGGGCGCTTCGACCGGATGCTGCTCGACCCGCCGCGTGATGGCGCGGTGGACCTGGTCAAGGCGCTGCCGGACGATGGGCCGCGCCGGCTGGTCTACGTCTCCTGCAACCCGGGAACGCTGGCGCGGGACGCCGCAGTGCTCGTGCAGGCGCGCGGTTACCGGCTGAGCGCGGCGGGGGTGGTGAACATGTTCCCGCACACCTCGCACGTCGAATCCATCGCGGTTTTCAACCGCGATGGATAAATAGAATCCCGGGAAGCAGAAGGGGCGCCGAAGCGCCCCTCTTTATTGATCGGCCCCGGGCCGATCAATCGCGCTCGCCGGTCAGCGCCATGAGGATCTGCAGCAGGTTGGCGAAGATGTTGAACAGGCTCAGGTAGCAGCCGGTCGCCGCCATGATGTAATTGGTCTCGCCGCCGTGCACGATGCGGCTCACGTCGTGCAGCAGGAACAGCGAGAACACCGCGATGATGACCGCGGAGATCGTCAGCGCCAGCGCCGGCATCTGCAGGAACATGTTGGCGACGATGGCGAGCAGCGCCACGATCATGCCGACGAACAGGAATTTGCCCATGAAGCTGAAATCCCGCTTCACGGTGGTCGCGATTCCGGCCATGACGAAAAAGATCGCGCCGGTGCCCGCGGCGGCAATGCCGATCAGCTGCGGTCCGTTCTTCAGCGTAAGGGCAATGGCGAGCAGTGGCCCGAGGAACCAGCCGAGCAGGAAGGTCATCCCCAGCAACAGGACGATCCCCAGCGCGCTGTTGCGATTGGCGGCGATCGCGTACTGCAAGCCGATGACCGCCCCCAGCATGACGAAAAAGCTGACGATCGGGTGCTGCATGATGATGCCGCCGGTGCTGATGCCGATGAAGGCGCCGATCACCGTCGGTACCATGGTGAGTGCGAGCAGCAGGTAGGTGTTGCGCAGCACGCGCTGCTGCAGCAGCGCTAGGTCCTGCGTGCCGGCTTGGTACACGGCCGGATTCGGTTGCAGTTGCATGAGATCTCCTTCCAAAAGGATGCTTCTGGCCCGTAAGACTACCTAAAGCCTCCAGAAGTTTCAACAACTCGGACGCAGCGGTAAATTCCAACCGCTTGATAACGCGTGTAATATACCCGACGGCCGCGACGTTTGGCGATCACCGGAGGGTTGGCAGAGCGGTTTAATGCGGCGGTCTTGAAAATGCGCCCGGCGTGGTGATCGGCCTTCAAAGTACCATTTCCCTCCAGGAGGGGACGGATCGGGGTCGCACGCTGGCGGGGCGCATTTCGGCGCGGGCTAACCTGACAAGGTTAAGCGCCGAAGGCGCGGCCAGAGCCAAAACCGGTGTGGGAAGGGTGGCGGAGCGGTTGAACGCACCGGTCTTGAAAACCGGCATGCCTGCAAGGGCATCGTGGGTTCGAATCCCACCCCTTCCGCCAAAACAATACCTTGGGGGCGCCCCAAGCTACTTTTTCCTGCCGTTTCTCTTTACCGCCGCCTTTCGCAGGTTCCGGTAAAGGCGGGGGTTGGCCTGCTTGAGGTAGGTGACGACCTCGAAATCGCTGCCCTTGGCCTGGCCGAGTTCGATGCCCTCGATGTGCACCAGCCGCAGCAGCTCGCGGACCGGCTTGGGCATGCCGCGGCCGCTTTCGTAGCGCGAGCCGCCGCTCTGGGTCACGCCAACGCGCGACCAGAACTCCTGCTGGTTGAGGCGCAGACGGCGCCGGATTTGACGGGGATTGGAAATGCGTTCGAATGGCTTCATGTTGGCCTGCGGTTGCGGTTGATACCCGATTGACCACCGGCACTCGAATAGGTTCATCCGGCCGCCCGCGAGCACCGCTCATGACGCATGCATGAGGGGCGCGGCGGCTGCGGCGGCTCGTTTTCCCCCGAAAAATCAACTAAAATACGCGACTTTTTAGGAATTTGTCGGGGTCGGGCGCGACAAGTTCCTTATGGACTGTTGCCCGAACGATCGGAACGACCGGTGTTACGCAGCACGGGGAACATCCCTTCCTTTTCATGATGCGTCGGCTATGGCACTGATTGTCCAGAAATATGGCGGCACCTCGGTGGGCTCGATCGAGCGCATCAAGAACGTCGCCCGGCGCATCGCCCGCTGGCAGGCGAAAGGGCACCGGCTGGTGGTGGTCGTTTCCGCAATGGCGGGCGAGACCAACCGCCTGATCGCGCTCGCCAGGGAGGCACAGTCGCACCCCGACCCGCGGGAGCTCGACGTCATGTTGTCCACTGGCGAGCAGGTGACGATCGCGCTGCTCTCGATGGCGTTGATGGACATGGGCCTGAAGGCCCGCAGCTATACCGGCGCGCAGGTGAAGATCGTCACCGACAGCGCCTACACCAAGGCGCGCATCGTGAGCATCGACGAGGCGCGGATACGCCAGGATCTTGCCGACGGCTGCGTCGTCGTGGTCGCCGGATTCCAGGGCGTGGACGATTCCGGAAACATCACCACGCTCGGGCGGGGCGGCTCGGACACGACCGGGGTCGCGCTGGCCGCGGCGCTGAAGGCCGACGAGTGCCAGATCTACACCGACGTGGACGGGGTCTATACCACCGACCCGCGCATCGTTCCGGAGGCGCGCCGGCTGAGGACGATCACCTTCGAGGAGATGCTCGAGATGGCGAGCCTCGGCTCCAAGGTGCTGCAGATCCGCTCGGTCGAGTTCGCGGGCAAGTACCGGGTCAGGCTGCGGGTGCTCTCCAGCTTCGAGGAGGAGAGCGAAGGCACGCTGATCACTTTCGAGGAAGATGAGAACATGGAACAGGCGAGCATTTCAGGCATTGCGTTCAACCGCGACGAGGCCAAGATCACGATTCTCGGCGTGCCCGACCGGCCGGGAATCGCCTACCAGATCCTCGGGCCGGTCGGGGACGCCAGCATCGACGTGGACATGATCGTGCAGAACGTGAGCCATGACGGAATGACGGATTTCTCGTTCACCGTGCACCGCAACGACTACCAGAAGACGCTCAAGATCCTCGAGCCGGTGGTCAAGCACATCAAGGCGCGCGGGGTGGAGAGCGGAGACAGGATCGCCAAGGTCTCGGTGGTCGGCGTTGGCATGCGCTCGCACGCGGGCATCGCGAGCACCGCGTTCCGCACGCTGGCGGAGGAAGGCATCAACATCGAGATGATCTCGACCTCCGAGATCAAGATCTCGGTGGTGATCAACGAGAAGTACACGGAGCTCGCCGTGCGGGTGCTGCACAAGGCGTTCGGCCTGGAGCAGCCAGGGTGAAACAGGCGCAGGCTGCAAGCTACCAGCTATCAGCTGTCAGCTGTCAGCTTGAACCGGCTTGCAGAATTGGCGATTGCCGGTGGCTCGAAGCTGGCAGCTCGTAGCTATTGGCTGGTAAGATGGCCGAGTGGTCAAGAAATGGGCGCTCGCTCCGCGCCCATTTCTTTAATAGAGGGTAAATTCTGCGGATTGAGTAGGTCAAGAAATGGGGCCCGGTGGCGTTCCCAGAGAACACGCGGGCGGGGTAACATTGCTGCCGGACAAGAATGAAGTCGGCACCGTCCCATTTTTTAGACGGAGAGATGGCCGAGTGGTCACGGCGCAGTCGTTCGTAAATCCTGGCGCCGAGCGCCTTCGACCACTGAGTCGAGAGGAGTTGGAATTCGAATTTTGTCGGGTTAATTGAGAAGCAAACGGAGAGATGGCCGAGTGGTCACGGCACAGCCGTTCGTAAATCCTGGCGCCGAGCGCCTTCGACCACTGAGTCGAGAGGAGTTGGAATTCGAATTTTGTCGGGTTAATTGAGAAGCAAACGGAGAGATGGCCGAGTGGTCGAAGGCGCTCCCCTGCTAAGGGAGTATAGGGTCAAAAGCCTTATCGAGGGTTCGAATCCCTCTCTCTCCGCCAATAACTGAATTAACCTTTTGAGACACAATAGGTATCTAGATTCATCCTTGCGCTAACCCCCATTTTTACCCCCATATCGTAGTGCGCTAGCCCAACTTCCACAGTTCGAGAGTGTGAATCACGGTATTTCAAGGACTGTAAGCGTTCAGGGGGGTCAAGGCCGCCGATAGCGTTTGACCAAGCAAGGGGCTCGCGGCCCGTCCACAGCAGCTACAAAGTATAATGCCCGGCATGCCCGAGAGCGACGTCCACGCGCATATCATGGCGCTGCCTGCGGTTGTCAACGCGGACGCCGCACTCATCATGCGCGGCCGGTATCTCACGACGACCTTCCTGGTGGAGGTGGACGAGGCGCAGTACCTCGTCCGCGTTGTCGAGGGGCGCATCGACTCCGTGGAACAGGGGCGCTTTCTAATGCGTTCCTGGAGCTTTGCCGTGCGCGCTTCCGCGGATGCCTGGCGGCGTTTCTGGGAGACCGTACCCGCCCCCGGCTATCACGATCTCTTCGCCATGAAGAAGGCGGGCGTGGCCCGGATCGAGGGCGATCTCGTTCCGCTCATGGTGAACCTGCGCTACATCAAGGACGTGCTGGCAGCGCCGCGTCGCGGGGAGGGGCGAATGGCCCCCCTCGAGCCTCGACCTCTGCTGGAATCCATAGTCGGTCGGTACATCCGCCTCGACCTCGCTGGCCGGCCTCACCGAGTCTACTTTGAGGAGGCGGGGCAGGGCATTCCGCTCGTATGCCTGCACACGGCGGGCGCCGACGGTCGCCAGTTCCGCCACCTGATGAATGATGAGGCGGTGACGCAGCACTATCGCGTAATCGCCTTTGACATGCCTTGGCACGGCAAGTCGCTGCCGCCTGCGGGCTGGCAGGACGAGGAGTACCGCCTCACGATCGCCAGCTACGTGGAGCTTATTTTGACCTTCTGCAGCGCGCTCGGCGTCCAGCGTCCCGTGATCCTAGGCTGCTCTATCGGCGGCAAGATCGTCCTCGAACTGGCCCGCCTGCATCCGGAGCGCTTCCGGGCGCTCATTGGGCTCGAGTCCGCCGCTTACATGACACCCTGGTACGACGACACGTCGTGGCTCCACCGGCCGGACGTCCATGGTGGCGAGGTGTGCGGTGCGCTCATGTCCGGTCTAATCGCGCCGCAAAGCCCGTCGGAGACGCGCTGGGACACGCTCTGGAGCTACATGCAGTGCGGCCCCGGCGTGTTCAAGGGCGATCTCTACTACTACCGGGTGGAAGGAGATTTGCGGGATCGAGTTGGCCAGATCGATTCGTCATGCTGCCCGCTCTATCTACTCACCGGCGAGTACGACTACTCCTGCCAGCCAGAGGACACGCGCTGGACTGCGGACCGGATCTCTGGCGTTCGCTTTACGAGCATGGCCGAGATCGGCCACTTCCCGATGAGCGAGAACCCAGGCCAGTTCCGGAAGTACATCCTCCCCGTGCTGGACGAGATCAGGCTGCGGACTCGCTGACTCCTCTGGCGGAGTCGCTTGCGCTTCGCCGCACGCCTCCGATTATGCGAATCACCGCGCGTCTCCGTGGGCATCCCCCGGCTTCGCGATGTTGATGACTTCCCCGCGCTCGATCACGTACAGGCGCGGGGGAGGGCCGCCGCGTCCTTTCTGGACGGCGTCAGGCGATATTGGAAACGGCGTGGCGAGTGAGCGCAAGCCTAGCCTAGCTTCCACACTTGTGGATCGTTATCGCTGATGGCGGCGGGTGGTTGCGCGAACGCGACAGCGGCTTGGCAGAGTGAAACGCGCGCTGTGAGCGTGACCGGGCAGTGTGTTGGGGCGGTCGAAAT